>JAVBRU010000094.1:0-27065 GCA_031547595.1 Eubacteriales bacterium
TCCCGGCGAAATGCCGCTGGAGTATGTGCAGGTGGCTTACCGGGACGGCACAGAGCGCGCCGTGACCGATTATCTGGCCTGTATGACGGACCGCTATGCCATGCGCACGTATCAACACTTGTTCCTGCCCTCCAGTTTTCCGGTTCTTTGACGCGAAAAATGCAAAATATTATCTTTTTTGCAGGAGTTATCGCATTGTTGGCGAAAGAATAGGACGGGTGAGCAATTCATGGCAGGAAGAATTCCGTCCACATGGATGGACGAGCTGTACGCGCGTGCGGATATTGTGCAGGTTGTGTCGCAATATGTGACGCTCAAGCGCGACGGCCAGCGGTATTGGGGGCGCTGCCCCTTTCACAACGAGAAGACGCCCTCATTTTCGGTCACGCCGGATGTGAACCTCTATTATTGCTTTGGCTGCAAGGCCGGGGGCAATGTGGTGCAGTTCGTGATGGAGATGGAGCGGCTGACATTCCCAGAGGCTGCGCGGATGCTGGGCGACAGGCTGCATATGGCGCCGCCGGATGTAGACGAGGATGAGGGCTATCAGCAGCGCCAATCGCAAAAGGAAGTGCTGTTTAAGGCCAACAAGATGGCCGCGCAGTATTACCACAGCCAATTGTGGACGGCGGCTGGCAAGCCTGTGCTGGACTATTGGTACCGGCGCGGGCTGGATGATGCCACGATACGCAAGTTTGGCCTGGGCGCGTCGCTTGAGACCTGGGATGATCTGACCCAGCATTTGATGAAGGAGGGCTTCACAGAAGACCAACTGCGCCTGGCGGGGCTGACGGTGGTCAAGGGCGATCACCGGTATGATATGTTCCGCGGAAGGGCGATGTTTCCCATCATCAACCTGCAAGGCGAAGTGCTGGGGTTTGGCGGGCGCGCCATGGGCGATCAGATGCCCAAATACCTCAACACGGCCGATACCCCGGTGTTCAACAAGCGCCTGGGGGTATACGCGATCAACCTGCTCAAAAAGATCCGGAATCTGCCACGCATTATTTTGGTGGAAGGGTATATGGATGTAGTGGCGTTAACGCAGGCTGGGGTGGAGGGTGTGGTGGCAACGCTAGGCACATCGCTGACGCCGGAGCAGGCGCGGCTGCTCAAGCGTTTTGCGCCGGTAGTGGATGTGGCGTATGACGGCGACAGCGCCGGGCAGCATGCCATTGAGCGCGCGCTCACGATTTTTGAGCAAGAGCAGATCCCTGCGCGGGTGCTGGTGTTTCCCGATAAGCTGGACCCTGACGAGTATGTGCGTCAGCGCGGCATGGACGCTTTCCGGCAGCTTCGGCCCATGAGTGCGGTATCCTATCAGATGCTGCGTTTTCGGGAAAATATTGATCTTTCCACCCAGGATGGGCGCACGGAATATGCCAAGCAATGTGCCGTGCTGCTGGCCAAAGTGCGCGAGCCTGTGGAGCTTGAGAATTACTTGGAGGCTCTGACGGTGCAAACGGGCTTTTCCCGCGAGGTACTGCTGGCGCAAATGGGCATCAATAACCCCGCGCCAAGGGATAATATCCCACGAAAACGGGAAAGCTCATTTGCAAAGCGCCTGGAAGTTTCCGAGGATTTGCGCGCAGAACAGACGCTGCTTTCCCTGATGGCCTATGCCGGCCTGGCCAAAGATATTGTGAAGGCTGACGAGTTTACCGATCCCATCTTCCGCTCCCTGGCGGAGGGGCTGCTGAGGGGCGAAAGTCCGTCAGCGCTGATCGCCGCTGCCGAGGATGAACAGACCCGTGCTGTGTGCGGCCAGGTGTTTACACTGCTGACCCAAGAAGAACGCGAAAATGCTACGGTGATTGCCGAGGATTGCCTTCGTGTGATGAAGATGAGCCGCTTGAAGCAGCAGCTTGACACCATGACCGACCGTATGAAGAACGCGCAGGACGCCAACGAACGCGCCGCCGCTTTGCAAGAGGTCATGACCTTATCCAAAGAGCTAACACGTATGAAAGCGGCCGGAGTGCCGAGGACCAGAGAGGAGTGGAGTCATTGACCACGCAGCCCGACATCAAGCAATCCAAGCTGAATGAGCTGTATGAGCTGGGAAAGAGCAAGGGGACGCTTACGTATGACGAGATCATCACGCTATTGTCCACCTTTGAGATTGACCCGGAGCAGTTTGATAATATTTTAGAAACCTTTGAAGCCATCGGTGTCAATATCACCCATGGCGATAATGAGATCGCCCCGCCGCCAGTGGAGCCATTACCGGAGGAGCTTGACCTGTCCGTGCCCGAGGGCATCAGCATTGACGACCCTGTGCGTATGTATCTCAAGGAAATTGGCCGTGTGCCACTGCTTACCATGGACGAAGAAGTGGCACTGGCGCAGCGCATGGAGGCCGGGGACGACGAGGCCAAGAAAAAGCTGGCCGAGGCCAATCTGCGCCTGGTGGTATCCATCGCCAAGCGCTATGTGGGGCGCGGCATGCTCTTTTTGGATTTGATTCAAGAAGGCAACCTCGGCCTCATTAAGGCTGTCGAGAAATTTGACTACCGCAAGGGCTATAAGTTTTCCACTTATGCCACCTGGTGGATCCGGCAGGCTATCACCCGCGCCATTGCCGATCCGGCGCGCACCATCCGTATCCCTGTGCACATGGTGGAAACCATCAACAAGCTGATCCGCGTATCGCGCCAGCTTTTGCAGGAATATGGCCGCGAGCCTACCCCGGATGAGATTGCCAAGGCGATGGGCATCAGCGAAAACAAGGTGCGCGAGATTATCAAGATTGCGCAGGAGCCCGTATCGCTGGAAACCCCCATTGGCGAGGAAGAAGACAGCCATCTGGGCGATTTCATTGAAGACGAAGCCGCGCCCGCCCCGGCGGATGCTGCGTCCCACACGCTGATGAAAGAGCAGCTGTGGGATGTGCTGGACACCCTGACACCGCGCGAGGAAAAGGTGCTGCGCCTGCGCTTTGGCCTGGATGACGGGCACCAGCGCACCCTGGAAGAAGTGGGGCGCGAGTTCCGTGTCACACGCGAGCGCATCCGCCAGATCGAGGCCAAGGCGCTTCGCAAGCTGCGTCACCCCAGCCGCAGCAAAAAACTGAAGGACTATCTTGACTGATGCAACAACCCACACTGGATGCAAGATTGGCCGCCGTGGCGGCGCTGTTCCCTCCCTGCGACGCAGGGGCGGACATCGGCGCCGATCATGGGCGGCTTTCCTGCACCCTGCTTTCGTCCGGGCGCTGCCAGCGGATGCAGATCACGGATATCAGCAGCCTGTCCTTGGAGAAGGCGCGGCGGAGCATCGCGCTTTGCGGGCTTGACAAGCGTGCGGATTTTCGCGTGGGGGATGGGCTGAAGGCGCTTAATCCGCCCGTTCAGTGCATTGCCATATGCGGCATGGGCGGGCAAACGGTGGCGGATATTTTGCTGGCCGCGCCGCAAAACCTGCAGGGCGCGGCGCTGGTATTGTCCCCGCAAACGGAGAATCACCTGGTGCGCGATGCCGTGATGCGCATTGGCTATCATTTTACGCACGAACAGGTGGTGCTATCGGCCAGGCGCTATTATCTGATCCTCAAGGCCGAGCCGGGGGCCATCCAGTATACCGATAAAGAGCTTCGGATGGGGCCGTGCCTGATGCAGGAAAATGGCGATCTGTATTATGAATATCTGCAGCACCGTGACCGCTGTCTGCGCGTGATGCAGGATGCTGGCACAGCTGTGCTCAAACAATATGTGCAGGAGGAAATAGACCGTGTCTCAGCCAACCGTGCAATTCTTTGATGAAATTATTCGTACTTATGCCCCTGTGGAAACCGCCGAGGGTTTCGACAATGTGGGCATTCTGCTGGGCAAAAAGGACGCCGCCGTCACCGATGTGCTGGTGGCGCTGGATGTGACGCCGGAGGTGGTGGCGGAAGCCCAAGAGCTTGGCGCGCAGCTCATTATCTCGCATCATCCGTTGTTTTTCCATGCCCGTAAAAACCTCACCGAGGACGACCCAGAAGGGCAGATCGCCTGCGCGATGATCCGCAATCATATGGCGCTGATTGCCGCGCATACCAATTGGGACCATACGGCGCTCAGCGGTAGTGCGTGTATGGCGCGGCTCCTCGGCCTTCAAAATATCCGCCAGGAGGATTATCTGTTTATTGGCGAACTGTCCCAGGCGCAAAGCGCCGCAGAACTTCAAAAAGCGGTATCGGATGCGCTGGATACCGACGTTCGCGCTTATGGCAATGGCAAAACGCTGATCCGTACGGTGGCAGTGGCGGGTGGCGCATATGATGAAGGCGCGCCTTTGGCCTTGGCGGCGGGCGCGCAGGCGCTGATCACAGGCGAAGTGCGCCATCACAACGCGCTGTGGGCGGCGATGAGCGATTTTGTGCTGCTGGATGCCGGGCACTATGCCACCGAAGTCATTTTGGTGCCGGAGCTGGTTGCATATTTACAAAAGTGCGCAGATGATGTACAATATAAGGTGCGTATTCAAGCGTCAAAGGTGAAGCCTTTCGCTGTATGAAGCAAATGCGCCACGAAATACTGTATTTTGCGCGTGCTGCCTTTTGGTTTTCGCGCGTATAAAGGGGGATTCTTGCATGGATCAATATCAATTGCTGTGGAATTATCAACAGGCCGATGTGGAAGTGGACAAAATGGAGAACGCGATGCGCCGCTCGCCCACCCGCATCAAACTGCAGCGTACGATTGATAGCCTGAAGGAGCAGCAGGCTGCCATCCGCCGGATTGAGGACGAGGTGAGTGTGATGTCCGACCGGCTGGAAGCACTGAAGGACGCTGTGTCCCGCACGGAGGATCAGCTGAAAACGCTGCAGAGCAAAATGGAGAACGAGCCTGCTGTCGCCAGCGAGGAAGCACAGCAGTTTATCGCAGATGTGAAGCGCATGCTTAGCAACCTGAACTCTTACGAGCAGGAGATCAAGCACATCCGCAAGGACGCGAGCGACCGCGAGCGCCAGCAGCACGATGTCAAAATCCGTGCCGCCAAGTTCAAGGCCGAATATGATAAGCTGCGCGAAGCGTTTGACGCCGAGAATAAAGTGCAGGCTGCGGAGCTGGAAAAGGTGCGTGCGGCGGCGGCAGAAAAAGCTGCCGAGATTGCGCCGGAATATATGGAGCGATATAAAAACATCAAGCAGCACAGCGTCCCGCCGCTGGCGCGGCTGGTGGGCGATCAATGCGGCGGGTGCAATATGTCCATGCCCTCCGTGGTGGCCAGGAACATCAAGGCTGGCAAGCCCGTGGAATGCGAAACCTGCGGCCGCCTGATTGTCAACCTGCAATAACATGCTGAATATCAATATTCTCACCATATTTCCCCAGATGTTTGACAGCGTGATGAGCGCCAGCATCCTGGGGCGTGCGCAGGAAAATGGCCTGATATCCGTCAAAGCAACGGATATCCGGCCATATTCATCGTCTAAGCATAAAAATACCGATGATTACCCCTTTGGCGGAGGCGCGGGCATGCTGATGACGCCGCAGCCCATTGCAGACGCGATGAAGGATGCGATGGGGGAGGTGCCCTTTGCCGGGAAGCGCGTGTATATGAGCCCGCGCGGCGTGCCCCTCACCCAGCGGCTGGCTGAAGCGCTGGCAATGGAGGAAAACCTCATCATACTGTGCGGACATTATGAGGGCGTGGATCAACGGGTGCTGGACAAGTATATTGATTTGGAAGTTTCCGTGGGCGATTATGTGCTGACGGGCGGCGAGGTGGCTGCGTGGGTGCTCACGGACTGCGTGGCGCGGCTGGTGCCGGGGGTGCTGGGCAGTCAAGACAGCGCGGGGGACGAAAGCTTCTCTGTCGCCGGG
The DNA here is from genome assembly GCA_031547595.1 of Eubacteriales bacterium. Taxonomy (GTDB): domain Bacteria; phylum Bacillota; class Clostridia; order Christensenellales; family Aristaeellaceae; genus JAVBRU01. Next base: position 5,811 of record JAVBRU010000094.1, read on the forward strand.
CTGCTGGAATATCCGCAGTATACCCGGCCTCGGGACTTTGAGGGCATGACGGTGCCAGAGGTACTGCTAAGCGGTGATCATGCCAAGATTGCCGCATGGCGGCGGGAGCAGGCGTTGCTTGTGACTGCGCAGCGGCGGCCGGATATGCTGGAGAAGGCGAATTTGACGGAGAAGGAAAAGGCTTTTCTGGCACGACAATAAATGAAGCGCTTGCGGGTCGCAGGCGCTTTTCTAATAGAGGAAATGATTAGATATTGTAAAAATCTAAAAAATGGATGTCATTAACATTGATTTTTGATTTACACAGGCGTAAACTAAAACAGGTTCCCAAAATCTTGTGATTAGGAAAGGACTAAGAAATTACCATGAAAAAGTCGTTCTCGATCCTCTTGCTGGCCTTGTGTGCGATGCTGATCTGTGGTGGCTGCTCTACCCAAACACCCCCGGCAAACGACGCGACCCCTGACGCTGCGGCACGGGAAGACATTACTGAATGGCCTGTCAATACATATACCGATGCCATCATCAAGCCCGAGGTGGGGACACCTGCCTATGTGATTACGGATGAGACGGCAGGCTACTATGCGATATTTGTCCAAGGCATAACGATGGAACAAGGGCAGCAGTACATTGACACCCTCAAGACAAATGGTTTTGCGGAGGTGGCCGGAGAAAGCAATGAAGTGGTAGTCGGCCAGCTTTTGCAAAAGGACAGTACCAAGGTGAGCATCAGTGTTTCGGCAGATACCCTGGGAATATACATTATGCTGAAGTAAAATACGCAATAGCCGCCTAATAAAACATAAGGTGTGGGTGCAGGGTGGTCACCACCCTGCCGAGGGGTTTCAGGGGGCGAGTAGCCCCCTGCGTTCCTTCCCCGTGTCCCCCAGTGGGAGCGTGACTTGAATGCACGTTCCCGCATTTTTTTCGCTCTGTGCTTCCACCGTGCCGCCATACAATAGCGCGATATGCTTCACGATGGACAGCCCCAGCCCGGTGCCGCCGGTTTTTTTGGAGCGGGATTTGTCTACGCGGTAGAAGCGCTCAAACACGCGCTCCAAATCCTCACGGGGGATGCCAATGCCGCTGTCCCGCACGGTAATGCCCACCTGCGTTTCGGACTCTGCCAGGGTGATGGTGACATTGCCCATCGGGCGGTTATACTTGATGCCGTTGTCCACGAGGTTATAGAGAAGCTCGTACAACAGGGTGGGCGCGCAGGGGTAGTGCACAGGGGCGGCATCCAGGATCAACTGAATATTGTTTTCGCAGGCTTTCTTTTGCAGAGCATCGATTACGCTTGCGGCCACGGCGCGAAGCTCTATATCCTCCCTTGGCAAATCGGCCTTTTCATCCAGCCGCGACAGCATGATAATGTCCTCAATCAATGTGATCAGCCGCGCCGCTTCTTCCTTGATTTTGCCTACAAAGCGCGCAATATCGCCTTCCCTGGTCATGCCGCTGACGATCATTTCCGCATAGCCGGAGATGTTGGTGAGCGGCGTTTTTAGTTCGTGCGATACATTGGCGGAGAACTCCTGGCGCATTTTTTCGGCGCGCGCTTTTTCGGTGATGTCCATAAACAGGATGATTGCGCCGCTGTCTGTAACCGGGCTGAAGAATACTTGGTATACCTTGCCCTCGCGGTCGAAATATAGCTCGCTGTTTTGCCCATTCAGCGCCTCGCGCACGCAGTTGATCAGCTCCATATCCCGGAAAAGCTCCAGGATGTTGCGCTTGCTCATATCCGTATCAACATCAAAGATGCCAAGTGCGCTTTTGTTGGCCGACAGAATGACACCTTGCCTATCCACCAGGATCATGCCCTCGCGGGTATTGTCCATGATGGTGCTGATGGTATCGTTACGCTTTTTCAGCGTCAGCAGCTGATCCTCAATATGCTCCCGCTGGTGCGAAATGGTGCGCATGAAGGGCACAAACTCGTCATAGGGCGCGGTGCTTTCATCCTCCGGATCGATGTGATTGATGGGGGCAATGATGCTGCGGGTCAAGCGGCCTGCCACAAAGTATCCTGCGAGCAGCACCAGCACTACGATCAGGCAGAACAGGGGCAGTGCACTTTTGAATATGCTCACAATGCTGTCGATTGTCTTGCCCAGGCGCAAAATCGAACCGTCGGACAGTTTGACGGCGTAATAATAGGTTTCCTGGCCCAAGGTATCGGAGTAGCGGCGGCTTTTGCCTTGGCCTGTGGCCAGCGCTTCGATGATCTCCTCGCGGTCGGCATGGTTGTTCATCAGGGAAGCGTCCTGATCGTCGTCATACAAAACCTTGCCGTCTGCGGCGACCAGCGTCACGCGCATATCGATCAGTGACAGGCTGTACACATCGGATACGGTGGTGTCCCGCAGCATGCGCGCACGCTCTCGCAGGTCGTCCTGCGCGTTGGTAGACAGCTGATGATAGAACGCCCAGCAAAGCAGCACCGCACAAAGCACCACGCACGCGGTGGTAAACAGCAGGAGGGATTTGAGGATTTTATTTTTCACGAATTTTCCTCCAGCTTATAACCAATGCCGCGCACCGTCTTGATGGCATTGCCGCAATCGCCCAGCTTTTGCCGCAGGGAGTTGATGTGCACATCGATGGTTCTGCTTTCGCCCTCATAATAAAAGCCCCACACCTGCTCCATCAGCTGATCGCGGCTGAGCACCATGCCCGCGCTTCGCATCAAGTGGTGCAAAAGCTCGAACTCTTTGAGGGTGAGCACCACATCCTGCCCGTTTGCTGTGACACTGTGGCGTTTCAAATGGAGCACAATGCCGCCGGCGGCCAGCTCCTCGGCCTCGTCTTGCAGGCTCCCGCTGCGGCGAAGCACCGCTTTCACCCGGGATAACAGCTCCATGACTGAGAAAGGCTTGGTCATATAATCGTCCGCGCCAAGGTCCAGCCCACGGATGCGGTCGTGCTCCGCGCCCTTGGCCGTCAGCATAATGATGGGCAGCTGGCGTGTTTTTTCGCTTTGGCGCAGTTTTTTGAGGATGCTCATGCCGTCCTCCTGCGGCAGCATGATGTCCAGCACCAACAGGGCCGGGCAAGTGCCGCCCCGCAGCGCCTGCCAAAGCCCGGAAGGCTCGGCAAAGCCGGACGGCTCAAAGCCCGAGGATTCCAGCGCATAGCATACCAGCTCCCGGATGTTGTCGTCATCCTCTACAATAAAAATCTTCTGCACGCGCGCCTCCTTATAGCACTTGCTTGTTTTTGTGCTTGCCGTTGATGGAAAAAATCACCCATTCGGCAATGTTGACGGCATGGTCGCCGATGCGCTCAAAATACTTGGCGATTTGCAGCAGATCAAATGCCTGCTCGCCATGGTCGGCATTCTCGTGCACCAGCAGGATCAGCTCTTTTTTCACGGTCTGGTAAATCTCGTCCACCACATCATCATAGGCGATCACGGCCTCGGCCAATTGCAGATCCTTTCGCACATAGGCGTCAATGCTTTCTGTGACCATCTTGATGGTGGCCTTCGCCATCAGGGGGATGTCTACCAGTTTTTTGATATATTCCGCCTTGGCCAGGTAGACACAAAGCTCCGATATATCGGCGGCCTGGTCGCCGATGCGCTCCATATCGGTGATCATCTTGAGCGCGGTGGAGATTTGGCGAAGATCGCGCGCCACAGGCTGCTGGTTCAGCAGCAGTTTCAGGCACAGGCTCTCAATCTCTTTTTCCTTGTCATCAATGCGGTCGTCCCCGGCAATGATGCTCTGCGCCAAGGCCACGTCCTGCTCCTGCAAGGCGGTGGCGGCCTTGGAGATGGCGTCTTCAATCAGTGCGCCCATCTCAATCAGGCTGTTATTCAGCTGTGCCAGCTGCTCATCAAAACGGCTCCGCATTTTAGCCAAACCTCCCTGTGATATAATCCTCGGTGCGCTTGTCGCGCGGCATGGAAAACATGACTTCGGTATCGGTATACTCCACCACTTCGCCCAGCAGGAAGAAGGCGGTTTTGTCGCTGACGCGGGTTGCCTGCTGCATGTTGTGGGTCACGATGATTATACTATATTCCTCGCGCAATGTCAGCAGCAGTTCTTCGATTTTTCCGGTAGAAATTGGGTCGAGCGCGCTGGTGGGTTCGTCCATCAATAACACAGTGGGGGACACCGCCAGCGCCCGTGCGATGCACAGCCGCTGCTGTTGCCCGCCGGACAGCCCCAGCGCAGAGGCTTTGAGGCGGTCCTTCACTTCATCCCAGATCGCCGCGCCGCGAAGGGATTTTTCCACCAGCTCATCCAGGGCATACCGGCCCTTCACGCCATGCGTGCGCGGGCCAAAGGCGATGTTGTCGTAGATGCTCATGGGGAAGGGATTTGGCTTTTGAAACACCATGCCCACTTCCTTGCGCAGCGTGTTCACGTCCATCTGGTGGTATACATCCTGGCCGTTAAAGGTCACCTTGCCGGTGATTTTGCAGCCCTCCACCAGGTCGTTCATGCGGTTGAGGGTTTTGAGCAGCGTGGATTTGCCGCAGCCGGACGGGCCGATAAAGGCCGTAATCTGCCCGGCTTCAATGGGCATATGGACGTGCTTGAGTGCTTGAAAGCTGCCGTAATAGAGGTTGAGGTCTTGAATATCAAATACCGGATTCATGCTTTTCCTCCGATTCGTTTGGCAATAAAGGACGACAGGGCGTTGATGCCCACCACGATCATCAGCAGTACCACGGCGGTTGCATAGCCCTCATTGGTGTGCAGGCCCTCGCTGGACAGGGCATACATGTGCACCGACAGCGTGCGGGCGGAGTCCATCAGGCTGCCCGGGATTTGCGCCACCGTGCCGGAGGTGTAGATCAGCGCTGCCGTTTCGCCCACGATGCGGCCAACGGCCAGGATTACACCTGCCAAAATGCCCGGCATGGCGGCTGGCAGCACGATTTTGAACACCGTGCGCAGCTTGCCTGCGCCTAGGCCGAACGAGCCTTCCCGGTACGTATCGGGCACGGATTTGAGTGCTTCCTCGCAGGAGCGCATGATCAGCGGCAGTATCATGATGGACAGCGTGAACGCACCCGCCAACACGGAGTTTCGCCAGCCGAGGAAGTTGACAAAGAACAGCATGCCAAACAACCCATATACAATCGAGGGAATGCCGGACAGCGTTTCGGTGGTGAGGCGCACGGCCTTTACCAGCCTGTTGCCGCGCTTGGCGTATTCCACCAGATAAATGGCAGCAAACAGCCCGAGCGGCACGGCGATCAGTAGCGAAAATACCGTCATGATCAGCGTGGACACCATGGCTGGGAACATGGACACGTTGTCGCTGTTATAACTCAGCGCGAACAGCGAGGGCTTGAGGTGCGGCACGCCCTTTACCAATATGAAGGCGATCAGGAAGAACAATACGCTCAGCGTCAGCCCTGCCGCGCCCCAGGTGATAACCGCCAGGATTGTTTCGGAGGCCTTGCGTTTTTTCATGTGCGCCCCTTTCTGTTCAGCGCGCTGAAGCACAGGTTGATCAGTAGGATGAACACAAACAGCACCACGCCGCTGGCGATCAGCACTTCCCGGTGCAGATCGGCCGCATAGCCCATTTCGATCACGATGTTGCCAGTCAGTGTGAGGGCACCCTTAAATATGGATATCGGCATGCGCGGCTGGTTACCTGCCACCATAATAACGGCCATGGTCTCACCAACTGCGCGGCCTATGCCCAGCACCACCGAGGCCGCCACGCCGGATTTTGCGGCTGGCAACACCACGCGGAAAACGCTACGATAGTGCCCGGCACCCAGCGCCAACGCGCCTTCATAATAAGAGCGCGGCACTGCTTCCAGTGCGCTTTGCGCAAGGCCGATTACGGTGGGCAGAATCATAATCCCAAGCAGTATGCACGCGGAAAGGATGCTGTTGCCGGTGAGCGGCACAATGGCGGCCATGCCAAAGAAGCCATACACCACAGAGGGGATGCCGGCTAAAAGGTTGACGCCGGGCTTAATCATTTTATAGAGCTTCTTTGGGCACACACAGGCCAGGAACACCGCGGTGAGGATGCCGATGGGAACGCCGATGATGATTGCTCCTGCGGTGATATACAGGCTGCCCACAATCATGGGCAGGATGCCAAACTCCGGCGGCACGTCCACCGGCGACCATTCGGTGCCCAGCAGAAACTTGAGTAGCCCCACTTTGCCGATCGCGGGCACGCCGCCCGCGAACAAAAACACGCAGATCAGCAGAACCGATAATATGGAGGCGAGCGCCGCTGTTAAAAACACGGCGCTCATGGCTTTTTCTTTGACGGTTCTCATTGGACGATGGCACCCCAGGTGGTGACAGCGCCGGTGAAGATGGATTTCACTTGATCTTTACTCAGGTCAGAGGCGGGGTTGCCGTTGTTCACGATTACGGCGATGCCGTCCAGTGCAATCTGGATGCCGGTGAGCTGTTCTTTTTCGCTGTCCTTCAGTTCGCGGCTGGCCATGGCGATGTCGCACACGCCTTCGATGGCGTTGCTGAGGCCCGCGGAGGAGTCGGACTGCTGGATTTCAATGGTGGCATTGGGGTTGATGGCGATGTAGGCTTCTTTCAGCTTTTCCATCACGGGGGTCACGGAGGAGGAACCGGCCACCACGATCTTGCCAGCGGGCTTGCTGCCGGCATACGCGGCGGCATCTTCCTGGGCCGCGATGTAGCTCTTGCCGATTACGGCCTGGCCTTCTGCGGAGAGGATAAAGTCGATAAAATCTTGCGCAAGAGCGATGGGCTCGCCCTTGGTGGCGATGTTGAAGGGGCGGGCGATGGGGTAGGTGCCGTTCTTCACGTTGTCGGTGGTCGCTTCCACGCCGTCAATGTTCACGGCCTTCACCGTCTCGTTGAGGGAGCCGAGAGACACATAGCCGATGGCGTACAGGTCGTTCTGGATGTTCATCAGCATCACGTCGGTCTGCTTGGCGATGACAGCTTCTTTGGTGGTGGTATCTTTCTTGGTGCCGTCTTCGCCTTTACTTCGATGCCAAACAGCTCGATGAACGCGCCGCGCGTGCCGGAGCCTGCTTCACGGGATACCACGTTGATATCCTTCTTGTCGTTGAAGGTGGCGGCCATGGCGCTGCCAAGCACCAGCATCATCATCAGGGCGATTGCGATAACCTTCTTCATTTCTTTTTCCTCCATCTTTCTGTCTTCTCTTCTTTATTCGGTACAGTTAACATCATAAAGCATCCATGTAAAGTGTAAAACACAAGTATGGTTAAATGTATGTAAAATCATATTGTGTAAAAATTACCGCCGAATGTTTGACTTTACTTGCGGGTGCTGATAAAATGAAACTGTATGTATTGACGAACACAACGGATGCAGGCGATAAGGGGGGCACCTAAAATGAGAATCATATCCACGATTGTCGCGTGGGCGCTGATTGTGCTGCTTTGCGTATCGTTTTTCTTTCTGCTGCACCACAGCAATATTATGCCCGAGGCGCTGCAGGAGTATAGCCGCGTGCCTGCCGATGATGCGCAGCTGTCCGATGCAGAGCGCGAGCTGATGCTGTTGCTGGGTATGCCGGCGGAGCCGCCAAGGCCGGAGCCGCGCCCCCTTAGGGCCAGCTTTTTTGGCGGGGTGATTGGCACGGGCGTGTTGATTTCGGCGCTTATATTTGCATGGCTTACAGGGCGCTGGGCAGGGTGGGATATTCTTTGCACGATTGTGCTGGGCCTGGTGATGAGCAGGCTGGTATACTGCCTGGTAAACTATGGGCACTACTTTATAGAGTTTAATGATTTGAGGCCGATTTTCATTCTGGCGGACGGAGGGTTTTCACTGCTGGGCGCACTGCTGGGTGCGGCGCTTGGGATGCTGCTGTATAGTAAGATCGCTGCAGTGATGACGATGCCGCTGCTGAACATGCTGACGCCGTCACTGCTTCTGTTCACTATTTTTTCTCGGATGGCAGAGCTGGGCACTTATGCAGGCTATGGCCCTGCGATGGATCACTTTGTGCTGTTTATAACGATACAAACCCCTGCCGGCATACGGCTGAACACCGCGTTTTTCGCGGTCTTTGCCAGCATGGCTCTATTTGTTCTGGCTATTATACCGGTGCTTAAATACAAAGAAGAGCATTTGTTTGTTAAGGGCGTATTGTGGCTGGGTGTTGTTACGCTGCTCACAGAGAGCCTCCGCCGCGATGGCTACATGCAATGGGGCTTTGTGCATGTGCAGCAGATCATGGCCATGCTGATGGCCGCCGGGGCAGTATTGATCCCGGCGCTGATGCGCGGTAAATGGAAAACCGCGCTGCTTGTGTCGCTGGCCGTGGCAGGTATTCTAATTGGCATAGAGTTTGCCCTGGATAAGACCGGCATATCCCATCTATTGCTGTACGGCGTGTTTATCGCGGTCTGCGCGCTGTATACCGGCTATGGCATGTCGCAAATAAAAAAGATTGATCTGGAGGCAAGGGCATGAAAAAGGTCTATTTCTTATTATTGATGATACTGCTGGTGGCGCTCTTTGTGTCCGGCTTGGCCGAAGGCTATACGCCGCTTGATATGGACATCAAAACCGTTGCTCCCGCACCCGATCCCAATGCTTTCACCGATTCCTCCTATAAAGACGATACGCTGGAGGTAAACCTGGAAAAACGTGATATTGACGGTGTGCGCTATAATATCGCGTGGATTAAGGTTGCGGATGCTTCGCAGCTTCGCACCTGCTATGCGGGCAAGGCGGCCGAGGCAGCGGTGGAAAGCCCCTTCCGTATGTCCAAGCGCACCAACGCCGTGCTGATCATCAACGGCGAGTATTATACCCAGCGCGTTCCGCGCGGCGGCGTGATTTACCGCCAGGGCGAGCAGATTTACATGAACATTTTCCCCGCCAAGGATACGCTGATCATTGACGAAAACGGCGATTTTCATGGCATCATCAACTCGGACGCACAGGAAATTCTGGAGTTTGTAAAGGCCGGCCACACCATCGTGAACGGCTTCACCTTTGGCCCGGTGCTGGTGAAGGGCGGCGAAGTGCAGCAGGTTAACCCGGACTATTATTTTGATTGCCAGAAGCCCTCGCCTCGCATGGTGATTGCGCAGGTTGGCCCGCTGGAGTATGTGTTTGTCAACGCGGAAGGCCGCAATGAAATTTCCAAGGGCGTTACGCATCAGCAGATGGCCGATTTTATGGGTACGCTGGGTGTTCAGACGGCCTATAACCTCGATGGCGGCAATACCTGCGTGATGCTGTTCAACAACAAATCCTACGCATCGGCGTATAAGGTTTCGGAGCGGGAGCAGAAGGACATGATCTATGTTTGCACGCTGGGCGAGGCAAAAGAATAATGCTCGCCTTTGATGCCGAAATCAAAAAAGTGCCGGATATGGACGGTGCTTATGTGGAAATCCCTTTTGACGTGAAGGCGGTGTTTGGAAAAGGGCGCGTTTCTGTGCACGCCACCTTTGATGGCGAGCCTTATGACGGCAGCCTGGTGCGTATGGGCACGCCCTGCCACATCCTGGGCATCCGCAAGGATATCCGCGCCAAAATAGGCAAGCAGCCCGGCGATACCGTCCATGTGACACTTACGGAAAGAGTGTAAACAACCGCATAATTTATCTCCTTCCATCAGCCTGCGTACATAATTTGTGTGCAGGCTGAATATGCATGAGCAGAAGTGATGGGAGGGAAAGTCATGGACGTGCGAATCATTCGTGAAAATATGGAAACCGAACAAGTATTGGCGGCCAAGCCGACGCAAACCGTAGTAGAAACGGAAATTGCGCTGCCGGGCGGGCTGAGGGAAGAGGCACGGGTATACTATGCGGGTGCCACCGTAGCGGTCAATGGCGGGGAACTGATGGGCAACCGCATCACAGCCGATGGACGGGTGACATTCCATGTCTTGTATGCGCAGGGGGATTTGAGCCACGTTTCATCTTTGGAGACGACGGCCGATTTTGCGCAGCAGATGCCGCTGCAGACGGAGAATGATCAGAGCGCGTCTGTACGCCTTCGCCCGCGCGCAGAGGTGCAGCATGTGAGCGCCAAGGCGTTTAATGGGAGGCTGCTGCTCAGCGCCATTGTGGCGTTGACGGCAGAGGCTACACTGCCCCGCAGCATTGCCTTTGTGAAGGACCTCGAGGGCGATGGGAATATCGAGCGCGTGACGCAGACCTTGGCCATGCAGCGCACCGTGGGTGAGGGGGAAAACCAGACGCTCCTTCGCGAAGAATTTGAGCTGCCGGAAGCATTGCAAATCAAAAACACGCTGTTTGCCACAGCGCGCGCACAGACTGAGGATATTATGGGCGGTGCCGACGGCAAGGCCACGGTTGTTGGCGTTGTAAACATTGAGGCCTATCATACCTCGGAGATACCGGGCAGGCCGCTGATGGTGACGCGCCATAGCATGCCCTTTGAGCAGACGGTGACGCTCTCCGGTGCGCTGGGTGATGCCCTGGCCGCGCGTACCGGCATCCGTGATGTGGCCGTATTATCGCAGGAGGCCGGAAACGGCGGGCGGCTGATGCGCGCGGAAATCCTGCTGGCAGCGGAGATGAGCGCCGTGGAAGACATCCACATGACCACGGTGGCAGATGCTTACTCTACAGGGGATGAAGCGCTGGACCTGCCTCGGCAGCGCGTGGTGTACCGCACTGGCACCGTGCACGAGCAGGTGGCCGAAAGCGGCAAAACCGTGATGCTGCTGCCCGATGGCTCGCCCCGCGTCAAGCAGTCTCTGCTTGGTTTTGTGCGGCCAATCATTGCAAAAGCAGACCAGCAGGGTGGCAAGCTTGTAGTGGACGGCGTGATGGAAGTCACCCTGATTTACCAGACGGACGATACCGCGGTGCCGGTAGCGATCAATCAGGAAGAACCCTTCCATGTGGCATTTTCCACTGCCGTAACGCCGCAGGATAATCTGGAGCTCAGCGCTTATCAGGTGGAAACCAGTGCCATCACGGGCGACAGGGTGGAGCTGAAGTACATCCTGCAGCTGATAGCAACCGGCGTGCGCAAGGAGTCCGCCGATGTGATCAGCGATGTGCGCGAAACCGCTGCCAAGGGTATTCCAGATGGTGTGACGCTGTATTTTGTGCAGCCGGAGGAAACGCTTTGGGATATTGCCAAGCGCTATCGTGTTCCCGTGCGGGAGATTCAAAAGCTCAATCAGCAATTGCCCGACCATCCCCGCGCAGGCACGCCAATCATCCTGTACAAAAAAGCAGATAAAGCGTAATACACAAAAAAGCCAAGCCGAGCATCCATGTGATGACCGGCTTGGTTTTTATATAGAAAGCGCGCGCCAGGACGCTATGCGCCACAAAGACAGCGCCAATCAGGGAGAGTGTATCTGTTAAGGCAGTTTGCGTGCCGAGCACTTCGCATAGGGTTTGCATCGCGCGAAAGCACAGGATCAGCACAAAAACCCCCATCATACCATGAAGAAAGCGCCGCGATGCGACCCGCACGCGTTGCTGCCGATGGGGCCAGGAAAAGTGCGCCGGGCGCAGCAGCACGTAGCCGCCAAGCTGCCACAATAGCATTCCCGCCGCCGCGCCGCCTGCATGCATTATGGCTGCAATCAAGGAAACAGGGATTGCTCCATACAGTGTCCAGCGTCGCATGCAGGCGGCCCTCCTTTTGGGTTATTCCTTGTAGACGGTGATCTGCTGCGCCATCTCGTCTACCTGCGCGGTGATGGCCGCCAGGGAAGTGCTGTCCGCCAGGGATTTGGCCAGCTGCTCAATGGAGGTCATCAGGGTAGGGTCGTTTGTCACCGCAACGCCTGTCACGCCTTTAGTGACGGTCTGGGCGCGGGTCAGCACCATCTTTTTCAGGCGGTCATCCACGGTACCCTTATACTGGGCATTCAGCTTCAGCCCGACTATAGCCGTATCATTGACGGCGACCACATAGGCTTCATCTACCTCGGTCAGCTTTTCAATGGCATCTTCAATGTCTTTGGATGCCTTTTGGGCTGCTTCCAGGGTGGTCAGGCCAGCGGCGGGCAGCGTATCAATACCGGGGGATACGCTGGCGCCGGGCATGATGCTGGCGCTCGGGCCGGGCGAGGTCAACATGTCATTTGTCACGCCCGGGGATACCGAAACCATGGGGCTGGGCGAGGGAAGAGTGTCGGCATTGCTGGCGCAGCCGGCTAATAGTAGCGCGCTGACAATGCATAGGGCCAAGAGTAACCAACGTTTGTTCAAGAGAATCGCCTCCTCGCGGCTATTGTGCGCAAGGAGGCGATGCAATATTTCAGGAAAATACATGAAGTGTGGCGAAAAACGGCGGTAACCTCTTATTCATATAGCGTGCAGCCGCCAATGAATTCGCGCAGCAGCGACAGCGGAGGGATTTCTTTGAGCGCATCCTTGGGCGCAGGCAGCAGATAGTGCAAAATTTTGAGCAGCCTGCGCGATAATAAATAGGTAGGATGCTCCGGCGCGATGGCCTTGAGCAGCTCATACGCGTAGTTTTTGAGCACCGGCAGCTCGTAGTGCAGTGCGCTGTTGAACACAAAATCCGCTTGCTCTTGATAGGGGAAAATCCATTTTTCCTCGCCCCGGCGCACGCTGTTCCACATTTCCAGGGTTTGCTCCGGTGGGGTATTGCGGAACTGATGGTCACGAACCAGGCGGCGAAGCAGCCGCGCGTCTGTGGTGCGGATGCGGTTATGGTTATCGAGGTTCAGGCAGGTCAGCTCGCTGATATACACCCGCGCCAGCAGGTTTTGATCAAAGCTCTGGTGCAGCGCAGGGTTGAGGCCATGGATGCCCTCGATCACCAGCGGCTGGTTTTCCGTGATTTGCAATTTTCGGGCGGAAGTGGCGCGCTTGGCAGTATGGAAGTCAAAATGTGGCATATCCGTCATTTTGCCTTCCAAAAGGCTGTTCAAGCATTCGCCAATCAACGGCACATCCAGCGCACTGAGCGCTTCCAAATCGGGCAGGCCGTCTGCTTCCAGCGGAATTTGATCCCGGTCCAGATAGAAATCGTCCAGCGAAATCAGCACCGGAGACAGCCCCAGCACCCGCAGGTGGATGCACAGACGGTTGGAGAAGGTGGTCTTGCCGCTGGAGGACGGCCCTGCCACAAAGATGGCGCGCGCGCCCTTTTTGACGATGCCATCGGCGATTTCGGCAATGGATTTATCATGTAATGCTTCGTTGACGCGGATGAAATCGCGCAGTTGACCGCTGACAATCAGGTCGTTCAAATTGGCGGCGGTGGCGCAGTTAAGGATTTGACACCAGGAGTTGGACTGGGCAAAGACTGCCAGGTGTTTGGGGCGCGACACATAGGGCGCGGGGTTTTTGGGGTCTAAAGGCGAGGGCATTTGCATCACCAGCCCCGGCGCATTCAGGCGCAGGGCAAACGCTGTCAAATAGCCGGTGGAGGGCAGCATCGCCCCATAGAAGTATTCCGCCATGCCACCGCAAAGATACACGTTAAAGTGATCGTAAGGGCGGTATGCCAGCAGGCGCATTTTGTCAGTCTCGCCTTGCTCTTTGAAATATTCAATGGCTTTGCTGCGCGTCCAGTGCTCTTTTTTGAAGGGTAAATTCTGCTGCACAATGGCGCGCATGGCGGCATCGACAGCATCTATATCCTCTTGCATCAGTGTTTTTCCAATTAGGTGCAGATATACGCCAAAACCAATCGAATGCTCAATGCGCACATGATGTTTTGGAAAAACCTGCTTGAACGCCATCAGCATCACAAATCGTAGCGAGCGCTCGTAAATGCGCCGGCCTTCCTCATTCTGGAAAGTGATGGGATGCAGGCTGCAATCTTCGGTGATCACATGGGTGAGTTCCAGTGCGCGGCCGCCGCAAAAGCAGCCCAGCGCGGCATCTGCCGCTTCGGGCGCGAGGGCTTTCAGCGCGTCCAGCACCGTGATAGGGGAGGCGAAATCCGCAGTATTGTTTAGCAATGTGATGCGCATAGGGTCCTCCTATTCTTCGGGCAAGATCTGGCTTGCCACTTTATTCCTCCATTGCAGATGTTTTGTGGTCACATAGGCGCTGCTCTGCTCGTCCGATATTGAGGCTGTTCGGATCATCACCCGCTTGCCCTCGTCGTTCTTGCCAAACGCCAGCTTCACAAACACCAGCCCATGCTGCGGGCAGTCTGCCAAGGCCATAAACTTATCCTCGGCCTGCTCAACATAACCTTCCGGGATGTCCATATGCTTGCCGCAGGTGGGGCAGGGCGGCTTGCCGGCAGCAGCGCTCCTCAGGCCCTCGGCGGCGGACCGCACGCGCAGAATGGCCTGATGCTCATGCTTGCGCTCAATATGCTTCAGTTTTCGGGGCGTCAGCGGGCATTCCAGTACCTTCTCAGGCTCCGGGAAATTCGAAAACACCAGCGCTGTGTAATACGCGTCGTTGAGGGCGTTGTGGAAGGGCATTTCATCGTCCGGCTGGATTTCATAGTGCTCCATGGCGGATTTGAGGCCGGCGCGTTCCTTGCCGTTGCCCACCATCGTGCCATACAGCTGCTGGATGTCATACACCTCGGATAGCTTGGTCTCCACCTTAAAAAAGCTGATATTTTGCGCCAGCACGGATACATCATCGCAGCCCCAGGTGAGAAGCTTGTAATCCTCCCCGCACCAGGCGGCAAACAGATCAATCGCCTCTGGAAAAGGGGGAGCACTGCTCACATCCTCCTGAGAAATCTGGGTGATGCGCTTGATGCGCGGGTGCAGCTTCACATAATGCGTGGGGCAAATCAGCTGGTTGAATGTATCCACCACCTTCATCGATGCATCCAGCTTGACAGCGCCAATCTGGATCATTTCAAACAGCAGCTTGCCGCCCACGCTTTTATAGGCACTGCTGTTGTAAGAAAGCGGCTGATTCCATTCCAGGTCCAGTACAATGTATTGCATAAACAACGCCTTTCGGTGTGATTAAGTCATGTGAGGGATTGCGCGTATAACGCAGCGCTTTGCCCGGCCAGCGCACCGGTGGAAAAAGCAATTTGCAGGTTGAACCCGCCCGTATGCGCATCCACATCCAACATTTCCCCGGCGAAGTACAGGCCGCAAACGTGCTTGGATTGCATGGTAGAGGGCGATACGTCCTTAACGGCTACGCCGCCGCGGGTGATAATGGCCTCACTCATCGAGCGGAAGGAGTGCGGCGTGATGGGCACGGATTTCAGGGTGTCGACAATGCGCTTTCTCTGCGCCAAAGTCACCTGGCTGGCCTGACAATCGCCGCTGACGCCGCACAGCTCGGGGAAAATCAGCGCCAGGCTTTGCGGCAGCAGTGTTTGCAATATGCTGCCCACGTGGCGTTTGCCGCTTTGCTTCAGTTCCCTTTGCAGGCGCGCGTCCAATTGCTCGGCATCCAAAGCGGGCTTCAAATCCAGCGCCAGCGACACAGCCTTCATATCGTTCCCTTTAAGATGGCTGCTTAATTCAAGCACCAGCGGGCCGGATATGCCAAAGTGTGTAAACAGCATTTCGCCTTGCTGGCAGAAGACCATTTTACCACATTGAACCGCGGTGAGGCAAACATTTTTAAGCGACAATCCCTGCAAGGCTTTCGGCCATTCCTCCACGGTGTTCAGCGGCACCAGCGCCGGGCGGGTGGGGGAAAGCGCGTGCCCGCTGTCTTTGGCAAACAACAGGCCATCGCCGGTGGAGCCGGTGCTCGGGTAGGACAAGCCGCCGGTGGCCAGGATCACAGCGGATGAAAAAAGCTCCTGGCCATTCTCCAGCAAAACGCCTTGCACGCAACCGTTTTCACAAATCAGCTTTTGCACCCGGGCGTGATAGTGCAGTTCCACCCCGGCCTTTTGCAGCGCATGCTCCAGCGCGCGGGTCACATCACTGGCCTTGTCGCTGACGGGGAACACACGGTTGCCGCGCTCGATTTTGAGGGGGCAATGCAGTTCTTCCAATAGCTCCATTAAATCCTGGGGAGAAAAAAAGCGCAGCGCGGCATGCAGAAACCGGGGATTGCAGGGCACCTCCTGCAAAAAATCATCCACCGGGCAGACGTTTGTCACATTGCAGCGGCCTTTGCCGGTGATGTATACCTTTTTGCCCAGCTTTTCGTTGCGCTCCAATAGCAGCACCTTCGCGCCGCCCCGCGCACAAAACAGCGCGGCCATCATGCCTGCCGCGCCGCCGCCCACCACCATCACATCATGGGTTTTCCCGGTTGACATAAACACTGTGTGCATCCCAGATTTCTTCCAGTCGTTCAAAATGCTTGCTCAGTTCTTCTTTGCGCTGCATGGCCAGGGCAACGACCAGTGCGTTGATCACCGACAGCGGCGCTGCCAGCGAATCCACAAACGATGCCATGTCTGTGCGGGCGGACAGGCAAGCGTCCGAAACCGCGTGCAGCGGGCTCATGGGCCCGTCGGTGATGCCGGCCACCTGTGCGCCTGCCCGGCGGGCAAAGCGCATGGCTTCCAGCGTGCGGGTGGAATAGCGGGGGAAACTGATGCCAATCAGCATGTCCCCTTCCTTGATGCGGGAGATGCTCTCAAATACGTCTGTCGTGCCCACAGCCACCACACGCACATCATCAAACACAAAATGCAGGTAATAGCCAAAGAACTGCGCCAAGGGGGCTGCGGAGCGCAGACCCAGCACATAGATGGTGTTGGCACTGAGCATGCGGTTCACCACATCGGAGAAGGCCTGGTTGTCGATGCCCTCAATGGTGTTTCGGATGTTTTGCATGTCTGTGCGCAGAACCGTTTTAAGCACGTCATCCTGCTGGATATCGGACGCCATCTCGAAGCGCTGCACGGCGGTGAGGCGGTGGCGCACCAGCTCCTGCAGCGAGCGCTGCAGCTGCGGATACCCTTCATAGCCCAGCGCCACGGCAAAACGCACCACGGTGCTTTCGCTGACGCCTACCATTTCGCCCAGGGTGGACGCCGTCATAAACACGGCCTTGTCATAATGCTCTACAATATATTCGGCGATCCGGCGGTGGCCCTTGCTCAAGCGTTTTCCGCTCAGGTTGAGGCGCTGGATCATGTCTTGCGTATTTTGCATAATGCGTTCACGCAGCCTTTCGGGATGATACAAGCATTATATCAAATTAAATCAGAAATGCAAGTTTTTTGGCAAAAGACTTGCATTTTTTCTGCAAAATCCACGTTGCAATGGTCATAACCGCCCAAAAATGTGCAAGTCATGTGCCCTTCCTGCAAAAGTGCCAGATCGGTGCCCGGCAGCGGCTGCTCGTAGGGCGAGCCTTCATCGGGCATTTTGCACATCCAATAATAGCTTTGGCCATGGGGGCTTGTGCGCCCCTCATAGTGGTCGATGAAGTACGCATCGCTGAGCGGGCACAGGCGCAGGGGCTTGAGCTGTTCCTTCGGCAGCGCGGGCGCGTTGAGGTTCACCACCATCAGGCGCGGCAGTTCCACTGTCACCAAATACTCTGCCAGCTGCACGGCAAAGCTGGCCAGGTGGTTCAGCATGTCCTCCGTTGCGCCCCGCTCAATGGACACGGCCATAGAGGGCAGATACATCATGCGCGCTTCCCGCGCGGCGGCTACCGTGCCGCTGTAATACACGCCGGTGGCGGCATTTTCGCCGTCATTGATGCCGGACAGGCAAAAATCGATGGGCTTGTCCGTAAAATTGGGTGCCACGCGCACACAATCCGCAGGTGTGCCCTCCACGGCATGGGCGACAGCGCCTTCCCAGGCAAATTTCCGCGTCATCAGCGGGGTGGACAGGGTGATATGATGGCTGTTTGCACTGCACTGGCCGGCGGGAGCGCTGACCAACACCTCGTGCCCCCGCGCCAAAGCGGCCTGTGCCAGGGCGCGAATGCCGCGGGAGGTGATGCCATCGTCGTTTGTAATCAAAATATGCATAGCAAGCTCCTTTCAAAAGAACTTCGGTTACCTATTATATATCTTAATGACCTTTTCTGCAAGCATGTTCCCTGCGCTTCACAGCATATCCTAGGTCAACAGCAATCAAAAAGGGGTGTTTGCCATGGAGAGAGCGTATCGTATGATGACAGGGCGTGCAGGCAGTGCCACGGGCTATTTGCGCCGTGAGGGAATGGACGGCGCGTTCAGCGCCCGGGGGCTGGAGAGCGGCATGGAGTATGATGTATACTGTGTGGCACCGGACGGTGCTATCCGATCTGTTTGCTCTATAAAATCGGACAACAGCGGGCGTGCCGGCACAACGCTCAAGCGCCTGGACGACAGGGGGATATACTGTCTGGCGCAAAAAGGAAAGCCGGTGGTGGTGCTTTGTGAGGAATGCGACAATGCCCAGCAGTGCGCCTGGCTGGTACGCCAGTATATTCAGGAAAAACTTCAGCCTGTCAAGCCTGCAGAAGAACCGCCTGTCGTGCAAGAAGTTGTGGAGGAACCTTTGCCCGACATCCTGCCAGAAGAGATTATTTGCGAAATTGTAGTGCTTGAAACTGATCCAGAGCCGGAAAGCATTAAAACGGAACCGGAAATAACAGAGGAGGAGAACCCCTACACCCTGCGAGCGCCCAGCCCTCAGCCGTCCGTTTTCTCCCTGCCGCGCCTCACATGGCCGGATTCTGTGCGTGATTTGCAGGTGTATTTTGATACGCTGCGGCCTGTTGCAGCCTTTGACGCGCCGGGCTGGCGCTTTGTGCGCGTGCCCATGCAGGGGCTGCCCGGTGTGCCATACTGTGCGCTGGGTATGCGCGCCCAGGACAGCCGCGTGATGCAGATTGCCTACGCGGTGCCCGGGCACAAAAACGCCGCCCCTGCTATGCTGCCGGGATACCGGTATCAGCAGGGGCTGGGCGGCGTGGGGTATTGGACATTGTGGAGGAATGTATAGTTATGTGAGGCCGTTTTTGATGTGCTGCGCCAGCATGGCAATAAACTCGGTATTGGTGGGTTTGCCCCGCTCGGCATCGATGGTCATGCCAAACAGGCGGTGCATGGCGGGCAATGTGCCAGACAACCAGGTGTTTTCAATTGCGGTGCGCATGGCCCGCTCTACCGACCAAGCGCTGGCCGCAAACTGCTTTGCCAGCGCCGGATATAAAAGCGTATGATATGCGCCCTCCAGAAGGGGCGAACAGGAAGCATAGGCAGCGGCGTATTCGATATACGCCCTGCCTTTGAGGTTTTGGGGCATATCAAGCTCGGTCAGCAGCGCAGCGGCAAGCTCCAAACGCTTGGGGAAAGACGCAAGCGCCAATCGCGGCGTCAATACCGCTGCTATGCCTTCCAACGCCCGTATCAAACCAGCCGGGTCAAGTGGCATAGGCACTGCTATATCCAGTAAGGATTGATAGAGGGCGGGAGGTGTCTGCCACGCGCACATTAAAACCCTCGGCGGCGTGAGAAGTCTCGCATCCTGCAAGCGCGATATCAGCGCATAGCCGTCCATTCCGGGCAGTGTATCCTCCACAATCAGCACGTCCGGGCACAGGGCATAGATTTCAGAAATTGCAGCCTGGCCGTCGGAGGTACTGCCTTGCAGTGCCACAGCGGGGCAGTGCGTCAGGATTTCTTCGAACTGCGAAGGATTCAGCGCGGCAATATAGGTGCGAAGCGGCTGCATACTCACACCCTGGGCTTTCTATGACGGATGTTGATAAACAGGATGGACGACAGCGTGAGTGCCAGCGCCATCGCACAAATGCCCAGCAGCGTGGCAATGCCGGTGGTAGCCGCCAGTGAGTATTCGGCATCTACCACGTAGCGCATGGTTTGGTACAGCCCAAACCCCGGCACCAGCGGGATGATACAGCTGGTGATAAACAGCGTGGCCGCCTTTTTCTTGATGCGTGCGGTGATCTCGCAGATGATGCCAATCATTAAGGTGGAAATAAAATATGCCAGCGTGGTTTGCTGAAGGAAGTAAAATAGCACGTAGCCGGAGGTGGCAATGATGCCGCTCAGCAGCAAGGTGTTCTTTGGTTGATGCAGCAATATGGCAAACATGATGGTGGCAAAAAAGCAGGCAATCAGCTGGATGGCAAGCGTCATAGCGTCATCCCTCCCCACACGGCCAGCATAATGCCAACACCGGCAGCCAGCATGATGGAAATGAGCGCGGCCTCAATGATGCGTGCCCCGCCGCTGATCAAATCGCCCCGCATGGTATCGCGAACCGCGTTGGTCATGGCGATGCCGGGCAGGAGCGGCATAATCGCGCCGCTGATCACGGCCTCCGGGTGCACCTGCGGGAAGAGCATGGCTGCGATCAGGGCAATTAGCGCGGTGAGGAAGCTGGCGAGCATGCCCGACAGCATGCCGGGCACGGCGCGGCGCTGTAAAAAGGGCATCATGGATTGCGTGAGCGCACCGCATACCAGCGCCACCACAAAATCCTGCCATGCACCGCCCAACATCACCGAAAAAAACGCTGCGGACAGCGCGAAGGCAGGAATCAAAAAGAGCTGCTGCGTGGAATACTTTGTGCGCAGCTCGTTCAGGCCGGCAAGGGCATCCTCGGCGTTCATCTGTTTTTGCGCCACCTTGCGGGAGATCTGATTGCAGGCGTCAATGCGCGCCAGATTGATCGAGCGGCTGCGCACGCGCACGATGCGGCTTTCACTGTCGCCCTGCGCGGTTCGCACCGTCAGCATCAGCCCGGTAGGAAATGCCATCACATCCGTATGCAAAACGCCAAGGCCGATGCACATGCGCTCGGCTGTTTCCTCGGCGCGGTAAGTTTCGCCGCCGCTTTCCAATATGATTTGAGCTGCCAGGCAAGCAGCCTCCAATTCTACACACAAGTGCCCCATTCAAGCGCCCCCAACCCTATATTGACAAAGCGATAATATCATAGACGGGAGGTGAAGTAAAGCCAAAAATCGTCTGTCCCACCGCTCGTGCCGCACATTTTCAGCGGCTTCACGGTGGGACAGTGAATGTAAGGTCTTTCCCTTGGCTTTACTATACCAATCAATTGTGTACGATACTTGGCAAAAATGTGAAGGTTCCGTGCTGAAAATGCGGCAGAAATGTGGTATACTGCATGTGGAGGTGGTAAAAACGCAACTGGAACTGCAAAAAAAACCCATTTCTGGCAGTACAACCACGGGCTGGATCAAGCTGATTGCTATTTTGTGCATGATCGTCGATCATGTGGGCGTGGTGTTTTTCCCTCAGGTGTATGAGTTGCGACTCATCGGGCGCATTGCCTTTCCGCTTTATCTTTGGTGCGCGGTGGTGGGCGTCACCTATACGCGAAACATCTGGAAATATGCGCTTCGGTTGCTGATTGTGGGCTTGATCTCTCAGCCGTTTTATATGCTTGGGCTCAATCACAACTGGACGGATTTGAACA
>JAVBRU010000095.1:0-33926 GCA_031547595.1 Eubacteriales bacterium
GTTTCGCCATTCAAGCGCACGGAGGATAGCATTGTTGTCGATTTGGACGTGTTTAGCGGAGTTGAATCACAGACTCTTTCCCCGCCAAGGGCACAGCCATATTGTCTGGATTCATCCGTGTTTACACCGCTTTCGTCCACTCCATTTCCTTCCATAATTTGCACTTTTCTACGACAGCGGGACGATCCCGTTCGCTGGCATGTACTGTCTTTTTTTATATCGCAAGCCAAGCTTTTTGTTGATTATCTTGCAGATTGCCGCCAAACTGATGGTCAGTCCCATCGCCTCCCTGATTTCCTCAAGGGTTATGTCCGGTCTTTCTAGTATTATCTGGCGCATGCTTTCAAGGCCCTCCGCATCCAACGCAGGCTTTCTGCACCTCGTGTGGGTTTGGGGGATTATGTCTCCTCTCTCACGATATTGGCGTAACAGTCTACTTACTGCCGACTCGCTGCAACTGTACGCCTTGGATATTTCCCTAATCTTTAACCCCTTTTCTCGCGCTTCTATGATTTTCTTCCGCACTTCTATGTGTAGCATCAGATCACCTCGTGGATTTTTCACCATTAGATCATATGGCGTCATTAAGTTAAAGTGCTACAAGGGGCATACCGTGTTCCGCTATAGGGACGTGCTGTTCGTTGGCGACCTGGTGGCGGAAAAGGGCGGCAAGATCACCAAAGCGCCCTGGATGATGACTTGGAACCAAAGCGAAAACGCGAAATCCTGCCAAAGCCTGTCCATGGCCGGTGTCACCTGGATCTGCCCGGCTCACGGCAATCCCGTGCCGGTCAGTGCCAGGAGCGTTTGCTCCTCATGTACAAAATATGATCGCGGATAGGCGAAGGTAACTTTGACGCGTTACAATGGCATGAAGATAGTCTGCTGACCATGATGTGGAATGCTCTTATGGCGCATTATAACAGCTCGAAAAAGCGATAATATCACGTGAATCTTTACTTTCTACCAAGATTATGGTAGAATAGCTTGACCCGACGAGAGTCGGGTTAATAAATTTATAGGCCAATGGGCTTAATGCCAAAAGAAAGTGTTGAAATGAGCAAAATGAAAAAAAACAAGCTGATAGCAGTATTACTACTGCTGACAATGATCTGCACACCCATCATTCAGGGAATAACTGAAACACAGATTTTCTATGGCTATGTGGAGGGCTTGGCTCCCCTGAACACGCCTGCTGCCTACGAAGGCAGTGGCTTTAAAGATGCGAGCGAGCTTGATGTATATGACCAATATACCGTGACTTTTTTAGTAAACGGTGAAGAATACTTCGTCTTTATGGTCGACCCAGGCGCTTTGGTAGAGCGCCCGAATAATCCGACAGGGAATGCAGAGGACGGAAACTTCCTTGGCTGGTATAGAGAAGAGGCGTCAGACGACGAACCCTTTGATTTTCTGACCCCCATCAGCGAAACTTGCACACTTACTGCTCGCTTTGACGGGGCGTATATGGTAGAGTATCTGGGCGTTAACGGCAATGTGATCAAAGCGTTGAAAGTATCCGCCAGCGATTTGCCAGTCGCTTATGTGCCCAGCGCTCAAGAGTTGGGGATTGGGAATGATAAGTCATTCGTATATTGGTATCTGAATAACGCCACCGATGGTTCGGCACCGGAACGTTTCAGCTTTAACGAATCTCTTACGTCCAATGTACGGCTCAAGCCCTATATTACGGATGTGCGCTTGGTCATTTTCGTATCCGAGGGCACCCAGGTGATGCCCCTGCCCATTGACAATCCGAACGATCCAGATCACCCGGTGGTTCCCCGGCCCGATGCTTCCATTGAAATGAAGCTACCGGGCTATACCTTCCAGTGGTGGTCTACGCAGGAGAACGGGCCTGCATACGAAGGCTTTGGCGAGCCGTATAGCGAAACCGTTTCCCTCACTTTATACGCCGTGTGGCAGGCGGTTGAAGTCCGGTACACCATTGAATACTGGATCGAGAAGCCCGATGTATCCGCCCGGGGTGCAGAGGTGGCGCTGAGTGAGTACATGTTTTTGACGACCAACGATATCCCGGCCACTGCGCTGGCCGGCTCAACCATTCTTGCGGCTGATTTGACCGAAGAGGCCATTACCGCGTGTTTGGGCAGCAGCTTCAACAAGGATTATACCATGGTCAAGTACCTGCAAACCTTCTTTGATTACCGGCCGGAAAGGCTGGAAGATATCGTTGTGGCGGCTGATGATTCTACGATTATCAAAGCTTATTTCAGCCGCAAAGTATTTAACATCTACTTTAACTATGCTTCCTTGGGAACAGCTTCAACAAACGTAAGAGCCAACAGCGGCTACAGCTATACTGTGGGCAACGATACGACAGTGCATTATGTGAGTGAAGAGCCCATATACAAAATGCAGGTCAAGCTGGATCAGCAGATGTATCCCCTGTGGCCCAGAACCATCACGATCAAAACGGAGGAAGGGACTGCCTGGTTGCCTTTCAAGCTCTGGGGCAAAGCTGCAACAGCTGGCGGCATGTACAACTACAATCGACCCGCGGATGCCATTTTTGATTTCGTCACGTACGGCGCTTTCAACAACAATACCTATAGTATTGCGTATGCAGGCGAAGCTGAAAGCGGAAGAATGATGGTAGCCCAGTATAACACATCACCGGAATACGTATACCGCATTTATTATCTTGAAATACTGGATTCCGAAATAACGGACAGCGCGGCGTTTGTGCAGGCTGAAAAAGAAAAATTTGATGATACCGAGGGATGGCAGGTTTTGCCCAAGTATGCAGAGTACAATGGCAAGACCTATATTCTGGGAGAGTTGTATACCACCGAGAGTGGACAGGATAAAACCCCTGCCTCCTATAAGGGTTGGCCAGGACGGCAGATTGAGGGATATGTGCGGCCCAACGCTACGGCTACCGGCGCACACAATAATGGCGACCATCAAGGCGCCCCCCGCAAAATGCTGGACGCCGATGGCGAGTGGTATATCGTTGACGAAATGCCCTATTACTACCTGCCCTACTTCTGCGACCGGGTTCAGTACACCCTGAGCTATAACTCGCTGGGCGGCAACATCGTGGTGGATGGCGTGGATCAAGGTGCCACCTATCAGGCCAGCGAAACGATGTATTCCAAGAGCACGCTTCCCGCGCAGGTGGATGAGCTGACCCCCACCAAAGCCTATGCCGAGTTCCTGGGCTGGTATTATGATGAAACCTTGGAAGGCGAGCCTGCCAAAGCGGGAGACCCGGTTCCTGATCGCAACGTAACGCTTTACGCGAAGTACAAGGATGTGGGCGTGACCGTGCGCTTCTTTGATGGCAGTGCCGCGCCCCTGTACACCCAGGAAACCAGGCCTGGCGGCTATATCACGCCCCCCTACGATGCCGCAGATTACGTGATCGGCAAAAACTATGGCGGCAAAGTATTTGACGGCTGGGTGTTCAAGCTGGCCGGCTACAGCATCAAGTTCAAGTTCAGTTATGAAATGCCCATTGCCAACGATCTGGATCTGGAAGCGTCCTGGATCATTCAAAGCGCCTATACAGTCAACTATCATCGCAATGACGATCCGGGCAGCATCATCGCCTCTTATACCATTACGCCGGACAGCACGCTCACCAAGTCCGGAAAAATCGCGCCGCGAAATCCTTCTATGACGAATGCCGACGGCGAAGATATGCTATTTCTGGGCTGGTACTGCAATACTGCCGGCACCGGCAGCCGCTTCCTGGCCACCACCACTGTGACAAGCAAATTGATTGACAGTGACGGCCGTTGGGATCGGGACGGAAACGGTATCTTGGACATTTATCCTGTATTTGCGGATATGCTGCATGTCACAGCGAAGGATGTCTATGCCAGCACCAGCCTTGTTCAAAGCACCCCGGATATGCTTGCTTGGCTGACGCTTACTGCAGAAACCCTGTGGGATATGGCGGATGTTAATATTGAAACCGGGCATGCCAATGTCAGGGTAAGAAGCGCTGAGGTCAACTTTAGCGTTGATACCGATTATGCACCTACCGCCAACACCAAGGCAGGGGCCACTGCGTATCCCCTCCTCATCTCCGTTATAGACAGCCTGGGCCGTTCAAAGGAGGTTCCCATCAACCTGTATGTGATTGACACGGAAAACCCCGTCATCACCGGGCTGGATGAACTGAAGTATCGCGTGAATACGCTGAATGAAAACAGCGCGGCGGCCATCCGCGCAGATGCGAACATCGTATTGAGCGATGACTATGCATCTGTATACACCCAGACAGATGTTTTGGAAAGCAACCTGACCCACAACTATACAGTTGCACTTCTTCCCTACGCAAGCCAGTTCGGCCTATACAATGTGATTTTCAACACAGCTGATACGGTGCAAAACCAGGGTGCAAAAACCGTGAAGGTGAATCTTTGGGATGAACAGGTCACGGCTAACAACATCACCCTTACGATTACCGAAGTATTGGCCATGCAGGCAGCCGAGGATTATATGGAACAGCTTACTGCCAAAATGCAGGCTGCCGCAACCTATTACGATAGTTACTATCCGCAGGGCGATAAGCGCGCCATTCTGTCCGTTACCGAATCCGTACAACCTGTTGTGAACCTCACAACGGGCTATCCGGTGTTGTTCAAAAGCGAAAATGCCGAATATACGGCCGTTGTATATGTGGTTGCGGATGAATACGTGATTACGCCCCAGGTGGTCAACGGCAGCATTTCGCCGGCAGCACCCACGATTGTCAAGTACGGACAAAGCCAGACGTTCACCTACGAGCCGGATATGGGCTGTGAGCTGGTCAGCGTCGCCATCGGCAATACCGCGCTTGATACCACGCAGAATAACCGCGCTTCCTATACGTTTAACAACGTTATCAAGAACGATCAAATCTCCGTAGTGTACCGTAAGATTGATTATCGCTTCACCGTAAAGCATTTGCTGTACGGTGCTGCCAGCGAAGTAGAGGTATACCCAACCGAAACCTCTATCAAGAACTACGGCGACTCCTATACAGCCGCTGCGCTTCATACGGATGATAAATATGCGCTGGCTTCGGTCTCCAAATCAGAGGAGACGGGAACCATGCCAAACGGCGACCATACGGTGATTTTCTATTACGTTCCAAACACCTACAATGTCAATACGAGCGTTCAAAATGGCACCATCACCCCCACCCGAAGCTATGCGCATGGCGAGAACGCAGTGATTACCTATGCGCCGGCCAATGGTTATCAGTTGACCTCTATCACCATCGACGGCGAAGTACAGAAGAACCTAACTGCCATGGAGAACAGCTACACCTTCAGGGCACTCACCCAAAGACACAGCATCAGGGTAGTATATAGTGCCATTCCCTATACACTGACTGTATACCACTACCTGGAGGGCACCACCACACCCGTGCACGAGCCCACCGTCAAATTCCTCACGGTCAATGCGCCTTATGTGGTATATGCCATCAGGAGCATAGAAGGCTACAAGCCGCTGAAGGCATCCGTCTCGGGGATTATGCCCACATCGGATAAAACGGAGATTTTGTACTACCGTGCCACAGAAACCGATATAACGCCCATTGAGATTCCCCCCGATGCGATCGATGATGCGCGTGACCGGACCACCCCGCCGATGTTTGTTGTCTTTGATATTGACATCCCGCTGGCAGGAGGAGCCTCCCGCTCCATGGGCGATAAAGAGGAGTAAACTACTGACAAAGAGCCTTTGCATATGCTGGGCTGTTTGGGGAAAGGATGCAAAATGATAAAATCCATATGGGTCTTTATGCTCTCGATATGCCTCGCGTGCACCAGCGTGCTGGGCTTGGCCGAATCGGATGTCACCGTTATTGAGGCACCAGTAATGGCTGATCAAGTGCTGGGCATTCAACCGGGCACCGTTTTGAAGGTGGGCATGACCACTGCACCGTCAGGTTATTTTTCCACCAATCTTTGGGGCACCAACGGAGCCGATCTGGCCGTTCGTGCGCTGTTGCACGATTACAGCACCATTGCTTACCCGCACAGTACCTATGAAGACGACACGGGCATGCACGATGCGTCGCTGGATGGTTCTATTGCGTTTAACGGCATGGCGCTTGCGGGCGTGCGCACCCAGGGCAATGGCATCGATCAGCGGACGTATGTGTTTAGTCTGATGACGGATTTGACCTACAACGATGGTACGCCCATTACGGCCAAGGACTATATCTTCTCGCTGTTAATGACAAGCTCCCCGCTCATCGCACAGCTGGGCGGGAGCCCGCGCGATGTGTCGCAGTTTGTGGGACATGAAGCGTACCAGACGGGGCAAAGTCAGGCCTTCCAAGGTGTTCGGTTGCTTTCCGAGGATACCTTCTCATTGGAAATCGATACGTCCTACCTGCCGTATTTTTACGGCATCGCCCTGCTGGAAATCACGCCGTATCCCATGCATGTGATCGCTCCGGGCTGTGATATCGCGGATGATGGCAACGGTTGCTATATCACGGGAGATTTCACCGCAGCGCTTCTGCAAAAAACATTGCTGAATCCTGAAACGGGCTATGTATTCAATCCCCGTGTAACCAGCGGTGCTTACCAACTCGAAGCGTACGATCCGCAAGCAAACACTGTCACCCTTGTTGTCAATCCTGCCTATCTGGGCAACTATGAGGGCATTACGCCGCATGTGGAACGTATCACACTTTGCAAGGTGGATAATGAATCAGCGATTGATATGCTGATGGACGGGCAAATTGATTTAGTCAGCGAGCTTTTGAACGGCGACGCGGTGATGGAGGGCTTTGCCCATCGGGTAACGGGTGAGCTGGAAGCGCAAATCTACCCGCGCAACGGCCTAGCCTATCTGGCGCTCGCCTGCGAAAAGGGGGCCACAAGCGATGTGGCAGTGCGTCAAGCGCTGGCACAGTGCATAAACAAAGATGCGATTATCGAAGCGGTATCACCCTTTGCAACGGCTGTGCACGGTTATTACGGCCTGGGGCAGTGGATGACTGGCTATATATCAGAGGAAGAAGAGGATGGCGTTGCAGTCTTGAACGCATCTTTGCTGATGGAAGAGTCGGCCATTGCCTATGATGTGGATGCAGCCATGCACACCTTAGACGCTGCTGGCTGGAATCTGAATCAAGACGGAACGCCCTATTCTACCGGCGTGCGGTACCGCCAAGGTGAAAACGGCTTGGAAAGCCTCACCATCCGTTGGGCAAAAACAACCAACCAGGCCACGGATAAAATTCGAGAAATTATTGAGTCCGATATGGAAAGCGCAGGATTTGAACTGGTGGTAACAGAAATGCCTTTTGTCGATGTTTTAGAATATTTCTACCGGCAAAAAGACAGAACCGATTATGACATGTTCTTCCTGGCCAGCGATTTCATGGAGATATTCGATCCCTATTACGATTACCACACAGCGGATGAGTATCAGGGCGTGATCAACACATCGGGGCTTCGCGATGAAGAGCTCATGTCTCTGGCGGATGCCATGCGAAAAACGCTGCCGACGGATCAGCTGTCGTATGTAGAGCATTGGCTCGCGTTTCAGCAAGCCTGGATAGAAAAAATGCCGCTGATCCCGTTGTATTCGAACGTATATTTCGATTTTTACACCGACAAAGTCCAGGGTTATAACAACACAGACAGCCTCAACTGGGGCCACGCCGCGCTTTATGTGTGGATGGGCGAACCGCTGGATGACGGCGATATTATCATGAAGTAAACATGACGATATGGTAAAGCGGCGCAGTGATGCGCCGCTTTTACAATCCGGAAAACACCTACCTAGCAAGCAATAAAAATGCCTGGCATAGCCAGGCAAATCGAGATTCCTCAGGGGTTCACAATTTTAACAGCGACGCGCCACGGATAGGCGGTATTCATTGCATCTGGCACAAACCCATACACTGTATCCGTTGCACAAGGAACATCCACCCAAACGTTTCCATCAAAATACTGCCATTGGTAGGAATATACTACATCCGTTGGGCCTTCCACAGTGGCTGTCAGGCATACCCAATTCTGCGATTGCTCTACCTGAATATAAACGCGACATGCTGGAGTAACGAACGTTTCGCCGTTGTCTTCCTCAATAGCTTCTTCAGCTGGCACTTCTTCCGATGCTCCATCAACAGCTTCCCCACCCTCTAGCAAAACCAGCTCCTCTGCATCAATGGCGGCTTCAGGCTGCTCGTTAAACTCTTCCGCAGGCACCAGGGGGGCATCGTTTGCAGCATCCGCCTCCATCCCCTCCCAGACCGGTGTTCCTTCGCTGACCGCTTCGGCTTTATTGGGTGCCTCCACCTTGGTCTTGCCAAGCACACATTTTGCCTCTGCGCCGTCAGTGGTCTTAAAGCAAGCATAGAACACGCAATCCACGGAAGCAGGAACATTGCGCAGTTCGGATTCGGGGAAGAGGAAAAAACCATCGACGGTAATGCAATCAGCGGTAAATGCACAAACCCTGCCGCCCGAGGAGATGACCACATCGTGCGCTTGGCCGTTCTGTGTCCACTGCAAGCCAAAGTGATCAATGGTCAGTCCCGCGTGGTCTGCCGCATAAAAGGAAACGGAAGCGGTGTACTTTACTTGAATGCCTTCGGCTTCGGCTCTGGCTCTCTTTTCTACAGATTCTTTGAGGATACGGCCCGTAAGAGCGAAGGCGGGCAACTCCGCTGACACAGAATCCTCACTTCCAATGGCATTTGCAGTTTCAGCATCGTCTTCAATTTCATGCAGAATCTCGTCCGCTGGCGCTTCCGTAATAACTTGGTCAAGAACACTTTCTCCAGGGGCAACCGTATCTTGACTTTCAATCATTACAGCATCTTCCACATCTTCCGCTTCCCCTGATGCTTGAATGGGCAAAAAGCCGATGCTGGTCATGAGTAAGCAAAAAGCCAGAAACAAGGACATCCTTTTTTTCATAGAAAAATAACTCCTAATCCGTCTCAGTCACAAATAGAATGGCAACTTTTTTATTATACCATATTCCAACCTGATTTTCAACCGTATGCAAAAATAAATTACACATGAAGTTACGGTTTTTGATTCATGTGTAATTCTGCTTGTAAAACTGGGCACCAATATGGATTGGCTATACTAAACTGTACAAAAAAGATGAGCGCATGGTAATAGTAAAAAGAAAAGCGAGGAAGCAAGACCATGGCCGAAAGACGAGAACGAAGGATGTACAGCGAAGAACAGAAAAAGCAGCTGGTGGAACTGTACAATCATGGGAAACCGCGCAGTGAGATCCTCAAGGAATATGATCTTACCGGCTCTGCCTTTGACAAGTGGGTAAAGCGAATCAATGCAACAGGTTCCAGCCGTGAAAAAGGCAATCGTACACCCGAAGAACAAGAATTATTGCGACTGCGGAAAGAAAACCAACAACTGAAAATGGAAAATGAAGTGCTAAAGCAAGCGGCGCTGATATTCGCACGAAAATAATTGCGATACGAGCAAATGCGCACAAATACTCTATATCAGCGCTTTGCAGATGCCTAGGCATTGCACGAAGTACCTATTATTATGAATGCCTAAGACGGGAAGATGATCACGAATTAGAAGAAGCCGTTCAAGCAGCCTACGATGAAAATCGTCAAGTGTTTGGTCAACGAAAGCTAAGACGCGTTCTACGAAAAGCGGGATGGAAAATATGCATCCTCCCCCCCCTGAATTGTATTGATTGAAAAGCCAATGCTTGTCCACCGGGTGAGCCTTGTGCTCACTCATAATCCCACCCTTCTTCAATGATTCCGTAGCGCTCTTTGTTGATTTGCCGCAACCGCGCGGCAGTTTCGGGGTTCTTCAGAATTCGCTGCTCAATTTGATGGACTTTCTGCCACCGTGCCTTCATTTCTTCTGGAGAGCAATGGCAGTAATCATCCCGTAGTTGCACATCTGCGCTGCCAATTTTCCTTGCAATCACAACCGCCAAACCCTATCACTTCCCTTCTCTCCATTTTATGCGCGGCACGGGTTGTCCCTTGACTATTTACGCCGCACACATAGCATGATAGAATGCCAGCTGTTGTGCACTGCTGCGAAAGGCATCCACGTCAAGGCTGAACTGGAAACGGGCGTATGCGTTCATTACAGCTTGGTATGTGTGTCAGACAGTGAAACATGCGCTATCTGTGCAAAACGCACAAAGTATGGTGTATTATCCGATTGCACCTATGCGACGATCCCGCCTTTTCATAATGCATGTCGTTGCGAAATGCTCTTTGAAAAATAAGCAAGTGCATACCAGTGCAAAACGACTGTTTGGGATCCTTCTAAATACTCAAAGTGAACTGTAGGTACAGCACAGCATAGCGCCTGCCTGTTAGAAATAGAATGTATTTAGGGTGTGTTTCAAAAGTCAGGGGCGTGCAGCTTCGAGGGGATAAAGCGCCAGTTTAAGGTGGTAAACCGCCGGAATAGCAGCGCTATTTCAAGGTTTGACAACGCAGAATTGGTGCTTTTACACCCCGAAGATGCATGTTAAGAGTTTTGAAACACGCCCTAGCACAAGTCCAGCAATGAGGTGATCTATACTTTGATCTATGTCGGTTATTTGCGTAAGTCTCGAGCAGACATGGATGCAGAAGCCCATGGCGAGGGCGAAACTCTTGCACGTCATAAAGCCACCTTGTCCGCGTTGGCTGCCCGCTTCGGACATGTTGTCGCGCACTGGTATCCAGAAGTCACTTCCGGCGAGACCATATCTGCGCGCCCGGAAATGCAGCGGCTGCTTTCAGCCGTCAGCAGCGGGGGTATTGCGGGCGTGTATGTTATGGAAGTCGAACGTCTGGCCCGTGGCGATACCATGGATCAGGGATTGGTAGCGCGCACTTTTATGCTCTCGCATACAAAGATCATTACCCCGCTCAAAGTATATGACCCCACAAACGAGTTCGACGAGGAATACTTTGAATTCTCGCTCTTTATGTCTCGCCGGGAATATAAAACCATCAACCGCCGCATCCAGGCTGGCCGCATGCACTCCCTGCGCGAAGGGAAATACATCGGCTCCCGCCCGGCCTATGGCTATGAAAAAGTGAAAATCCCCAATGACAAGGGCTACACCCTGGCCGTCATTCCAGACGAAGCCAAGGTTGTAACCCAGATTTTCAACTGGTACCTGTATGGTGATCATGGGCAGGATATGGGGCTAACGCGCATTGCCAACCGTCTGATCGATATGCGCGTGCCCTATGGCCAGCAAGGCGGCACATGGAAGCCCTGTCGTATTTATCGCATTCTCACCAATGAAGTGTATATTGGTATGATACGCTGGGGCCGGGTCAAATCGGTCAAAAAGCTCGCCGGTCTGGAAGTGGAAAAGAACCGTACCATGACAGCAGACTATGATTTATTTCCCGGCCTTCATCCGGCCATCATTGATAACGAAACCTTTGAAGCCGTGCAAAAGAAGCTGCCCTGCTCCTATACCCCGTTACAGGTGGGTAAACAGCTCTCCAACCCCTTGGCCGGGCTGGTGCTCTGTGCGGGCTGTGGACACACCCTGCGCGGCAAGCCCGCCGCTGGCCGTCAGCCAGCGATGCTCTTTTGTGCTACGCACGGCTGCGGCGTTGTACGTACCGCGCGCCAGGATGTTGAGGAGGCTATCCTTTCTATCCTGCGCGACTGGTTGATTACCTACGAGGCTACGCCAGACGGCGCGCCTGTTGCCACACCCGAAATAGACGAAAGCTCTGTTATCCTTCAAACCTCCTTGGAAGCATTGAAGCAAGAGCAGCAAACACTACACTCCCAGGTAGGGCGATTGCATGATTTCCTGGAGCGTGGTATCTACACTCCGACAGTCTTTGCGGAGCGCATGACGGACCTGAATACAAGGCTGAAAACCATTGATGAAAGTATCGCTCATCTTCGGCAACAGCTCGCAGACCTGAAACCTCAACAACAAGCCTTGCGGCTGCTGGCACCGCAAATCCGGCATGTACTGGACGTCTATGACGCCACTACCTCAGCGCAAGAAAAAAACGACCTGCTCAAATCGGTCATATCGAAGATCGATTATAACAAGGCCGTGAAGGGTAACCAGCATATCGACCCGCACCAGTTCCAGATCGTTGTGTGGCCAAAGCTGCTTTAGGGGCCATAAACTGCTAGAATATCTTCTATCGTCGCACGTGTGCGACGAATTCTTCAGCCTGCCGCTATTCCCGCCCATGAGCCTGTGCAACGAAGGTACTGTGGCCGCAACAGGCTGCAACAGCTGTGGGTGCAACAGCTGCCGTACTGGGTGTGTCTCCGGCACCGGCTGTGGCTGCCGCACCACCTGATACGCACAACAAAACATAACAAAAGCGGGACGCAGGCGACTGCGTCCCTTTTGCATGCAAAAACGGCATGTTATTTGGCCAAAGTGGGGGGCTTGAATGTTTGGGTTAGCAGTGATAGAATAGGCAAGTTGCTATTATATCATCAGCGGAGCAGGAGAGATTAATCACCATGGAAGCCCAGAAACCGAAGAAGAAATTCCGCCTCGGCATGCGCTCTATCAAAACCCTTTGTTCCGCTACGATTATCACGCTGGTGTATTCTTGGATTGGCAGAAACCCTTGCTTTGCGTGCATTGGTGCGGTTTTTGGCATGGGCAATGTGGTAAAGGCAGGGCTCAAAAACGGCGGCAACCGCTTTGTCGGCTCCATTTTGGGCGGCCTGGTGGTGCTGCCTTTTTATCCGCTTTACCGGCATGAGTTCCTCGGCATTCCGGGCTGGATTTATCTCACCCTGGGCCTTGCCGTCATTTTGATCCTCGGGCAGCTGCTGGGCGCGGATGGCGGCATTCAGCCGGGCGCTGTGGTGTTTTATGTGGTGCTGCTCACCGTGCCGGAAAACGCGTTTGTGGCTTATACCATCAACCGTATGATTGACACGGGCATTGGCGTTGCGCTGTCCGTGCTGATCAACCGCGTATTGCCCTCCCCGCAGGAGGCAGACCCGCACGCCAAAATATTCCGCCTTCCCAAGGGGTTGAGGCTTAGGCATTAACACTCTTTGCAGCTTCGTATTCTTCCCGCGTAATTCCATACACCACATGCGGCATGGTGATCCCGTAATACGATTTGATCACATGATCGCGCGGCACCATGCCGTTACGCTGCGCCACACGCTGGGACGCAGCGTTATTTTCGCGTATAATCGAAACCACATAATCGGCCTTGATCACATCAAAAGCGTAGCATTTGCAGGCAATGGCAGCCTCGGAGGCATAGCCCTTCCCCCAATGCGCGCGCTGAAACAAATAACCCACTTCCAGAAGTTGTTCGCCGTTCACCTCCTGCCAGGACAGCCCGCACTCGCCCACCATTTCACCAGTATCCTTGAGCACTACCGCCCACAGGCCAAACCCATCCTGACGGTAGCGGTTCAGCTGCTTATTGAGGGATTCCCGCGCTTCTTCATCGCTGAAGGCGTGCTCGTAGGCATACATGGCGATGGGGTCCTGCAAAATAGCCGTCAGTGGAACCCAATCTGCCTCCGTCAAAGGGCGAAGATACAGCCGTTCGGTGGTCAAAACAATGCTTTCCATACGCTATCACACTCCCAAGAAAGTCTAGCACAGCTTCCCTTGCCCGTCAACCATTCAAAATTCAACAAATACAGTAAAGAAACTTTACTAAAATCAGCATTTGTTGTAAAATATTTTTATGCAAACACGCATTTGGAGGTGGGACGAATGGGTGAGTTTCAGGTAAACAGTGGGTTCCTGTACCTGGTGACGGGCATCATCATCGCGTTTGTGCTGATACAGTCCGTTTTCTTTCTGGTGCGTGCTATGCGCCGCGCGAAGGTGCTGGGCATATCATCGGGTGTTCTCAAAAAAACCATATCTTCCAGTGCAATCTTTACCTTTGCCCCGGCGGTGGCGATCTTGCTGGGCGTGATCACATTGTCTCAATTCCTGGGATTGCCCTGGCCGTGGCTGCGGCTGAGCATCCTGGGCGCTTTGACTTATGAGCTGCCCGCTGCCACCACAACCGCCGCAGCGATGGGCCTTGGCACAAGCACGCCGATCACTGACCCTGCCGCATTTGGCGCAATTGCCTGGGTGATGACCCTTGGCATCATTCCCGGCATCTTTGTAATCCTGTTTGGGCTGAAGAAAATCCAAAGCGGCCTTGGCAACCTCAAATCCAAAGACGAAAAATGGTCCGATATATTCCTCAGCGGCATGTTCTTGGGCATGATTTCTGCCTTTATTGGGCTGTTGTTCACCGATGTGCGCTCCGGCATTTCCGGGTTTATTCCGCTGGCCGTGGCGCTGTGCTCTGCGTTGATCATGGCGGTTTGCGGGTTTCTGATTAAGAAGCGCAACGTGAAATGGCTGGAGCAATACGCCCTACCGATCAGCATGCTGGGCGCGATGGCGCTTTCTATCCCGATCACGGCGATGATGAAGTAAGGGGGCTGCACCATGAAACAACGTGATTACATGGATTCTGTGCATATTTATGGCCGGATATTTGTGGCCATTGCTATCTTACTGATGCTGATGGCACCGGCAGCAATCTGCCTGTACTTTAATGCCTGGCCTAAGGGCGAGTATGTTCTCAAAGGGCTGCTGGGCGTTGCGCCGATTTTCTGGACGGTGGGTATTATTGAAGTATTCACCTACACGCCCATGTTGGGCAGCGGTGGCGCATACCTGGGATTTGTGACGGGTAACCTGACGAACCTGAAGGTGCCCTGCGCGCTCAACGCCATGGAGGCTGCCAAGGTGAGCCCCGGCACCGAAGAGGGCGAAGTGCTGTCCACCATTTCGATTGCAGTATCCTCCATCGTGACCACGCTGGTGATTGCCGTTGGCGTGCTGCTGCTTGGATACTTGCAGCCCATCCTCAGCTCCGAAACATTGAAACCCGCGTTTGATAACATCCTGCCTGCGCTGTTTGGCGGCCTCGGTGTGGTGTATGTGTCCAAGAACTGGAAAATCGCTCTTGCACCGCTGCTGTTTATGACGGTGCTGTTCCTGCTGGTTCCCGGCCTCGGAAGCTCTGTTGGCATTCTGGTGCCTGTTGGCGCCGCAATTGCCATTGGGGTTGCCCGTGTGCTATATAAAAAGGGAAAAATCTAAACGGAAGGAGATGCTCTTATGTGGCCACTCTACCTGGTTTTGATTGCTCTTGCGATCTTTGTTGCCGTCATCGCGTTTCGGACAATGGCCTTCCGCCCCAAACCTGCGGATAAAGCTGTTGTAACACCGCAAACCTTTGATGGCGAGCGTGCGGTGAAGCACCTGCAGGAGGTCATACGATGTAAAACCGTGTCTTTCATGGACAAAAGCCTGGAAGACGAAGCCGCATTTGAAGCATTGGAAAAGCTGCTTCCGACACTGTATCCCCATGTGTATCAGGCCTGTACGTTCGAGAAAATCGGCCCCCGTGCGCTGCTCTTTCATTGGAAGGGCAAAAGCGCAGCAAAGCCCAGCGTGCTGATGGCACACTATGACGTAGTGCCCGTCAATGCGTCCATGTGGCAAAAGCCCGCCTTTGACGCGACCATCGAAAAAGGCGAGATGTGGGGACGCGGCACGCTGGATACCAAGAGCACCTTCGTGGGTGTACTGGAAGCCGCCGATACCATGATAGAACGCGGGTACATGCCGCAAAACGATATCTATCTGGCCTTTGCCGGAGACGAGGAAATTGGCGGCCCCGGCGCGCCCAGCATCGTTGAAACCTTCAAAAAACGCGGCATATCCCCTGCCTTTGTGCTGGATGAGGGCGGCGCGGTGGTACAAAATGTGTTTCCCGGCGTTTCGAAGCCCTGCGCATTGGTGGGCATTGGCGAAAAAGGCTCCATGATCGTCAACTTTGCGGTGGATTCCAAGGGCGGCCATGCCAGCTCTCCGCCGCCGCATACGCCGGTGGGTGTGTTGTCCAAGGCGGTCACCCGGATTGAGAATGCCCCGTTCCCCTTCCGCCTGACACCTCCTGCGAAAGAAATGTTCGACACCCTGGCGCGGCATTCCGGCCTTCTGTATCGCGTGATCTTCTCAAACCTCTGGTGTTTTCAGCCGCTGCTGAACCTGATCTGCAAAAAGAGCGGTGGAGAGATGAACGCATTGGTGCGCACCACCTGCGCCTTCACGCAAATGTCAGGCAGTGCAGCCTCCAACGTGCTGCCGCCCAGCGCCAGCGTGGGTGCTAACGTGCGCCTGGTTGGCGGTGATACCATCGACAGCGCCACCGAATACATCAAACGCATAGTGAACGACAGCGAAGTGAAGGTCACTGTAACCCCCAGCATGAATCCCTCGCCGTATTCCCGCACGGATGATGAGCCCTGGCGGCGCCTTACACAGTGCATCCGTGCCTCCTGGCCGGATGCGCTGGTATCGCCCTATCTGATGATCGCGTGCAGCGATTCCCGCCACTATGCCGGTATCAGCGACCATGTGTACCGTTTCTCCGGCATGGCGCTCACGTCAGAGCAACGTTCGTCCATCCATGCCAATAACGAGCGTATTCCTGTAGAAACCGTCAAAAAGACGGTGGAATTCTATCTGCGTGTCATTCAATCCTGCTAAAACCCATATATTCTATAAAATATTAAAGGAGATGCAAAAACCATGCATGTCTATTCTTCCGTATCACAATTGATTGGTCATACCCCCCTGATGGAGCTTAAGAACCTCTCTAATACGCAAAATGTCCCTGCCCGCCTGATTGGCAAGCTGGAATATTTCAATCCCAGCGGCAGCGTGAAGGACCGTATTGCGCGTGAAATGCTGGATACCGCTGAGATGAACGGCCAGCTCACCCCGGAATCCGTGATCATTGAGCCGACCAGCGGCAATACCGGCATTGGCCTGGCAGCGCTGGGGGCAGCCCGCGGATACCGCGTGATCCTGACCATGCCGGACACCATGAGCATCGAGCGCCGCAAGCTGCTGGCCGCCTATGGCGCGGAAATCGTACTCACGGAAGGCGCAAAAGGCATGAAGGGCGCGATCGCCAGAGCCGGGGAGTTGGCCGCGGAAATCCCGCACAGCTTTATCCCCGCCCAGTTTGACAACCCGAACAACCCAAACGCGCACCGCAAAACCACCGGCCCCGAAATCTGGCAGGACACCGACGGGACGGTAGATATCTTTGTGGCAGGCGTTGGTACCGGCGGCACAGTGACGGGCACCGGCGAATATTTGAAGGCGCAAAAGCCGTCTGTGCAGGTGATTGCTGTGGAACCCTCCACCTCGCCTGTGTTATCTCAAGGTGTGGCTGGCAAGCATGGCATCCAGGGCATCGGCGCAGGGTTTGTGCCCAGTGTGCTAAATACCGGCGTTTATGACGAAGTATATCCGGTGTCTACAGAGGATGCATATGCCGCCGCGCGCCTGCTGGCCCGCACAGAGGGCGTGCTGGTGGGCATTTCCTCCGGCGCGGCACTGCATGCCGCCCTGCAAATTGCCGCGCTGCCAGAGAACAGCGGCAAAACCATTGTGGCGCTGCTGCCCGATGGCGGCGACAGGTATTTGTCCACTCCCCTGTTTGATTGATTGTTCGAAGGCAAAAGGCGCATCTCCGTTCAAGAGGTGCGCCTTTGTTATGCTTATTTTTTCGCCACGATCAGCGGCACCCGCATTTCCTGCCACGTCAGCCCCGCATGAACGCCAACCAGCTCAAAATCCCGGTGCAGGCCGTCAATACAATCATGATCGGTGGCAAGCGCCATATAATCGCCCACGAAATCACGGATTTTCTTGTTCTCCACGCCTTCGCCCAAATATTCGGCAATAAAATGATCCCGCGTCATCAAGAGGAAGTTCTCGCCATAAGCTGCGCGGAAAGCAGCAGGGAAATCAGCCAAATACTCCGGCTTCACGTGGAAAGACGCGGCACGCGATTCGATGGTGGGCAGGCGCACCAGCATGTTCAAAAGCTGCGGCTCGTCCTCGATATAGTGATGCTTGGCATCAATTAGCCCATGATCGGCAGTGATCAACACCAATGTATCAGTAGGCAAAGCCGCCGCAAAAGCCTCTACGCGGGCATTGATATCCCGCACAATGGCCAGCACATCCTCGTGATAACAGCCCACGCTGTGCATGGTGTGGTCCGGATCGCCCCAGTAGGTGTAGATGTATCGGCGCTGATCATCCCGGCAAAGGCGCAGAGTTGTATCAAACAGTTCGTCCAGGTTCTGCACAGGGGTGTCGCCAAAGGGCGATACGCAGCAGGCCACTGCCTTGCCTGCCGCTGTGATCTTCGGGAATATAAAAGCGCGCGGGATGTAGCGGTTAGCCACATGATAATCTGCGGCTATTTCGCCGTTACTGCGGTTGATAAAAATATCGACCGGCTTGTCGATCTCATCAAAATGCAGCGTCCACCCCAGCCACCCGTGTTCTACAGGCGATATGCCACACTCGATACAGGTGGTGGCGTTGGTTGTGGTAGAGGGATAGACCGCAGACAGCTCATGCCCAATATGCTGCCGCAAAAAAGCATCCTCCGGCAGCGCTTTTTGCAAAAGATCGATGCCCATGCCGTCAAACAGCATGACAACCACATTTTGATAGGTGCTTTGCCCAAGCAGTTCGTCCACGTATGGATGCGTCTTGTGGCTGCAGGGCACATCAAAATGCCGAAGCATGGATGCGGCGATGTTTAACGAACAGTTATCATACTCGGGCTTACAAATCATCATATTTCCAGGGTTCCCCTTCCGTTCATCAATGATCCGGCAAGCGAAATCTGCTCGCTGATCAGCTCAATCACCGCCTGTGCGCCCACGCGCGGCATGCCTGCCTGCGCCAGATCCGGCGTTCGCCATCCGGCAGCCAGCACGTTTTGCACGGCAGCGTCCACGCAGTCCGCCTCATGCGGCAATCCCAAGGCATATCGCAACAAATCAGCCACAGCCAGAACCATGCCAAGCGGCGTCGTATCCTCTGGCGTACCAGAAACCGGCGACACGTAAGGCGCAAAAATGCTGCAGCCCTCGCCCAAATACATATCCCGCATAAAGGGTGGTACAGGGCACAGCGCCGTGCCCGCCGCGCGCAGCAAGCCCCCGGCATAGGGCGGCGTCAGCAGCACGCCCAGCTTTTCCGGCGCTTCTATCAGCATCGTCATGGCATCTTCGCCTGTCATCATGCCGCTTGGCACGTCCGAAAAGCTGACATTTTGCACACGAATGGCCGCTTTCCACTCATCTGCAGTGCCACCGGTGGAAGGCACATGGGTGAGGCGCAAATCTTCTGCCTGCGCAATGGCAAACGCATGGTGAAACGCCACACGAAATACTGCTTCGTCCAAATCCAGCACAGACGCCAGAAAAAGCGATAGCGGCGCAATATGCCGCCCGCAAAACGCCTGCGGCGTCACGCAAGCACGCACATGCAGCGCCATTTCCAGCCCGTCCGATAGTTCCTCCAGCCCTTTGCAGCGCGAATCCCCCACCAGAATGGCCTTACAAGCCTCGCAGGCTTCTTTGGTTTCTTCCGTCAAGGCGGTATCATAGGCTTTGACCGACTGTTCGCCGATTTTTTCGCGCAGTAAAACAAATGTATGATTAAACGCGGCACCGATATCCACCAGCACCTGTTCTGCATAGCCACACATTTTTTCGCCCATCTCATGGCCGGGCAGCAGCATAATCTTCGCGTGCAAAAAGGTAACCCCCAGTGCTTCTGTGTCTAAACCTGATATAGATCTACCGATAGAGCATCATCGTATTGCGGCACCTGAACGGCCACCACTTCATCCCGGGCGGTGGGCACGTTCTTGCCTACGTAATCCGCGCGGATGGGCAGCTCCCGGTGCCCCCTGTCCACCAGCACCGCCAGTTCGATCCGTGCGGGACGGCCAAGGGCAAACAACGCGTCAATTGCCGCGCGCGCGGTGCGGCCAGTATACAGCACATCGTCCACCAGCACCACGTGCATACCCGTCACATCAAAGGGCACATCGGTGTAATTCAGCTGCGGGTCACCGCCCCCCGTCAGATCATCCCTGTACAGGGTGATATCCAGCGCGCCCACTGGGATCTCAACACCTTCAAAAACCGTAATGTTCTGCGCGATACACTGCGCCAGCGGCTCTCCCCGGCGGCGAATGCCAATCAAGCATACATTCTTACCACCGCGGTTGCGCTCGATAATTTCATGCGCAATGCGCCGCAACGTGCGCGTCACTGCCACTTCATCCATCAAATTGGCTTTGAATGTCAGCATGCTATTGATCCCACTCCAGCGGATAACTGGTGACTGCGTAATCCAGCTTCTTGGAGTTTGCCAGCAGCGTATTAATCACCGTGTTGATGTGCGTTTTGTCTGTAAGCGGCGTAATGGCAAAGTCGTTATAATCTGTTCTGGACGAAATGCGGCACGGAATAATGCGGAAGCTGGAGGTGACAATCTCTTCGTTGCGTATCTTGAGCCGCAACTGAAAAATATACGTGAACATGTCACTGGGCTTGTTGTTGCCCGCAAAGGAGCAATTTGCCAGCGAATACACGATGTATTTGCCGTTATAGTATTCAATGGGATTGATGCGGTGGCTGTGATGGCCCAGCACAAGATCGGCACCTGCGTCAATGGTGGCGCGGCCAAGTTTCACTTGGTTGGTCTGAGGCGCATAGTCCAGCTCGTCGCCCCAGTGAAAACTGACGATCACCAGATCGCAGGTTTGTCTGGCCACCCGAATATCCTCTGCCACCTTCACGGCCAATTGATCAGAGGTGAAGGGCTGGTTGAGTGTCTGATACGATAGCATGGCGATTTTTACGCCCTGCGTCTCATATACGCCCATGTTGGAATAGTTGCTCCACACCACACCTGCATCGTTCATGGCCGCGATGGTGGAGGTGATACCATCATCACCAAAGTCGCCCACGTGGTTGTTTTCCATGGTGACGGCTTCCACGCCGTTATCCAGAAACACCTGCGCATAATCGACGGGCGCGAGGAACAAATAATCGTTATTGCGCTTGCTGGAAGGCACCGTATAGGTATCCGCCAGCACGCCCTCAAAATTGGCAATGGTCAGGTTATCCGCCTGGAAGATATCCTTCACATTGCGGAAAATGAAATTGAGGTCGTTATTTTGCTTTTTCAGCTCTTTTTCGAAGATCGAAGCGCCGGAATGCTGCACATTGCGGCCAATCGTCACATCGCCTACGGCGGTGATGGTGATCACAACACTGCCATCGGGCTGCAGCTTGGGTGCCGGCGTAGCTGCCGGCTCCGTATTGCCTTGCGCTTCGCCGCCCTCAGGAGCAGGCGTTACTACGGTCTTGTTATGATCTGCAAATGATATTTCTTCCTCTTCCTCGCCTGCGGCCAGCACCGTCAGTGTAAGCAGCATGGCCATCACCAGCAAAAACATAAAACCTTTACGCATAGATTCCTCCTTAATCAAGCTGTCAAACTGTTTGCAAAAACTGCTGCATGCGCCGGAATGCCTCTAGCAGTTTCTGTTGATCCGTGGCATAGCAGCAGCGCACATGTCCCTCGCCGCTTGCGCCAAACGCCGTGCCCGGCACGCAGACCACTTTTTTCTCCCGCAGCAACCGCGTGCAGAAATCCTCACTGCTTAGCCCCGTGCTTTTAATAGACGGGAAGCAGTAGAACGCGCCGCGCGGCTCAAAGCAGCTCAAGCCCATGCTTTCAAACGCATCCAGCATCAGCCGACGGCGGCGGTCATAGCTGCGGCGCATGGTCACAACATCTTCGTAGCCGTTCTCCCGCCCGCGCTGCAGCGCTTGGGCCGCTGCCATTTGGCCTTGGCGCGGAGCACACATGATGGTGTACTGGTGTATTTTGTTCATTTCGTATATGATGTCGCGGGGCGCACAGGCATATCCGACACGCCAGCCCGTCATAGCAAAGGCTTTGCTGAAGCCATTGAGCGTGACGGTGCGCTCCCACATCCCCGGCAGTGAAGCAAAAGAAATATGCGTGCCATCATACATCAGCTCGGCATAGATTTCATCGCTGATGACGAGCAGATCGTGCTTTTTAGCAACTTCGGCGATGCGAAGCAGCTCCTCCATCGTCATCACCGCACCGGTAGGGTTGTTGGGATAGGGCAAAATCAGGGCGCGGGTCTTGTCGGTCAACACTGCTTCCAGGTTCTGCGCGGTCAGGCGGAACTCGTCTTCCACCTTGGTAACGGCAGCCACCGGCACGCCGCCCGCAAACTGTACGCAGGGCGCATAACTCACATACCCGGGGTCTGGCACCACCACTTCATCGCCCGGGCGCACGCAAACACGCAGCGCAATATCGATGGCTTCGCTGGCACCTACCGTTACCAGTATCTCATTTTCCGGCGCATAACTTACCCCAAAACGCTTTTCCAAATACAAGCTGATTTCCTTGCGCAGCGGCAGTATGCCAAGGTTTGGCGTATACTGCGTTTGGCCATCCAGCAGGCTTTCGATGGCGGCATTGCGGATATGATAGGGCGTCACAAAATCCGGCTCGCCAACGCCAAGGGAAATTGCATCCGGCATCGTGCCCGCAACATCGAAAAACCGGCGGATGCCGCTGGGGGGCACGGCGCTGATGGCCGGGTTGATAAAGCGGCTGTTCACGGCGATACCGCCAGACGGCGATCTACAGACTCGCCCACAAAAATGACGCCATCCTGCTTATAACGCTTGAGCACAAAGCTGGTTGCCGTGCCGGTTACGGTGTCCAGAGGGCTCAGTTTTTCGCTGACGAACTGCGCCAGCTGCTTGAGTGTGGGCGCTTCCACCAGCACCAACAGGTCGTACGCGCCGCTCATCAGATAAACGCTCTTCACCTCTTCAAAGCGGTAAATGCGACCCGCGATGGCGTCAAAGCCCATGTCCCGCTGCGGGGTAACGCGCACCTCGATCATGGCCTCCACGCGGTTTT
Organism: Eubacteriales bacterium; assembly: GCA_031547595.1. Lineage (GTDB taxonomy): Bacteria > Bacillota > Clostridia > Christensenellales > Aristaeellaceae > JAVBRU01. Next base: position 22,849 of record JAVBRU010000095.1, read on the forward strand.
TATCGGTCTTGTCCCAGTTGATGATGGGCGCATACTGTAAAATAATATGCTCGCGCTCCATTTCCTCAATGGCCTGCGCCACGTCGGTCATTTCAGCACCCGTCATCACCGCCATGCGCTCCAGCGGCGTGCGGCAATCCTCTGATAGGATCTCCAATAGCTGTGTTTTCAACGCTTCCATAGTATGTATCCCCCACTCACTCGTCCGCCAAAGCGATAAAGGTGTCAATCTGATCGGTGACTACCTTGAGCGATGCACGCCAGAAATCCACGCTGCGCACATCGATGCCCACACTGGCGGCCACATCGGCCACCATGCCGGAGCCGCAGTTGCGCAGCAGCTGGTTGTACTGGGGCACAAACGCCGCGCCTTTGTCCAGATACTGGGCAAATACGCCCTTGCCAAACAGCATACCAAACGCATAGGGGAAATTGTAGAAATTGTAGCCTGCAGAATAGTAATGGCTCTTGCACGCCCACATGTAGGGATGGCGGAACTCCTTGCTCAGGCCGTCGCCATAGCTCTTTTCCTGGGCATCCAGCATCAGGTTTTTCAGTTCGTTCACACTGAGGGTGCGGTTTTTGCGCGCTTCAATCACAGCGCTTTCAAACAGGAAGCGGCCGTAAATATCCACCACTGTCTGGGTGCACTCCATGAGGTCGCCCTCAATCAGGGTGAAGCGCTCGGCAGCCGAGGCATCCTTCATGGCGGCGTGTGCCAGCAGCGTTTCGTTAAAGATTGAGGCAGTTTCCGCCAAGGGCATGGGCGCGTCGCTTTGTAGGTTCGGCATGCCCTTCATGCAGCGGTTGTGCCAGGCATGGCCAAGCTCGTGCGCCAAGGTGCTCACATCGCTGAAGCTGCCCACAAAGTTGGTCAACACGCGGCTTTGATCATACTGGTGCAGATCAGCGCAGAACGCACCGCCGCCCTTGCCTTCCTTTGGATACACGTCAATCCAGTTGTTATCAAAGGCTTCCTTCACAAACGCGCCCATATCGGGGGTGAACTTGCCAAGGTCTGCAATCAGTTTGTCGCGGGCTTCTTCGATGGTATAGGTTTTGGGTGTGAACTCGCCCTTGCTGACAGGGGCAAACAGGCAGAAGAAGGGCAATCCATCGGTATAGCCCAGCAGCTCGCCCTTTTTGCGCAGATAACGGCGGAAAGCGGGCAGCGCTTCCACAATGGCTTCCCACATGGCGTCTAGCGTAGCCTGATCCATGTTGGACTGATCCAGCGTGCGCTGAAGCACACTGTCATAATGCTTGGCCTCTGTCATGGTGATGGCTTCGCCCTTGATAGCGTTCAGTGCTGCAGCCATAGGAATTTCTATCTTGGCATAGGATGCGATCTCGGCATCATAGGCATCCTTGCGCACATCCTTATCGGGGTCATACGCTTTGCCGCGCACAGCGGCCAGGGGGATTTGCTCCCCACGATACTCCACTAGCAGTGTACCATCCAATTTGTCGCGCAGATTGCTGAACGCGTCAGAGCCGGAAAGCGACATCTTGAGCATCCAAGGCTCAATGGCTTCGTCCATCAGATGGGATGCGGCATCCTGTGTGCGCTTCAAGCTGAACGCGACGTTTTGCAGCTTTTCGCTTTGCGCCACAATGGCCGTTAAGTCGCCGACCCCGCCCACAAAGCGCGTAAAAGCAGAATTGAACAGCTCGATCTCCACGCTCTTCATCATCAGCCTGTCCATCAACTGGGCGGCAAGCTCATGCGTAGCGTCGGTGGCCATGGTCAGGTTGGCGAAGCTGCCCAGGCGCGAAGCAAGGCAAATCATCTCTTCAAACAGATCAACGCATTTTTCCAAAACGTCTTTATCGGCTGCGCCGCTTTGAAGGCAGGCATTGCCCTCTGCCAGAATAGCATCCACACGAGCAAAATCCTGCTCAATCTTCGGATCATCAAATGACGCATACAGTACGGACAGGTCCCATTCCCAAGTCTTCATATATTTTCCCTCCAACACGTATTAAAAGCCGCGATTGGCCATAGCATTTAGGCAGGTTTCCTTGCTCTCTTCGAGGTGATGGTGCATCAGCTGCTTGAGGCCTTCCAGATCCTTTTTCTCCAGCAGCTCCACCATTTTATGGTGCTCCAGATGCGCGTGGGAGCGCCGTACAATGCTGGCGATGGCTACGGCAGAAAAGCGCATGATGTATTCTTCCTGGCTGTCGATCACGCGCAGGATGCGCTTCTTGTCCGACATATGCTCCAGCGTGCTGTGGAAGGCGCGGTTGTGCACGGCCAGGGTTTCCACATCCTGCTTATCCTGTGCCACGTCCATTTCTTTCAAAATAGTGCGCAAAGCGTCCAGCTCCTTGGCATTCACATTGGCCACAACGGAGGGCAAAATCAGCATCATCATGGCATTGCGGATGGTGAAAATTTCGTCAATATCGCTGAGGGTAAAAGCGCGCACCACCACGCCCCGGTGCAGAATATACTCCACCAGGCCGTCCCGTTCCAGCTTGCGCAGCGCCTCCCGCAGCGGCGTGCGGCTGATGTGCAGCTGATCTGCATAGGCTGTCTCCACAATGCGTGAGCCTGCGGGGATTTCTCCCGTAATAATCGCCTGCTTCAAGCTTTCATAGGCAATGTCGCGGATGGGCTTACTCTCAAGGGTTGCATCAAAGGACATGTGGCTCACTGCTCGTCCCCTCCACCATTCGTTTGTATACAATGATACAATTCAAAAACAGAGCTGTCAAGTTTTCTGGCAATTTTCGCGATTATTTTGTGCGAAAATTTCAATTATTTGTGCAAAGGCAGGCGTTTACCATGAAAGATATTCTCTATGACCGGCCTAAAGCCTTGGCATATGCCCACCGCTGGGCGCTTGGCCGGAATCCGCAATACCTGGACTTTTCAAACCTCGGCGGAGACTGCACCAACTTTATCTCCCAATGCCTGTTCGCTGGCATCGGTGTGATGAACTATACGCAAAGCACCGGCTGGTATTACATTGATGGCAACCGCAAGGCTCCAGCTTGGACAGCTGTGCGGTATTTGCACCGGTTTTTGCTAGAGAATGCAGGCCAAGGGCCTTATGGTGCAGTTGTCACCCCTGATAAAATCATCCCCGGCGACATCATTCAGCTCCTCAATCCGCTAGGCGCATACTACCACAGCCTGTTTGTACTAGAAAAGAGCGGCGATGAAATCTATATCGCCGCGCATAGCTATGATTCCTATATGCGTCCGCTATCCAGCTACCCCTATCATTCCGCTTCTTATGTGAAGATACTGGGCGGCAGGCGGTAAATACTACGCCTCAAAAAGTGTCTTCTGCACGTAATCCACCGGGTGCATGGTGCGCTGCGCGACCTGCTCGGGCGTCATTCCTTCCTTAGCAAAGCGTAGGAAAACGCTTTTCATACTTTCACCCACTTCGATGATATGCCTGTCGGGGTCGTAGAAGCGCATCACCCGCTGCCCCCATCCGTATTCCTTCGTACGGTGCAGGTATTCAATGTCCTCAAACCGCGCGATACGCTGCTCAAAGGCATCATAATCCGTTTCCTCAAAATAAAGTTCATGATCGTTGCCGCCGTGGGCAATGGCAAAATCCGCAACACCTAGCAAGCCTTCATAGTTGCGTTGAAGGGCAAGCCCGTCACCAAAGGCAATATTATCGCCCAAATCCAGCGTAATCTTTTGGCCCATTACATCCTGATAAAAGGCTTTGCTCTTCTCTAAATCCTGCACGGCAATCAATGCACACTGATACCTCATTACTGTTATCTCCTTCACGTGATTTTGATCACGCATTTGTCCCCGCCAAGCTTTACACTTTCTATAAGCTCCACTTCAACCGCGCGGCCCAGTACATACGAAAACATGCGCTTCGTATACCCCAGCGTGCAATCGCACCAGGCCCTTGGCAGGGTTTTATTGACTCGCTTCACGCAAGAGCAATAGCAGGTGGGGTATATCAGAAACAGTGAATCACCTTCATAGCGTACTTCAAACCCCTGATGCAGGCCAGTCGCTTTTGGGGCAAAATCCTCCATCCCATCGCAAGCGCGGTACAGCTTCTGAAGCGCATTCATTTTGCCAAGCTCCGGCCCACAGGCGCAGTCCATGCGGATGGCTTTGACTGTGTCCTCGTCAAACTGCTGTTCAAGTGCGGTACAAATCTGCTGCGCCCACACAAACTTCTTTTTGAAATCCGCTGCTTTGGAAAGTGGAAATTGCAGGATAAAATCATCCGCAATCTTGTTATCGGCATGCTTTTGCAGCGCGTCATGCAGGCGCATGGCATGCGGATTATCAGATTTTAGCATACTTCCTCCGTCATGAAATAAAACGGAGGCCATCTCTTGGCTACTCCGTTTTACAGGATGAATTATTCCTGCCTTTCGGCAATCATCGACTTCACTTTCATCAGGCGCGTCAATGATCCGCGTTCGTTTTCGTCCAGCTTCATGGTAATAAAGCGGATGGTTTCTTCCATCTGCGGGATCATCACATACTCCAGCGCATTCACGCGGCGGCGGGTTTTTTCAATTTCGTCCGCCAATAAATCACAGGTCTTTTCAATCTCGGCCAGGCGCAAGAGCTTTGGCAACAGCTCTGCCAGCGTGGCAATGGCATCATCCAGCTGGGCGGAGGTTTCCGCCAAGCCATAGCTGAGGCCGCTGTTCTTTTTCTCCTCTGCCAGCACCGTCATGGTGGGTACGCGCACAGACAATATATTGCGTTGTCCGATGGTCAGCTTGGCGCTGCGCGCGGGGTACAGCACGGCTTCTTCCAGTGCCTGCGGGTTCATCACGGCACGTGCCAAGGCAAAATCGCCCAGCGCGCCCTTCAGCTCGCCCTCCACCTGTGTGCGCAGCTTGGCATTCTCACGAAGAAGACCGATAAATTGGCGCACCAACTCATCCCGCTTGTCTTTCAGCAGCTTATGCCCGCGCCGCGCCGTCACAAGCCGGCGCTTGATGCGCGTCAGCTCCATGCGCGTAGGGTTTACGCGAAGCGTTGCCATCAGGCCTCCTCCTCTTGCTTGGGCAGGTATTGATCCAGCATATCATCACGGATACGCTTCAGCTCGCTTCTGGGCAGCATCGCCAGCAGCTTCCAGCCGATCTCCAGCGTTTCCTGAATGCTGCGGTTGGTGCGGTAGCCCTGGGATACATACTGCTTTTCGAAAGCATCCGCAAACCCCGCATACTGCTTATCGATGTCCGTCAGCGCCGCTTCGCCAAGGATAACTGCCAGTTCCTTGGCGTCCTTGCCGCGGGAATAGGCTGCAAACAGCTGGTTCATAGTGGCAGCGTGATCCTCACGGGTCTTGCCCTTGCCAATGCCCTTGTCCTTCAAGCGGCTGAGCGAGGGCATCACGTCAATCGGCGGCTCAATCCCCTTGCGGTACAATTCGCGGCTGAGGATGATCTGGCCTTCTGTGATGTAGCCCGTGAGGTCCGGGATAGGATGCGTCTTGTCGTCTTCCGGCATGGTGAGGATGGGAATCTGCGTGATAGAGCCTTCCTTGCCAATCACGCGCCCCGCGCGCTCGTACATCGTGGCAAGGTCGGTATACAGATAGCCGGGATAGCCGCGGCGGCCGGGCACTTCCTTGCGGGCGGCGGACACTTCGCGCAGCGCTTCTGCATAGTTGGTGATGTCCGTCAAAATGACCAGCACGTGCATGCCTTTTTCGTAGGCCAGATATTCCGCCGCCGTCAGCGCCATGCGCGGGGTGGCGATGCGCTCGATAGCGGGGTCGTTGGCGAGGTTCATAAACAACACGGCGCGCTCAATGGCACCGGTACGTTTGAAGTCACTGATAAAATAATCTGCTTCTTCAAAGGTGATACCAATTGCGCCAAACACCACGGCAAACTTGCTGTCCGCGCTCAGCACCTTGGCCTGACGCGCAATCTGCGTGGCCAATTGGGCATGCGGCAGGCCGCTGCCTGAAAACACCGGCAGCTTTTGCCCGCGCACCAGCGTGTTCAGGCCGTCAATGGCGGAAATACCAGTCTGGATAAACTCGCTGGGATAGTCGCGCGCGGCGGGATTGAGCGGCTCACCATTGATATCGCGGCGGTATTCGGGGATCAGCGCGGGGCCGCCATCCTTGGGGTTGCCCATGCCGTCAAATACGCGGCCCAACATATCCGTGGATACAGACAGCTCGATGCTGCGCCCGAGGAAACGCGCCTTGGCGTTGTCAATACGCAGGCCGTTGCTGCTTTCAAACAGCTGCACCAGCGCCTTGTCCTCGTTGATTTCCAGCACCTTGCCCTGACGGATTTCGCCATCAGCCTGTTCGATCTCTACCAGCTCGTTATATGTGACGCCAGCTACACCTTCCACCAGCATCAAAGGGCCTACCACTTCTCGTATGGTGCGGTATTCTTTCAGCATCTTACAGCCCTCCCTCATTGAGCAGGGCGGCGGCCTGGCTGCTCAGCTCGGATTCAATTTTGCCAAACTCCTGCATTTGATCTTCCGGGATATACTTGGCACGGCCAATGCGCTCGCGCACCGGCATCTTCAGCACCGCAGAAAGATTGACGCCGGCATCCAGCGCAGCGCGGCCTTTCTCGCCAAACTGCAGGATCAAACGCAGCATGTGCGCCTGTTTTTCCGGCGATGTATAGGTATCCACCTCGTCAAAGGCGTTCTGATGCAAATAATCCTCGCGGATGGAACGCGCCACTTCCATGGTCAGGCGGTCCTTCCAGCTCAGCGCGTCCATACCCACCAGGCGCACGATTTCGTCCAGCTCGGCTTCGTTTTGTAATACCTGCATGGTCTGGCTGCGCAGTTCGTGCCAATCGGGATCCACATGGTCGTCAAACCAATCCGCCAGCGAGTCCGCATACAGCGAATACGATTGCAGCCAGTCAATGGCCGGGAAATGACGTTTGTACGCAAGCTGGGCGGACAACCCCCAGAAAACCTTCACAATGCGCAGGGTGGACTGAGACACAGGCTCCGAAATATCGCCGCCGGGGGGCGACACCGCACCAATCGCGCTGATGGTGCCCTCGCGCCCATCCTTGCCAAGGCACTTCACATAGCCTGCGCGCTCGTAGAATTCCGCAATGCGGCTGGCCAGGTACGCAGGATAGCCTTCTTCACCGGGCATTTCTTCCAGACGGCCGCTCATTTCGCGCAGCGCTTCCGCCCAGCGGCTGGTCGAGTCCGCCATGATGGCTACTTTATAGCCCATATCGCGGTAGTACTCGGCAATGGTGATGCCCGTATAGATCGATGCCTCGCGCGCTGCCACCGGCATGTCGGAGGTGTTAGCGATCAGCACCGTGCGCTTCATCAGCGATTCGCCGGTGCGCGGATCGTGCAATTCCGGAAACTCCATCAAAACGTCGGTCATTTCGTTGCCGCGCTCGCCGCAACCCACATACACGATGATATCGGCATCCGCCCACTTGGCCAGCTGATGCTGCACCACCGTTTTGCCAGAGCCAAAGGGGCCGGGCACGGCAGCCACACCGCCGGATGCAATGGGAAACAGCGTGTCAATCACGCGCTGTCCCGTCACCATCGGGCTTTGGGGAGAAAGCTTTTCTTTGTACGGGCGGCCACGGCGCACCGGCCATTTTTGCAGCATGGTCACGGGCGTATCCTGCCCCTGATCATTGGTCAGCACACAAACCACGTCTTCCAACCGCGCCGCGCCTTTGTGGATGGATTTCACCTTGCCGCCCATTTTGAAGGGCACCATGATGCGGTGCTCTACAACGGCGCTTTCCTGCACAATGCCCAGCACGTCGCCAGCCTCCACCACATCGCCCACCAGCACCTTGGGCTCAAACGCCCAAAGTTTCTCGCGGTCCAGCGAGGGCACTTCAATACCACGCGTAATGCGCTCCCCCGCTTTTTCGCGGATCTTGGTCAACGGGCGCTGAATGCCGTCAAAGATGGATTCTATGAGGCCCGGCCCCAATTCTACCGACAGCGGCGCGCCGGTAGACTCCACAGGCTCGCCAGGGCCAAGGCCGGAGGTTTCTTCATATACCTGGATGGAGGCACGGTCGCCGCGCAGTTCAATGACTTCTCCAACCAGGCGGCTTTGGCTGACGCGCACCACGTCATACATGCGCGCATCGGCCATGCCTTTGGCCAGAATCAACGGCCCTGCTACCTTCACAATTGTTCCCTGCGCCATGATCGTATCTCCTTATTGCTCGTTGTTGAAAAGTATGTCCGCGCCGATAGCCTTCTCGCCGTTGGCCTTCACGCGCTGCATGCCAAACCCGTCTGTGCCGCGGCTGCCCGGGATGGGGATCAGCGCCACATTCGGGTCGGACTGGTATTTCTGTAAGGTTTCCGGGGCAATGCGCGCCGCGTTTTCGGTGATGAAAATCACGGGGATGCCCTCTTTGACCAACGTATGCACCGCCCGCGCCACACCCTCGGCACTGTGTGCCGGCAGCGCCCGCATGCCAATGGCGCGAAACGCAGTCACCACATCGCGCTCACCCACTGCGCCCACATCGTATTGTTTCTCATCCATACAGTTCACGCAGCCTTTCGCGGATGGTCTCTGCGCTAAAGCCGTTCACCTTGCCCGCCATAATCAGGCGCACGGCAGATGCCTCGCGCTCACGCTGCAGCATATAGCCGATGATGCGCTCCGCCTTTTCGCTCTCGCGACGAAAGGGCGTGTACACGGACAGCAAATAGTCGTCCATCGTGCGCTCCAGATAAGAGAGCTTGTTGGCGCTCAGCTGCGCCGCTATGGCGGCGTGATACACGGTATTGCCATAGCTGTGGATGAGCAGCGGCAGCTTTTCCGGTTGCTCGAAGGTTTTCAGCCATTTATCAATGGACACACTGCCGCCTGGGATGAGCAGCCCTTTGAGGAAATCTGCGCCCCGCCCCATGTGCTGCACCCGCAGCGCCATGATGAGGTTCAAAATATCCACCCGCGCCACAAAATATTGGCGTGCCGTTTTCTCCTTTGCAGGCAGCAGCGCGAATATGCTTTGATACAGCGCCTGATCCAGCGTCACGTCGATATCCAGCGGATCCACCTGCACGGCCAGGCGCTTTTCCAGCGCGTCCATCGCATCCTTGAGGATGGGATGGAGGATGCGATACTCGTGCTCTGCCACCGCGTGGCGAAGCGCATCCACCGAATACGTGCCGCAGTGTGACAAATCCTCGGCTTCTTTTTCAAGACAGCGTGCTTTGATGAGCATTTTGAGGTTATTTACATCATAATGCAGCACAAAACAGGTCATCAGCTGTTCGTCGGTGGTCAGCTTTCGCACCAGCGCGCAGGCTTTTTCCACATGTTCGGCGGCCATTTTTTCATAATCGTCGCCCTCCTGCCAGCCGATTTCTGTCAGCACGCGGTAGGCGTCCTGCACGGAGGGCGCTTGCAGCAGCCGTTCCAGCTTGGACATGTCCAGGGCGTTTTTTTGCAAAACGCTCAGCCGCCCCAAGGCATAATAAATGCTTTCCTGTGGCAATCCGGCCCCTCCCTCCTGATGTTACTTCGCAAACAGTATGCGAGCGATCTCTGCTTCCATCTGCAGGCGCTCCGCAGACAAAAGTGCTTCATAGGTGCAGCCCTGCGCTGCGCCGCCGCGCTGCAGCACAAAGCCACAGCCGGGAACAGAGGAAGGCGAAAGAGTCAGCGCCGCTTGCTTGCCCTGCTTTGCCAGCGCTTCATTGGCCTGCTGCAAGAAGCCCGCATCAAACCAGGCGTTATTCTCTGCACCGATAGCCAGCGTTTCATCACCCTGTGCCGCCAGGAGCAGCTGTTCCTGCATGAATGCGCGGGTTTTATCGGCACTTTGGCTCTTCAACTGCTGAAGTGCAACGGAAAACACTTCGTCCAGTACCTGCCGTTTGGCTGCGAGCAAGGCTTTTTTGTCCTCAAGCTCCGCCATGCGTTCCATGCGGGACACCATTTCCACACCTTCGGCCTTTGCGCGTGCAAGGGACTCCGCCTGCTGCTTTTCCAAGCGCGCATCCGAAGCGGTACGCAGCTCCTGCGCGCGCTGATGGGCGTCCGAAAGCGTCTGCGCCGCCATTTGGCGCGCATCGTCCATAATTTTCTTGATAATTTCTTGGATGTCCATCGCAAAATTTCCTTACAGCTTGATCGCGTTGACCATCAGGAAGGAAGTAACCAGCGCAAAGATGGCGTAGGTTTCAACCATAACGGCCATCGTAATGCCCTTACCGGACATTTCGGGGCGTTGACCAACCATCAGCATACCGGCAGCGGATACTTTGGCCTGCTTGATTGCAGAGTAGTAGCCAACCACGGCAATAGGCATGCAGGCAACCACGTAGGAGATGCCCTGCATGAGGGTGACAGGCAGCATCTGGCCGCTGAGCGCCTGGGTGTTGATCAGGACAAAAACGCCAATCAGCAAGCCATAGATGCCCTGCGTTGCGGGCAGCAGCTGCAAGGTGAGCAGTTTGCTGGATACTTCGGGGTTTTCGCTGGATACGCCAGCGGCGGTTTCGCCAGCCAGGCCAACGCCGCGGCTGCTGCCAATACCAGAGAAGATCACCGCGCACGCCGCGCCAACCAGTGCCAAGATCTGACCAATAGACATTTCCATGAGAGAGTTCCTCCTTACAATGATAATGACAATACTACCGGCATCACGCTTCGTTTCGCATAATGCTTACATACCTGGTTTTGCTGTTCAAAGGCATAAACTCCTTGCCGCCCTCTTCGTAGAACTTGCCAAAGAACTCGATGTATTGCAAACGGCAGGAGTGCACATAGGCACCCAGCGCGTTGATACCCAGATTGAACCCGTGGCACACCACAAACAACACTACAGCGATGATCTGCCCTACAAGGCCGATGTCCCACACCATACCAATCAGCTGGTTGAACACCATGCCAATGACGCCGGTGGCCAGGCCCATACCGAACAGGCGCATATAGCTGAGCAAATCACTGACCCAGCTGGTGATGCCATACAGCGCGCCAAGGCCGCTCATCAGGCGTTTGAAGGGGTTTTTCTTGCTGCGCCCCGTCATCAGCAATATGATGGCGACGCCAGCGATCACCATCCATTGCCCGATGGCCGCAGTGGCGGGCAATACCAGCAGGGCAATACCA
>JAVBRU010000053.1:0-30395 GCA_031547595.1 Eubacteriales bacterium
GGGTTCCTACATAATTCAAGCATTCCTCTTTTATGCATTTTTAGCCAGCAGTTTACCTCTTCGCTTGATAAGTATACAGGAAAATTAAGGGCTTGTTTGGCAAATAAATAGCTATTATCCCAAAATATATCATCATCATTATTCTTAACGAATTTCTCCCAAATCCTTGTTAACTTTGAATAATCTCCTATTCCGCTTATGTAGTTCATTAATGGAGCAAAACTCAGTGTTAGACTTTTAGTGAAAAAGTCTCTTACATATTTGCTTATTTGTGTAAGCCCCCATGGTAATAAAAAAACTTTACAATGTGAGAACTTATTGAAAAAATAGTCCGTCTCTTGTTCATCTTTTCTAATACGACAACTGATAATCCAGCGAGTATTACATGAACTTAAATAGGATTCAATTTCATAGACTATTTCATCTTTTGGCTTCTCAAATGAACTAGAGCCAATTTCATCAAAAGCATCACAAATTAGTACTATTCTCGATTTGAGTTCATCATACGACTTTGCAAGAACTCCCATGTTTTTCTTTACATAATTCTCAAATGTATCGTCCCCACTATAATTGGCTAGACGCAAATAGACAGGGAGCAGCGCATTTGGAGCCTCAAAATTTCTTGATAAATCAAGCACCAGTTTTTGCATTAGAAGAGATTTCCCGGAGCCTGACTCCCCTAATATACATATTCTCTTGTTCAAATTTACTAACTTTCTAAATCCAATTAGGCTATCTATTTCCTTCTCTATTTCTGTGTTTATGTGCTTTAATATCGGATTTTTTAAGATTTTATTCGCAACTAAGAGTTTGGGCTCAACAAAAGCTGACTCGAGCATATATGAAATAGGGATGCAATCATATCCACCCAACTCAATCAGCCACTCAAAGTAGTCGCCATATTCTTTCTTGATCGCATATTCACTCATGTCAAATCACCTTCTGTACAATCCACGTATGGCAACTAGCCGAATAATAGCAGCCTCTGTTGCTTCAAATTTAATCGGCAATGCAACTATAAAGTCATCATCTTGAACCTCTCTTATTTTTTCTTTGTCGACTTCCATAATCATTGGAATATCACATTCTAAAAAACCAAGTGTGTCTTCTATATACTCAAAATTGGCTCCATTCTTAAAAATCACTGCCTTGGGTCCCCATGAAGAAATTTCCATAATCGCCGCTTTATCTAATCGCGCAGTCAAAGGCTTATCAAGTAAGCAAATACAATCTTGACCCTCAAACTTATGTTTATAGGGAACTATATCTTGTCTTCCAATAATTTTTTTCTTGCAATGACTAATATTAACAATTTTTGCCCATCCGAGCCAAGTTTCAATTGGATAATCACTTATACATTTTCCATTTTTCTTAACATGGCTAGGGGCATCGCAATGTGTACCAGCATGCAAACCCATCTCTATTCTCGTTATTTGATATTCTTTTTGTTCAAAAGTAACCCAAGGCGTAATGATAATTGGAGGATCAAAGTAGTCCTTTGTGACTTCACCCGGAGCTTGGAGATTATTGCTTATTGTTACACTCAAGTCAATGACTGAATCAAAAATGCCTATTCACCTCACTCTCTAACATTTCTAGCTAATTAACTTGGAACTTCACTTCTTTCCCCTGAAGTATGCATTCGATGCTTTCGATTACCATACTCTCCATTTGTGCTATTGCATCAGCTGTATTATAAGCTGTATGCGGAGTAATAATGAATTTATCATCTGGTAATGATAACAACTTATATACATCAGACATTGTGTCAGGTAATGGTTCAGAATAATAACAATCAAATGCCGCACTTTTTAATTTCCCTGTTACTAATGCGTTATATAAGGCATGTCCTTCCACCAACTCCGCTCTCGCAGTATTAATTAGTATGGTATTTTGCTTAGTAAGCAAGAATTCACTTTCTCCAATCATGTTTATAGTCTCGTCACTATAGCTCGCATGTATAGAGATAATGTCAGATAATTTCGCTAGTTGTTGTTTATCAACAAATTGCGCATTAAGTTCACTTTCAATTCGCGCTTTTCGTGTTTTACTGCAATAAAGAATATTCATACCAAATCCATTTTTCATTGTTCTAGCTACACATTCTCCTATAGCACCCATGCCAATAATTCCAAGAGTCTTGCCTTGCAATGTGAATGTTTGACTTTTTCCCCATATTCTCTTTTTTGTTTCGGTATTCAAATAGGGTATGTTTTTTACCATAGAAAGTATCATCGCCACGGTAAACTCAGCCACTGAGTAGGCATTTGCCTTTGGGGTATTTGTTACAATAATACCTCTAGACCTTGCCGCTTCAATGTCAACATACTTACTATAGCCAGCACCTAAAAATGCAATAACTCTTAACTTGTCGACATTTTGAATCACGTGGGAAGTGGCAATTTCATCCCCTCCCATAATGAAGCCATCCATGCCTCTCAGGGCTACTATTAACTCTTTTTCATTTAGGTCTGTACTTGCAGGTACAATACTAATACCACTTTGCTTTAATTTTTCGATACGTTCTTCTCCAAACGTACATCCCGTAAATAATACTTGGAACATTCTTAAACCATCCTTCCCATAATACAAAATTCATATGTTCATGCTTTAGGAGAAAACATCTTTTCTAGAATGACAATCAAACAATTCAGTTTTTGCATTGTATCACTTGCAAAAGCTATTGACGTTGCAAATGATTTTAGCTTACCAAATAGCAATGCAAAAATACTCTGCTTTTTAGCGCCTGTAGCGCCTTGCTCCTGAAGTTCTTTTACTAACTCTAATACTTCCGCTCTCTCTTTTTCACTTAGCATGTCATCTTTCTGTAACGCCACGTAGAAGTCAGAAAATGCTTTTTCCAAATCGCCAAGGGCTCCCCCTTTGTTAATAATTGTTTTTCCTTTTGCACGTTTTCCACCAACAATATTGCCGTCACCAAGAACCGTAATATCCCCTTTTTCACCCATTTTCTTTTTCTCCTCTCTTTTTTTGTCTATATAAATCAATGACATCAGGTGAGCGTCTATTCTATCAATTAGGGCCTTAACTACGATTTTATCAAAGTTAACCTTTGAGCTTAGAAAAGTATGCTCTTTCTTATATCCATTTCGGCAATCAAAAAATCTATATTCAGAAAAATTCTCCATTCCATAAGCAAGCAGTTGATAGACAAAAGAAATTAATTCCTGGTCGTTTATTGGCAATGAAAATACATCGCCATCATTTAAGTGCGAAATAATTTGATCAAAATCATATTTTACATTTGTAGCTTTTGAAATGTATTTCCAAATATAAGCATTATTTTTAAGAAAACTTAATAAAGCATTAAGGTAGTACATTGCATCAGAGTAGGCACAGTTGAATAACTCATTGGCATAGATTTTAAGAATCTTTTTTGTTTCCAAAGCATTCATCTATATCACCTCGCAATTCTAAACCAACAGCTTTTAGGGCCCTTTTACTAAAGACAAGCTCATAGTATTTTTAGGACTAATCAATAGAGCAGCTTTATGACTTTTGTTATCAAACATACATCCTCTTAACAGTTTTACTTAGTAGAAGTCAAATTATAACCTAGAATTTGTTAACCATGATTGCGAAGCTTATCAAGGCTTTCGCTACATATTCCTCCATATTATAGCACACTTTTACAAAATGTCAATGATGCCCAAACATAATTTTCTATTTATCAGCAAAATAGTAGATGAGCTTAAATTAACTTACTTTGTTGCACAATTTTTTAGTAGATTCATTTTCATTTATTTGAATTAATAATCTTTTCGAGCAAGCTTGCCATGGTAAGGGTGGAGATTTCCGCAGGAAATACTACCCGGCATGGCAAGCGCTTATTTTCTTATACTATAAGAGGTGGGGTTCCACACAAAGTGTGAAACCCCACTTAATCATAGAAAGCACTTACTTTCTCATCGATATTCTGTCCTTGCTCGATACCTTTTCTTTCATTATTCTGTCAAGCGGATTAAAGGTATCAAAACCAATATGTAAGTCCGCGCTGAACATGTTCACATACTCCTTTACAATGTCCAGCGTGCTGTGCCCCAGCATCTTTTGAAGCCTGAAAATATCGCCACCGTTTAGAATCCAGTTCTTAGCGAAAGTATGCCTGAACACATGGATTGACGTTTTTGTAACGCCTCGGCTTCTGTTATATGATGCTATTGACTTTTGCACAGAGCATTTGGTAACTTCATTCCCGCACGCATCGCAAAACAGAAAATCGTCTTTTCCACCCTCGCGATAATCAAGATATTCTTTCAACACCCTGGACAGCGCAACCGATAACGGTATTATCTGCTGTTTGCGGTTCTTCGTCTTTCTGATGAGAATAACGGAGTTATGAAAGTCTATGTCTCCAACCTTTATTTCCATCATACTGGACAGCCTGTTTCCTGTTGCAAGTAGGTAATTGACCATTACCCAATTACGATACTCTACAAAAGTACACTTCTTCATGTCAGGCTTTGCAAGTAATAGACTTAGTTCATTATCGGTGTATGTCTCCTTAATCTCCTTCTCACACTTTATCATACTCATCTTAAACTTTGGTATCATGTCCTCATCCATTCCAAAGAGCAAAATGACCCTTAAGCCCCGCAGATAAGAGTTGATGGTAATAGGGCTTAGGTCTTTCTTCGTGGCTCGTAGGTGCCCTGCAAAGCCGTAATAGACGTCTTCTGTAATCTTGGAGGCCAGTTCATCCTTGCTGTAATAATCGCAAAAGTATCGATAGCAATTGGTATAATAGACGATGCTTTGTTCAGTAAGGTTCAAAGCCTTTTTGCGCATGATAAACCGCTCAAACATTTTTTCAAGAGTGACATTAGCCACACCATTAAACATATAAATTCCCTTCATAGAAAAAACCTCCTTAGCTATTGAGTACATTATATTGGCTTGCAAACTAGAATAAGACCACTACACAGACATCAGAAGCATCAAAAAAGTATTCCACTAGATTAGGCGAAAACACCCCCAAGAATCTAGTGGAATACTGGCAATCCAGTGCTTTGTATATCGTATCTTTCAAATTGAGTATAGTTGTATGTATTCACTATATAATCAACAAAAAAGAGGACAAACTGCACAAGATTTGAGCAATTTGTCCTCTGATTTAGCGATTTCCTGGTGCGGACGAAGAGACTTGAACTCTTACGCCGTTAGGCACCAGATCCTAAGTCTGGCGCGTCTGCCATTCCGCCACGCCCGCGTGCTGAGAGTCACTTCCCCAAAAGGGTGGTGATCCATCGGAGATTCGAACTCCGGACACCTTGATTAAAAGTCAAGTGCTCTACCGACTGAGCTAATGGATCAAGATGGCTGGGGTGGCAGGGGTCGAACCTACGAATGCGGGAGTCAAAGTCCCGTGCCTTACCTCTTGGCTACACCCCAACGGGAACGGCCAACCACGCAGAAAATGGGGTGGGTAGTGGGGTTCGAACCCACGACATCCAGAGCCACAATCTGGCGCTCCACCACTGAACTATACCCACCATGTTTAGCGGGGTTGGCGCGCCTGAAGGGATTCGAACCCCTGACCCACGGCTTAGAAGGCCGTTGCTCTATCCAACTGAGCTACAGGCGCAAGTGCCGCGGCAGAAGGTCTGGGTGCTACTTCGCGAGAAGTCATCCCTGCTGACAAGACAAGATGTTACCACACTGCCATGGGATTGTCAAGCACTTTTTTCAATTTTTTATCGAAATTTTGCTTACCGGATGCTGCTATTCTCCCCAATGGGGCCAATACGGTAGTTTAATATAATGGAAGAAGTAACGTACTCCTTGTAGAACTGCCGCTTGATACGCTCCATGACCAGCTTGCCGTTATCGTAGGATTTAAGGGGCAGCAAAAGCGCATACTGCGAAGCCGTATATTGTGTGATGGTGTCCCCCTTGCGAAGGGTGGTGCGAAGCACGTTGACGAGTAGCTGCATGATATCGTCCAGCTTCATGGGCTCAATGGGCTGGCTATCCACCGTGTTCACCATGATGAGGCCCAGGAATATGGTGGTGTTGCTGCGCTCCAGCGAGCGTAGCTGCAGGTTGTAGATTTCCTTGAACACGGCATACTCGCACACAAACCCGCCCGAGGAATCCTGATAATCGCACAGCTCGCGCCGGATGCTGTCCAGATCGCCGTCCAGCACCTTGCCAGCCTGAATGATCTGCTTGTAGAATTCTTGGATGCCCTCCGGCGGCTTGACGCCAAGATAGCGGAAGTGCAGGTTGGTGGCATGCTTATACTGCATCAGTGCTTCGTTGTTGCGGTTGGTCTTGACCAGCGCGTCCATCAGTACCAGATGCAGCCGCTCGTCAAACGCACTGATCTCCAGCGCAGTGCGGCACACGCGGATGGTTTCGTCATAATCATCCACCTGCTTGAGAAGGTCCAGATACTGATATGCCAGCTCCATATACTGGTTTTGCAGCGCGACACTGCGGGAAACCACCCAGGTTTCCTCACCGTTGCTGGGCAGCAAATCACCCAGATACAGCCCCAGCGCCTGGCGGAACAGCTCCCGGTTATTCTCTGTGAGGATGGTTTCGTTGCGTAAATTCTTACACAGCTGCTCAAACAAGAACAAGTCCACCTCGCAGTTGAGGGAGAGGTTCCAGCGGTACGCGCCGCGCGCAGTGGCAATGCAATTGCCCAGCTCCTGGCTGCAGTTGCCCAAAATAACGCGCATGCGGCTGACCAGCGTCTTCAGTGCGCTTTCCGGGTTGGCGCTTTCTTCATTGGGCCAGAGGATCTCATAGAGGTCGGAGTATGGCACCGCATCATCACGCCGCAAGAGCAGGTATTGCAACAGCGCGCTGCCTTTGCGGGATTTGCTCAGCTGGTCGTCAATCCGTTTGTCGTTCACAATGATTTCGAAGCGTCCCAGCATATTGATTTTGATGGAATCCATACTCGATCAACCTTTCTCTATCGTGGATTAACCCAGTCTCTTCATTAATGTATCCGGGTTCATGGCGTGCAGGAGGGCGGTTTCGCGGGTGATCTGGCCCTCTTTATACAGCCGCAAAATGTCGTTATCCATAGCAATCATGCCCTGCGCCGCGCCGGCGTAGATCACGTTGTCCATCTGGAAGGTTTTGCTGTCGCGGATCATATTCTGGATGGCGGGGTTGACCACCATGATCTCAAATGCCGGTACCAGCTTGCCCGTCACAGAGGGCAGCAGCCGCTGGGACACTACGGCGCTCAGCGCCATAGAAAGCTGCACACGCACCTGCTGCTGGCGGTTGGCAGGGAATACGTCCACAATGCGGTCAATAGTCATAGATGCGCCCACAGTGTGCAGCGTGGACAGCACCAGGTGCCCCGTCTCTGCCGCCGTCAGCGCAGTCTGGATGGTTTCGTAATCGCGCATTTCGCCCAGCAATATCACATCCGGCGCCTGGCGAAGCGCGGCGCGCAGTGCCTGGCCGTAGGACTCGGTATCCTGCTGCAATTCGCGCTGGCTGACAATGCTTTTAATGTGGGAATGTAAAAACTCAATCGGGTCCTCAATGGTGATGATATGGTCTTCGCACTCGTGATTGATGCGATCGATCATACAGGCCAGCGTAGTGCTCTTACCGCTGCCCGCCGTGCCGGTCACCAGAATCAGCCCGCGGCGGCGCTTGTATAGTTCCATCACCGTATCGGGGATATGCAGTGCCTTGGGTTCGGGCAGGCCATAGGGCACCACGCGAAGCACGGCGGCCAGCGACCCGCGCTGCCGGAACGTGCTGCAGCGGAAGCGTCCCAGATCGCGAATCGAGAACGAAAAATCGTCGTCGCCCGTTTCCAGCAGCCTGTCCATTGGCCGCGCATTCGCGCGCGCATAGGCATCGCGGATCAATACTTCGCACTGCGATACCCCAAAGCGCTGATCATCCAAAGAGATCATCCGGCTGCCAGCCTTGGCAGTAGGCGGCGCTGCAGGCACGATATAGATATCCGAGCAGCCGGCTTGCACCGCCTGGGTCAGAAGTGACAGTAGTTCCAAATTTATGCCTCCTCAATAAAATCCATCATACTCATGCGCTGGCCCTGTCAGCGTATGCTGCGTCAGCGTATAACGCTGCCCGGCCTGTCCGTAAGCCGCCACCTGCACGCTCAGGCGCAGGGTACGTCCACCGCCGGCATCTTCCGTCCAGGTGAGGATGCCTTCTTCAAACTCCATATTCTGCAAAAGTGCATAGTCCGCCACAAGCTTTTCATAAGCAGCCGCATCCGCAGCCTGCGTGCCCATTTCCATCAGCGCGGCGTCCAAGTCCCGCAGCTTTTCCTGTCCGCCTTGCGCAGCCTCATAATACCACAGCGTCATATCCTGCGTGCGCCGCGTCAGTTTGTCATCCGCACGGCTGCTGGCGAAGGAGAGCACCGCAAGCGTGGTCAGGCACAGTATCATAAACAACATCAGCATGCTGGGCACGCCAATGCCAAAGCGGTATTCCTGCTTGCTCTTCACGGCGTAGCCTCCCCCACATAGCGCGCCAGCGGCAGTGTAAACAAGGTTTCGGCAGCGTTGCTGGCAGCAATTTGCGCGCACAGCAGTTTGCCGCCCGCGCTTTCTTCCCACGCGAAGGCCACGCTGTATGTCACATCATCCGCTGTCAGCAGATACTCATCCTGCCCGTGCTGCCAGCCTTCGGCGGCCAGCAACGCATCAATATCCTGCGCGGCATATAAACGCTCCGCCCAGCCCTGGGCGGTGGTGAGCGCCTGCGCGCGCTGTGTACTGTCCCGGCTGGTGCTATAGCCCGCCGCAAACACCTGCAAAATGATCACAGAGCTGATCGCAAAAAACAAAAAGGCAATCAGCAGCTCCACCATAGCGCTGCGGCCCTTGCGCGTTACTTCCACGGCGTTCCCTCCTCACTGCGCAGTGCTGCATACTGAGTACACGCCCTGCCCTCGGGATCGGTCACCGTAAAACACCAGGGATCGCCCGGTGTGACCGTCAATTGCTGTGCTTTGGCAATTTCCTCGCCGCTGCGCAGATCGTGCGTAGCCTCATGGGCGGTGAACAGTTCGCGTAGATAGCCATTATAGCAGTAGATGCGGGTGTCATAGAGCTCGCCCTCGATCTCCTGGGTGAACACCAGCATTTCCACGCCCTCCTGCTCACGGATGGAAAGCGCAGCTTCGCCGTCCATCACGCGCACTTTGTTGAGCACGTAGTTCAGCGTATCGCGCGATTGGGTGTTCTGCTGCGCGGCATTTGCAGTTTTTACATAATTTTGGGAGCCGAGTGCCACCAGCAACATAGAAAGCACAGCAAACAGGGCGATCAGCACAATGCCATACGCCTGGCTGATCATCGATAAAAAGTTGATCCGAATGCGTTTCATGCCTCAGCGCCCTCCCTTCACCCACACATTGATCTGGGGCATTAAGTTGGATGCAAAGCCCGAGTACAGCACCGAAAACCGCTCTTCATTGACCACGATGCCGTAATTTTCCACCAAATAATCCAGCGATGGCGGGTAGAACCCCTCCACCGCAAAGCAGGTGACCGTGGCGTGCCGGATTGCGTTTTCCAGTTGAGTGGCTTCGCGCTGGTAAGTCTGCTCGCCCATGTTGCCAATGATACCGGAAAAAGCCACCACAAGCAGCACAAACAACAGCGCCGTCACCAGCAAGCCGCGCCAGGGTTTAGACCGTTGTTCGTACAAATGCGCCATAGGGCACCCCTTTCTTATTTACTTACGTAATTGAGGACATGATGCTGGCCAGCGGCAGCATCACAGACAGCAGCACCGCGCCAATGATGACGGCCAGCAGCGCGATGATGGTAGGCTCGATAATCGAGGCCAGACGGCGGATGTCTTCGTCCACTTCTTCTTCATATAGGATGGACAGCTTGCTCATGGCCACATCCAGTTGCCCGGCGGTGTTGCCCACGCGGATCATCTTGTTATGGATATCGGCAAACAGGTGCATATCCTCCACCGCGTCCACAAAGCTCTTGCCCTCGTCCATGGCCTTTTGACAGGACAGCACGCGCTGCTTCATTTGCTCGTCCGGCATGATGGTGGGCGCCATTTCCAGCACCTGCTGGATAGGAAATCCGCTGGAAAGCAGCTTGCCCGTCACCGACGCAAAGCGCGCGGCAGCCAGCTTTTCGTTGATGCGGCGGAAGGCTGGGAACACTTTGCCCAGCGTGCGCAGCACGCCCTGGCGGTGCTTGCTCTTATACAGCGCAAACACCACAATACCGGCCACAATCAGCACCGCTACCAGCGCCAATATCACATTGCCGGCCGTTGTGCCAAACTCCATCATCGCTTTTGCGGAAGGGGACAAATCCGTGCCGAGGTTGCTGAAAACCTCGCGGAAAATGGGCATAATGCTCACCGACAAGATGGTGATCAGCACTGCCATCATCACAATCAGCATCAGCGGATACGCGATGGCATTGCGGATGCTGCGGCGAATCTGCGCCTCGCGCGCATAGTATGCGCCAAGTGATTCCATCACCTGCTCCAGAGAGCCGGACTGCTCGCCAATGCGCACCATATTGACCATATACGCCGGGAATAGCTCGCTGTTCCTGACGGCCTCATACAGGCTGCCGGTTTCCTTTACGTCCTGCTCCAGCTGGTTAAAACGCGCGCTGTATTTGGTTTTGCGGTATGCCTCGCACAGTGCTTCCACACCGTCGCTGAGCATGACGCCAGAGTGCATCAGCAGCGCAATCTGCTCGCAAAACAGCGCCGTCTCTTCGGGCGCGATCACCGTTTGCTTTTCCTGTGCGCGATCCTTTGCCACGGTACTTCCTCCTTGTAACATTACTTATAAGTTGACGCAGTATATTCTGTCATCGGCTGGCCTGTCGTGACCGCCGTAGGGTCGTAATCCACCCACTTGCCATCCAGGTAGATGCTGTTCCAAGCGTGCGGCTTGCCATCACCCTTACCCTCCACCAGCTTGCAGGGAATGCCCTGCACACGCAGCATGCAAGCAAGCAGTGACGAGATATCATAACAAATACCCTTAAACTGTTCTGGATTGTCCCTATAACACGCAGTCAAATCCGGCACGTAGTTTTTGTCGGCTGGTGCCGAAAGCGCTTTCACATAATCATACATTGTCACGCGCTTCACATAATTCGCGATAGCATTACACTTTTCTTTGTCGGTCTTCAAATCAGCGCAAAGCTCGTAGGATTTTGCCACCGCCCAGGTATCGGCGTCATAGTTGACAAAACGGTTGGGGTACAAAAATGCCGAGTTCTCATCATCCATTTTGATGGTCAGGTATTTAGACATCACCAAGCTATAGCTATCTTTGGTGGTATTAATACGGATTTCAATCACATAATCGCCGCTGCCATAAGGCAAGGGGTACACATCATAGTCTCCGCTGCTGTTGTTCATGACATATGTGCTTGTTTGCCCCCCGCTTTTCACCTGCATCACCACCAGCTTTTTGCTGGCATTATGCTTCGCCATGATATAGCCCTGGGTGCGGTACGTAATATCCATGCTGGCCGCACCTTCTGACGACACCTTATCTCCTCGTTGGGGCAACAATTTCACCTCCACCCGGGCAAACGCCCATGCAAGGATGAGCGAGCAGGCAGCGGTAAACGCAATAAAACGTTTTATGTACATCTTCCTGCCGGGAATCCCAGCCACTCGCGTCCTCCTCCTCCTGGCCCATCATTCGTATCACTATACGTTTTCATTTCATAGTATATTACAATGTGATGCCAAATGCAACCTTTTATAGAAATTTGTTATGTAACAGTTACAATGCAACCTTTGGTGTAATAAGGAATCCATATCCGGCCGGATATGGATTCACTGTGGGTTCACTTCGTACCCAAAAAGCTCTCCAGCAACGCCATTTGCTGTGCTTCCAGCGTGGCGGTGTCAAAGGTTTCGTACTCAAAGTAAGAAATCGTCATCGACCAGCCATTGTTGACCGCAAGGGCGTAATGATACTGAACGTTGCCGCTGAGGCCGAAACGGAAGGCAGGCATTTTGTCTTTTCCAACCTCTATGCCCTCAATGGACGCTTCGTCCACATCGCCCGGTGTGCTGAAAGCGACCAGCTGCTCGGTGATTTGCGGGTCCAATGTGGCCACCGTGTGCCCCTCCAGCGCCTCATCGTGCATCAGGATAATGGTCATAGCAGCCTGCTGGGTGCCGGGATAGGTGATATAAAGCTGCTTATATTCCGGCTCGTCCTTCGGTATACTGATGCGCGAATTCTCGCCAACAGTCACGGTGAACGGCGTGCCTTCCAGGGCATAGTTACGGGTGTATTGCATGGTGTCCCTCAAGGAAAAGGCGGTTCCCAGCAGTTTTTTTTGCAGGGCAAGCCCGTCTTTGGATACGGCGTTCTTGGTTTTGAGCGGCACCGCCATCATATTGAACAGCCAATCCCCGTAAAAGGCAATTAGATGTGCGTACATGCCTTCGAGCGCCTTTTCGTATACCAGCATGGCATACACGCCGTCATACAGCTCAAAGGGCGCCTCATGGGTGGTGGTTTTCACGCGCGGGGTGACGCATTCTATCACATCCAGCAGCGTATCTTCGTTTGCGGCGCTCAGATCCACCTTGCTGATTTCCGGGTTGTATATCGCATAAAAGCCCAGCAGCGTATCCGGGCACGCCGCAGCCTGAATCAGCAGCAGCTTCAGCTCCGGCATATCAATTTGAAGCTCCGCCTGCGATTGCACCGGAATCATCAGTACCGCGTCTACGCCATATACCCAATACTCGTAGTAATACGAGGCCAGTTCCTCCTCCGTCAGCTCCGTCACAGACATCGCCAGCCCAGGGAGAGACGTTATGCATAAACACAGCACCATCAGAAATACGCATGCTTTTTTCATAGTCCTACCGCCTTTCGCGTTGCTGACCATAGAACGAAATAAAATGCCGAAAACTTCCTTCGTTGCGTATGTTTACATATATTTCGTTACAGGCGGGAGGAGGGCTGTCAGAGGTGAACAGTCATGCGCCGCGCATCGCCGCCGCCCGCATAAAAGCTTCTGCGCAGCACATCGCGGTGAAATACCTTCGGCGCTTGCCCTTCGGTTTTTACGATAATATCATAATCGCCAAAGAACAGCCGTGCGCGGCACAACCCATCGGCATTGGTGGTGTCCTCCACATCCGAATGCCATTCCTTGTTGATCAGCCCATCCAGCGCCTCATACACCGGCTTGATGCGAAGATCATCCGTCACCAAGCCCGCAGGCGCGTTCAGCCAGCGGTGATCGGTGAAATCAAACCAGGACAGCGCTTCCACCGCCGGATGGCTGAACACCAGCGTATAAAACTCCCGCGCAAAATCAGCCTGGGAATACAGTTCTTCTTCTGTCTCGGTGAACTGGTTGATCGCCCCGGCGTGGTACTTCATCTCCCCCACCACCGTGCCGCTGCACACCGAGCATTCCGGAAAGTGAATCGGCCAGCCAAAGGCCGCAGCCTTGTCCATCACGCGCAGCGTTTCCTCCTGCGTCCACCGGTCGCAGTGCATGTGGCTTTGCATGCCCAGGATGTCAATGTCCACATCGTTATCGCGCATCTGCTGCAACAGCTGATAGCATTCCTCGCCGTGCACATTCCAATCGCCATACAGCAGCTTGGCGTCCGGGCGGTACTGGCGCACCAGCCTTGTGCCAAACTTCATCATCGGGATCGGACCGTACTCGCGCACCCAGCGGGACACCGGGTTGTCGAACCGGTCGTTGACGGTGGTCTCGTTGGCGACGTCAAAAAAATCAAACCGGTCGCCATACAGCTTCATCAAATGATCAATGCGCTGCTCGTACAGCCCCTTCACATCCTCTGTGTTGCCAATCCAATCCGGGCAGCATTCGTGCCAGATCAGCGCGTGCAGCTTCTTTTTCAGCTGATTTTGCTCCGCCCAGCGCACCAGGTTGCCGGTGTACGGCTCGGCATACTGGCCGCGCACCGGCTCGTACCAGTTCCAATGGTACGGCACCATGGTGTAGTTGAACAGCTTTGTAAATTCCTTTGTAAAGGTTTCGTTCATCGCAGGGTCTTTGTACTTTCCATACATATAGCACACCGCGCCAAAGAGGAACTGGTGCTTTTTCATGTGGAAACTGACGGCGGCGTTTTCCACCGGCTGGCCGTCCTTCATCACAAAAAGCTCCACGTCCGTCATACGCACCTGGCGTATTTTACGCTGCGCGTCTTGTAAAATCCGGCTGCTCATCTATCTTTCCTCCGCCATCTGCGCAAAATATCGCGCCGTTGTAGCCATAAACTTCATAAACTCCGGGCACAGCGCCGGATCGACGGTGTTCCACACGTTGAAGGTTTCAAAGCTCAGGGTTTTGTTGTAGCCGATGTCTTTCAGCCCCTTCACGAACCGCTGCCAGTCCAATACACCCATGTACGGCGCCAGGTGCTGATCCTGCCGCCCATCGTTATCGTGGATATGGAAAGCGGAAATCCGGCTGCCCAGCTTCACCATCGCCTGATACACATCAAGGCCGAGCAGCAGTAGGTGCCCGGTGTCCAGGCAAAAGCCAAACACCTTCTGCCCCGCTATTTTGTTCAGCTCGTCCACCAGCACGCACGCTTCGTCGATATCAGAGCAGCAGGCGGCATAGATGCGCCCCTTGTTGGAGGAAAACATATTCTCCAGGCAGATGGTGACGCCATATTCCTTGGCTGTGGGCATCAGTGCAGTATAGCGCTTCAGGTTCTCCTCAATCTCCTGCTCCCGATTCACCTGATATTGATACGGGCGGAAGAAGGGGTGAATCACGAGGTTGCGGCAGCCAATGTAATCACAGCCAATAATCATTTTGCGCAGCATGTCCACCAGCACATCATTATAGCCCTCGTCATCCGGCGATACCACAAAGCTTGGAAACGGCGCGTGCGCCTGATAGTTGTCCACACCGTATTTGCGGGCTGCATCCCGCCAAGGATCAAACAGCGGCAGACAATTCCTATCGCTGCCCAGGAACGCAGCGGGAATCTGATGGGCCACAATGTCCTTATACGCAATCAGATGGTCGATATTGGCGTCTGCCGCGTCAAAGCCGCTTTCCTTAATCAGCCGGTAAGCACCGTCCAGGCCGTGTTTTTCCACAATGCCGCCCGTTTGTATTCCAATATTCATTCTCAATCCCTCTGCATCTCCAGCATGAACTGCAGCACATCATCCTCCAGGCCGGGATAGCCTTCGTGCTTGAAATCAGGGAAAACCCACACGTCCTTTTCGCAGGTCATTTTGTTGTACGCCGCAAACTGCGTGGAGGGCGGGCAAACGGCATCCAGCAGCCCGGTATACATGCGCACCTTGGCGCGGATGCGCGGGGCGAGGAATTGATTGTCGATATAGCCCAGCCGCGTGAAAATTTCTTCCTCGCGCAGATGGCGCGGATCGAAGTGCCGGAAATGCTCGCGCAGCTCTTCATAGGCATTCACATCCTGATCCATTTCCCACACCCGGCGGTAATCGCACAAAAAGGGCATGTGCGGGCATGCGCGGGCGAGCTTTGGCGTCAGTGCGGCACAGGCCAGCGTCAAGCCACCGCCCTGCGAGCCACCGTAAGCCCCCACTTTCGTTTGATCCACCTTGGGCATCGCCATCACGATCCGTGCCAGCTGCGCGGCATCCAGAAACACGCTGCGGTAGTACAGATTGCGCGGGTCAGGATCGTCCAGGCCGCGAATAATGTGCCCGTGCAGGGTGTTGCCGCCGGTCTTCGTGGTGTCTTCCGACTGGCCGCCCTGGCCGCGACAATCCATCGCCGCCACACAAAAGCCTGCCGCAACCCAGCCAAGCTTGGAAAAACAGCTGCCGCAGTTGCCCGAATAGCCATGGAACTGCACAACCGCCGGGCAGGGCTTGTCCGCATGGGCAGGCTCCATATAAATGCCATGCACCCGCGCGTTGCCAACGCCTGTGAAATACAGATCATAGCAGTTCACTCCGGGAATCTCAACCTGGGCCTTTTCCAAGGTGCAGTCCGTCCCCAGCGCTTCCATCTGCGCAATGGCCTCGTCCCAATACGCGTCAAAATCCGCAGGGCGTTCGTTGCGGCCTTCGTAGGTATAGAGTTTTTGCAGCGGCATATCTAAGATTGGCATGCCAGTACCTCCTTTTGTTGGTACCTCAAAATTCGCCATAGAAAACGCATTTTCCTGCAAATGATGGCGTAATAAAAGAAGCTGCACCCCGGCTGCCCGCCAAGATGCAGTTGACTGATTCTTTATGCAATCACGCAGGTAGCGATTGTATTCGCCTTCAGCATGATGGGACACACCTGATCGTTCAGGCGCAGATGGAACGCAATATCCTGCGCGGTGGGGTTCATCAGCACTGCGGCCAGGCTGCCGTCCAGGTTCACCGCAGCGGTGCACTCCAGGTTTTGCGTGAATTTAGAATATCCAATGCGCTTCGCGCCGGGCAGAAGATACTTGCTAAAATGACCGATATAGTGGTAGGAGAGCCGTTTTTCCCACGTGCCGGTGGCAAGGTCGCAAATAATCGGCGCATCGCAGTAGTTGCCCACATGGTTGGGCCCGCCTTCCTGATCAAGGGCAATGTTCCAATCGATAAAAGTGTCCAGGCCGTGGTTGATGCCGCCGATGATTTCATGGGCATACATCTTCGCATTGCTCAGCTGGTTTTGATTCTTTACCACCAGATATTCAACGCAGGCCTCCGAAAACACAAGGCGCTTATCGGGATACTTGCGCTTGATCAAATCCAACGCCTCAAAATGATCGCCGCTATACCAATGCACGGCCACGCCCTCTACCAGCGCATCCATTTGCGCATCGGCAATCACTTCCTTGGCGCGGTCATAAGCCCGCTCTTTGTTGTGATCCCAGATCAGCAGCCCGATATCGGTCAATCCCTCGGCCTTCATGATGGGTGCCAGATGATCGCGGATGAACACGCGCTCCTGCTCACTGGAGAAAATGCACGAATCCCACGTTTGCACAGCCTTGGGCTCGTTTTGCACAGACAAAAGGCTGATGTCAAAGCCCATATCGCGGTACGCACGGAGAGTCATGCACAGATACCTGGCCCATAGATCATAGTGTTCTGGCTTTAAATAACCGCCGTGATCGCGGTCTGCATTGGTTTTCATAAACTCCGGCGGCGACCAGGGTGTCAACATCAGCGGCACAGTCTTGCCATATGTCCGGTTTGCATCGCGAATCAGGGGCAGCACATATTTTTCCGCCTCGGACAGAGAAAATGTCTTTAGTGCCGTATCCCCATCCGCAATTGCGCAGTAATGCCGGAGCGAAAAATCGCAGCTGTCGATATGCGAGCGCGCCAGCGTGTAGTGAAGCCCGTCTTTGCCGTAATACGCGTCCAGGATCGCCTGCCTGTCTTCCGGGGCAATCTTGGAAAGCACATAGCCCGAAGACTCCGTCAGCGCGCCGCCAAAGCCGTGGAGGGTCTGGAAAGTCGCGTCCGGGTACAGGTTGACGAGCCCTTTTTCGATGCCATTGACGTCCGGCACAAACTGGAGAGATTGGACGTCGGTTCTCACCTGATTGTTTTCGTAGTAGGTCGTAATAAGCTGAACGTTCATAAAGCTGCTCCTTTAGGTAACCAATAATTATCTGGCACAGCAGGAGTTTCTGATCACCAAACGCCCGTCGATCTTCACAACACGTCCGTGCGTCTGGTCATGCAAAAGCTTCATCAGCTGTTCAATGGCGATCACGCCCTGATTTTCAAAGCTGGTATGGATGGTGGTGATGGCCGGGGTCAAAAGCTCGCACACACCAATATCGTCGCAGCCAATCACACTCACATCCTCCGGCACGCGGATGCCCTCGTCCTTCAGCGCCTCGATACAGCCAATAGCGCTCAAGTCGTTGGAGGCAAATATGGCGTCTGGCAGCCTTTTTCCCGCGCGGATAAAGCGCTTCATTTCGCGGTAAGCCGCGTCCCGTTCAAACAGGCCATAGAGCAGGTTGTCCTCGTCAAAGTCAACATCCGCATCGGCCATGGCCTTCAAAAAGCCGTTATAGCGCTGAATGCTGTCGTAGTTGTTTTCCAGACCATACATGTGCATGATGTTGCGGTGCCCGAGGCTGAGCAGGTATTGAGTGGCCAGCTCGCCCTCACGGAAGGAATCAAAAATGACAGAAGATATCGTTTCATGCTCCATTTCCTGATCGAGGAACACCACCGGGCAGCCGGAGGATTGGATGGTTTCCATCAGTTCGCTGGTCATGCGGTCGTACAAAATCACGCCGCCGTCTACGCGTCTGCCAATCAGATTGTTGATGATGGTGGAAGGCTGGTTGATGATATAAATATATAGTTCATAGCCATGCTTTACGCATTCAAAATGCATGGTATCGGCCAATACGCCATAGAACGACCCCGACATGGACGTGATGAACAAACCAATGGCCTTGGTCTCCTTGGAGCGGAGGTTCTGGCCGTTCTGGTTCGGGATATAGTTCAGCCTTTTCGCAGCGGAAAGCACCTGCTCGCGCGTTTGCGGATGCAGCACATCCTGATTGCGGAAGGCGTTTGAAACAGTGGCGATGGACACCCCCGCTTCCCGTGCGACGTCCTTGATGGTTGCCTTTTTCATGGGTGTTGCTCCGTTTCGGTTACAAATTCACATCTTTGCTACTGGCCGTGATGACCGCTTCCACTTCCACGCGGCCCGCCTCGACTTCCAGACGAATCACGGATTTTGCTGCCGTGTTCATGCGCAGGCTGCCGATATACTGCGCATCGAGAAGGCCGCCCAGTGTGAAGCGCCCCAGCAGCTCCTCGTCCTGATAAATCAGAAGCGTGGACAGCGCCGCGCTGTAGCACGCAATCTCAATGCGAGACTGCGCCGTCAAATCGTAAAAGGTATAGCAGGCAAATTCCTTTTCTTCAAGAGCCAGCACGTAGCGCTTGAATAGACACTCAAAGCCATAGTCCTGCCGGTAATCGGGGAATTTTTCCACGATTTCCATGCCGGTGCTGCGGCGATACGCGGGCGGGGAAACAATTTCACGACTGCACTGATAGGATACACCATTTCCCCCTATTTCGTCAAAGTCTGTGCCGCGCAGCGTGCAGCCGGGGGTTCTGAACACATGAGCGGTGAGGTCGGCGTTGATATCGCAGTTGCGTAGCAGCATATTCTCCAAATACTTATCCATCAGCTTCTGCGCCGCCACATAGCCCGGGTGCGCGCCACCATGAAAATATGCGATCAGCTTATCCCAGCCCTCCGGCTGTATGACCGAGCAGGGCGAGTTGAGGCAGTTCATTTTCTTCCACGGCCACAGGTTATAGCCAATGTGCAGCTCCGCAGCAAGCGGATACATCGCCGCAAACCATTCGGGCACGCTCTCGCCGGTTTCGCCCAGCCACAAGGGGCAGTTCAGCCGCTTTGCGGCATCGATGAACTCCTGATACGCACTGATATCGGGCAACACGCCATAGCGGTGAAAGTGCAGCACCATCTTATCGTCATACACTTCGTCAAAGATATCCGTGGTGGATGCCCAGTAGTGCCCTTCCAGAGTGATGAGATGCTTTTGATCGATCCGGCGGATGGCCGCAATGGTATCTTTGTAAAAGGCTTTCAGCCTGGGCAGGAGATATAGTAAGTCCGTATCGCCTTCAAAGCGAACAGGACGGATTGGCTCGTTCAGCAAGTCGTAACCGCCGACAATCCAGCGGTCTTTATACCGCTGCGCCAGCTTTTCCCACAGGGCAATGCCCTTGTCGTAGCATGCCTGATCCACAAACAGCCGCGGCACATCGTCAATACAGTCGTCAATATTGGCGCCTGTTTGCCCGCCGGGTGCGCCGTGCAGATCAATAAAGGCATATATGCGGTGCTTTTCACACCAGTCAATGCACTTGTCCAGCCATTCAAAGCCCGTATCCACCCATTTGAGCCCCGGCCCCTCCTCCAGGAAAAGCCGCGCATTGATGGGGATGCGCACGGAGTTGTAGCCCATTTTCGCCATGAGCTTGATGTCGTCTTCGGTGATATAGTTTTCCAAAAAGCGCGGCCAGAAGGTTGCCGCGTAAGCCTTGCCGCACAGTTCTTCCACGCCCAGCTCGATCCGGCGCGGACGGTCGAAGCGGTCTGCCCCGTTGCTTCGCCACATGTATCCTTCGCACAAAAGCCAATTGCCCAAGCCCCAGCCTGCCAGGATAATCTCTTCGCCCGCCTGGTTGATGATCCTGCGCCCATCGACATCCAGGAAACCGTTGACGCGGTGTATGGACAGCTCTGCCTTCATGGTCATTTCCCCCCTTGTAGGGCTATCGGCAACCGGGGCGTGCCCGGTTGCCGATAGCAAACGCATTTTGGTTATTACTTATCGTAGCCGTATTCCGCGCAATAGTCAAGCCACTGCTCGGTATAGCCGGCGCGCACGACATCGATGCCGGCGGCGGTGCACTTGGTGCGGAATTCTGCCACAGCAGCGTCCACGTCATCCACAAGACCTGCCTGCAGAGGCGCAAGGTACTGGCGCATCACGTTGGCCAGCGCAGCACGCTCCGCCTGATAATCGCTGTAGTCTTCGCTGAAGCCGCCATAGATGGCAACGTTGGGATACTTGGTGGTTGCGCCCTGCGCAGCATACTTGTCAAACATCGCCTGCAGCTCGATATCGGTCTTCTGCATGAGCTTATATTCGGTGTTGCGAAGGTTCCAGGTGTTGAAGTTCTCATAGGTGAAACGGGTATCCTTGATGTCTTCGTACAGGCCATCCGCATCGATGTTGTAGTGAGTGCCTTCGAGGCCGCACTGCACAAGCTTGTTCATGGTTTCATCGGTGAGGAAATAGTCCAGCACCATCATGGCGCGCTCGGGATACTTGCTGCCGCGTACGATGGCGGTGGCATTCTGGGTGGCGTGGCCGGGATAGATGGCATTGGTCACTTCGCCATAAGCGACATATTCGCTGCGCCAGTCTTCGTGGCCGTCGGTGGCAAAGTCTTTATTGGCGGTGATCTGCTTCTGGGGGTTCATGCCGGAAACCTGCGCAATGCAAAGGCCATTACGGTAGGCTTCGCTGTTGTTGGTGTCGCTCAGCGCGCTCTTGGACCAGAAGCCCATGTCCGCCCAGCGCTTGAGCAGCTTGCAGTCTTCCACAAAATCATCGGAGAACCAGTAGTCGTACACTTCCGAAGGGGTCTCATAGTTGGAGGCAAGGCCGTAGTTGAGGCCGTTGCGGTCTACCCACGGATACTTGATGTTCAGCATTTCGGCAGCGTCAAAGCCAATGCGGAAACCGCCCTGGGCTTCTTCAGCCGTCACGCGCAGAATGGGCTGGTTGGGTTCGTTGTCCTTGACGCCCTTGAAGTAGGCTTCGATGTTCTCAAGGGAGTTGGGCACGGGCAGGTCATACTTGACGCGAAGGTCTTCGCGGTAGGTGATGCCAATGGGCACATACTCCGGCCATGCATTGGGGATGGCATACAGGTCGCCATTCACGCGGCACATGTTCAGCGTGTCTTCGCTGATCAGCGCCACGATGCCGGGGGCATACTGCAGAAGGTCGTCCATCTCCAGGAACGCGCCGGCAGCGGCATTCACGCCGTAGTTCAGCCAGTTGGCCACGTAGATCATGTCCACGCCGCCGGAAATCAGCTGGTTGGCATACTTCTGCTGAAAGTCCGTCCAGGTGGAGAACTGGAAATCGATGGTCGCATTGAATTTCTCAATCAGGATCTCGTTGATGGCAGCTTCCACCAGTTCTTCGTCCTTGGGCGCATCGCCCATCACAAAGAAGACCAGGTTGGCGCGTTCGCTCGTGTCCACTTCGCCCAGGGCGATCATCGGCAGGAGCAGGCAGACGGTGATGACAACGCACAGCAGTTTGACCAGATGTTTCATACGAACCCTCCTACAAAATAGATTTGATGTGATTTATCCCTTCACGGCACCCACAGTGATGCCCGTGACGAAATACTTTTGAACGAACGGGTATACGATCAGGATCGGGCCCGTTACCACGACTGCCATCGCGAGCTTTACGGACTCGGTGGGCAGATCCTGGGTTTTCATGCTGGTGTTGGCCGCCATTTGCTTTAAAGCGACGGTGGCGTTCATGAGGTCGTAGAGGTAGAACTGCAATTGCCAGGTCTTGCTGTTGGTGGAGAACATGCTGGAGCGGTACCAGTCGTTCCATTGCCCAAGGGCGAGGAACAGCCCCACCGTCGCCAGCGCCGGGCCGATGATGGGCAGCACGATGCGCAGGAAGATCTTCACATGCCCCGCGCCGTCAATGGTGGCGGACTCCGTGAGAGCATCGGGCACAGAAGAGGAAATGAAGGTGCGCATCAGGATGATGAGGAACGGGCTCATCAGCGCCGGGAACCAGATGGGGAACGTGCTGCCCCTCAGGTTCAGCACATTGGCATACATCAGATACCACGGGATCATGCCACCGCCAAAGATCGAGGTGAAGTAAATGAGGAAGGATACTGTGTTGCGGTACTTAAACTCTTTACGCGAGATCACATAGGCCGTGAGGGTGATGGTCAATAGCCCCAGCGCCGTGCCCATGAAGGTGTAGTACAGCGTCATTTTGTATGCCTGCAAAATATCCTTAGGTGCCTTGAAAACGATCTGGTATGCCTCCAGGGAGAAATCCCGCGGCAGGATGGAATAGCCTTTGGTGAGGATCGTGAGGTTGTTGGTGAAAGAACCCGATATAATGATGATGAAGGGGAAAACCGATATCACCGCGCATAGGATCAGCAGCGTATACTTGATGATATCAAAGGTGGACTGGGTGGAATCCCGTAAAGCCTTATGCTGCATCGCTTTGCTTCCCCTTTCTCAAAATAGCGCGTACTCCGGGTTCTTGCGCTTGATAAAGAAGTTGGTCACCAGAATAATCACAAAACCAAACACCGATTGGTACAGGCCCGCCGCCGTGCCAAGGCCCATGTTGAGCGGCTGCGTGGTGGTGATGCGGTACACATAGGTGTCAAAGATGTCGGTCGTCTGATACAGCAGGCCGTTGTGCCCGATCAATTGATAGAACAGCTCGAACTGCCCTTTCATGATGCTGCCAAGCGCATAGAGCAGCAGGATGATGAACGTGGGCTTGAGCAGCGGCAGCGTGATGAACCGTATCTGCTGGAAGATGTTCGCGCCGTCCACCTTGGCCGCGTCGTAATAGTCGTCGCTGATGCCGGTGATGGCGGCCAGGTATACCACCATGCCATAGCCGAGGTTCTTCCACAGATAGAAGAATGTGATCAGGAATGGCCAGAGGTTCGGGTTGTTGTAAAAGTCGATCTTCGCGCCGCCAAGGGATACCAGTGTGGTATTGATCAGGCCAAAGTCATACTCGAAAATGTTGTATACCAGCACTTTCAAAATAACGTAGGAGACAAAGTAGGGCATGAAGATCAGCGTTTGAGAGCCTTTTTTGAACCACTTCTTGCCCACCTGGCTGACCAGTATGGCAAAGAATATCTGCATCACATTGCCAACGCCGATAAACACCACGTTGTACAAAACGGTGTTTTTCGTGAGATTGAAAAGATCGGATTTCAGAAGGAACTCAAAGTTCTTAAAACCTGTGTACGGGCTGGAGAAGAGGCCATCGCGGAAGTTGAACTGCGTGAAGGCGAAGTATACGCCCACCATCGGCAGGTAGTTGTTGATCATGAAGTAAACGAAGCAGGGGATCAGAAACAGGAACAGCACCCAGTTGCGCCGAAGCTCCGTGAGGAAACCATGCTCGTGGCGTAGCTTTCTTTCCCGCGTGCCCATCCGGCTGATGATGATAAGCCCCCCAAGCGCCAGGAACGGCAGCGCATACACCACCGGGGAAATCACAAAGCCCTGCATGCCAAAGTTGTAATTGGCGAAATAACTAAAGCCGATGGTGGCAAGGGAGGTCGCCAAGGTGAAAAACATGCCGCACCGCGCGTTTGCATAAAGGCCCAGCAGACCTTTTGCGCCGTAGCGGTTGAGCGCGGTTTTGATCAGGAACAGCGCGTGGAAGTACAGCGATACCACCAGCAACACCAGCAGCACCATCGCGTACAGTCCCAGGATGCCTTGCTTGGTCACTTCCACAAAGGACAGGAGGTTGAACAGCGAGTAGGCGCTGCCAAGCTTTGTTATGGCCGAGGCTTTGAGCTTGAAGCTTTGATACAGTGCCTCGGTATTCACAACAGAAATCCATTGAAACACAGGCAGGCACAATACCACGATCAACAGCGAGATACCCGCCGCCATCCACACGCCGAGCTTCCGTTTTTTTACGTCCCGCTCAAAGGTGGCTACAATGCCCGTTTGGGAAGAAAGCGCTGTGTGCATGAAGTGTTCCTGCCCTTCTGATCGAAAATAGGATCATTCATAAACAATGTAAATTAAAACGTTTTAATCAACCATATGATAGCATGTATGTTCCAGTATTGCAATAGCAAAAACAAAATTTGTTCAATTTGGATTTGAAAAATCAAAAAATCGCATTTTGAAAACGTTTTAGTATTTGCAAAGGAATTTTATTTAAGAATATATGTTCTCTAAATCGAACACAAAAACGGCTATTATGTGATTTCCAGTTGTATTAAACGTTTCAAACTATACACAAAATCCGGCCCTTTTGAGCCGGAACAGAATATCGGGCGGCTTATTTCCAGAAAAGAAAGGCTACCCCTCGCCAAAACCCATGGCGTCAACATACCGGTCATTAAACGCAGTACTTCCGCCCAGGGTGATGGGAATGGCTTCCGCACAAAGCTGAGCCGCTTTTTGCATCAGCCTGCTATCCTCCAAAATCAACGATGCACCGGTCAGCGCGGCATTGCCAAGCAGATACGCTTGATCAGCCAGCGTTTCCGGGATCAGGCCAATCGCAGCGGCGCTGCGCAGCGGCAGCTGCGTGCCAAACCCACCGGCGATATAAAATGCAGAAAGATTTTCTGCTTGCACCTTCCCATGCTCCAGCAAGGTTTCGATGCCCGCATAAATGGCGGCCTTGGCCAATTGAACCTGCCGCACGTCCTCCGGGAATAGAAACACGCCGTCCATCAGCTCAAAGGGCTTCGCCATATGGCCGCTGGGAGCAATGATACCCAGCTCCAGCAGCACGGCGATGGTATCAATCACGCCGGAGCCGCACAGGCCGGTGGCCTCGCCCTCCCCTAGCGCATGGCAGCGGACGCCGCCGTTATCCAGCCACACTTTATCGATCGCGCCCTGCACCGCCGGGCAGCCCATGCGGATGTTGCCGCCCTCCAGCGCAGGGCCAGCGGCAGTAGCGCAGGTGTACAGCTTACCGTCCACACACAGCGCCAGCTCCCCATTGGTGCCGATATCGGCCAACAAAAAGGGGTTCTCCAGGCCAAGCTGATCCACCGCCAGCAGCCCGCAGGTGATATCCGCGCCCACAAAAGCGCTGATGCAGGGCGGAATATACGCCTGCATGCCAAGCAGTGGATAAACACCGCCAAATAGCGTATCCGCTTGGAAGGGTGCGCGCGCCAGCGGCGCGGGGTTCGTGCCCGTAAGCAAATGCAGCATCACCGTGTTGCCCGTGACCACCAGCGCGTCCAAGGGTTTTTCAAATGCAAAGAGAATTCCCCGCAGCGCCGTGGTGATTTGCTGTTGCAGTTCAAGCAGCTTGCCGCCCATCGAAGCCTCGATGCGGCCAATCACATCGGCAGCAAAGGCGCGCTGTGGGTTGGGCGCGCTGAGCGTTTTCAGCACAGCGCCCGTCTGCAAATCAAACAGCCGCGCCGCCAGGGTGGTGGTGCCCACATCCACTGCCGCGCCATAGCCGCTGCCCATGGGACAAGCGGGCATATAATGTACCGTGGCTCCCGTTTCGATATGCGCAAACGTGCTGGTATCCGGCAGCGTGATCTCGCAATCCCCCTGCAAAACCATTTGACAGGCCAGGCGAACGCCGGCCTTTTTTTCTGTTTCGTTGGGCGGCGACACCTGTCCGCCAGCAATCACCCGGCATTTGAGGCATGTGCCATGCCCGCCGCAAGGGTGCGAAAGGGTGTGCACCACATCCCGAAGCGTACAGGGCGCATCAAAGACTATCGTTTGGACCCCGCTGTTTTCAATCAGCCGAAGCGTTGCCATAAGCGGCCTCCCCAAACAGCAATAGCCCAAAATACGTGACAGTATCCGGGCCGTTGATGTATTTGAGCTCTGTATACCTGGAGGTTTGGTATACGTCGATGCCATAGCCCTCCATAGAAGACAGGGCTTCACCCGGGGCCCGGCAGGGCAAGCCCTCCGGCTTGGTGCACGCGGAGCACATGCGGCAGCCCCCGGCGGACAGATGCAGGAATTTTCCCTGCAGCTGCGGCGTGATTGCCTCATGAATGCGGCGGGAACACGCGGCATGTGCATAGCCCGCCGCAAACATCCCCTCGATGTCAAAGGAATCCTCTATGACATGGATCGTCTGATACAGTATGCCCTGGTTATACTGGCGGATCGTATCCATCAGTTCATCCACCGGCCCAATATCCGGCGGGCACATATGGCAGCGTCCATACTGGCCACAGCCGTTCTGGCTGCAGATATCCCGAAAGGTTGCCGACAGCACGATGTCTTTTTGATCGATCCGGGCCGCCTTTTGCGCACCCTGAGCCACTATAGTGTCAATCATTGCAGCGCCTCAAAAAAAGCATCGATATTCGCCCAGGGCGCGTGCGCGGGGATATCGCAGCCGGAGGAGGGGAGAAAGTTTGGATACTGGCTGCACTTTGCCATCAGCGCTTTAACGGCGGCGCGCATGCCCTCCGGGGTACCGCTCGCAAACTGCCCGGCAGGGTCGATATTGCCCATCACCAGCACATCGCCCGGCGTTTTGGAAAGCACCTGCGCCATATCCACAGCATTGCCAAAGTGATATGCGGCTGCACCCATAGCATAAAGCTGAGGGAGCATGTTCGGCACGGTGTTACCGCAGTTGTGGTAGATGATGGGGAAATTCGGCGTTTGCAGCGCGTCAATCATGCCCTTCACCGCCTGACAGGAGAAGGTTTCTGCCATATCCGGGCTCAAAATCCCGGCAAGCGGCTCGGCCATCACAATGCCATCCGCCCCCGCCGCCTTGAAAGCGCGGCAATAGTCCATCAGGTACTGCGCGGCTTTTCGCACCACCGTCATGACCGCGTCCGGCTCATCATAACAGGCGTAGAGGATTTCGGTGACGTCCATCAGCCGCCCTGCCAGCGAGAACGGGCCAATCACGCCTGCAAATACGGGCTTTTGCGCCACCAGCTTTTTGGCTTTGCCCACCGCATCCACGCATAACATAGCCCTGCCCCTATCAAGAGAGGGAACTTCCAGCGCATCAGCCGCCGCTTCCCCATCCACCAATTGCCCCTGTACCGACGGCACTTCATCGGGCAGGAAGCGCACAGACGCACCAAAGGCCTCCGCCTCCACCGACAAATCCATCAGGCTGACGGCGGCGGCAGTGGGTGTTTGATTGGCAATATAGGCCATCGCCTGCGCCTGCAAATCCGCACTCAAAATCAGTTCCTTCACCGTGACACCCAGCTTTTGCGCCGCCGGGAAGGAAAGAATGGGCAGTCCCCTTTTTTCTTTGGCCGTTTGCCACAAAAATGCATTTTTCTTCATACTCAACTGCAAAAGGCAATCGCTGCCTGCGCCGCGCTGGCTGCATCGGGGGTGTAGCAATCCGCGCCAATCTCCTCGCAAAAGCGCTGCGTTACCGGCGCGCCACCAATCATGATCTTCACTTTATCGCGAACATTGGCCGCTTCGGCCGCCTTCACAACCTCTGCCATCACACCCATGGTGGTGGTCAGCAGCGCAGAGCAGCAAATGATATTGCACTCCTGCTCGATAGCGGCCTGCACAAACGCACCCGGCGCCACATCCACCCCGAGGTCCACAACCTCCAGCCCTTTGCCCTCCAGCATCATCCGCACCAGGTTTTTGCCGATATCGTGCATATCACCCTGCACAGTGCCAATGCACACCTTGCCCGTGGCCTTCACGCCCTCTGCCGCAAGCAACGGCTTTAGCAGCGCCGCGCCCTGATTCATCGCGCGCGCAGCCACCAGCACTTCGGGCACAAACACTTCGTTGTTCTTAAACTTTTCGCCGATGATGTTCATCCCGTCCATCAGGCCCTGCTCCAAGATGGTCTGGGCAGAAATTCCCTCGTCTATCGCCTGCTGCACCAGCGCCTTGCAATCCTTGGCCTTTCCCATTTGAAGCGCAACCGAAATCTGATTGAGCAGTTCCATCATAACATTCCTCCATAAATAAGATTATTCTGCGGCAGCCTCTGCCATAGCGCGAATGTTGTCTATACTGACGCCCGGCAGTATGGATTCGTGGCTGGGTGAAACAACAAAGTTGGGGCCAAAGATGTCTTTCAGGCGGCGCACTTCGTCTCGCACCTGCTGCGGCGTGCCAAAGGGCAACATCTCCTGCGTGTCTACGCCGCCCACAAAAATCAGGTCTTTGCCATACTTTTTTTGCAGACTGACGGCATCCATATGCGCGGCCTTGGCCTGGATGGGATGCAGCGCATCCACCCCTGCATCGATCAGGCGCGGAATGACGCGGTCGATCGAGCCGCAGCTGTGCAGCAGCACCTTCATGCCGTGGCGGTGCGCCTGATCGGTGAACTTCGCAAAATGCGGCATCACAAACCTGTCAAACAGCTCGGGCGATATCAAGGTATCCAGCTGACTGCCAAAGTCGTTGCCAAAGAAGAACATGTCAATCTTGCCCTTGGCCTGGGTAAACAGCCGCTCGTTGATCCGCAAATAGAAATCTACCACATGCTCTGTGACGGCCTCCACCACATCAGGGTCTGTATACATTTTTACAAAGTAGTTTTCCATGCCAAAAAAGTCACACACGTTGTGGAAAAAACAGCTCCACGACCCGCTGAGCACCGCCTGATCCGCCGCAAGGGTGGCATCGATCTCGCGGATGGTCTGGCTAAAATCAATGTATTTTTCGTCCGGCCAGGCAAAGGCCTCCACCTCGGCCACGCTTTCGCATGCGGCAAACACGCCATCCTGATTGAGGCTGCGACGCGCCTGACCGCCCAGCACATCAAACATCGGACGGTTATCCGGCGGCTTCCACATATTGCAAGCATCTGGCATCACCCAGCGGCAGGTGGAACCCAGCTTGATGCCCAGTTCAAAATCATCCTTCACGCCGAAGGCATGATAAATCGCATCGGCATAGGCGTAGTTGGGGTTGCCGTGCCAAAAGCCGCAGTGGCCGCTGCGTTTGTTCAGGATATTGGCGAATTGTTCACGGTTGCTCATTTCGTTATCCTATCCCATTCTTCAAACACGGCGCGCACGTTTTCGGACTTTGCGCCCGCGCCAAACTCGCACTGGGCGATGCAGCCGCCGTTTTGCCACAGCGTTTCGTGCACCTGGCGCACCGCATCCTGCACCTCGGCCTTCGTGCCAAAGGGCAGAAGGTGCTGGCGGTCGATCTCGCCCCAAAATGTGATCTGGCCTTTGTAGGGTGCCAGATTATCCAGCCCCATGCAGAACAATTGCAGGTTGGCCGCATCCAGGCCGATTTCGATCAACTCCGGCAAAATGCGCAGGGTATGGCCGTCTGAGTGCATGAAGGCGCGTTTGCCATGCCGGTGCGCAATATCGATAAAATCCTTATACATGGGCTTGAAAATCTCGCGCCAGAGCACGGGGTTGATCAATAGGTCGCTCTGCGCGCCCCAGTCATCCATAAAACCCAGGCCGTCCACATCTGTTTTGGCCCATTTTTCCAATAGCTCGCAGTGGAAGGCGTGCATCTGTCCCATGAACTTCTTCAGCCCGGAAGGGATGTCCATCAGATCCATATACAGCTGCTGCGTTCCGCGGATGAACTGCAATTGCTCAAAAGGGCGCGGGCAGGCGTCCGAAATCACAAACTTATCCGTTGCTCCGCACGCGCGGTTGACCTCGTCGATATCGAACGTCAGCCACTCATAGGGGATATGGATGGGCGAAAGATCATCCCAGTCCTCATCTTCTTCCGGAATGATAGGCTTTTTGACCTCGCCAATCACGCCACGTTGCGCATTTGTGAAAACGCAGCCCCAGGGATCGATGTATTCGCCAATCTCTTCCGGGTGTCCAATGGTTTTGGGCAGCGCCTGATAGGTGGTGGCCGTGCCGCCAAAGAAATCGCTGGGGTAATCGCGGTGCAGGGCATGCAGCGCATCATGATGATAGATATCCGCCCAGCCCAGCACCCACATTTGCCGCGGCGCGCGGCCGGTATTTTGAAAGTCAAGCGTTCTGTATACAAGGTCCCGGCTGGTCATTGATCCATCATTCCCTTCTATGCTTATACTATTCTCAATCTAAAATGACGATAAGATCGCGATCAATTTTTGCCCCTCGCTAAGATGAGGGAACGCAGCGCAGT
>JAVBRU010000101.1:0-5804 GCA_031547595.1 Eubacteriales bacterium
GCGCCGCGCCCTCGCCCTGCACCAGCGCGGGGCGGAGGATGAGCTGCACGGATTTGTTGCGCCGCTTGGTGACCATCTCAATATCGTGCACCACCGCGCCGCTTTTTGAAGTGACAATGCCTACCGCGCGCGGCAGCAGCGGCAGGGGGCGCTTGCGCGCCGCGTCAAACAGCCCTTCCGCCAGCAGCTTGGCTTTCAGCTCTTCCAGCTTTTGAAACAGCTCGCCCACGCCGTCCTGCGCCATCTGCTCGGTATAAAACTGATAGCTGCCGCTTTGCGTGTACAGCCCGACTGTGCCTGTCAGCACCACGCGCATGCCGTCCCGCGGCATAAACTTGACGCGGGACGCGCTTTGACGAAACATCGCGCACTGGATGCGCGCGTCCTTGTCCTTGAGCGTGAAATACCAGTGCCCCGACGCGTACTGCTTGAACCCGCTGAGCTCTCCGCGCAGCTTAATATCGCGCAGCATCGGATCACCCGCGAGGGACTTTCGCACATACTCGTTCAGCTCGGTCACGCTCAGCGTCCACGCCATTTACTTTGCCTTCCTCTGCGCCGCTTCCACGGTGTTTTGCATCAGCATGCAGATGGTCATCTTGCCAACGCCGCCGGGCACGGGCGTGATGTATCCCGCCACCTCACTGACTGCGTCAAAATCCACATCGCCCACCACTTTTCCGTCCACGCGGTTGATGCCCACATCGACGACTGCCGCGCCGGGCTTGACCATATCCTTGGTGACAAACTTCGCTTTGCCAAGCGCGGCCACCAGCACATCCGCGCGGCGGGTGTGCGCGGCCAGATCCGCCGTGCGGGAGTGGCAGATTGTGACGGTGCAGTTTTCGTTCAACAGCAGCATGGCAATGGGCTTGCCCACGATGTTGCTGCGGCCAATGATCACCGCTTCTTTGCCGGAAAGCGGCACATTGCCGGCCTTCAGCATGTGCATAATGCCCTTGGGCGTGCAGGCCACAACGCCCTCCTGGCCGGTGAACAGCTTGCCTGCATTGTCGATATGGAAGCCGTCCACGTCTTTTTCCGGAATGATTTTCTTCAACGCCTGCGCTTCGTTGAGGTGCTTTGGCAGGGGCAATTGCACCAGGATGCCGTCGGTCAGCGGATCGTTATTCAGTGCGTCAATCTGCGCCTCCAGCTCTTCCTGGGTGGTGGTATCGGGCATGAGGATGGTATTTGACAAAATGCCCAGTTCTTCACATGACTTGCCCTTGTTGCGCACATAGACCTGGCTGGCCGGGTTTTCGCCCACCAGAATCACAGATAAGCCGCAGGTGATGCCCTGAGCTTTCAGTGCCTGCACCTTGACTTTCAGCTCGTCCATCAGCGCCGCCGCCATCACTTTGCCATCCAATAATACTGCCATTGTCCATCACTCCTTTGCATGGTTCAAAACCGCAAATACGGCCCCGCTACGCAAGGCCGCATTTTGAAAAATCACTGCTGTTGCTCCGCCTCGGCCAGCACGCTGCTGAGAAGGCCATTCACAAACTTGCCCGCGCCGGGGGTGTTGAACTTCTGCGCCAGCGTGACGGCCTCATTGATGACAACACTGGGCGGTACTTCTTTGGCGTACAGAATTTCGTATACCGCTACACGAAGCACCGCTACGTCCACCTTGGCCAGGCGATCCAGCGTCCAATCCCGCAGATTCTTTTCGATGGCGTGGTCAATCTCGTCCCCATGCAGGGCAATGCCCGACAGCAGACTTTCGATGT
The DNA here is from genome assembly GCA_031547595.1 of Eubacteriales bacterium. Lineage (GTDB taxonomy): Bacteria > Bacillota > Clostridia > Christensenellales > Aristaeellaceae > JAVBRU01. The sequence continues at coordinate 1,737 of JAVBRU010000101.1, forward strand.
ATTGCTGGTCGTCTTCCTCGGGCGCAAAGGCAATCAAGCCCAGCAGCGTATCATCGCCGCCGTCGCCCCCCAGCATGTTTTCAAATACCATTTGCACAGCTGCCGCGCGTGCCGCTTTTCGAGCCATAGTTGGGCGTACCCCGTTCCTTCTGTGTTATCGGTTACTCTTCGTCGTGGTAATGCGTGTTGTCCTTGGAGGGAAACAGGCGGTTGGCAATGCCTTGTATAAAGGCCTTTTTGTCTTTTACGCCGCCGATGAACACGCCCAGAGCCACCAGGAAAATGACCAGGACCGTGCTCCAGAAACCGATGGTCAGGATCAGCACAGCCAGCACCAGCGCCATCACGCCCATAAATACGGCGCATTCCGGCGTGCCGATCTTGAACATTTCTTTTGTCCAGTGCTTCCAGCCGTCATTCATCGTTTGCTTCCTCCTGGGTGTCTGCCGCAGGGGCAGGAACCTCCGCCGCCGGGATCACTTCCGGCTGCTCGGGAATAGGGGCGGGTGTTTCGTCTTGCAAAAGCTCCGGCAGCTGATCGGTTTTGCCAAAGATGCGCTGATGCAGCGGCGTCTTTTCCTTGGGCTTTACCGGCGCGGCTTCTTTTTCGCCGTTCACCTCGGCCTTGACAAGGTAGGGCGAGTTGCCGCCCACGCCACTATTGGCCGTCTCCACCGATACGCACACCTCCCGCACATCAATGCCGGAGGAGGCTACCAGGTATTGCTTGATCTGCTTTTGCAGGGATGCCACCGCCAGGGGTATGCTGATATTGTTGGCCAGGGAGATGTTCAAATCCACCGTCACGCCTTCGCGCCCGTTGTGGATTTTCATTGATACCACGCTGACCTCCTCATGCATATCAATGCATTTTTGCACGAGGTTTTCGATGGCCTTCACCGCGATGCGAAGCTCGCCATTGTCGGTTTTTTGCACCACAAAGTCGTGCTTGTTATAGCGGAACTTGCGGGGCAAAAATGCCAGATACCCGCCAAAGGCCACCACCAGGATGCCCACCAGCAATATCAGGATGCGCCGCCCGGTAAAGAACGCTTCGCCATCCGCACTGATCTCAAAGGGGGCCAATTGGCAGCCCAGCACCACAATGCCCACGCCTGCCAACAGCACCAGCGCAGCGCCCAGCACCAATAAGATGCGATCCCATACGTTGATTTTCACAGGATGATTCCTCCTTCACACACGCAGCCGCAATAAGCACGCGCAATCAAAGCATTGCGCGTGGATTAATCGCGTGCCTGCTGCTTGCGGTTGCGGCGCTGCTTGGAGGCATCCTCCGCGGGGGCTTCAATGGGTGCTTCTTCTGCTGCAATTTCTTCCGGCGCTTCTTCTGCCACGGGTTCTTCCGCACACTCTGCGCACTCGTCGCAGCAGCAGGCGGCTTCTTCCGTCACTTCGGCTTCATCCGCCGCCATTTCGATTTGCAGCTCCTGCTCCAATTGCTCCTCGGCCTCGGTGCGCATTTCCTCCACCTCGGCCTGAGTAGGAACAGCCACGGGTTCTTCCACGGGCTCCGCCGCCGGGGCCTCGGGCTGCGCCAGCACAGGGGTATTGGCAGCTTCGATACCCTTCTGGGTGGCCTTCTTTTCTTTTTCAAAGCTGACGCCCTGCACATGGACGTCCACTTTGACCACATGCAGCCCGGTCATACTCTCGATGGCCTTGCGCACGTTTTCTTGCACTTCACTGCAAACCTTTTGAATGGGCTTGCCGTATTCTACGATGGTATACAAATCGACAGACGCTTCCTCGCTGCCAATTTCGACCTTGACGCCACGCGTAATATTGCGGTTGCGGCCGATGATATCGGTGAAACCGCCGCTGATGCACATGCCGGCAATGCCGTCGATTTCATTGGCGGCAACCCCCGCGATAATGGCGATGACCTCGTTGGCGTAGGTGATGGTTCCGCCGTTTTGCAATTCCACGTCAGCATTGACGGGAAGGTTATCCTTCTTTTGCGCCATGCAATCGCACCTCCTTACAGGTATACTCCAGTATAACAGATTTCATAAATTTGTGCAATGGTTGACACACAAGTGTCATTGTTGAGGGAGGTCATACTAAAAACTGGGTAAAAGGCTTCGAAGATCGTGATGAATTTTTGTTCCTCGCTAATTTGAGGGAACGCAGCGTAGTAGCGCTACGCTAAGTGGACGAAAAGACGCGAGGGACAAAAGACGCACGAGCTTGAAGACTTTTAATCAGAGATTAGTATCAACCTTAATTTTCAAGACCTGCAATTGATCGGGCATGGCAGGTGCGGGGGTGCTCATCATCATGCAGGAGGCGTTTTGCGCCTTGGGGAAGGCAATCACATCGCGCAGGCTCTCGCTGGCTGTCAGCACCATCATCAGGCGGTCAATGCCAAAGGCAAACCCGCCGTGGGGCGGCGTGCCGTACTTGAACGCTTCCAGCAGGAAGCCAAAGCGCTCCCACGCCTGCTCGTGCGTGAAGCCCATCAGGCGGAACATGCGCTCCTGCAAATCGCTGGCATGGATGCGGATGGAGCCGCTGCCCATCTCCAGGCCGTTCATCACCAGGTCGTACGACTTGGCGCGCACCGTTTCCGGCGCGGTTTCCATCAGATCCAGGTCTTCATCCATGGCGCTGGTGAAAGGATGGTGCGCCGCCACATAGCGGTTGTCCTCTTCCACCCACTCCAGCAGCGGGAACTCTGTGACCCACATCAAGTTGTATTTGTTCGGATCAATCAGGCCAAGCTGCGCACCCAGCTTCAGGCGGAGCTGCCCAATGGCGGTGAGTGCGATCAGCTTTTTGTCCGCAATCAGGAACAGCGCATCGCCTTCCTCCGCGCCTGTCTTGGCTTTCAGCGCCGCGAGGCTCTCTTCGCTCATAAATTTAAGGAAGGAAGAGCGCACTGCGTCCTTGCCAAACGCCGCCCATGCCAGGCCCTTCACGTGATAGGTTTTCACAAATTCGCCAAGCGCATCCATGTCTTTGCGCGCCAATTTATCCGCCGCGCCCTTGGCCACGATGGCCTGCACCGTCTGCCCCGCCGCCACAGCGCCCTCGAACACCGAGAAGCCGCAGGACGCCACTTCGTCATTGACGCACACGATCTTCATATCAAAGCGCGTGTCCGGCTTGTCGCTGCCGTAGTTTTCCATGGCGTATTTCCAGGTGATGCGGGGCAAGGGCAGCTGAATATCGATGTCCTTGGTTTCCTTGAACACGCGGGCGAAGGCACCTTCTACGACGCTCTGGATGTCCTCCGGCTCCACAAAGCTCATTTCCATGTCCAGCTGCGTAAACTCCGGCTGGCGGTCTGCGCGGCTGTCCTCATCGCGGAAGCAGCGGGCGATCTGGAAATAGCGGTCCATGCCGCCCAGCATCAATAGCTGCTTGTAAATCTGGGGGCTCTGGGGCAGCGCATAGAAGGAGCCCAGGTGGTTGCGGCTGGGCACCAGATAGTCGCGCGCGCCCTCGGGGGTGGATTTGGAGAGGATGGGCGTTTCCACTTCTGTGAAACCCATTTCATTATAGTATCCGCGCAGTGCGTTTAATACTTTGCCGCGCATGATCAGCGTGCGCTGCAGGGAAGCACGGCGAAGGTCCAGATACCGGTACTTGAGGCGGATGGCCTCGTTGTCCCGTGCTTCCTCTTCGATATAAATGGGAGGAGTCTCGGATTTGTTCAGGATTTTCGCTTCCGTCACCAGCACTTCAATCGCGCCGGTGGCCAGCTTTTCGTTCACGGCCGCGGCGTCGCGAAGCGCCACTTCGCCCTTCACTGCCAGCACAAACTCGCCGCGCAGGGCTTCGCCCAGCTGGTAGGTTTTTTCGTCCAGCGTTTCGGACTTGAACACCACCTGCACAATGCCCGTCTTGTCCCGCAGCCACACAAAGATGATGCCGCCCATGTTGCGCGCGCGCTGCACCCAGCCCATCAATGTTACTTGCTGGCCTACGTTTTCTGTGTTCAACCCTGCGCACATATGGCTGCGCTTCCAACCGCCCAAGAATTCTGCCATGGTGATTACTCCGTTCATGTGGGGGGGGACCGGGGGGGGGGGGGGAGGCGGCCGC
>JAVBRU010000032.1:0-14845 GCA_031547595.1 Eubacteriales bacterium
GAAAAACGGCTTTGCCATACACTACTCCATTGGCGACAACACGGTGGGGATTGACGACCTGCCCACGGCCATCGAAGGCAACAAGTATAAAGAATTGCTGGTACCCAACTGGACCTCCAAGGAGACTAAAACCTTCAACGAGCAATACCGCAACGTGGAGCGTGCAGACGGCACGGCCTATTATGTGCGCCTGAGAGACCCGGACAGTAGTACCTCCATGGGCCAGCTGCTGGTGAAGCAGCTGCATGATCTGATTTTCACCAAAGGCCAATACACTCTAGCTGATATGGAAGAGGATAACGCCGCGTACAATTATCAGCGCAGCTATTTGCCGGAGCTGAAGGTAACCATCTGCTTCTACCTGGATGGCGGCGACCTGGTGGTTTCTATCCCCGCAAGCAGCATCACCACCACCCCCACCAATGATGTGACCATCATCGACGTGATGCCCTACTTTATGTCCGCCGATACGGGCAAGACGGGCTATATCGTTGTGCCGGACGGCTCCGGTGCGCTGATCAACTTCAACAACAGCAAGATTGTCGCAACCTCTTATAACGCCAAAATCTACGGCCAGGATATATTGATCAATGCGCTGACGTACACCACCCCGCGCGAGCGCATCAGCCTGCCCATCTACGGCATCAAGATCGATGACATCGCCGTGCTGGCCATCATCGAAAAGGGCGCGGAAATCACCAGCCTGTACGCCGATGTATCTGGCCGCAGCGACGAGTACAACCGCATCGGCGCGCGCTTCACCCTTCGCGAAATCGAAAGCATTGCGCTGGCCGGCAATAACACCATCACCTCATCACGCTTTTCGCCCGATATTTATCAGGGTGATATCGTGACGCGCTATAAGCTGCTGCTGGGCGAGGATGCCACCTACACCGGTATGGCCAAGACTTATCAGCAATACCTGGTCGATCAGGGTGACCTTGTGAAGCAGCCAACAGAAGATCAGGCCCCCTTCTTTGTGGAAATGATCGGCGCTGTGACAAAGACCAAGTTCTTCGTGGGCATTCCCTATATTTCCACCGTGCAGGCCACCACCTTCAGCGAGGCCTCCGCCATCTATCAGGCACTTCGCGCGGCAGGCATCCGGAATATCAAGCTGATGTATAACGGCATATTCTATGGCGGCATCAAGCATGCGTCGCTCACCAGCGTGGCGCTGGACGGCGGTATGGGCGGACAAAAGGCGCTGGCGGCGCTGCAGCAGCAGTTGGCTGCCAACGGCGACACGCTGTTCCCTGCCGTCTATATGGAAAGCGTGCATACCAGCCGCAACTTCAACCGCCTCACCCAGGCCGCCCGCCGCCAGGATGGCGAGCCTGCGGAGATCATCAGCTTTGCGGAGCCGATTTTGAAGCAAGGCTACAACGAGACCCAGGGCTACTATGTATCGCCTCATTACTTAAGCACCTATGTGCAGCGCGCGTTGAAGGCACTCAAGCCCTATAATTTCGATTCTTTGAACATCCTTGACCTTGGCACGATACTGGTGGGCGATTATAAACGGCGGGATGACATCGCTCGCGTGCATGCTGCCCCGTATGCCGAGGCCGCCCTCGAAGCCCTGGCCAAGGAGCACAGCCTGATGCTCGATAAGCCCAACGCCTATGCACTAAGGTACGCTGCCTACGCCACCAACCTGCCAAGCGGCGACAACGGCTTCATGATCACGGACGCCGCCATCCCCTTGACGCAGCTGGTGCTGGAAGGGTGCATCCCCTACAGCGGCACATCGTGGAACACGCAAAGCTATCTGGGCCTGGAAGCACAGTTTCTGTACGCGCTGGAGAGCAAGTCCAGCCCGCGCTTCACCTTCACCTATCAGCCGCCCACCATCTTCCACAATACCACCCATCTGGAGTACGAAAAATACTTCACTTCCCAGTATCATCAGTGGCTGGATATGGCTGCCGATCTGTACGCGCAGTACAACGCCTTTTATCAGCAGGTGAAGGATGCTTCCATCACCGCGCATGAGATTCTGTCCGGTTCCCTTCGCCGCATCACATACAGCAACGGCGTTGTGCTGTATGTCAACTACGGCACGCAGGCCGTCACCAAGGACGGCGTGACCGTGCCCGCCCAAGGCTATGTTGTGAAAGGGGGGACGGGCACATGACGGCCCTTCGCAAAGACAGGAAAAAGCCCGGCTCGTGGTACTATCGGATGCCCTTTCAGCGCAAAACGGCGCTGTGGGGCGTGATATTCCTGCTGCCGTGGCTGCTCGGATTTGTGTTTTTGTTCGTGACACCCCTGGTGCAAATGGTGCAGTACAGCTTCTATGATGTGAAGCCCGAAGCGGGCTTCCTCAACTTCAACACCTGGCAGGGCCTGGCGCACTACAACAAAGCGCTGTTTATAGACGCCAACTATGTGCCCCGCGTCACAAGCACGGTGCTGGAAGTGCTGCTGTACACGCCGCTGATCATCATATTTTCGCTGCTGTGCGCCATCCTGCTCAACGGCCAGTTCCGGGGCCGCGCCATCGCCCGCGCGATATTCTTTATCCCCATTATCATGGCCACCGGCCTGATGATGGAGCGCGTTACCAATCTATCCGGCCAATTGATGGCAGACTCGCAGACAGAGCACGTCTACGGCGCAGAGATGATCGTAAGGCTGCTGTATAACATCGGCGTTGGCAAAGAGCTGATTGCCTACCTGCTGGACGCGGTGAACAATATTTTCGAGGTCGTATCGCTGTCCGGCATCCAGATATTGATCTTCCTGGCAGCGCTGCAGGGCATATCCCCCTCGCTGTATGAGGTGGCCAAGATTGAGGGTGCCACCGGCTATGAAACCTTCTGGAAAGTGACGGTGGTGATGGTGTCGCCGATGCTGCTCACCTGCACGGTGTACACCATGGCGGACCTGTTCCTGCGCTCGGACATCATTCAGCTGGTGTATGACACGGCGTTCAAGCAATCCAACTACAGCCTCAGTTCCGCCATGAGCGTGATCTATTTGCTGATCAACGTGCTGGTCATCGGTATCACGGCGCTGCTGGTGAGGAAGGTGGTGTTCTATTATGATTAAGGCGCAGCCCATCTACGACAAAAAGAAGAAAAAGCCCATGACCCGCGCCCGCGCCATCAACAAAGGCAAGGCGTTCCTGATCGGGCTGGCACGGTATCTGCTGATCATCTGCCTGTCCTACCTGATCCTCGCGCCCATCCTCAAAAACATCACTGTGGCGCTGACCGACCCACGTGATCTCAACTTCCCCTCGTCCATGTGGGTGCCGGCACGCATTTCGATTGAAAACCTGCACGTCAGCTACATCATGCTGGATTACAGCAGGGCACTGCTGTACACCATTTTCAATACCGCCGCCATCACCATCCTGCAAACCATCAGTGCCATGATGGCGGGCTACACCTTTGCAAGGCTCAAGTTCCCCGGGCGGGAGCTGCTCTTTGGCATTGTGGTGTTCACCATCATCGTGCCGCCGCAGATGTTCATGTTTCCGCAATACCTGTATTTTAAGGAGTTCAATCCCTTTGGGCTGATCAAACTATTGACGGGCAAGACCGGCCTGCTCAACACGCCGGTTGCGCTGTATATCCTCAATGCGCTGGGCATGGGGCTCAAGAGCGGGCTGTATATCTACATCTTCCGCCAGACGTTCCGCGGCCTGCCCAAGGAGCTGGAAGAAGCTGCCTACATCGACGGCGCAGGCTTCATCCACACCTTCACGCGCATTGTTCTCCCCGCCGCCGGGGCTGGTATTTTGACGGTGGTTGTGCTATCCTATGTGTGGAATTGGAACGATCCCTACTATGCCCAGCTGTTTGACAACAAGAACGTGCTGAACCTGATGCTGGCATTCAACCGCGCGGTAGGCTCGGTGGACGAATCACTGACGCGCATATCCTCCCGGGTGCCGGTGGAATACGCATTCATCACCAAAAGCCCGGTGTACGAAAACGCCATCGCAAAAACAGCCGCGCTGCTTGTCTTCCTGCCGTTGGTGTTCCTGTATATGCTGATCCAGCGCAAGTTCGTGCAGGGTGTGGAGCGCAGTGGTATCGTGGGTTAATCCATTATACAATAAGGAGATACAGGTATGTTGTTCTATGAGGAGCGCCTGGGACGCATCGTAGGGGAGCTGAAGGATTTAACGCTGGGCGAGTGCGCCCCCGTAACGGAATACCGCTATTTGCAGGATGGCCCCGGATACTTTGACGATGTTAAACACCTCGACACCTCCGCCTGGCAGCCCTTTGACAAAAGCTGCACCTGGGGCGGGCACAACGTGTATGCATGGTTTGATGTTACGGTGCAAATCCCAGAAACGATGGCCGGCAAATGCGTGCTGTTTGCCCTTCGCATCGATGAGGGCTGGGACGCCACCAACACCCAGTTCACCGTGTATGTGGACGGCGAAATCCGCCAAGGCTTTGATACCAATCACCGCGATGTGATGCTTACAGAAAGTGCCGTGCCCGGCGAAACCCACCGCATCACGCTGCGCGCTTTTTCCGGGCGCGACAAATATGAAATGCGCATGGCCGGGCGCTTGCAGGTGCTGAACCGCGAGGTTGAGAAGTATTATTACGACCTCAAAGTGCCGCTTGATGTGGCGAGGCTGCTCCCCCGCGACTCAGAGGACTATTTTGCGATCATTCAGTCCCTCACCGATTCCATCAACCTGCTCGACATGCGCCGCGTAGACAGTGATGCTTTTTGGGAGTCGCTCAAGGCCGCGCAGGAAAATCTGACCCGGGAATTTTATCAAAAGCGCTGCGGCGACAAACCACAGAAGCTGTACTGCGTGGGTCATACGCACATCGATGTGGCCTGGTGGTGGACGGTGGCGGTATCGCGCGATAAATCCGTGCGTTCTTTCTCCACGGTGCTGGAGAATATGGATATGTACCCCGAGTTTGTCTTTATGTCCAGCCAGCCGCAGCTCTACAAATTTGTCAAAGAGGATGCACCGGAAGTGTACCAGCGCATTAAAGAGCGCATTGCAGACGGCCGCTGGGAGGCCGAGGGCGCGATGTTCCTGGAGGCAGACTGCAACCTCACCTCCGGCGAATCCTTGGTGCGCCAAATCCTGTACGGCAAGCGCTTTTTCCGCAGCGAGTTTGGCAAGGACAACAAGATTCTGTGGCTGCCGGACGTGTTTGGCTACTCCGCCGCGCTGCCTCAGATCCTCAAAAAGAGCGGCGTGGATTATTTTATGACCACCAAGATCAGCTGGAACGAGATCAACAAAATGCCGTATGACACCTTCAACTGGGAGGGCATTGACGGCACGCGCATCCTCACGCACTTCTCGGTGGGCCGCGATTATCATATGGACGACGAGCGCCGCTCCAAGCCGTCCACCCCGCAAATCACCAACACCACCTACAACGCATACCTCAACGCCCGCAACATCATGGGCGCGTGGCAGCGTTATCAGCAAAAGGATATCAACAGCGAAGCGCTGGTCACCTTTGGGTTTGGCGATGGCGGCGGCGGCCCCACCAAGGATATGATCGAAAATCAGCGCCGCCTGGCCCTTGGCATCCCCGGCTGCCCGCAAACGGTGATGAGCGATGGCTATTCCTTCTTCCAAACGCTGGACGAGCACACGAAGGGCAACCGCTTCCTGCCTGCGTGGGTGGGCGAGCTGTACCTTGAATATCACCGCGGCACCTACACCGGCATGGCGCGCAACAAGCGCTATAACCGCAAGATGGAGTTTGCCCATCAGAATGCCGAATTGTACAACACCCTCAGCAGCAAACTGACAGGCTCCGCCTATCCCCTTGAGACCATTGACGCGGGTTGGGAGGTCATTTGCCGCAACCAGTTCCACGATATCCTGCCCGGCTCCTCCATCAAAGAGGTGTACGATGACTCCCTGGCAGAATACCAGGCCATCGAAAAAGAGAGCAGTCAGATGATCCTGTCCGCCCAGCAGCAGGTGGCCGCTCATGTGAACGCGCCTGCCGGATCGCTGGTGGTGTTCAATCCGGACAGCTTTGAAAACAACGATCCCGTATTCTTTGACCTAAACGGCATCATCAGCCCCGTGGTGTTTGACGGCAAAAAAGCGTTGCCCACGCAGATAACTTTTGACGGGCGCGGTGTGTTCTGCCTGGGCGCAGTGCCACAAAAGGGCTACAAGACCTTCACCGTGCGGGAGGGCGCGGCCGTGTCGGCAACCATTGCCGCGAATCCCAACAGCGTTGAAACACCTTATTATTCTTTGCGTCTCAACAACAAAGCACAGTTCACCTCCATCCTCGACAAGCGTGCCGGGCGCGAGCTGCTAAAGAACGGCGAGCGCGGCAACGTGATCATGACCTACGAAGATAAGCCCCACAACTACGATGCGTGGGACGTGAACAACTATTACACTGAAAAATTCTGGGAAATGGACGATGTGCAAAGCTGCGCCGTCATCGAAAGCGGCGTTGTGCGCACCGTGTTGCGCGTGGTGCGTCAGTACCTTGGCTCCACCTTCACCCAGGACATCGTGCTGTACGAAAACAGCCCGCGCATTGATTTCATCAACGATGTGGACTGGCACGAGCAGCATATCTTTGTCAAGGCGCTCTTCCCCGTGGATATCCACACCGCCGAGGCGACCTACGAAATCCAGTACGGCCATGTGAAGCGCCCCACACACTACAACACCTCCTGGGATGTGGCGCGCTTTGAGGTGTGCCATCACAAGTGGCTGGACGTGGCCGAGAACGGCTATGGCGTCAGCCTGCTGAACGACTGCAAGTATGGCGCGCATGTGCATGACGGCGTGATTGGCCTGTCGCTGCTCAAATGCGCCACACTGCCCAACCCCGATGCCGATAAAGAACGCCACGCGTTCACCTACGCCCTCCTCCCCCACAGCGGCGATTGGCGCGAAGCTGGCACCCTGAAAAACGCGTACGCGCTCAACAACCCGCTCGCCGCAGTGTTCAAGGCAAACGCTGCCGGTGCGCTGCCTGCCGCTTTCTCTGCCGTCACATCGGATAGCGAGAATGTGGTGGTCGAGGTCGTCAAGCAGGCGGAGGACAGCGCGGCCATCATCCTGCGTGTGTACGAAGCCTATGGCCGCCGCACCCAGGCGACGCTGGCACTGGGCTTTGATGCCGTCAGCGCCGCCGAATGCGATATGATGGAAGAAAACGATGTGCCCGTGGCACTGAACGGCGCGTCCATCGCACTGGAGCTGCGCCCGTTCGAAATCAAGACGTTCAAAGTGCTGCTGTAATTAAATTATTCACAACCTCTTGTTTTTATATAAGGTTTTGGGGTATATTACAATTATAGAACCCATACATCAACAGGAGGTAACGATATGAATTTACAGGGGAGCAAAACCGAGAAAAACCTGCGCACCGCGTTCTCTGGCGAGTCCGAGGCACGCAACAAGTATACCTACTTCGCGTCCAAGGCACGCAAGGACGGCTTTGAGCAAATTGCCGAGCTGTTTGAAGAAACCGCCACCAACGAAAAAGAGCACGCCAAGATCTGGTTTAAGCTGCTGGGCGGCATTGGCACCACTGCCGAAAACCTCATGGCCGCCGCCAATGGCGAAAACTATGAGTGGACGGACATGTATGCCACCTTCGCCAAGGAAGCCCGCGAGGAAGGCTTTGCGGATATCGCCGCGCTGTTTGAGGGCGTTGCCGCCATCGAGAAAGAGCACGAGGAGCGCTATCGCAAGCTGCTATCCAACATCGAAAACGCTGTGGTGTTCAGCAAAGAGGGCGATGCCATCTGGCAGTGCCGCAATTGCGGCCATGTGGTTATCGGCAAGGTCGCCCCCGGTATCTGCCCTGTGTGCAGCCATCCCCAAGCGTATTTCCAAGTGAAGGCGGAGAATTATTAAGGGATAGGGAACGCGGGGGCTACTCGCCCCCGAACCCCTCGGCAGGAGAATCATTCTCCTACACCTCATTTTTGTATCCTTCGATGATGCTTGAAGGCGTGCGCGGGAACGAAAAAACGCTGTAGATGACCTTTGGAATGCAAGCATTCCACGGCCACTACAGCGTTTTTTCTGTCATCCGTTACACGGCTGACCAGTGGCTTAACGCCACTGCCCGCACACCTGAAATGCAATAAATACCCGTAAAAATCAAACAATGCCCCTATCGGTTGCACGGGTTTCTTACGTTTTTATTGTGTACGTGCGCCGTGCTGGCACGGCGGTTCACCGGCTTGAGCCGGGGAACAGAAGAAGGCCGTTTAGGCGAGGGAATGCTTGCATTCCATTCGGCTAAAGCGGCCTTCTTCGTACACGCACACAATCACGCAACCTTCATCGAAGGAAGCAAAGATCGAGGTGCAGGAGACTGGTCTCTTGCCGGGGGTTTTAGGGGCGCGTAGCCCCTAACGTATCCTCCTGCGTATCCCCATGCAGCTGCATCTGCTCATTGAGCAAATTGATGTTCCCGCAGCCCATGGTCAGCACCAGATCGCCCGGCTGCCAATGCGCGCGCAGATAACGCTCTGTATCGTCAAAGGACGGGGTGTGCACAGCATCAATGCCATGGCTGCGCATGCCCGCGACCACCATTTCGGCCTTGATATCGCCAGGGTCTTTCTCGCGTGCGGCATAGATATCGGTGACGAGGGTATAATCGGCCACTTCGGTGCAGGTGAGGTAATCTTCAAATAAAGATTTGACACGGCTGTAGGTGTGCGGCTGCATCACAGCCCAGAGGCGTCCGGGCTTTTGCATGTGCGCAACAGACAACGCGGCGCGCATTTCGGGCGGGTTATGCCCATAATCGTGATACATTTTCACGCCATCGATAATGCCGGTCAGCTCAAAGCGGCGGTGTACACCGGAGAAATTGGACAACGCCTTAGCGGCAGCTGTGCCCTTCGCGCCAAGCGCATGCGCGGCTGCAAACGCGGCCAAGCCGTTGAGCACATTAAAGATGCCCGCCACCTGCATGGCCACTTCACCAAGCTGCTGGCCGCGATAACACACAGTAAAGTGCGGGCAGCCCACCTCGTTGTAGGTGAGATTGAGCGGATAATAATCATTGTTGCTGTCCATGCCAAAGGTGCGTGTTTCGCAGGGGAGCTTGGAAAACAGGCGCATAATGCGCGCGTCCTCGCCCCAGCCAATGGCCATGCCGCCTTCTGGCAGCAGCGCCAGAAACTCGCCAAATGCCTGCTCGATATGGTCGATATCGCGGTAATAATCCAGGTGATCGGCATCGATGTTCAATACCAGCGCCATGGTGGGGCGCATTTCCAAAAAACTGCCATGAAACTCGCAGGCCTCGGCCACAAACACATCCTTGCCGCCAATGCGCGAGCCACCGCCCAGCGCATCCAGCCGCCCGCCAATATGCACGCCGGGGTCCATATCACAGTCCAGCAAGGTCTGTGCCAGCATGGAGGAGGTGGTGGTCTTGCCATGCGCACCGCTCACGCACACTGCGTTATTATATCCCTGCATCAGCTGCCCCAGCAGCACAGAGCGCTCCATTTGCGGAATACCAAGGGCCGATGCCCCGGCACGCTCAGCATTATCGGGCGCAATGGCGGCGGAATACACCACGATGTCCGCCCCCTCAATATTCCCCGCATCATGCCCCACATACACGGTGATGCCGCGCTTGCGCAGACGTTCTACCGCGTGCGAATTGGCATTGTCCGACCCCGAAACCGTATATCCCTCGTGCAGCAGCATCTCAGCCAGGCCGGACATACTGCTGCCCCCAATGCCGATCATGTGCACGCGTTTTCCTTGATAATCCTTGATTTCTGGCATAATCCACCTCATCAAAAAACACTACCGTTGATATTATACGACGAAGCATGCAAAATAATCAAGCATTACAGGAAATGATTGACGATCCCCGCCCGGCATGGTATGATATTAAGGATTGTTCACAATAAGGGAGTACACCATGCCATTATCACCACAATTGTTATCTGATCTGCCGTTGCGCTGCTTGCAGGATGAAGTGAGCTATGCCCTGGACGATGAGAGAGATGTGGCGTGCATGCGTTTTTCGGGCGATACGCTGGGCGACGCGCAAGGCCATGTGCTGGAATTCAGCGGCTGCCTGTTTGAACGCTGCACCCTTTCAACCAACGATGTGAAACGCACCATTTTTGTCGACTGCGTGTTCGACCATTGCGAGCTTTCCAACCTGCGGCTGCAGACGGCCACGTGCCAGCGCGTGCTTTTCAAAAATTGCCGCATGATCGGGCTGGATGTGTCAGACGCTACGCTGATGAATACCGAATTCTCCGGCTGCAAGATGGACTATACCAGCTTTGGTGATGCCAAGCTGCAGCACGCGATGTTTGCCGATTGCTCCCTCAAAGAGGCCCATTTTTTCAAAACCAAGCTGAATGATACCACATTTGCCACGTGCAACCTTCAAGGCGCGGAACTTTTGCAGACACCGCTTGCGGGCATGGATTTAACCACCTGCGATTTATCCGGCATATTGGTGGAGCCGGGCTGCCTGAAGGGCGTGAAAGTGACGGCGCAGCAGGCCGTGGCACTGGCAAAGCTGTTGGGGCTTATTATCGTGTAACGGAGTGTAAAATGCCCTACGATCAAGATCAAGATACCATAGCGGCGCTGGCTACCGCGCCGGGGCAGGGCGGCATCGCCATCCTGCGCATCAGCGGCAGCCAGGCTGAAAGCCTGTTAAACATCTCGTTCCGGCCGCTTGGCGGCCAAGGCTTTGAAAGCCACCGCCTGGTCTTTGGCCATGCCATGGACGGCGATGAAGCCGTAGACGAATGCATGGCAGTGCTGATGCGCGCGCCCCGCAGCTATACCTGCGAGGACGTGGCAGAATTGCAGCTGCACGGCGGCGAGTACGCCGCACGGCGCATGCTGGAGGTGTTATACCGGCACGGAGCGCGCGCCGCCCAGCCGGGCGAGTTCACCCAGCGCGCATTCCTCAACGGGCGCGTGGATTTGATCCGTGCCGAGGCCGTGATGGCCATGATTGCAGCCGAGGGCGAGGCCGCAGGGCGCGCAGCGCTGCGCCAGCTGCAGGGCGGGGCCAGCGCGTTTGTGCGAAATGCGCAGGAGGCATTGCTGGCGCTATTGGCCGGGGCGACGGCGGCGCTGGACTATCCGGAAGAAATTTCCGAAGAAGAGGCCGCAAGCGACCTGGAAGCTGGTGCACTGCAGTTGGCGGACACACTGGACGCCGCCTGTGACGAGCGCGGGACGAGGTTGCTTGAAAGCGGGCTGGAAATCGTGCTATGCGGCCGCCCCAATGTGGGCAAATCCTCGCTGCTGAATGCGATGCTGAAAGAGGAACGTGCCATTGTGACAGACATCCCCGGCACAACGCGGGATATTGTGCGCGGCAGCATCCGCCTGGAGGGCTTGAAGGTGAACCTGAGCGATACCGCAGGCATCCGCGCCACACAGGAAACCGTTGAAGCCATCGGCGTGGAGCGTGCACGGCAGGCCCTGCAAAGCGCCGATGGCGTGCTGGTGCTGGTGGACGGCACGGTGCCGTTGACTGCGGAAGATAAGGCGCTGCTGAACGATACTGCTTCCCTTCCCCATGTGGTGGTAATCACCAAAGGAGATTTGCCGCAGCAGGTTGACACCTTGCCGGATGCCGTGCGGGTGAGTGCACGCACAGGCGAAGGGCTCGATGCTCTGCTCCGGCGCATCCGCGCTTTTGCGGGCAATGCGGGGCAAAGCGCACTGACCCAGGCACGGCATATGCGCCTGGCCAGGGAGGCTGCGGCAGCGCTTCGAAGCGCTGTATCAGCCAGCCAAAGCGGCCAGCCGATGGATCTGGTGGCCATTGACCTCAGCGAAGCGCTGCGGCTGCTGGGCGGCATCACGGGCGACCAGGTGGACGAGCAGTTATTGGACAATGTGTTTTCCCGTTTCTGTGTAGGCAAATAGAATTTTGCGATATTTTGTTAGATTTCCACTTCTTTTTGAAAAAAGATTGAAAGTTTCATGAATTTCTGGTATACTACAGGTAATCACACACATCATGCGATCACATGCAGGAGGCGTAAACCCATATCATGAGTGAACAACAATACGATAAAATGACAGTTATCGAACTTCGCCGCGTCGCCAAAGAGCGCGGTGTCAAGTTGGGCGCAAATATCAGCAAACAAGAAATTATCAACAAATTATCCGCCGCAGACGGGCAAAATGCCGCCCCTGCAGCGCCTGTGATGGCAGAGCCTGCCCCGCAGCAGATTTCTTTAGACGCACCCGTGCGTCCCATTCGCAAGGCATCCATTATTACCGATGACGAACCGCAGTATGACGATGACGATATTCCGGTACTGACGCGCAATTCTTCGTTGGCTGCGCCGCGCCCCGCGCCGGTGCGTCCGTTAGCAACAACGCCCGCGTCCCAGCCGCGCCCCGCAGCACCGGTGCAAAGCACCATCAGCAGCAAAGCGCCGGCCTTCACGATGGAGGGTTCCCGCGCGTGGCATAACCCGCGCACACAGTCCGGCTCGCCCGGCAGCAACTATCAGCCGCAGCCGCGAACCCAATGGACGACGCGCCCCGCTGCGCCTGCGCCCGCGCCCACTGCACGCGTGCAAGCACCGCGTCAGGACATGCCGCGCACCCCCGTGCGCACCCCATATGCGCCGCCCGCGCGTTTTGGCCCGGAGCAGACTTATGTGGAGCAAGAGCATAACACCGAGTATCAGCCCGCTTACGAGCCGCCGCAGCCCGAGCCGCGCTATAATACCGATTACGCGCCGCGCAATAACGATTATGTGCCCCCTCGTCAGGAGCCGCAGCCCTTCTACCATAAGGAGCTTGGCACCAGCAACCCCGCCGTGCCCGAAATGCTGGCCACCGGCGAGTGCGGCGATGCCACAGGCGTCCTAGAGCTGCACCCGGACGGTTATGGCTTCCTGCGCGTGGATAACTTCCTTCCCGGCAAGCGCGATGTGTATGTGTCAAACGCACAAATCCGCCGCTTCAGTTTGCGAAGCGGTGATACAATCGTGGGCAAAACCCGCCCGCAGCGCGAGGGTGACAAATACAGCGCGCTGCTGTATATCACCCAGATCAATGGCCGCCCTGCGGACGATCCCGCGCAGGCAACTCCCTTTGAGGATTTGACGCCCATCTACCCGCAAAAACGCATGCACCTCACCGGCAAAGAAAAGGGCGACCCCGCCCTGCGCTTGATCGACCTGATCGCGCCCATTGGCTTTGGTCAACGCACCACGGTGGTGGCCTCCCCGAAGGTCGGCAAAACCACGCTGCTCAAGAAAATGGCTTCCGCCATCAAGCGCCTGCACCCCGCCGCCCATCTGATGGTGGTGCTGGTGGATGAGCGCCCGGAGGAAGTGACCGACATCAAAGAGTTCCTCCAGTGCGATGTGTATTATTCCACGTTTGACGAGCCCGCCGAAAACCACATCCGCGTATGCGAATTGACGCTGGAGCGCGCCATGCGCATGGTGGAAGAAAAGCAGGACGTGGTGATTTTGCTGGACAGCATCACGCGTCTGGCCCGCGCTTATAATAGCGCCGCGCCACAAAACGCGCGCATCCTGCCCGGCGGCCTGGCGGCCAGCGCTGTGCACAAGCCCAAACGCTTCATGGGCGCGGCGCGCAATGTGCGCCAGGGCGGCAGCCTCACCATCATCGCCACTGCGTTGGTGGAGACCGGCAACCGCATTGACGAGGCCGTGTTTGAGGAAATGAAGGGCACCAGCAATATGGAGCTGTATCTTGAGCGTATTCCCTCCGAGAAGCGTCTCTTCCCCGCCATCAACATCCTCAAAAGCTCCACCCGCCATGACGAAATCCTGCTGAGCGAGAAAGAGCGCAGCACCGCCGCCCGTATCCGCGATATGCTGGCAGGCGCAGACCCCAACGCCGCGATCGAGCAGCTGGTGTCCATGCTGGAGAAAACTACCAACAATGCCGATTTGATTGAGCGCTTTGACAGCTGGATGCAAATGCTGTCGATGTAACCGACTCTATAACAAAAGCGCTGTGCCCCACACGGGACGCAGCGTTTTTGATTGGCTTTTATTGCACCGCCAGCTTGGTGGCCATCACATCCTTGGCTAGCAGCGTTTGCACCCCTTGCGCATCCCGCGCAATGATGTACTTTCCGTTGGAATACACAAACCCGCCGGAGGGCAGCAGCGCATAATCCAGCACGCTGTGCTGCAGGGTTTCAAGGGTGCCATCGGCGTTCATGCGCACCAACTTCCATTTCCTTGGCGCCACGCCCGGATATTTCTCACCGGACTTCTCGTTTTCCTTGACATGCTGCTGCGCGTCGATCCATTCGCCGTCTAACATCATTTTGTCCTGACGGGGCTGCTTGACGCGGGTATCGCCCTGTGCTGCATCCGGGCCCTGCATTTTTCCGTTTCTGATCAGCCGGTAAAATGAGCCAATCGCCGCAATGCCCTGCAGCACCCGCAGCGGGAACAGCACGATATTTTTGATGATTGCAAAAGGGTTGGTTTTTACAGGCATCTGATACGGACGCATCATAAAATAGCGCGCACCGCCTTGATCCTCCAGATATTTCAGGCAATTGTTCGCCGCGTCTTCATAAATGGTTTCGATTTCACCCGTGGACAGCCGCAGACAATACAGTCCGTATGGCGAGGACGCCAGAACAGCCCCTTCCTCATTGCGCGCATAACCGGAGGAAGAATAGTAAATCTTCTCACCGTCCGCCGTGAAAAAAGGATAGCGATCCCGAGTGTCGCCCTCGGTGATGCGCTGATACCCGGGTTTGTCCTGCCGGAAAAGCGCCAGATGCTCCTCTCCCCGGATGCCAGCAGTGGAGGCCACCAGTTGATCTTCGCGGGCATGCAGGCTGTGCACAACCATTCCTTGATCGCTGAAGATCAGTCCTTC
>JAVBRU010000077.1:0-8182 GCA_031547595.1 Eubacteriales bacterium
GGGCGAAGCACAAGCGTGTCCGCAGGAGGCGTACACTGGTACGCCGACAAGGCGCGCGCTGGGCTGAACCCGCAGATGGGCGTTTCTCGACGGTCTGGAATCCCCCGGCTCCGCCGGGGGATTGTTGCATTGATTCAGTTAAGCGCCGCCTCGCCGTATTTCTTGGCGAAACCCTCTCCCGCCGCACGGAACACCTGCTCGGCCTCCCCGGCCAGCGACGTATCCTCGCGCAGCGCGCGCACCGCCTTCTGCGTTTCCTCCAGCAGCAGCATATCCTCGCCGCCAAGGCCTTGCAGCGTGGTCTTGCCGTGCTGCCGCGTGCCGAAGAATTCCCCCGCGCCACGCAGCTCCAAGTCCTTCTGCGCGACGAGGAAACCATCCTGCGTTTGCGTCATCAGCTTCAGGCGCTCGTTGGGCTCGGCCATCAGGAAGCACCAGCTTTTTTCCGCGCCGCGCCCCACGCGCCCACGCAGCTGGTGCAGCTGGGACAGGCCGAAGCGCTCGGCATTTTCAATCACCATCACGGTGGCGTTGGGTACATTGACGCCCACTTCAATCACGGTGGTCGCCACCAGCACATCGATCTGTCCGGCAGAAAAATCCGATAGCACGCGTGCCTTTTCCAAGGCGTCCTGTGCGCCAAAGGTCAGCCCCAAGCGTAAACTTTTGAGTGCGCCCTGGCATAAATCTGCATACATATCCTGTGCGCTGACAGCGTCGATGGCCTCGCTTTCTTCAACGAGCGGGCACACGATATACGCCTGTCGGCCTTTTTGCACTTCGGAGAGGATAAAGCCATACATCCCCTCCCGCTTGCCGTCCGGCACCATGCGCGTGGCCACCGGCGTGCGGCCGGGGGGCAGCTCGTCGATCACGGACACGTCCAAATCGCCATATAATACCAGCGCCAGCGTGCGCGGGATGGGCGTGGCGGACATGACAAGGGTATTGGGCGCTTCCTCGGCTTTTTTATGCAGCTGCTGCCGCTGGCGCACGCCAAAGCGGTGCTGCTCGTCCGTGACAACCAGGCCGAGTTTTTGATAAATAACATCCTCGGAGATCAGCGCGTGGGTGCCAATCACGGCCTGCCACGCCCCGGATGCAACGGCGGCAATCGCCGCGCGGCGCTCCTTGGCCTTCATGCCGCCGGTGAGCAGCCCACAAGTGATCCCCAGCGGCATCAGTGTTTTTTGCGCGCTTTCAAAGTGCTGGCGCGCCAGGATTTCGGTGGGCGCCATCAGTGCGCTTTGATAGCCCGCTTGTACGGTCAATGCCATTGCGCCAAAGGCCACCGCCGTCTTGCCGCTGCCAACATCGCCCTGCACAATGCGGGACATCGCGTGGGGGGCGCGCATATCTGCGCAAATATCCTGCAGCACGCGCCGCTGCGCGCCGGTGGGCGCAAAGGGCAGGGTCGCCCAATAGGCATCCTGCGCAGAACTGCCTGCGTTAATCGCGACGCCAAGGGTGCGCTCGCCCCGCAGCAGCGTCATGGCCGCCTGATACATCAGCAGCCCTTCAAAGGCAATACGGCGCAGGGCGATCTGCAGATTCGCTTGACTTTCGGGGAAATGCGCCTGGCGCAGGGCAAAATTACGCTCGCACAGATGGTGCCGCAGGCGCAGCGCGGGCGGCAGCGTTTCGGGGCAGCAGTCCTCCAATTGCGTGAGCGCCTGGCGCATGATATCGCGCAGCGTTTTGGCGGGGATGCCGCCAAGGGAACGGTAAACAGGGATCAAACCCTGCTCCGTCACCTTTTGCGGGTTGACCATACGCAGCTTGCCCTGCTTATCGCAGTCCAAACGGCCATAGAGGATGTATTCGGTCTCGGCATCATACTGGCTTTCCACCCACGGCATGTTGAACCACGTGATGGGCAGCGTGCCGGTATCGTCCCGGAAAGTGGCGGTGGCGCTGACCATGCCACGAAACCGCGCCACGCGCGGCCTTTTTTTGAGATATCCGCACACACAAAGCGTCTGCCCCGAAAGTGCATCAGCCAGCGGGGTGATCACCGAGGTATCCTGATAGCCGCTTGGCAGGGTGAGCAAAAGATCGGCCAGGGTGCGAACGCCTGCCTTTTGCAGCGCCTCCAGCCGTGCCTTGCCCAGCCCATGCAGCTCGTGTAATTCCACAATACCCTCCTGAATAAAGAAACGGGCATGAGGTGCTTTTTCCGCACGCCCTGCCCGTATGATTGCCATCCGGCCATTATTCCACAGAGATCAGATAGTAGTAGAGGGGCTGGCCGCCGCAGTGCACTTCCACATCGCAATCGGGGCAAGCGCGCTCGATCTCTTCGCCCAGGGCGTCCGCCTCCTCCTGCGTGGTGTCCGCGCCGTAGTACACGGTGATCAGGCCGTCGTCGGAGGTCACGATGTCGTTCACAAGCGCCATGGCCACATCGTGCACATTGTCCGCACGGAAGGCCACACGGCCGTTGTGCAGGCCGATGATATCGCCCTCACTGATGTGCATATCTTCAAAATCACTGTTACGTACCGCATAGGTGATCATGCCGGTGCGCACCTTTTGCGCGGCCTCGTCCATGCGCAGCGCGTTATCGTCCGCAGACAGGTCGGGCTGGAATGCCACCGCGGCCGCGATGCCCATCGCCACGTTTTTGGTGGGGATGACGCGCACTTCTTTCTGGGACAGCTCTGCCGCCTGCTGTGCGGCGAGGATGATGTTGCCGTTGTTGGGAAACACAAAAACGGTTTGAGCGTTTACGGTCTCAATTGCCTTGGACAAATCCTCAATGGAGGGATTCATCGTCTGGCCGCCCTCTACCACGGCATCCACCTGCAAATCGCGCAAGATTTTGGAAAAACCCTCGCCCAGCGATACGCTGACCATGCCATAGGGCTTGGGCGGCGTGTTTTGAGCGGCTTTTTTGCGCTGATTTTCGCGGCGCTGCTCGATCATGTTTTCGATCTTGAGGCCTACCAGCTCGCCCAGGTTGAGGCCGTATTGCAGGGCCTTGCCGGGGTCGTTGGTGTGCACGTGCACCTTCACAAGGTCCAAATCGCCCACCACCAGCACGCAATCGCCAATGCGGTTAAGCTGGCGGCGGAAGGTATCGATATCAGATTCCTTCGCGGTGGTTTTGAGGTTTTGGATCAGGAACTCCGTGCAATAAGCGAACTTGATTTCTTCCATGCTGTCGTGGTCGTCCACGAACACATCGGCATGGTCGGCAGAGAAGTCTACAGCCTGTAAATCCAGCGCTTCGCCGCGAAGCACCGCGGCATAGCCGGTGTAGATCAATAGCAACCCGCGCCCGCCGGCGTCTACTACGCCCGCTTGCTTGAGGGCGGGCAGCATTTCCTGCGTGCGCTTGAGGATGGCTTCGCCGCTTGTCAGGATCACGTTGAACAGCGCGTCATAATCATCGGGCGCAAGCTGTGCCTGGCGGATGGCATCATCTGCAATCACGCGTGCCACGGTCAGGATCGTGCCCTCCTTGGGCTTCATCACGGCCTTATAGGCGGTGTCCGCGCCGGATTTGAGTGCCTTGGCAAACTGCTGGGGGGTAATCTTATCCACACCCTCCAGCGCGCGGGCAAAGCCGCGGTATAGCTGGCTGGTGATTACGCCGCTGTTGCCGCGCGCGCCGCGCAGGGCACCGCGTGCAAGGGCATCGGCAGCTTCGCTGGCACTGGCATATTCCTTGGCATTGATCTCGCGCGTGGCGGAATTCATGGTCAAGGTCATGTTGGTGCCGGTGTCTCCGTCGGGCACAGGGAATACGTTGAGGGCGTCTACCGCCTCACGGTTCTTCTCTAGCAGTGCAGTGCCCGCGATGACCATTTCACGAAGCAGCAGCCCATCGATTGATTGTATCTGAATCAAGGGATTTTCCTCCGTTCATGCTGGTTTATACGCGGATACCTTCCACTGAAATATTGACGCAGCGCACCGTGACGCCCGTCATGCTTTCCAGCTTGTATTTAACCACCTCTACAATGGTCTTGCACACCTCAGCCACCGAAA
The DNA here is from genome assembly GCA_031547595.1 of Eubacteriales bacterium. GTDB lineage: Bacteria > Bacillota > Clostridia > Christensenellales > Aristaeellaceae > JAVBRU01. The sequence continues at coordinate 3,994 of JAVBRU010000077.1, forward strand.
TGCCGTATTCCACCACGATGAACAGATCCACATCCAGCTGATCCTCCACCATGCGCACCTGCACACCTTTGCTGAGATTTTCGCGGCCGAGCCATTCTACCAGGCCATCCTTGGCGCGCTTGGAGCTCATCGCCACAATACCGTAGCACTCCAGCGCGGCATACCCTACGACCTTCAGCATGACATCTTCGGAAATGTAGATCGTCCCGATGTCATTTTTTATCTTACACTCCATACACTGACCTCCTTAGCCGGTTTGGACCCACAAGGTCACATCTTAGTATACTAGATTTTTCTTATTTGCGCAACATATAAAATTTAAGAGGGCGGCCAAGGAAGGGAAGAACAAGGACATACGTGTTATCTGGACGCTGCGCCCTTGGTTGATAGCTTATGATAATGCGTAGTTGAATAAGAACAGCGGCCAACCATCCTGCTTTATCCTGCATCGCGTATGTATAAAACAACGCATCCATATTTAACAAGTAAATAATTTTCATAAAAAACTAATAAATCTCATTTTTCTGATAAATATTGGTCAAAATGGGCTTGACAAGTTAATAATATGGTGTACAATAGAAGCAGATTCAAATTGTTACAGTTTTTCCGAAAGCTTATCAAAAAATGAATTGATGTGTGCGCAGCATCAGTTGATCGAATAAAATATTGGAGGACAATCCCATGTGCTAGTTTAACCGTCTCTCATGCTTCCTTCCCCGCCCTCTTTCCCGCAACAAATGAAAGTGAGGTACAGAAAATGAAAAAAGGTATCAGTCTGCTCTTGGCCATGATTCTTGTCATGAGTCTGTTCGTTGTATCTGCCTATGCGGCAGAATGCAAGATTCAAGGGTGCAATAAGCCACTTGCGGATTGGGTGTTTCAGGGCCTTACTAAGGAGGAAACAAAGTATCATATACATATGGATCCCGATGGAAATCCGATGGATTGCGCAATTATAACGGTCTACGCATCCTTTGTCCTAAAATGCACAAAGAGTACCAACCCTCATGTAAATGAGCTAAAGGAAATGGTTTTTACTCAAGAGCATGTTATGAAACCTCAAGAGTAAGCGCTATTCGCACCACTTTGCTGTAGTACAATGAGTGGTGCGAATGTTTCACGGTTTGCTGTCTGGAGAAATTCTGTATTAATTTTGGGATAAGAACGAAACTATTTCCTTCAAAACTGATTCGAGGTTTCTCCAGACGAGTTTTTCATTAACTAACTCCAAAATATTGACACGGCATATTCATTGCAATTCATAAGCAGTCTCACCATACTCTACCCATTACAAAAGAGAGGCAGCGTATAAAAGCATGTTTTTGTATATAAGAAGGTCTCTCAAGCGGCAGTTGAAAATGCACCGGAACATATTCATCATCCTGACCTGTGTGTTCATTTTACCCCTCATGTTCTCCATCCTGCACGACAGCATTCTCTATGGCCAGCAGGCGCAGTTTTTCAACGAAACCCAGGGCGCACACTATCGTGTATATGACGCTAAGGAAGAATATCTGCCCTATTTTCAGGAACTCAAGAGCTTTGATTGCTGGTATGACGATGGCAGCATCTTTTTATTTATCAAAAACGCCAAGAACCGGGAGGAGTTTGAAAACTTGCCGTTGCATCAGCCACCCACGGCATTGCAGTCCAGCTTGAGTGATGAAATAAGTGCTACCGAGGCACGATTGGGTTGGGCAACAAGAACGATAGACCTGTCCGGACTTCATATGCAAAGGAAAGAGGATGCCCAATTTGCTGTACAGCTACGTTATGGCATAGTTATTATCCTGTTGCTGTCCATTGGGATAGCGCAGGCAGCCTATCGTATTCATGTGGGCAATTTTACCCATGATCTGGGTGTGCTTACCTCGTTAGGTGCCACCATGCGCCACATCGCGGGGATGTTTGCCGCGGAGCTTGCACTGCAGTTTGTCGCCGCTGGCGCGCTTGCGTTGCTGGTCTCCTGTGCAGGGATGGGTGCGCTATTCTACTTCTTTTTGGAAAACACTAATAGCAGTCACCAGTGGATGCTGTTTCACATCGATATACGCAGCATAGCCATTGTCTATGCCGCGTTGCTGCTCGTTCTTGTCGTAGTATTTGGTATCACCATGCTGATGCTTCGCCGCAAAGCACCCCAAGGACTTTTGGGGACAGAGGCAAGAAAAGGCAAGCATCAACGCTCTAAACATTCCTTTGTTCCTGGGCAGCCGCCCGCGCCTGCGTTGGCTCGGTTGCTACGGCGTTCTGGCAAAGGCCTGACAGCGAGCGCAGCAATCGCCCTACCCATCCTGATCATCAGCATCTTTTTTTTCAACTATGCCAGCGTTGCCACCCGATATGGTCCCACCAATCTGGAATATGACCTGTACATATCAAAATCCGGTCTTGATCCGACAACAGGCGAAGGATTATCCTTCACTGACGAAGAACTGAAATTCTTTGTGGGGCTTGAGGAAGTGGAACGACTTGGCTATAAAAAGCGTGTGTCCGCTACGGAATACGTGCTGAAATATGATGGCGATCTGGTGAATACCTTTGCGACCTTTGATTTTTTTGACCGAACCTTTTTAATGACCAGTATTTCACGCATTTCAGAAGCAACAGCCGCCAGCAGCAAAGAAGCAAAGACATGGAATACAGGCGAAGGACATATTGTTATCAACAAAAATCAACCATATTTGAACCTCCAGCAGGGAGATATGCTTTCCCTTTATCCGTACGCTGCCACGATGCGAGCCATGATTCAGGGCACCATATCAAGCGATGAATGGATTGCGGTGGGGCAACCCATTACCCTAACGGTGGGCGGGCTGGTTGATTCTCGCTACTATGAAGATACTGTTGAGATTTTTCTGAGCGATGCCGATTATGATGCGATGCTGGCACACCTGCCCGCCAATGTGGCCATGCTCAAGGTGCGTGCCGATGCCGATTATGACGCGTTTGTCAAAATGATGGAGGAGAAGTTTTCATCATCAACCTACGGCATCGGCAACAACCGTCTGGCAGTGCAGATTACCCATCAGCGAACCACCGGGCTGTACCTGCTGGTGGAGATCGTGGTGGTCATGCTGCTGTTCTTTGTGGTGGTGATAGTCAACTCCCTGCTGCGCGGGTACATGCAGGGGCAGCGCGGCAACATCCGGCTGCTGCACATCCTTGGTGCGCCTCACGCCATGATTCGTGCCGCCTATATGCGGCAAAGCATTGTTGTGGCAATCACTACGCTGGCAGTATCCTTTGCCGCTGGTATCGGCATCACCCGGCTGTATTATGCGCAGCAGGCCATCCATGTGCGCGTCACCGTGCTGCTGGTGGTCACCTACGTGCTGGCGGCACTGGCGGTGCTGTTTGCCTTCCTGTATCCCATCCATAGTGAGCTGAATGACGAACTGAAGCAATTATAAGGAGGGTCACCATGAGCGCATATATTTCCACCCACAACCTGACCAAGAAATATCAGCAGGGCGATACCACCATTTATGCCGTGGACAACGCCAATATCGCCATCGAAAAAGGGGAGTTTGTGGCGATCATGGGAAAATCCGGCTCGGGCAAGACCACGCTGCTGAACCTCTTGGGCGGCATTGACAAGCCCACCAGCGGCGAGGTGTTTATCGAGGGCATCGACATTTATGCTGCCAGCAAGGATGATCTGGCCGCCATCCGCCGCCAGAAGATCGGCTATATATTTCAAAACTTCAACCTCATCCCCATCCTGACGGCCAAAGAGAACATCCTGATGCCGCTGCTGCTGGACGGCAAAAAATGCGACGATGCGTATCTAAACAGCCTGACGGATGTGCTGGAAATCAGCGACCGGCTGAGCCACCTGCCCTCCGAATTATCCGGCGGGCAAAAGCAGCGCGTGGCCATTGCGCGCGCCCTGATCAACCACCCCGGCATCGTTCTGGCGGACGAGCCGACGGGCAATCTGGACAAAAAGAGCGCAGACGAGCTGATGAGCCTGCTAGAAAAGGTGCACCAAATGGGCAACACCATCATCATGGTGACGCATGACGAAAACTACGCCAGCCGCTGTCAGCGCGTGCTGACCATCAGTGACGGCGTGGTGTCGGCAGTTTGACGCCATCCTCCTCAACCTTCGCTGCCATGCGGCATATACTGTAAGTGGTTCTGTAAAACAGAGCCGGAGGTTGATTATGGACAAAACCTATAACCC
>JAVBRU010000046.1:0-41642 GCA_031547595.1 Eubacteriales bacterium
CAGGTGCAGGGTATCGATCTGCGCGCCCGCCGCCACCTGATCGGCATCGTCATGCAGGCGCTTGAGGCCGCTCAAATACTCTCGCGGCACGTTCTCTTTGGGTGCGGACTCTTCCTCCTCGCCGGGCAGGGGCGGCAGCGAATAGGCGCGAAAGCCCTTGGGCAGCTGTGAAAGCTGGCGGCGCACGGCATCGTGCATGCGCTCCGCCAGTGCTTCGCCCTGCCCATCCGCCAGCAGCCATTCCGTGGCAGGGGGGATGATGGCGCTGTCCAGCTTGCTGAGGCTTCGCTGGCTGAGGCAGTCAAACACGCGGATAGAATCCACTTCGTCATCGAAGAACTCAATGCGCAGCGCTGCTGTCTGCGCAGGCGGGAAAACGTCCACAATCGCGCCGCGCAGCGCGCACTGGCCTTTGCCCTCCACCATGTCCACCCGCTCATAGCCCATGCGCACCAGGCTTTGGATGAGGAAGCCTGGCAGCATGCGCCCGCCGGTAGAAAGGGTCAGCATGGCGGCGTCAAAGGCTTCCGGCAGCATATGGCGGTACAACAGGCAATCCGCGGCCACGCACAACACGCGGATCGCACCGCTTCGCACCTGCGTGAGGGTATGGATGCGCTGCCAGGTAGTCTCCCGGCTGGCGGTAGCCCTTGCAAACTGCACATCGGGCGCGGGTAATACAGCCGCGCCGCCCTCCAGCCACTGGGCACAGTCGTCCGCTGCGCGAAGCGCCTGAGAATCGCTGGGTGCCACATACAATACCTGCCTGCCGGTTGCCTTGGAAAGCGCGGCAGCCAAAAAAGCACGCTGCCCCTCGGCCATGTCATACAGGGCCACCACCTGGGGAATGTTCAGCGCGCCGAGTACCTGCTGCCAGCTTGGCAGTCTGTTCAGTTGATCAAAGCATTTATTCCGCATGTTTCTTATTATATCGGTTCATCGCCAGGTCTATGCCATGCTCTGTCCAGCACAGCGCGGCCTCGGCGGCAGTCACGTATGCATCATAGGCCACCTTGCGCGCAGCCTCATCCGGATAATGCGCCAGCACATAGTCGGCCAAGTCCCACTCCGGCGGCGGCGCACCCATACCGATGCGCACCCTCGCAAAATCTCCGTGCCCCAGGCACTGGATGATGTGCCGCAGGCCATTGTGCGTGCCCGCGCCGCCCTTGCTGCGAAGGCGCACCTGCCCGGCGGGCAAATCAATATCATCGGCCAGCACCAGGATGTCAGAGGGGGCGAGCTTGTACCAGCTCACCGCGTCGCTCACCGTCAGGCCGCTCAGGTTCATAAATGTCTGCGGCTTGATCAGCACGATCTTTTGCCCGGCGACCACACCTTCACCCACCAGCGCCCGGCATTTCAACTTTTTCACCGGGATGCCCGTCTTTTGTGCCAGCAGGTCAATCACGTCAAACCCGGCGTTGTGCCGCGTGTGGGCGTATTTTTCGCCGGGATTGCCCAGGCCAACAATGGCAAGCATGTGTATTCTCCTTATTATTTAATCCACGGCGCGGGCTTCACACACACAGGCTCTCCGTCCCGCACGTCCGATAACAGCATCAGCGTTTTTTCCCCCTCGATCAGGCGCTTTTTAGGGTGCTCCAGTGCCAGCACAAAGCAGATGCCCGCCACCTCTACCGAAAATTCCTTCATCAGCGACACCATGCCGTGTGCCGTGCCGCCCCCGCGCATGAAATCGTCCACGATCAGCGCGCGCTGACCTTCGCGTACCGCGCGGCGGGAAAGCGCCATCGTTTCGATGCCGCCGCTGCCTGCCACATAGCTGATGTTGACCGCGCTGCCCTCATATACCTTGGTGGCGCGCCGCGCGATGATCAGCGGCACATGCAGTGCCGCCGCCGTCATCAGCGCCACCGGGATGCCCTTGGTCTCCATGGTGAGCACAAAATCGGCGTGCGCGTCATAATACTCGCCGGCGATGATGTTGCCCATGCCCGTCACCAGGTCAGGACGGGAGAGAATATCCGAAAAATAGAGGAACCCGCCGGGCAATACGCGGCTTGGCGACATCAATTCGGCGCACACAGACTGGATGAAGGGAAGCTTAGAGCCGCCGATCCCCCGGGGGCGGTAGCGCACGCCGCCGGCTGCGCCGGTCACCGTCTCCAGTTCGCCCAGCTGAAACTGCCCCATCGTTTCCTGCAACAGCGCCACGTCCTCGCTGACGGTGGATTTGGCGGTGGAAAACAAATCGCAAAAATGGGATAGCGTAAAAATCTGATTGGGCGCAGACGTCAAAACCTGCGTCATCACCGCCAACCGTTCATTGCGCTTTACCTTTTCCATAACCCATGCTCCCCCTTCGTAAACAAAACACCCAAGGAAGTATTATACACTATTTCTCCGAATATTGCTAGTGGTTTTTCAAAAAAATGTTCGGATTTTTGTGTAAATAATGTGGCTTTTATCAGTGAATTTGACATTTGAAACGCTTATATGCATCTTTTAGTGGTTCACTCTTGACAAAAACGGTATGCTTTGTCATACTTGTTATACAAATCATACTTTTAAGAAAGAGGGATTGATTATGAAACCGCCCAAGGGGAAGTACGCATGGACAGCCAAGGTGGGCGAGAAGGGGCAGATTGTGATCCCCAAGGAGGCGCGGGAGGTATTTGACATCGCGCCGGGGGATACGCTGCTGATACTCGGTGATATCAAACGGGGGCTGGCCATCGTGAAGGGCAATGCGTTTAACGCACTGATCGCGCAGGTGATGGGCGCAGAGGAGGAGGAACAGGATGCTGGCGATACAGACTGAGGGCTTGACCAAGGCATACGCTGCCACTTTGGCGGTGAAGGATTTGAATTTGTCCGTGCAGCAGGGCGAGTTGTTTGCGCTGCTGGGCGTCAATGGCGCGGGCAAAACCACCACCATCAAAATGCTGTGCGGCGTATTGCAGCCCACCTCCGGCGATGCACTGATCCTGGGCGACAGCATCGCGCGGCACCCGCAGAAGGTGAAGGAGCGCATCAATGTGTCGCCCCAGGAAACCGCTGTGGGGCGCAGCCTGACCGTACAGGAGAACCTGGAGATGATCGCGGGCATTTACGGCAGCGCGCGCGCCGCGGCGCGGCAAAAAGCCGCAGAAATGATGGCGGCCTTTGGCCTGACGGGCGTGGCCAATGCCCGCGCCAAAGTGCTGTCCGGCGGCATGCAGCGGCGGCTCAGCATCGCGATGGCGCTGATCACGCAGCCGGAAATTTTATTTTTAGACGAACCGACCCTGGGGCTGGACGTGCTGGCAAGGCGCGAACTGTGGACGGCCATTGAAAAGCTGAAGGGGCATGTGACTGTAGTTTTGACTACGCATTATATGGAAGAAGCGCAAGCGCTGGCCGACCGCATCGGCATCATGGCAGGCGGAGCGCTTAAGGCTGTGGGCACTGCCGGCGAGCTGATGACGCAAACGGGCACCACCACTTTGGAGAACGCCTTTGTGGCGCTGGCGGCAGGGGAGGGGGCGGCATGAAAACATCCGTTAAAGCCTACGCGCTTCGAAATCTTCGGGAGTTGCTTCGCGATCCGCTCAACTTTGCCTTTGCGCTCGGTTTTCCGCTGGTTGTGCTGCTGCTGCTCAACATGATCAGTGCCAACGTGCCCGAAGCGATTTTCCCTTTGGAAACGCTCGCCCCGGGCATCGCGGTGTTTGGCCTGTCGTTTATTTCGCTGTTTTGCGGCATGCTGATTGCCAAGGACAGGAGCACATCGCTGCTGATGCGGCTGTTTTCTTCGCCCATGACGGCGGGGGATTTCCTCGCCGCGTATGTGCTGCCGCTTTTCCCCATTGCGTTTGTGCAGTGTGTAATCTGCGTGGCGGCCAGCGTGTGCCTGGGGCTGCCCCTCACCGCGCGGGTGTTGCTGCTGCCCATTGTGCTGCTGCCGGCGATGCTGCTGTATGTGGCGCTGGGATTATTGGCCGGTGTGCTGGTCACCGATAAGCAAGTGGGCAGCGTGTGCGGCGCGCTGCTCACCAACCTGACGGCGTGGCTCTCCGGCGCGTGGTTTGAAATCAGTTTGGTGGGCGGTGCGTTTGAGAAAATTGCCTATTGCCTGCCCTTTGCCCATGCAGTAGACGCGGGCAAGGCGGTGCTGGCGGGGAGTACCGCCGCGCTGTGGCCACATATTGTCTGGGTGACGGCCTACGCCATCCTTGCCTTTACCGCCGCAGTGTGGGTGTTCCACAAAAAAATGAAAAACGCGAGCATGTGACACGGGGGATGAGAACGCTGGGGCCGCTCGCCCCCAGACCCCTTGGCAGGGCAATGGTTGCCCTGCCCCCCTCTTGTCATTTAATTGAGAGGTTTGTGTGGATACTTTCTTTCACTTATAAAGTGTCTGTGCAGCTGCTGTTTGTAACAGACTTTGAAAAAATATTTTTAAATATGTTCCCATGTGCAGTTTTGTTGCAAATATTCCTCTTAAGGCAGGAATACGCCTTCATGGCACGAATAACTCAATGACTGCAAAAGAGGGGGAAATTTCGATGTACACATTTATTCTGATTGGTGCGGGCAGCAGGGGAAGGATTTATGCCGATCTGATCCAGCAAAGCGATAACGCACAGGTGATCGCCGTGGGCGAGCCGAACGCAGCGCGCCGCGCAGATGCCGCAGCCAGCCTCGGCATTGCGGAAAATCGCTGTTTTGAAACGTCCGAGGCGCTGCTTTCTGAAGGCAAGATCGCCGATGTTTGCATCATCGCGTCCATGGATCGGGATCATTATGCGCAGGCCATGCACGCGCTGGAGCTGGGCTATGATCTTCTTTTGGAAAAACCCATTTCCCCCGACCCGGCAGAGTGCCTGGCCATCGCGAACCTTGCAGAAAAGCTTGGCCGCAAGGTGATTGTGTGCCATGTGCTGCGCTACACGCCGTTTTTCCGCACCATCAAAGAGATCGTGGACAGCGGACGGCTGGGGCGCATTGTGGACATTCAGCATAACGAGAACATCGGCAACTTCCACATGGCGCATTCCTTTGTGCGCGGCAATTGGCGCAATGCCGCGCTCAGCAGCCCCATTATTCTGCAAAAAACCTGCCATGATATGGACATCCTGGTGTGGTTGACGGGTAGCCTGTGCCATCAGATATCCTCCTTTGGCAGCCTCACGTATTTCACCGAAGCGAATGCACCCGCAAACAGCGCGGCACGCTGCCTGGACTGCGAGGTGGCCGAAAACTGCCGCTTTGATGCGCGCAAGTGCTACCTGCCCATTGTGGGCGGCTGGCCGGCCACGGTGCTGTGCGTGGAACAGACGGAAGAAAGCGTACTGGAGGCCATCCGCACCGGCCCGTATGGACGCTGCGTGTACACATGCGATAACGATGTGTGCGACCATCAGGTGGCCATCATGACCTTTGACCATGGCGTGACCGCCACCTTCAATGTCAGCGCCTTCACCGGGCGCATTGGCCGCACCCTCAAAATCATGTTTGAGCATGGCGAGCTTCGCGCCAGCGATGCCGACAACGTGATCGAGATTGCACAGTTCCCTTCCAACTATAAAGAGTGCGTGCGCAAAGAAGTGATCCACCCCGAGCACCTGGGCGGCGGACATGGCGGCGGCGATACCGGGCTGATCCGCGATTTGCTGGACGCGCTGGCGAACCCTGCGCAGCAGGCGGTATCTGCGATTGCGTACTCAGTAGAGAGCCATCTGATGTCCTGCGCGGCGGAGCAATCGCGCCTGACAGGGCAAAGCATTGATATGGCGGCGTACCGCGCGGGCTTAAAAACAAGCAAATAATCAAATGACGCTGGAGGTTGGCTGCCTCCAGCGTTTTTTTGAGCAAATTACGAAAACATAGTGCACAGATTTACGAGATATTTTGTCGTCTCGCTAGGGCATGTTTCAAAACTCTCAACATGCATCTTCGGGGTGTAAAAGCACCATTTCTGCGTTGTCAAACCTTGAAATAGCGATGCTATTCCGGCGGTTTGCCGCCTTGAACTGACGCTTTATCCCCTCGAAGCTGCACGTCCCTGACTTTTGAAACACACCCTAAATCGAGGAAGTGCAGCGTAGTAGAGCTACGCTAAACGGATCAGATGATGCGAGGCGGTAAAAGATACGCAAAGATGTGTGCTATGTTTGATGAAATTGCGTTATTATGGTGTGTAAATCTCGCCGCAGCCAAGGCGCATGCCAGAATCCCCGGCGGGCTGGGTGCGGAAATCATCCGGCATCTGGTGGATCACAACGGTGCGGCCAATCACATCCTTGGGCATAAAACGGTCGGTATACACCTGCATATAGGCATGGCCGTTATTGGGGAACAGCACGGGCAGATCGCCCGCGTGCAGGGGATGGGGCTGGCCTGTGGGGTTATAATGCCCGCCCGCGGCGGCAAACGGCGACAGGCTGCAGGCCGCGCCGCAATCCTCGCCCTCGTGAATGTGGAAGCCAAAGGGCCCCACCTGCGTGGCGTTTTGCTCGGTGGGCAGGGAAATGGGCGGCAGGCCGTTCACCCGCGCGGTCACCAGCGTGCCGCCCGGCGCGGCATAAAAGCTGATATCCCCGGTCAGTCCGGGTGCCAGATCACTGCCCACCAATTGCGCGGTGGCCACAGGCTGACGGTTATTCAGTGGGTTATAGGTGTTGTCCATAATCAACCTCCGGCCCTGTTTTACAGAGCCACTTACAGGATATGCCGCGCGGCAGCGAAGGTTGATTAGGGCGTGTTTCAAAACTCTAAACATGCATCTTCGGGGTGTAAAAGCACCATTTCTGCGTTGTCAAACCTTGAAATAGCGATGCTATTCCGGCGGTTTTCCGCCTTGAACTGGCGCTTTATCCCCTCGAAGCTGCACGCCCCTGACTTTTGAAACACACCCTAGCAGAGAGGCATGTGGATTTCCACGGTGAACACCTGCTCGTGCAGGGTGGCGGCAATGCTGCCGCCCATCTGCTCAATCAGTATCTTGGCAATGGCCAGCCCCAGCCCCGTGCCACCCTGGCCGTTGTTGACGGTAAAAAACCTGTCAAACAGCCGCCCGACCGCCACTTCGCTGAGCTGCGGGGCGCGGTTTTGGCAGGTAATAACGCCGTCCGGAGCCAGGGTGATGTGAAGGTCGCCGTCGCTGTACTTGACGGCGTTATTGATGACGTTGTTGAGCGCGCGGGACAGCGCCACCTTGTTCACCCGCACGTCTATCCGCTTGTCCGGGATGGAGATTTCCGGGGTGATGCCTTTTTCTTTCATCGCGGTGTAGAGGCCGGCTACGCATTCTTCCAATGCTTTGTTGAGCGGCACACGCTCGCTGTTGCCCTGCGGCGGGACGGACATCACCACCGAATAGCGGAACAGCTCCTCTGTCAGTTGTTTTAGCGCCTCCACGCGGTTCTTAATAATCGCCAGCGATTCCTTCGCGGCCAGGGACATTTCTTCTTGCTCCAGCAGCTCCATATACCCGCAAATGGCGGTGAGCGGGGTGCGAAGATCGTGCGATATGTTGGTGATGGCCTCCTTCAGCTCCCGGTCGCCCTGTGCATAGCGCAGATATGCCTTGCGCAGCTGCTTGAGCTGACTGTCCATATCGGCCGCCAGCGCCAGCATTTGTTTGTCCCGGGTGATGATGTCGATGCCCACGTTGGTGTCCTCCTGCAGCCGCGCGGCAAACTCTGCGCGCAGCGTGGCCGCCGCATGGCGCATATCGGCCAGCTTGCCCAGCAGCACAAACACTAGCACACATAGCAGGATGCACAGAACCCCCAAAGCTATTTCCATAGGCACTCCTTATGGGACATCTTTGCGGCGGAAAAACCATAGGCCAATTCCATTGGCCAGCAAGATATGCGCTGCGCAATACAGCGCCATTAGCCAGTCGAGGTCAGGTGGCCCATTCGTGCTAAATATCTTCACCTGTCCCATCAACAACCCGGTCATCAAGTGATCAAAAACGACGCGCTGCTCTGTGGGAATGTAGTTGTCGGGCGGGGAATGGTCATGAACGGTATACGGTTGCCCGTCTTCCGGCGGTTGGCTATAATGCTGAGAAGGCATGCTCGCCGTTCCAATCGTAGTGTAGTAACGAGGAAATCGGTCGTAATACCAGGAGTCATTTAGTGAATTCCAAATAAAGGTGGTGGATGCAAATGTAATTGCGAGCAACAGAAAGCTGATGGCAATGGCTTTGGTTTTATGGGTCATCAACATGCCTGCCATCGTGAAAACCGCTGCAAAGGCAGCCACCAGCAATAGCCATTGCAGTATACGCAAAAGCATATACTCAACGTTGTCCATAGTGCCAAACAGCGGAATGCTAAATGCGAATCCGGCTGCTATCCCCAGCAAGAAGGCCGCCATACCAATGATGGCACATGTGATAAAGTTGGCCAGGAAAACGCTTGTGCGGCTGATGCCCGCTGCCAGTCGGGTTCGAATGGCCCCCTCTTGGTATTGTCCCCCGATAAACAGTAGGCAGAACAGCGGAACGATCAAAATGAGTGGCAGGTAGAGCTCCTGAAACACGAAATAGGGGCCTGTGTAGCGAATTTGATGCTCCGGATCAAAGTACCCATTCACGCTGATGATCAATGCAAAGAGTACCGGTGCCCCCAAAGCGAGGTATAATAGCGGGCTTTTGCGAAGGCGCAGGAAATTGAGCCGTAATGCTTTACGCATGCTGTTCGCCTCCAATCAGATTGATATAATAGCTTTCGAGGCCCTCATCCCGCACGGCCATGCGGCGGACCGTGCAGCCTGCTTCAGCCAGCGCCAGCACGAGCGCGGTGACCTCAAAATCTCCGTACACATCAGCCTCGCAATCGGAGGTGACGGTATAATCAATCTTTCGCCCCAAAAGGACGCGGGACAGCGCTTCGATGTTGCTGACCTCCATGCGCACGCATTTGCGACAGGAAGCCTCCAGCGCGTCCGCGCTCACTTCCTTCACCACCTTGCCATTGTGGATAAAGCCATAGTGGGTGGCCATGCGCCGCAGCTCGTGTAAAATGGGGCTGGCAATCAGGATGGTGATGCGGTTTTCGCGGTTCAGGCGCAGGAGCAGCTCCCGCATGCTGACGATGCCCTGCGGGTCGAGACCGGTGAGCGGTTCGTCCAATACCAGAAAATCCGGGTCGCCCGCCAATGCCAGCGCAATGCCGAGGCGCTGGCGCATGCCCAGGGAGAAATGCCGCGTTTTTTTCTTAGCCGCGTCTTCCAGCCCCACCAGCGCCAACAGCTCGCCCATGCCCTCAAAGGACGCGCGTCCGAGCAGCTCATACTGCATGCGCAGGTTTTCAAGCGCCGTCATATCGCCATAGAAGGACGGCAAATCCACCAGCGCTCCCACGCGGCGGCGCAGCTTGCTGATGCCAGGATCGTTGTGCGGCGTGCTATACAGCGTGTACCCGCCCTTGGTGGGGGTTTGCAGCCCGCAAACGGTGCGGATCAGCGAGGTTTTGCCTGCGCCGTTTTGCCCCACAAAGCCATAGATCGCTCCCTGCTCCACATGCATGGACAGGCTGTCCAGCGCCTTGAAATCCTTGTACATCTTGGTCACGTTTTCCACAGTCAACACGTATTCCATGGAGAAGCCCCCTTGTGTAGTTGATGTATACAGGATAACAGGCAGTGGTTAAGAAAGCGGTTAAGGAAAGGGTGAAGAAAAGGTAAAGGTTTATAAATCGCGCAGCTTAAAGCCGATGCCCCACACAGCCTCAATATAATCCTTGCCGGTGGTGGCGCGCAGCTTACCCCGCAGGTTGCTTACATGCACCTTCAGCGAGCTTTCCATGCAGTCCGGCGTGTCCAGGCTGATCAAATCCAGGATTTGCGATTTGGGGATCACCTGCGCAGGGTTTTGCAGCAGCAGCTTCAGGATGGCAAACTCCGTTTTGGTAAGATGCAGGGGAACAGAACCGGCAAACACCTGATGGGCCTGCAGGTCCAGCCGAATATCGCCATAGCTGTATGCTGTTGTGGTTTTTTCGGGCTGCCGAAGCTGCACGGTGATGCGTGCCAGCAATTCCTCAATCTCAAAGGGCTTGGTGATGTAATCCGCCGCGCCGCCAAGCAGCAGCGATACCTTGTCTTCTACGCCCACTTTGGCACTGACCACAATCACCGGGATGCCCTGAATGGCCGGCAGCACTTCTTCGCCCGAAAGGCCGGGCAGCATCAAATCCAGCAGCACCAAGTCTGGCTGCTGCTTCGATAGCAAAAAGAGTGCTTCCGTGCCCGAATAGGCGCGCAGCACTTGATAGCCCTCTTTTTTCAGCACTTTCTCCAGTAAATCACCAATGTATACGTCATCGTCAATGACCGCTATGGTTTTCATTTGTTCGCCGCCTTATCGGGTGTATTTCTCGTTCTCACTATATCATAAGGGTGGAGCGCAGGCAAGCAGAATTTGTCATAACACTGGATCGTTGTAAAGTATGATGGGTATGAAATTTTTTCTGTATACCTGTAACAAATAAGACGTGTTTTAAGTATATATGGTAGACCAACGTTTTCAGCGCAGCAATCATGCAGCAGAACAAGCCGACCAGGCAAGATGGGATGAGGTAAGCGTATATTTTCTCACCCCCGCCTTGACCAAGAGTATAGAAAGGGAATCTATATGAAAAACCGCATGGTGATACTTTGTTGCCTCATGATGCTTGTTTTGTGTATCTCCTCTTTGGCCAATGCTGCGGAAGCGCCTGCCATAACGTATACCATGAAGGAAGGGTACGCGGCAGGCGGGCTCATCACATTGGACTATTTCAACAAAGGCTATGTCTGTTATTATGATTACGCAAGCGGCGCCAAGTTCCCGCTTTGCACAAAACCCAATTGCACACATGACATCATCGTCTACGGCGGTGCCGGGGACGAAAACTGGAGTCCCCCTACGCTTGGAGAGGCGATGGCGGATACGTCTGAGTGCTATGCACAGCGGCTACGGTATGATAATTTTAGTTATCTGTTCTACGGCGGCAAGGTGTATTTTGTTGAATGCATGCCCTGGCCATATGATGAGAGCTTCACTTTTAATCTATACGAATCCGAAATAGACGGCCCCACGCGAAAGATCGCCAGCCTGGGCGAACGCTTTAATTGGGAGCAGACGGTGGACATAGGAAACATGATCGCATATGACGGCACGTTGTACCTCGTCATCCAGCAAAGCGAGAATACGCTGATTGAAGGGGATGAGACGATCGATGCGGAAGCGGCAAAAGAGCGGAAAAGAAGCGCGGCCTTGCCTCAACAGGCCATGATATGGGCCATCTCCATGAAAGATGGCAGCGTGCGGGAGTTGTGCCGCATGACCGCGCAGGATTGCGCGATGAGTATGCTCGGCTTGGTGGACGGGGTGCTATACTATGAGTATGTGTATGCCAATGATTTTACCCCTGCGCAGCCTTCCGATTGGGACGAAGCATGGTATAGAGAGTTTGAGAGCAAGGCCAGATATGGCATACGCGGCGTAAACATGCAAACAGGGGAAACGGTCGCCTTGCACGAACGGCTGGAGGATGTGTTGATTCAGGATGCCGTGGTAACCGCCCGAAGCAGAGGCAATGAAATGTATGTATGGATTTCACCGCGTTATGACGATAGCAAGCCATCTCACTATATGCGCTTTGACCTTTTAACCGGCACCTGCCTATATGAATACGACTATCAAGCCCCTCAGGAAGGCTATGCTGGTATCACCCTGCGCCTCACGGATACCCTGATGTTGACAACCGATTGGTATGGTGAACGCTTCGGCCTGCTCGACCTGCAGTCCGGCGCGTTTACGTCCCTTGCGATCAATGGAGAATGGGAAATCGAGGATTTTTACCAAGGGCCTTCCATCATCGTGCAGTACGATTCTACGCGAGTATATCAGGCAGGGGTATTTACGCCGTCTGGCCCCATTGCGAACAGGGATTACTACCAAACACCCACATGCATGGCGCAGGGCGAATATGTGGTGTTTGATCACTGCTTTGAGGACGGAAGGCGCGTCAAAGCCTATACCACCATTGATGATCTGATTGCGGGCAATGTAAAACTGACAGATTTTGTAGAAGAGTGAGGCATCTGCATGCTGTTTGAGATGGACAGACTGAACAAGCATTACGGGCAAAACCACGCGCTCAAAGATTTTTCGCTGCGGATGGAGCCTGGCATCTATGCCCTGCTTGGCCCCACCGGCGCGGGCAAATCCACGCTGATGAACATCATCGTGCAAAATCTGCGCGCGGATAGCGGGCACATACGGGTGGACGAGGTGCCCATGGAGAAGCTGGGCAAAGGCTATCGCGCACGGCTGGGCTATATGCCCCAGCAGCAGGAGCTGCCGGGCTATTTCAGCGCGTCGAGGTTCTTATACTACATCGCCGCGCTCAAGGGCATGGATCGCAGCAGCGCGGATGAGCAGATTGAACAGGCGCTGAAGCTGGTGAACATGTGGGAATGGCGGGATCAAAAGCTCTCCACCTATTCTGGCGGCATGAAGCAGCGCATCCTGATCGCCCAGGCGATACTCGGCGACCCCGGCATGCTGATCATGGACGAGCCGACCGCGGGCCTCGACCCCAAGGAGCGCATCCGCATCCGCAATTTGATCGCCAAGATCAGCGAGCACCGCATCACCCTCATCGCCACACATGTGGTATCGGATATTGAGTGCATCGCCGGAGAGCTGCTTTTCCTGCGCAAGGGATGCCTGATAGAGCATATCAGCCCCGCTGAATTGCAAGAGCGGATGCAGGGCAAAGTGTTTGAGCTGCTTGCGCCAGCTGACCGGATGGATCTGTACCTCAGCAGCTTTCAGGTGAGCAGCCTCACGCAGGAGAGCGGCGGCATTCGCGTGCGGCTGCTGTCGGATACGCCCCTCCCCGCCCCCGCCGTGCCGGTGACGCCGCATTTGGAAGATTTGTATCTGTACCTGTTTGGAAAGGATGCGTGATGGCATGACCGTTTTTATGGCCGAGCTGAAACGCTACGCGCGAAGGACCACGCCTTTCCTGATCATCCTGGCCCTGATGCTTTGCGCCCTGATGCTTTGCTTTTTCTCCCGCGATCAAACGCTGCCCGCAGGCTACACCATGCGGGAATACGCCCAAATCCAGGAGCAGGCACTGGCGCTGCCGCACGCGGAGCAAATCCACTTTCTGGAGGAATTCTCAAAAAGCAAGCTCAGCTTGTATTCGCCGGAGGGGCTCAACGAGGAGGAGCTCAAGGCCTACAACACCGCGGAGGCCATCCAGCAGCGCATTTCCAGCTATCGGCAGCAACAGCGCCAGCGCTATGCTGCCGCGCAATTGCTGCACGAGGCCACCACGCTTCGGGATTACGCCAGCTACCTTGCCGGCATACAGTCTCAAAGCAAGCGCATGACGGCCTTTTCCGCCATCGCCAAGCAAAATGAGTTTTCGAAACGAAACATCCTTAAAACAGCGGAGGATTACGCGAAGCTTACGGACGTTGTGCCCGTCATGGATCGCTCGGCCGGGGTTTTGCTGTTTGCACAAATGCCCGGCGGCATGTGGCTGATCGTCTCTGGTGTGCTGCTGCTGGGCATTGTGCTTGTCGCGGGCGAAAGGCCCTATTTCGCCCTGTACCGCGTGCCACCCAAGGGGAGGAAAGAGCTGATCGCCGCAAAAGCGCTCACCCTGGCGCTGTTTGTTATCCTGCTGGTCACAGGCGTGCTGGCTGTGTACGCGATAACGGGGGCGTGCTTTTATGGGCTCGGCGATGTGATGCGCCCCATTCAATCGGTATTCCCCACCACTTCTTTGCACACAAGCGTGCTGACTTACATGCTGATGGTGTACGCGCATACTCTTTTGACGGCGCTGCTGTATGGCGGCACCGTGCTGCTGCTGTGCTTGCTATTCGCCTCCGAAGCTGGCATCACGGCGTCGCTTGCCCTGCTGGTTGCGGGCAGCGCTGTGCTGAAAGGCGTTATTTCTCCCTTTTCGCCGTTCAATGTGCTCAAGTATTTCAACCTTTTCACGCTGCTGGATTCCTCTGTCTATTTGGTGGACTACAACAATCTCAATCTGTTTGGGTATCCCGTCAGCCTGCGCCTGTTTACGCCCATCGCTATTGCGGTGGCGGCCGCATTGCTGCTGGTAGCGGCATGCGTGCGCTTTGCGCGCACGGGGCGTGCCCTGTCCCTCGGCACGTGGCCGCTGCGGAGGCGTGCAAAGCGTCCGGCGCAAAAGGAAAAGCCCTTGCGCGGCACGGTGAACCTTTTCCTTGCGGAGGGGTGGCGTATATGGATCGGGAAGGGCGTGATCGGTTTCGTTTTGCTGGTGTGCGCCGTGCAGGCAGTGCGTATGGCGGCCTTTCCGCTGGCGACAACGCCTTATGACCGCAGCTATCAATATTATATCGACAAAGCGCTGGCGCAGGAGGACGCGTATCAATGGGCGGTTGAGGAGCAGGAGCGTTTATTGGCCAGTGAGGCCCCGAATTATGTGCAAAGATTGGCGATCGGCGATGTCGTGGAGCGGTGCGCGTATCTGCAATCCATCGATAACCCCAATGCCGTGCTGCTGTATGACATAGGCTATCAAAAGCTGTTCACTGGGGAATCCGGCATCATCTATGCGCTGCTGGTCGCCTTTGGCGTCGCCTTGTGCGTGCTGCAGGCCAGGAAGCAGAAAATGGAAAAGATGCTGCGCACGCTGCCGCACTATGCCGGGCGGGGCACGCTGTGCACCCTCGGCCATCTTTTGATTGCCACGTTTGTCATCGCCCTTGTATCGGCTGTGCCCGATTTGATCCGCTGCCATCAGGTGTACGGATTGCCCGCCCTAGACGCCGCCGCTGAGTCGCTGCCATACCTTGGCACTTCCGGCGGCCTGACGCTTTTGCAAACCCTTGCGTTCATGTATAGCGTGCGCCTGCTGGCGGCGGTTTGCCTGGCGCTGGTGCTGTACGCCCTCAGCCGCGCCGGCGCCATCGTGACGCTGCTGGCCCTGTTCCTCTTGATCCTGCTGCCGCTGCTGCTGGAGTGGCTGGGTGTTTCCTTCGTACAAAGTTACTTTCCGTCCCGTCTCCTCAAAGGCTGCGGTCTGCTGTAAAAGTCGTCATAATGCGTTGTACACCGCCACGGCATCCTCGATGTGATACAGGTCGTGCCCCTTTTCGCTGTCTGCCTTGGCGGTGATCAGGATATATTCCTGGCCGTCCTTTTCGCCAAGGCTGGCCAGGCACAGCCCTGCCGGGGAGGTATAGCCGGTTTTGCCGCCCAGAATGACCGCGCCGCGCAAGGTGCTCTCGTCCAGATTGTCAAAGAGCGTGCTGTAAAACGTGATGCCGCCATCATGCGCGTCGGTGACATCGGTGGAATAACGGTGGGTGGTGAACAGCTGGCGAAACTGCGGGTTTTTCAGTGCGGCTGTCAGCAGCTTGATCATATCGCGGCAGGTGGTGTAGTGATCAATGTTGTGCAGGCCGCTGGCGTTGGTGAAGTGCGTATTTGCCATGCCAAGCGCCTGGGCTTTCTCGTTCATCAGCCGCACAAAGCCCGCGGCAGAGCCGCCCACATGCTCGGCCAGCGCGGCGGTGCATTCCCCGCCTGAGGGCAGCAGCGCGCCGTACAACAGGTCAATGGCCTTCACATGCTCTCCGCCCCGGAAGCCCGCCATGGACGCGTTTTCTTCCAGCATGTCGGATATGATTTGATTGGACACCAGCACCTTGGTGTCAAGGTCGCTCATTTCGTCCAGCACCACCAGCACCGTCATGATCTTGGTCATGGACGCGGGGTAAATCTTTTCGCCGCTCTTGATGTCCAGCAGCGTCGCCTGGTCTGACAAGCGCACCAGCAACGCGTATTGGCTGCGCAGGGTCACGTCTACCTCTTTGGTGGGCAGCTGCTCTGCGTCAACGGTGCGAAGTAGCCCGCTGCCATAGATCCCTGCGACCCCTAAAATAGCCAGCACCGTTCCAAGCCACAGAAAAAGCCCCCGTTTGTTGATTCGCCGCATTCGCATCGCTCCTTTTTTGCATAGCTTTTGTCGAACTTTGGGGCTTTATGCAACAAAAAAAGAGCTGCCCTTGCGGACAGCTCTTGATGAAACTTAGCGCTGGAGAATGGTTTCTTCGGTTTCTTTGTCGAAGAAGTGCAGGCGGCTGGTGTCGAACACGACCTTGATGTCGTCGCCGGTGCGGGTCTTGGTGCGGGGGTCAACACGGGCGATGACGTTCTCGGCCTTGCCGTCCGCGCTCAGGTACAGGTAGGTCTCGGCACCCATCAACTCGGTCACTTCTACGTGCACCTTGATGATGGCTTCGGGATTCTCTTCCAGATCTTCGGGAGAGTCGCTGATGTTTTCGGGACGGATGCCCATCACCACTTCTTTGCCCACATAGCTTTCGTCGGTCAGCTTGGCAATCTTGGCCTGGGGCACAACGATCTTGTTGGCGCCAAACAGGGCCACGATCTTGCCGCCTTCTTTTTCGAGCTTCACATCAAAGAAGTTCATCTGGGGGCTGCCGATAAAGCCGGCAACGAACTTGTTGCGGGGATAGTCGTAGTTGTTCTGGGGGGTATCCACCTGCTGGATAAAGCCGTCCTTCATGATAACGATACGGGAACCCATGGTCATGGCCTCGGTCTGGTCATGGGTAACGTAGATGAAGGTGGTCTGCAGGCGCTGGTGCAGCTTGGTGATTTCGGTACGCATGGCAACGCGCAGCTTGGCGTCGAGGTTGGAGAGCGGTTCGTCCATCAGGAAGACCTTGGGCTCACGCACGATGGCGCGGCCAAGGGCAACGCGCTGGCGCTGGCCGCCGGACCGGGCCTTCGGTTGGCGGTTGAGCAGGTAGCCGATGTCCAGAATGCGGGCGGCTTCTTCCACGCGGCGCTTGATTTCGTCTTTGGGCGTCTTGCGAAGTTTGAGGCCAAACGCCATGTTGTCATACACCGTCATATGGGGGTACAGTGCGTAGTTCTGGAACACCATGGCGATGTCGCGATCCTTGGGGGCAACGTCGTTCACCAGCTTATCGCCGATGTACAGTTCGCCGTCAGAGATTTCTTCCAGGCCCGCAACCATGCGCAGGGTGGTGGATTTGCCGCAGCCGGAGGGGCCGACGAGCACGATAAACTCTTTGTCTTCGATATCGAGGGTAAAGTCGCTGACCGCAGTGACGCCACCGGCATACACCTTGTAGATATGCTGTAAAGATACGCTAGACATGGACAATCCTCCTTAAAACTTCTCGGCTGAAGACAGCGCTCGCCGCCCCCAGACAGTACGTTGGATGATGTTATTATAGCCTGAAAACCCATTCTTGACCAGTCTCAAATTACACAAATATTCTGCGGATTGTTTGTGCAACATTGTATTCGATGGCGCGAAACGTACCACATTTGCCAATGCAGCCCTTGGCGCGGCGCAGAGGTGTCGAATAATTGCACAAAGAATATTCTGTCACATGGGGTTTGCACGCATGTGGGCAAGGAGCGTGTCCACCGTTGTGAAGGCAAGCCCTGTTACTGTGTCGGCGCAGCCGTAATACAGTGCGATGCGGCCGGTGGCACTGTCTGTCAGCGCAGCGCAGGGGAAGGTGACGCCGGGTACATCCCCGGCCAGCTCGTAGATTTCCTCTGGCCCCAGCACATACCAATTGCCGCGGCCGAGCACCTTGGAGGGATCGTCCAAATCCAATAGCGCCACGCCCACGCGGTACACAAAGCCGTTGCAGGTGTTGATCACGCCGTGATAGATGAGCAGCCAGCCCTCGTCTGTCTCGATGGGGCACGGGCCGGGGCCTACCTTTTTGCTCTGCCAGCCGCCCGCTGTGCCAAACACATAGCGGTGCTTGCCCCAATAGGTCAGATCGGGGCTGCGGCTGAGGAAGATGTCGCCAAAGGGCGTGTGGCCGGTATCCGATGGGCGGGACAGCATGGCGTATTCGCCGCCGATTTTGCGCGGGACCAATACGCCGTTGCGGTTGTAGGGCAAAAACAGGTTTTCCTGCTGGTGGAAGGTCTTAAAATCCTCTGTCCAGCCAAGGCCGATTGTGGGGCCGTGATAGCCGTTACACCAGCTGATATAATACTTGCCTTCCATGTAGATGACGCGCGGGTCGTAGCGGTACTCCTTGCGGATCACATCTGCCTCGCCTTCAAACACGATGGGCGTGTGGTTGATGCGCCAGTTGATGCCGTCGTCGCTGAAGCCCGCGAAGATGTCCATTTCTACCCCGCGGTTGTCGCAGCGGAACACCCCTGCAAAGCCTGTGCCAAAGGGCACCACGGCGCTGTTGAATACGCTGTTGGCGCTGGGGATGGCGTGCCGCCCGATGATGGGATTGCCGGTGTAGCGCCATACAGGCTCGGTGCAGGCAGAGGGGCGAGCCTGCCAGGGGATGTTCGGCAGCGCGGGGCCAATGATATGTGCCATCAAAATTTCCTCCTTGATGAACAATAGAATTGTAAAAAGTGCCGTTTTTCCTATTGTACCTGACATTTCGCCCAAAAGCAACAATTGACATTCTGTAATATTTCTGATATAAATAATAGGGTATATATAAAAGTTCCGACACAATTGCGGTCCTGCATAGAAAGGTGATTGGATATGGCCAAAAAGAACGCGCCCAACGCATACCGCCGCCTGATTGGGTTGATGGTGATTACCCTGGTGTTGCTCATCGTGGCAGTGACGGGTATCGTTTTGTTGAACCGGTTCAGCCAGGATCAGTTGGACGAAAAAAAGGCTGCGGTGCAAGCACAGAACGATCAGCTGATCGCCCAATACAACGAGGCGATGCAGGAATACACCGCTGCCCAGCAATCCGGCAAAGACCAGACGTGGCCTTCTGTGGACGGCATCGGCTGGGAAGTGAGCGATCTGAGCCAGTTTGGCCTCACAAGCTCCACGCCAATCTCGGTAACCCGCAAGGAGCTGCTGCTGGGCGGGCTGATGCTGGTCAACCGCTGGTGTCCAATCCCGGCTGATTTTTCCGAAGAGGAAATCGTCACCATTTATTCGCTTACCGACCGCGAAACTGTCCCTTGCTCGAGTGGCAATGTAAACTCTTTCCCGGTGGTTATATCCGCCCTCAAGGACATGCTGACGGCGGCTAAGGCCGAGGGGCTGGAGAACTTTCTGATTGACGAAGGCTATCGCAGCCAGACAGCCCAAACGGAATACTTTAACAAAGAAGCCGATAAATATAGGGACAGATATACTGGCGACGCTTTGATTGAAAAAGTGCGCGAAAGCGTCAGCTATCCCAACACCAGCGATTATCAATCGGGCTTCTCTGTGCGTATTCTACGCTATAAATCCGGCGATGCCGAGTTTAATAAGGCCAGCACCTTTGCCACCAGCGAGCATTCTATTTGGCTTCAAGAGCACGCCTGGGAGTATGGTTTTGTGTTCCGCTTCCCTGTTGCGGGTTATCCGCTGCCCGGGGTTGTGGACAAGTCCTTCAAAACCGGCATCAGTCTGAAGCTGAGCGTGTACCGCTATGTGGGAAAGCCCCACGCTGCCGCGATGACCGCGCTGAACCTGTGCCTGGAAGAGTACATCGAGTACCTGATGGCACATCCCCACATCGCGGTGTATGAGGATGGCGTGCTGCGCTATGAAATCACCCGCGTAGCGGGCGGCAACACCGCAGCCCCTTTCACTGCTTATATCAACCCCAACTGCCGCGATTATTCGATCTCTACCGACAACGCGGGCGGCGTTGTGGTGGGCATGACGTATTAACCAGAGAATCAAGAAGGCACGCAGCTGTGGTGGCTTGCGTGCCTTTTACTTTTTTGATTGCATCTGTACGGCCGCCGTGCTATAATAATGCCATCCGTGAATGTAGGAGGGAACGCACCTTGGACGACCCGTTAGGTCGATGGTTCATCGAAATTGCCATCTTGTTGATTTGCGTATTCATTTCCGCCTGTCACGCCACATTGAAAACCACAAATGGCGCCAAACTGCACGCGCAGCACGAGGGTGATGCGCGCTTAAAACATTGGTTGCGCCTGATTGATCAGCCCTTGGACGCGCTATTGGCGCTGCGGGGGCTGTTGTTGTTTTTGATGATGGTGTTTGCTGCTAACCTGACTGCCTGGGCCTTTTCGGGTATGGCCGGATGGCTGGGCAGCGTGCTTGGATGCCTGGTGGCTGCCAGCGTGGCGCTGATTCTGGTGCTATTGCTGCCCGAATACCTGTGCAAGCGCCATGGCGACCGTCTTTTCTCTGTGCTTTATCCTTGCATGCGCTTTGTGCAATATGCGCTGTTCCCGCTGGTGTGGGTTTGGCGCACGGTGACGGCGCTGCTGCTGGGCATACAGGGCCAAGCGCCGCAGGCCCTGGAGGAAGTGACCGAAGAGGAAATCCGCGCCATGGTGGATATCGGCGAGGAATCCGGCGCCATCGAGAGTGGTGAGCGCGATATGATTGAGAACGTATTTGAATTTAACAACATGACCGCCGTGGAGTGCATGACGCACCGCACCGATGTGAGCGCCATCTGGCTGGAGGACGATAATGATGCCATCCTCGCCCTGATTCGCGAGACCGGCCTCAGCCGCTTCCCCGTCTATGACGAGGACATTGACGATATCGTGGGCGTGCTGGCCACGCGCGATTACCTGCTAAACATCCAGACGCCCGCGCCCAAACCCCTTCAGGCGCTGCTGCGCGATGCCTACTTTGTGCCCGATACTGTGCCCTGTGATGTGCTTTTCCGCAACATGCAACGAAATAAAACGCATATGGCCATCGTGGTGGACGAATACGGCGGCACCAGCGGCCTGATTACTTTGGAGGACTTGCTGGAAGAGATCGTGGGCAACATCTATGACGAGTTTGACCCGCAGGATGAGAGCGAAATCCAGGAAACGGAACCTGGCACCTGGCGCGTGCAAGGTGCTGTCGCACTGGATAGCCTGGCCGAAATGCTGGAGGTCACGCTGCCCCAGAGCGAGGACTATGATACCCTGGGCGGCTTGATTTTCAGCCGTTTCACCGCCATCCCCGAGGACGGCAGTACTCCTGTAGTGGACATCCCCTGCACGGCGGACGGCGAAGCGCCGGACACGGACGAATACGACCTGCTGCACATTGAGGTGCTGGAGGTGGCCGACCACCGCGTGGAGGCCGCGCAAATCACCCTCCAACGCCATCAGAAGGATGTGCCCGTTGAGGTGGAAGCGGAATGAAAATTATCGCATCAGCTCATCGGTGAGCTTCAAAATCTGCGGCGCGAGTTTCTCGCGCTGCTTTTTTGTGATGTGGGCAAAGAGTGGATAGGCCAGCGCCATGCCGGCCATGCCGATAACGCCCACGATGATGCCCAGCACAAACACATTCTCCCACACCATCACGCAGCACAGACCCACGCCGAATATCAATGTGGCAATCACGCCGAGGGCAAGGGAAGCAATGGTACCCGGTATCTGCACGCTTTGATCCAGCCTTCGCAGCTGCTCCAACTTGTTTTCTTCCGGCGGGGCATATTTAGCGCGGATGGTTTTGACCTCCTGCTGCTGCTTTGCTGAATAGGTATATTGGAAGGTTTCTTCTTTCTTGTCCATGTTGCATGCTCCTTTATCTCAGCTTCACGGTGAATGTGCTGCCTCTTCCGGGGGTGCTCTCCACCGTTATTTCGCCATTCTGGATATCCATAATGCGCTTTACCAGCGCCAGCCCCAGGCCATTGCCCTGGACGGCGTGGGCGGGATCGCCCTGATAGAACTTATCGAAGATGTGTGCGCCGGTTTCGGGGGATATACCGCAGCCCGTGTCCGCAACCTTTACAACCGTGAGGTGGGCGATGCGCTTGAGGCTGACGGTGATTTTCCCGCCCGGCGGGGTGAACTTTATGGCGTTGGAGAAAAGATTGTTCCACACCAAACTTAATAATTCCTGGTCAGCGCGGACGGTGATGTCGTCAATATCTGTCTCGATCATAAGCTCCTTCTGTTCCCACAGGTCTTCAAAACCCAGCAGGCATTTTCGCAGCTGCTCGCCCAGGTTATAGGGCGCCGATTCCGGAAATATCTGCTGGTTTTCCAGCTTGCTCAGGCGCAGGATGTTGGTGATCAGCTCCGACAGCCTGCGGGATGCTTCGGCTATGGCTTTGGCGTAGGAGATGCGCTCGTCCTCGCTCAGCCCCGGCGTTTGCAAGAGGGCGGCATAGTTTTGCATTACGGCCAGCGGTGTTTTCAGCTCGTGCGACACGCTGGCGATGAAGTCCGTGCGCAGGGTTTCGATGCCGGAAAGCTCCTGCGCCATCTTGTTGAAATCCTGGATGATGGCGTCAAACTCGTTCATGCCATCCAGGCTGTGCAGCGGCGCGATCCGGGCAGAAAAGTCGCCCTGGGTCAGCTCCTGTGTCGCCTTCAAAATGCGCTTCACCGGGCGTTCCACGATGATTTTGCGGCGCAGCCCGTCCGCAGCGGTGCACAGCAGGCTTAAAAAAAGCACATTGCCAAAGGTGATGATGGCGCTTCGGTGAATGTCTACGGCCTCAAAATCCATCGTTTGCAGGAAAGATAAAAAGCAGCAGGTGACGATGAAGGAAATCTGAACGAAAAATGTCAAGTAGTTGCGCAGCGAGAACAGGCTGCGGCTGACGCGCTTGTCGCGCTGTCTTTCCTTCATTTTAGCACCGCCTTATACCCAAGCCCATGCACCGTGAGGATTTCAAAATCATTGCAAGCAGAAAATTTGTCACGCAGCTTCGTCATATACACATCCACCGTGCGCGGGCCGGAGGAGGTCTCGCTGTCCCAGAATTCATCCATCAGTTGATTACGCGTGAAGGTTTTCTTGGGGTAGGAGAGCAGCTTGTACAGCAGATTGAACTCCCGCACCGTTAGTGGGATTTCTTCGCCGTCAATAGATGCAGCGCGTTCTTCGGCGTCCATCGTGAGGCTGCCGATGATCAGCTTTTTGCTGCTGGCGATCCTGGCGCGGCGAAGCAGTGCACCGATACGCAGCACCAGCTCATCCAATTCAAAGGGCTTCACCAGATAATCGTCCACGCCGATGCGGAAGCTTTGCTGCTTGGACTTCAGGTCGTCCCTTGCCGTCATAAACAGGATGGGAATTTCCAGGTTGATGGTGCGCACGCCTTCGGCAAACTCATAGCCGTCGATGCCCGGCATCATAATATCAGAAATGATCATATCAAACAGATTGCCATACAGCGCGTCATAGGCCTCGTGACCATTCAGGCAGCCGGTGGTTTCATAGCCATTTCGCGTCAAATAGGAGCACACCGTGCGGTTCAATTCCCGGTCGTCCTCTACCACAAGGATCTTAAACATACGCGCTTCCTCACTTTCCATAAGCAGTATAACACATGATTGTTAAAGTTTTGTTTGCATCGCTTTTTAATACTACTTTAACAATTGTTTGACAAGTCGTAAAAAAAGGCGCGGTATCCTAAGCCCGTCAAGTGGAACAATGGGAGGGACAGGACATGAACGGATCGGATGTGATGATGCTATCGCCCCTGTGGCTGGCATATCTCTTTACGGTATTGAACGCAGCATTGAATAAAGGAAAGCGGAGGGCACCAAAATGACGGCGGTAGCACTGGAAAAAGAGCACGGGTTTGTGGGGTATGAGTATGTGGCGGTGAACGCCCGGCGCGAGATGGAGCAGATCTACAAGGATACCTACCGCAGCTTTGGCTGGGAGTACATGGAGAACGGCATGCTGGACATCACGCACCTTTCCCAGGTGGAGATGAAGTTCCGGCGCGACAGGAAGCTGAAGGGCGGCGCGCCGCTGCGCGAACAGCAGCGCAAGGCCGAGGCAGCGCTGCGCATGATCGAAAAGCTGGAAGCCGCAAAAACGCAAAAGCCTGTCATGGCTGCGCTGGGTGTGGGGCTGGTAGGCACGGCGTTCCTGGCCGGTGCGGTGTTCGCCATCACCGGAGGCAGCATGCTGTGGTGCATTTTGCTGGGCATTCCCGGGCTGGTTGGCTGGGGGCTTGGATATATCACGCACCAGAAGCTGTCTGTCAGCGAGCGTGCCCGCATGGCACCGCTGATTGACGCCCAGTACGACATCATCTACAGTGCGGGCGAGGAAGCGGCGGCGCTTCTTGGCTAAAACGGGCAAAATACGAAAGGAGGTGTAGACATGGGTACCAGTACAATCGTAATCATTGCGGTGGTGGCCGTGGTGGTGATCGTGGTTGGCGTTGTGATCTTCAAGAAGCGCAAATAATTTTTATTCGCAATCAAAAAGGGTATTGCAAAAGCAAAATGCAATACCCTTTTTTTGATCCGTTATTTCAGGTGATCGGGGTTCAGGCAGTGCAGGTATTCGGGCACAAACAGGCCATCCTTGCGGATCAATTCGTCGTCAAACCAGATTTCGCCGCCGCCGTAGGCGGGCGTCTGGATGCACACCAGATCCCAGTGCACAGCGGATTTGTTGCCGTTGGGGCATTCGTCATAGCTGTTGCCGGGGGTGAAGTGGAAGGAGCCTGCGATCTTCTCGTCAAACAGGGTGTCCAGCATCGCGTGGTTGATGAAGGGATTGACGCCGATGGCGAACTCGCCCACATAACGCGCGCCCTCGTCGGTATCAAAAATCTTGGTCAGCAGCGCAGTGTGGCTGCCGGTGGCGTTGATGATCTTGCCGTTCTCAAAGGTGAGGCACACGTTTTCGTGCTTCACGCCTTGATAGAGGCTGGCGGCGGTGTAGGTGACGGTGCCGTTCACACTGTCCTTAACCGGGGCGGTGAAGACCTCGCCATCGGGGATGTTCAGTTCGCCCGCGCATTTGATGGCAGGCAGACCCTTGATGGAGAAGGTGAGATCGGTGCCTTTGCCGAGGATGTGCACCTTGTCGGTCTTTTCCATGCGCTGCACCAGCGCGTCCATGGCGCGGCTCATCTTGGCATAGTCCATATTGCACACGTCAAAATAGAATTCTTCAAAGGCATCGGTGCTCATGGCCGCCTGCTGTGCCATGGCGGGCAGGGGATAGCGCAGCACCACCCATTTGGTGTCCGGCACACGGATCTCGCCGTGCACCTTGTTGCTGTAGTGTGTACCCCACAGCTGCTTGTTGTGCTGAGGCACATCGGAGGTTTCAAAGGCGTTGTCGCCGCCGCGAACGCCGATGTATGCCTGGCAATCGTGCATGCGCAGCGCGTCATATTTGGCCATCAGGCCAAGCTGCTCTTCATCGCAGCGCATCATCAGTGCGCGCTGGATTTTGGGGTCGATATGATTGACCAGCGGGATGCCGCCAGCCTCGTATACTTCCTCCACCAGCGTGCAGGTGAACTCTGCCGGGATGCCGGTGCACTCAATCAGCACGCGCTCGCCCTGCTGCACGCGGCAGGAGTAGTTGACCAGATTGTGCGCCAATGTGACCATACGGGGATCTTTCATAGCATGTGCCTCCAGTTACTTCTTTGATTTATTCATCCAGCGCGCGACAGGGCGCTCGAATAGGTAGGTGACAGCGGTGGCGATGATGAGCGCGCCGCCAAAGCAGCACAGGGTGTAGAGCAGCTGCCAGGGCTGCTCGCCCGCCTGATTGGGGGAGGGGTTCTGATAGGGCGGGATGTGCCAGGCCTTCAGCTGCACGGCAAACACCTGATGCCAGATGTAGAAGTTGAACGATATGCCAGACAGGAAGCGCATCATGCGGTTGCCCAGCAAAAAGCGCAGCGCGGGCAGCGAGAACGCGGCGCTGATCATGCCCACCGATAGCAGGATGGACAGCATGAACCGCCTGTCCATCTGGCCAATGCGCACGCCGTTGCCGCTGGTGGCCACCTGCGCCTTGCAAAGCGCCATCAGCGCATACACGCACACCGCAAACGCAGCGGTGAAAAACAGCTTGTCTACCCGCGCGTGCTGCTTGCTGCGCTTGTGCAGCGCGGTGAACGCCATGGCGGCCACAAAGCCGTTGGCGTATACATCCAGGAATGCGGGCAGTTGATTAAAATACATCGAGCAATCCGGCAGCGCCCGCGCATACGTGCGAAACGCAAGGGCGATGCCTGCCATCGCGGCATAGGTGAAAACCGGCCAGCGCTTGAACGCACGCGCCACGAAGGGGAAGATCAGGTAAAACTGCATCTCCACCCCCAGTGTCCACAGCGCACCGTTGAGCGGCGTTTGCTGGTAGCTAAAGGGGAACAGCGTGTGGGTAAATGTAAGGTGCGCCGCCATGTCTTTTACGGCTGCGCTGGTGTTGGCATAGCGCTGCTGCGGCAGCGCCACAAACAGCAGCATTACTACCAGACACAGAACATACGAGGGTACAATGCGCAGCAGCCGTTTTTTGTAGAACGGCCACACATCGGGCTTCCTTGTATTGCTTTGCGCAAAGGGCAGAAAAAGCAAAAACCCGCTGAGCAGAAGCATGCCGTCCACCCAGATATAGCCCGTGGCCATCATGGCGTAGAGGTTGAAATGCTGGCCGAGGATGGTGAAAGAAGGCGTCAGCCAGCTTTGCTGCCAGATGTGATACCAGCCTACCAGCAGCACAAACAGCACGCGCACGCCGTCCAGCACGTCCACGCGCTTGGCGTCTACGGGCTGAAAATAAGGCTGCGCCAGGGTGTGGAGTGTTTGCATTATTCCTCCACCCGGGTCATGTAATAGACAATGTTGGTCTTCTCATTGCGCAGGTTCAGCACCTTGCTGCGGCTGTCAAGGATGTTATAGGTGTACACCAAATCCTCCGCGTTATCGCCAAGGCTGATGGAGTACTGCGCGGCGTAGTAGTAATAATCGCGCCCGTCGATGCTGCAGGTGCCGTCCGCGCGGAAAGACATCAGCGCGCCTTTGCTGCTCTTCCAGTTGCCGATGATCTGATAGCACACGCGGGTCAGCTTCTTCTCCGCCACATCGCTGTAATCGGGGATGTTCTGGTAGTACTTCAGCGCCTCATAGGGCTTCTTGGCGGCGTACAGCTGATCGGCATACAGGTAGTTGGCTTCGTTGTATATTTTGGTAATCCCGGAATACTTCTCGGACAGGTACTCGCGGGACAGGGGGCTGAGCGCGTCGATGGCTGCTTTATAGTCCTTGTTGTCAAAGGCAGCCTTGGCCGTGGCATATGCTTCCGAATAATAGGCGTCCAGGCAGCTTTCTGCCTGCAAACCGGAATCGAGGTACCCACTGATGGAGGCGAACTGCTGCGCGGCAATATCCAGATGCCCCAGCTCTTTGTTGAGCGTTGCCGTGTCGTAGGTGGCTTGGTCATGCAGCTCGTCAGAATCTTTGTAGCCGGGAATGGTGGCAAGAAGCTGCGATGCGGCGGCCTTGTTGTTGACCGCCAGCGCGGCGGTTGCCTGCTGGTATTGACATTCGCCATACAGCGCAGGGGCGTTCTCGTAGCTGCCCAGCGCTTGGAAAATCACGGCGGCGTCCTCTAGGTTGCCTTCCTCCATCAGGGCGTTTGCCATCAGATAGCGCGCTTTGTTCATATTGCTTTGCGAGCTGAGGAAGTTGCCCAATAAGGCCAGGCGCTCAATGGCCTGCTCGTACTCGCCTTCGTCAATCAGGGCGAGGGCATAGCCGTATTCTGCGTTCTTCAGCTCTTCCTTGCTGTCGCGGTAGTCGTCCATCGCGGTGAAGATGTCGATGGCGGCCTGATAGTCTTTTTCGTTCATGGCCTTGATGCCCTGCTGGTATTGCAGCTGATCGGCATATTCCCCGGCGTCCTTATAATCGGGGATCAGCAGGAACAGCTCCATCGCCTTGGTATCGTTGCCGCTTTGCAGCGCTTCCATAGCAGGGCGGTAGATGCACTCGTTATACATGTCCTTGGCCAGCGCCAGATCGGGCGTCTGGATGAAGTACATGGCGGCGTCCTCGTAGTTGCCCTCGTTCATGGCCGCAAGGCCCAGCTGGTATAGGCAATCCCACATCTGCGCCTTGGAATCCTGATACGAGGAAATCTTGCTGAACATTTCTACCGCCTCGGCATAGCGGCCCTCGTTCTTGGCCAGCTTGGCCGGCTCGTACAGGCAGCCGGTGGCGCGGTAGTAGGCGTTGGAATACGTGCCCGCCAGCAGGAAGTATTCCGCGGCTTCGGCAAAATCGTCCTGCGCATAATACAGATCGCCTGCGGCATAATAGGCCACCGGCAGCTGCTGATCAGCCTTTTTGTAGCCCGGCACCTGCAGGTAGTTTTGGATGGCTGTCAAAGGATCGCCCTCTGCCAGAGCGGTCTCTGCCGGTAGGTAATAGCAGTCCTTCATCAGCTCTTCGCTGTCCTCATAGACGCCCAGATTTTGGAGCTTGGCATAGGCTTCGGTGTAATTCTTCTGGGCCATCAGCGCTTTTGCCCATTGGTATTCGGCCAAAGTGCGCTTGGCGCGGGCGTCCCGGTGGCTGATCACCTGGTCGAACAGCTCAATCGCCTGCTCGTACTGCTTGGCTTCCAGATATTTTTCCGCGCGGGTGTAGCAGGCGTCCAGTGCAAGCGTGGCGCTGTCGCGGTAATCGGAAATCGCCTCAAAAGCCTCCTGTGCGGAGGTGAGCGATTGGAAGGTGCTGCCCTTCAGCAGCACCATCGCCGCCTGATAATCGCATTCTTGCACCAGCAACTGGCTGTCGCGGTAATCATCCAGCGTCACAAAGGCTTCGCGCGCTTTCTCGTATTGACCGTTATCCAGCGAGCGGTTGGCCAGCGTGTAGTTGTAATACGGTATGCCGTGGAAATAGACGCCATAGGCTGCCGCGGCCAGGGTGACGACCGTCAGGCAGATGGAGACGGTCACCTTGCGGCGGTGGTGCCTTTTCTTTTTTAATGCGTCCTGCGCCTGCTGGATGCGCTGGGTCTCCTCGCGTTCCTTGCGCTGCTGCTCTTCAATCAGGCTTTCGCGCTCGAAAAGGATTTTCTCGATAGAGGCTTCGTTGAGCTTCGTGAAGATGGTGTGCTTGTCCCGGTGGCAGCGGCGGCACTCGTCCTCGCTGGCGGCATTGGGGCGGCCGCAAACACAGATCCACACCGCGCCCTGATCGTTGGGGTAGGTGGAGGCATCCGCGCCCGCCAACTCCTGCATCACGCCCAGGCGCTTGCCCTGCAATACGGGCGTTGGGATGAACTCCGCCGGGCTCGCCACGCCACGGCGCCACACCGTGCCGTCGTCATACCAGACTTTCTCGATAATCAGCTCCATATCGGCGGCACGCACGCCTTCCTCTGCGGCAGCGGCCATCTCAAAGGCATGACGCGCAGGCGCGTCCAGGCCCTGGATGCGCTCCACATGGCGCGCAAACTGCTCCCCCTGTTCGTCATAGCACAACACGCCAACCTGTATGCTGGACACATCTTTGTCCGACAGGTTATACAGCTGCATGGTGCACACGGGGTAGGCGGAAGTGGGCATTTTACAGTGCCAAAGCTCCACCGGGCAGGTCAAATCGATCCTCATCGTAACGCCTCCGATACGATCTGCTATAAATTGTATCTATTATATAGGCAATGTTATGGATGTGTCAATGATTTAGCGGATAAACAGCTTGATGGATTGCAGCCGGGCATCGCCAAACACCAGCGACATCGTCACCGTATTGCTATCTAGCGCCATCACGTAGGTCAGCGCGGTGATAAACTCTGCCTCTTCCAGCGTGGCATAGGGTGCAATGCCATTTTCGCCATACAGCAGGAAGGTTTCGCCCTCGCTGTGCGCGTTGCCGGAGTGGAAACGATTGATGATGCTGGTCAGCATATCGCCCACACGGATGCCGCGCGGGCCGTCGATCTCGGGGGTGCTCAGGGTGAGGGTGTCCAGCCGGATCAGCTTCTTGGCGTTGTCATACAGGAACATCGCCTGCACGCCGTCCCATTCCTGGATGCGCAGATACTCGCCGGTGGAATCCTGCATCCAGGTGTCCACCTGCGGCTCGCCAAACAGTGAAAGCGCCTGATCGGGCGTCATGCCCAGGAAATCCAAGCCGGAGAAATACAGGTCGTCCCGGTCAAACATCGCAAGCGTTGTGCCGTCGTCGCTGCTGGGATAGGCAAAATAGCCCGTTTCTTCTTGCATTTCGATAATGGAGTCCATCTCTTCCTGCGCCTGCACTTCAGTGATGGAGCCTTCCATGCCCGTCACGCGGATACCGGACACGATGTCGTCCGTGAAGGAATACATGATTTCGTGGCAGATAATGCCGTCATCAACAGGCGCGTAAACGCGGTGCACGATGTGCAGGATATGCTGGCCGTCGCGCAGCACAAAGCCCACGGCGGCGCTGGGCAGCAGGCCGTCAATATACAGTGCGGCTTCAAAATAATTGCCGATCAAGGTGGGGTTGTCGCTGGGGTACGCGGCCAGCACGTCCTCCAGGGTAGAGCCCAGGCTGATCCCGCGGGGGCAGAAGCGCTGCGTTTCCGGGTCCGCCGTCAGGCTGACAGACAACACGGTGCTGGCGGTGTTCAGCGCGTTTTCTTTCACCACCATGGTATAGCCATCGAGGTTGGCCGCATAACCTTCCTCAACAGGCTGCAAAACCGCGCTCTGGGTGTCATAAGCCTCTGTGACCAGCGGCTCGTACCAATTGGCCAGTTCATCCTTCTGGATGGGCGCGGGGGTCTCGGCATACGCACAGGCAAAGCATACCAGCATCAGGGGGAGCAGCAGCAGGATCAGCTTTTTCATGGTCGTTCTCCTTTTTTCTTGCATAGATTAAAGTGTCGTCACTCCATCCGCCGTGATCACTTCATAGATCAGCTGGGCGGGGGGGACGGGGGTTTCGCTGAAGGTGAGGGCGGCCAGGATTTCGTCCTGCGCGGCGTCGCAGCCCTGCGCGGTGCGGCCATGCAGCGTGCACAGCACATCGCCGGGGCGTACCGCATCGCCAATGCGCTTTTCCATCACAAAGCCTACGGCGGGGTCGATGGGGTCGGCCTTCACTTTGCGCCCTGCGCCCATGCCCTGGGCGGCAAGCCCCAGCCGCGCGGTGTCAATGTGGCTGAGGGTCCCCGCGCATTTGGCAAGCACGGGCCGGATCATGGGTGCAGCGGGTAATAGGGTCACATCATCGCACACCCGGGCGTCCCCGCCCTGGGCGTCAATCATCTGTTTCAGTTTAGCAAGGCCAGCGCCCGATTGCAGAGCATCCAGCAGTTTTTCTTTGGCATTGTCAACGCTGTCTGCTACCTTGGACAGCAGCAGCATGTGCGCCCCCAGGAACAGCGATACCGTGAGCAGCGGCCCGCCGGTGCGCCCGGACAATACGTCAATGGCTTCCTTCACTTCCAGCGCGTTGCCCACATGGCTGCCCAGCGGCTCTTCCATACCGGAAACCACCGCCGTCACCTGTCGCCCCGCGTGTGTTCCAATATCCACCATGGCCTGCGCCAGGCGGATGCTGTCCTTCAGGGTGGGCATAATGGCGCCGGAGCCTGTTTTCACATCCAGCACAATCGCCTGCGCGCCCGAAGCAAATTTTTTGCTTAAAATGCTGCTGGCGATCAGCGGAATGCTGTCCACTGTAGCAGTCACATCCCGCAGTGCATACAATGCTTTATCGGCAGGCGCAAGCTCCTGGCTCTGGCCCACCACCGCGCAGCCGATTTTCTTTACGATGCTCATAAACTCGGCCTGCGGAAGCTCCGTGCGCATGCCGGGGATGCTCTCCATTTTGTCTACCGTGCCGCCGGTATGCCCAAGGCCCCGGCCGCTCATCTTGAGCACTTTGCCGCCGCACGCCGCCACCAGCGGTGCCAGCACCAGCGTGGTGGTATCGCCAACGCCGCCGGTAGAATGTTTGTCCACCGCAATGCCACCCACATCGGGGATGAGCATATCCCCCGTGCGCGCCATTGCCAGGGTGAGCGATGCCGTTTCCTGTGCGTCCATGCCGTTCAGCCGGATCGCCATGAGTAGTGCCGCCAACTGGTAATCCGGCACTGTGCCCTGCGCCGCAGCATTGGCAAATAGTGCAATCTGCGCGTCTGTCAGGGCCTTTCCTTGCTTTTTATCCTCAATAATCGACAAAAAATCCATCTTTTCGCCTTCAATCCGCATGATACATCCCAATTATAACATAAACAGAACGTTTCGTAAAGCAAAGCAATCTGGCAGCTTTCGACAGAATTACGGCGCATTTCCAGCATAGGCAATGACGCTGTGAAGCATGTTAATTTAGGAAGTATCATGACGAAATGAGGAGAAATACATGAAAAAAAGGATTTCCCTGCCGCGCCGTTTTGCAGGGGTGCTGATGATTTTGTTATGTGCGTGGATGTGCGCGTCGCCCACCGCCCTGGCGGTGCGCGTGCTGCCCGGCACATTGCATATGAGCCTCGGGCAGTCGCAGGATTTAAACCTGGGCATGGCAGTGCTTTCCTCACAGGATGAAACGCTTGTTTCGCTCAACCAAAATACCGTTTCGGCGGATGCATTGGGGGAAACGCAAATGACCATCAACCTCTTTGGCTTGTTTCCGATTGGCAAAGTGAAGATCAGCGTCACCGATGAGGTGGTGCTGGTGCCCGGCGGCCAGGCAGTGGGCGTGGCGATGGCCACGCGAGGCGTGCTGGTGGTGGGCGTCAGCGATGTGGCGGGCAAAAGCCCCGCGCAAAGCGCGGGCATCCGCGCCGGGGACATCATCGAATCCATCAACGGCGAAACCATCCAAAACAGCGATCATCTGATCGCGCTGGTGGCGGCGTCCGGCGGCGCGCCGCTCAATTTGGTCTATCAGCGCGACGGCGCGGAAAAATCCGCACTGCTCACCCCCCAGGCGGACGGCGGCACCTATAAGCTGGGCGTCTGGGTGCGGGACAGCACGGCCGGTGTTGGCACCCTCAGCTTTTATAACCCTGCCGATAACACCTATGGCGCGCTCGGGCATGCCATCAACGACAGCGATACCGGCAAGCTGCTCTCCGTACGGCAGGGCAATATCCTGCGCGCGCAGATTGTGGATGTGCGCCGCGGCGTGCGCGGCACCCCGGGGGAGCTGCGCGGCTCGTTCCTGCGTGATCAGACCCTGATGGGCGATATCTGCGCCAACACCATCTACGGCATCTACGGCCATGCCGAAGAGGCGCTGGAAAACGCGCTGTATCCAAACGGCCTGCCCATTGGCCTGCGCGATTGTGTGCACACCGGCCCGGCCACTATTTTGTCTACCATCGATGGCAACGGCGTGCGCGAGTATGCCATTGAAATCACCCAGGTCAACCGCCAGAACGCGCCCGCGCAAAAAAGCATGGTCATCCGCGTGACCGATCCGGTGCTATTGGAAAAGACCGGCGGCATCGTGCAGGGCATGAGCGGCAGCCCCATCATTCAGGATGGGCGCATCATTGGAGCTGTTACCCATGTGTTTGTGGACGATCCCACGCAGGGCTATGGATTGTATGTGGAATGGATGCTGGCGCAGACCGAGCAGCTGGCGCAGGAAGACGCGGCATAAAACCTTGCAACAGCCATTACCTCTTGGAACAGAGCCAAGAGGTTTTTTATATACAAACATTTATCAAATTTGGCCGAAAAATGTTCAGATTTTTGATTGACACAAAAGTACGATTGAGATACAATAGTCAAAATAAACTTGTAGAGGGAGTGTGTGATGCCCATGCTGCAGAAAATGGTTCGTGAAGGGTTGACGTTTGATGATGTGCTGTTGGTGCCGCGCCGCAGTGATATCCTGCCCAAGGATGTGGACTTGTCCGTTCAATTGACCGGCAAAATCAAGCTGAACATCCCCGTCCTGTCCGCCGCGATGGATACCGTCACCGATTCGCGCCTGGCCATCGCCATTGCGCGTGAGGGTGGCCTGGGCGTGATCCACAAGAACATGAGCATTGCCGAGCAGGCTTCCCATGTGGACAAGGTGAAGCGCAGCGAGCATGGCGTCATCACCGATCCCTTTTTCCTTTCGCCCTCACATTTGATTTCAGACGCCAAGGCACTGATGGCGCGCTACCGCATCAGCGGCGTGCCCATCACCGACGGCACCAAGTTGGTGGGTATCCTCACCAACCGCGATCTTCGCTTTGAAACCGACGACAACCGCCCTATCGGTCAGGTGATGACCAGCAAGAATCTCATCACCGCCAAGGAAGGCACCACCTTGGCCGAGGCCAAGGATATCCTGGCCGCCCACCGCATTGAGAAGTTGCCTATTGTGGACGAGCAGTTCAACCTGCGCGGCCTGATCACCATCAAAGACATCGAAAAGACCACCAAATACCCCTTTAGTGCCAAGGACCAGAACGGCCGCCTGCTGTGCGCTGCCGCCGTGGGCGTCAGCCATGACGTGATGGAGCGCATTGAAGCACTGGTCGCGTCCAAGGTAGACGTTATTTCCATTGATACCGCGCATGGGCACAGCGCGGGCGTGCTCAAAACCATCGAGAAGATCCGCCACGCGTACCCCGATATTCAGCTCTTTGCGGGCAATGTGGCCACCGCAGCCGCCACGCACGATCTGATTGCCGCAGGCGTTGATTGCGTGAAGGTCGGCATCGGCCCCGGCTCCATCTGCACCACGCGCGTGGTGGCCGGCATCGGCGTGCCCCAGATCACCGCCGTGGCGGACTGCGCCGAGGAGGCGGACAAGCATGGCATTCCTATCGTTTCCGACGGCGGCATCAAGTATTCCGGCGATATCCCCAAGGCCATTGCCGCGGGTGCCAAGGCCGTGATGCTGGGCAGCCTGTTTGCCGGCACAGAGGAAAGCCCCGGTGCCATGGAAATCTTCCAGGGCCGCTCCTTCAAGGTGTACCGCGGCATGGGCTCCCTCGCCGCGATGGCCGATGGCAGCAAGGACCGCTACTTCCAGGAGGACGCCAAGAAACTGGTGCCTGAGGGCGTTGAAGGCCGTGTGCCCTACAAGGGGCCGCTGTCTGACACCGTGTTCCAGCTGATGGGCGGCCTGCGCGCGTCCATGGGCTACTGCGGCACCCCCACCATCGATAGCCTCCGTGAAGAGGGTGAGTTTATCCGCATCACCGGCGCGGGCCTCACCGAAAGCCACCCCCATGATATTTATATCACCAAGGAAGCGCCTAACTATTCCAGAATGGATCATTAACGAAGATGGGTTACGCTGGGGCTGCCCGCCCCAGACCCGGGCAGGGAGTGAGGACTCCCTGCACCCCCACTCTGGTATCGGGCCAAGATGCTCGAGTGCAGGTGCGGAAACGAAAAAACGCTGTACTGACCTTTGGAATGCAAGCATTCCACGGCCACTACAGCGTTTTTTTCTCCCGTACAACGAAGATTTATTGTTCCTTTTGCTTGGTCAGCCCGGCCAGATAGTCCAGGCTTACATGATGATAGTTGGCAATCAGGATGGCGATGCTCAAAGGTATTTCCCGTTCGCCCGTTTCATAGCGTGCATAGGTAGTTGTATGCAGATGCAAAAGCTCCGCAATCTCCCGTTGGCTTAAATCTGCATCTTGCCTTAACTCCCGGATACGCCTGTATTCCATATTGATCCTCCTGACAACACCAGTTTGATATTGACAATTGTACACCAAATGGTGTACAATCAATCGATTAAACACCAATTGGTGTTTAATTTTGTTGAAGGAGTAATGATTTATGCAAACATGTGGAAGCTGCAAAAACTTTCGCCTGCACTACATCCGGTATGGAAAAGGGAGTTATCACGCCTTAGTCTATGGGCACTGCGTCAAGCCACGCCTCAAAAAGCGGTTTGCTGCTGATGCTGCGTGCATGCATTGGCAAGAAAAGGAACCAACTTGACAAACAACGGACTGTTTTTTCGTATACGCACACAATCATGCAAGCCGCTTGGCTCGATAACCGAGTGCGGGTCCAGGGTGATCATCACCCTGGCAGGGTCTGGGGCAGAGCCCCGGCGTTCCTTTCCCATTGTCCCCGTCCAATTTCCTTGACTTTTCCTGCATT
This sequence comes from Eubacteriales bacterium, assembly GCA_031547595.1. Taxonomy (GTDB): domain Bacteria; phylum Bacillota; class Clostridia; order Christensenellales; family Aristaeellaceae; genus JAVBRU01. Next base: position 35,812 of record JAVBRU010000046.1, read on the forward strand.
CTATCGCATAATAAAGGATGTTATTCTGGGGGAGGAGGCGCGTGTTCATTGGCTCATGAGATCGTTGCGGTGCGTGAGCGCGCGCTGGCATACCGCCACGGCATCCGTGCGGGCGACGTGCTGCACACCATCAATGGCGAGGATGTCATTGACCAGATCGACTATCAGGCGCTGACGGCCAAGCCCAGGCTGGATATGATGCTGACAGGCGCGGATGGCGCGCAAAAGCGCGTGCAGATTCTCAAATCACCAGACGCATCCCTTGGCTTGACGTTTGATGATTCGCTGATGTGCAAGCCGCGCTCCTGCAAAAACAAATGTGTTTTTTGCTTTATCGACCAGATGCCGCCAAATCTTCGGGACACCCTGTATGTGAAGGACGACGATTGGCGGCTGTCGCTGATGATGGGCAACTACATCACACTGACCAATGTGGACGATGCCGAGTTTGAGCGCGTTTTGCGCCGCAAGGCCAGCCCGCTGTACATATCGGTGCACGCGACGAACCCTGCCGTGCGTGTGCATATGATGAAAAACCCTGCCGCCGCGCAGCTTTTGCCAAGGCTTGAGCGCCTGCGGGACGCAGGGCTGAAATTCCACTGCCAGATCGTGCTGTGTCCCGGCTTCAATGACGGTGCGGTGCTGGACGAAACACTGGAAACGCTAAGCAGCCTTTATCCGGCTGCGCAGTCTGCCGCGCTGGTGCCCGTGGGCCTCACCAGGTTCCGGGATGGCCTGGCAGAGGTGAAGCCGTACACGCAGGAGACCGCGCAAGCGATCTTGCAGCAAGCCGCCGCGTGGCAGCAAAAACTGCTTTGCACCCTGGGCACGCGCTTCGTGTTTCCGGCGGATGAGTTCTATTGTCTGGCGCAAAGGCCGTATCCTGACGAGGACGCCTATGAGGGCTATCCGCAGATCGAGAACGGCGTGGGGCTGTTGAGCAAGTTTGAGGATTCTTTGCGCCTGGCCGCGCAAGAGGGAGGAAAAGCTGTTGCGCGCCGAGTGCTGATCGCTTGCGGCACGTCCGTTGCGCCGGTGATGCGGCGCTGGATGAACAGCTACTGCCCCGACGGGGTGCAAGTGGCCGTGCAGCCCATCCGCAACACCTTCTTTGGCGAAACGGTGACGGTGACGGGGCTACTAACCGGCGGAGACCTGAAAGCCCAATTGCAGGATGCGGATACGGACGAAATCCTGCTGTGCGGCAACACGCTGCGTAATGAAGGCGATTTATTTCTGGATGACATGCCGCTAAGCGCGCTGCGAGAAGCACTGCCCGCGCGGCTGACCGTCGTGCCCAATGAGGGCGCGGCGCTGTACGACGCGCTGATGGGGAATGCGCGGGAAAATTGAGGAGGAACCCTATGCCTGCCGCTAAACCATTGGTTGCCATTGTGGGGCGTCCCAACGTGGGTAAATCCACATTCTTTAACAAAATAGCGGGCTACCGCATCGCCATTGTGGAGGATATCCCGGGCGTCACGCGCGACCGCATTTATGCCGATACCGAATGGACGGGGCATAAGTTTACGATGATTGATACCGGCGGTATCGACCCGCGCAGCGAAGACTTGCTGCTGTCGCAGATGCGGCATCAGGCGGAAATTGCTATCGAAATGGCCGATGTGATCTGCTTTTTCACCGACGCACGCACAGGTCTGACGCCGGACGACCACGAGGTGGCGAACATGCTGCGCCGCACGCGCAAGCCTGTGATTCTGGTGGTCAACAAAGTAGACTATGCCGGAATGAACGATACCCTGTACGAGTATTACGAGCTGGGCCTGGGCGATCCAGTGGGCATTTCCTCCACCAATATGCTGGGCCTTGGCGACCTGCTGGACGAGATCGTGAAGCATCTGCCCGCGCCGCTGCCCGGGGATGGGGACGAAGAGCGCCATACCATCCAGTTGGCCGTTGTCGGACGGCCCAACGTGGGCAAATCATCGCTGGTGAACCGCTTGCTTGGGCAAGAGCGCACCATGGTCAGTAACATCCCCGGCACCACCCGTGATGCCATCGACACCTATTTTGAGGGTGCGGACGGCACCGCGTATAACATCATCGACACCGCGGGCATCCGCCGCAAGCGCGCCGTGGAAGACGCTACCTTGGAACGCTACAGTGTGCTGCGCTCCATTGCCGCCATCCGCCGCTGCGATGTGGCGCTGCTGCTGCTCGATGCGCAGGAGGGTGTGACCGAGCAGGACGCACGCATTGCGGGCATGATTCACGAGGAAGGCAAGGCTGCCGTCGTGATCGTCAACAAATGGGACGCGCTGGAGAAGGAAACGGGCACCCTGGAGAAGTTCAAAAAGCAAGTGATCGAAGATCTGAAGTTTATGGACTACGCGCCTGTGCTGTTTATCTCCGCGCTCAGCGGTCAGCGCGTGCATACGGTGCTTGGGCAGGTGAACGCCGTGTTCGAGCAGGCCTCCCGCAAGGTGGGCACCGGCGCGCTCAACGATGTGCTGGGCGATGCGCAGATTACCAACCAGCCGCCCACTATCACCGGAAAAAAGCTGAAAATCTATTATGCCACGCAGCAGGGCGTGTGCCCACCCACCTTCGTGTTGTTTGTGAATGACCAGGAATTGATGCACTTCTCCTACGAGCGTTACCTGGAAAATACCCTGCGTAAGTCCTTCGGTTTTGAGGGAACGCCCATCCGCTTCAACCTACGCGAGAAAAACAAGGAGGACGTCCGCCATGATTGACGCCATCAAGTATATCCTGTGCGCTGTCATCGGCTATTTGCTGGGCTGCTTTTCTACCGGTATCCTGATCTCCCGCAAGGAAGGGCACGACATCCGCCAGGAAGGCAGCAAAAATACCGGCGCCAGCAATGTGCTGCGCGTGCTGGGGCCGCGCCTTGGCGCGCTCACGTTTTTAGGCGATTTTCTGAAGGCGACCTTGGCCATCCTGATTGGCCAAGCCATTGCCGGGCAAAACGGCGGCATGTTGGGTGCGCTCTTTGCGGTGCTGGGGCATAACTGGCCTGTGTTCTTTGGCTTTAAGGGTGGCAAGGGCATTGCTTGCTCCACCGCGATCTTGCTGATCATATTCACCTGGCAAGGCGCGATTGCCGTGGTGCTGTGCCTGATTGTGATCGCTGTTACCCGCTATATCTCCCTTGGCAGCATGGTGATGCTCACCTGCTTTGCTATCCTCATGCTGTTTACCGCGCCGTTTTGGCCCGCCGGCGTGTGGGCGATTGCGCTGGCCGCGCTTGGCATCTACCGCCACCGCGCGAACATCCAGCGCTTGCTGAATGGCACGGAGAACAAGCTGGGGAAGAAGTAGGGACGGGGGAACGCTGGGGCTGCTCGCCCCAGGCCTCATACTGATTCAAAGCATTATTGCGTCATTGCATCGGATCTTTTGCCATCCGACAGTGTCGCGCGCGGCTAGAAGCAGTGCTACTATGCCATCACCGCGGCTTCTTGCCGGTTAGCAAAATCTCTCGCTGCTTAGGATGCAATAATACTTTTCATTAGGGCGTGTTTCAAAAGTCCGGGACGTGCAGCTTCGCGAGGATAAAGCGCTAGTTTAAGGCGGAAAACCGCTGGAATAGCACCGCTATTTCAAGGTTTGACAACGCAGAAATGGCGCTTCTAGCCTCCAAAGATGCATGGCTTTTGAAACACGCCCTAGTATAAGTGATTGTGTGCGTGTATCAAGAAGACCGCTTTAGCCGAGTGGAATGCAAGCATTCCCTCGTCTAAAACGGCCTTCTTCTGTTTTTCTGTTGCGACAGAAAAACCGCCGTGCCAGCATGGCGCACGCACACAAGTGAAAGAGAGAGTGAACGAAGTTACTTCTTCACACCCATTTCGATGCGCGCCACTGTATCGTTTTCCATATAGTAGGTCAGCGTTGTGATGGCGCCATCGGTGCGCTTATACGAGTAGCTAATGCGGTCGTTGATGTCGTCCAGGCGGTAAAGCTTGCCGAAGCTATTGGCAGATTCGTCAAAGTACAGGCTGCGGTCGCCATTCTGGTCGTTCAGCTGCCCCATATCGCGAAACAGCGCCGTCAAATCCTTTTCCTTCATGCCCACCTTGGTTTTGCGCGGCGCGCTCATGGAGGAGGACGTGGTGCTGATGTAGTAGAGGATGTAGCCTTTCTCGCCGATATAGAAGCGTGCCTCGCCCCAGCTGTACTGCAGGCTGACGCAGGTATCGGGCATGGCGTCGTCCTCGACCTCTTTTTCGCTGAGGGGGGAACCGTATTTCTTGGTGAACGCGTCGCGGGTGGTGGTCATCAGCGTGAAATCGTTAAACTCATCACCCAGCTTGAAATAGTTTTTAAAGCCAATGTTGATTTGCACCTGCACGGACATTTCGTTGCTGACCTTGCCAAACTTATTGACGGCCACGGCCTTGATGAACACTGTTTTGCCGCCGGGCAGCACAATGGGGTCACCCGTGAAAATGGGCGAGTTGGCGGTGGGGGACTGGCTGTCGATGGTGTAATAGATGGTTACAGGGTCGTCGCCGGGGTAGCGGATGATCACTTTCTGCTGTCTTTCATAGGTGTTGGGTGCCAGATTACACTTGGGCGCTTCCGGCCTTGGCAGGCTGATGGTGTATTTCAGGCTCAATTCATCGCTGATCAAATCGCTGGATACGGCCACGGCGCGCACAATATGCCCGCCCTCATACAGCTTGAGCGGTTCTGTATACAGCGTGCCATCCTCGGGCAGGGTGCCTTCTTCGCCGAGGATGTAATACACATCATAGTCTTCGGCAGAATACAGCTCCACCGTCTTATAGGCATCATTGATTGAGGCCACTTTGATGGAGATTTCGTAGGTTGCGCTCTCCAGCGAGGCAGTGGGGATGGAGGGCAGCATTTGTTCGCGCTGCTTGCGGAAGGAGCCATCGCCTGTTTTGTCATACGCTACTTGCAAAAAGTCTGACAACTCCAATTGACGGTTCTGGCTTTGCAGAAGGCGGATGATGGCGCGGTAGGCAAAGGGGTTGGTTGGCTCCATATCGGTATACATTTTTGTATAGATGGCTTCGGCCAGCGCGGGTTGAGCATTGGCCTCGTAGGCCTCTGCCAGCAGCTTCAGTTTTTCGTAGATATCCTCGCGGTCCGGCTCCTGTTCGTAGGCTTTTTCGTAGGTTTCGATGGATTTTTCGATATAGCCCTTGTCCAGCTGCTCTGTGCCCAGTGCCCAGATGGCCGTGCTGCTCGCGTCCCGGCCAAGGCGTGCCATGATCAATTGCCCTTCATCGGTGCGCAGCAAATACACATATCCGGCCAGCGCGGCCAGGATCAAAAGCCCTGTCAGCACGGTGAACACCAGTGTCCAGTTGATCATTACCTTGCGCACGCGCACGGTTTTCTGCTCTTTGCGCACCGGCGCTTTGGCATGGGCAGAGGGCTGATCGGGCACGCCGCGCCGATCGCTGGGGCGGCCTGAGGCCTGCGCGTTGCGGTAGCGGCGGCGCTCCGCAATAGAGGCATCCGACATCATAGGCGTGGGTGGAGCGGGCGGTGTGGCGCTGCCTGCGCGGCTGCCATACAGCGCGTCCGGCCTGCCCTGGCGCATGTTGTTTACGGTTTTTTCACCGGATGAGGTTTGAATCAAAGAGCCGCATTGGTCGCACATGCGCGTCCCTTCGCGCAGTACATTGCCGCACTGTTCACAAATCATTCGCGCACCTCCTCCGCGTCAGTCTTCCAGCGAGCGCAGGGCGTCATAGCCGGGATCGCTGCCCGCAAAATCACGCTCCGGCGCCTCGCCGCCCAGCATTTCAATGGCGTTTCGAAGCTCAATATAGTCAAGATACGGTGTCATTTCACTGCCTGCGATGCGTATC
>JAVBRU010000009.1:0-13603 GCA_031547595.1 Eubacteriales bacterium
CCCCCCCCCCCCACCCCCCCCCCCCCCCCCCCCCCCCCGCCCCCCCCCCCCCCCCCCCCCCCCCCCCACCGCGGCTAAAGGTTACTCGCCAAACGCAACGTCATATGCGTTTTGATAAATTGCGATGAACTCCTGCAATCCCATGGCGTTGAGGCGCGCCACATAGGCGTCCCACTCCGCATCAATGCCGCCGTAGGCGAGCCACTTGGCGCGCATTTCGTTGGTGTAGCTGAGGATGTCCGTCTGGATGAGGCTGAGGGTGTCGTTGTCTTCCTCGCTCATCAGGAGGCTGGGGAAATAGTAGGTGGTGGCAACGGCGCGGTAGTAGTTTTCGTTGCGGTCGTACTTATCCTGGTGCGCCGCGCTGCGGCCCAGCGTGGTGTTATAGAAATCCATAAACAGGCCAACGGGCGCGTCGGAAGCAAAGGCTTCTTTATAGCGGAACTCGTCATAGCTGATGCCTTCGGGCACTTCGGCGTGGGAATAGGTGCCATCGCCGTTATCAATCAGGTTGATGCCCACCGGGCCGTACATGGCCTGCATGCCCCAGTAGGAGTCATACAGCGTATCTGCCCAGGCCACCAGCAGCGCGGGGTTCTGGCATTCCTTGGTGATGGAGAAGCCTGTTGCCATGGCGGTATTGGAGGATGTCCAGCCCCAGGAGGTGGTGCCGTCCGGGCCCAGCAGCGGGGCGAGCGGCTCGTACTCATCCTCGTGGATGGTGCCAAGGTCGAAGGAGTTCCAGCACATAAACACGCCGATGTTGGCGATCTCGCCCTGATTCTGTGCGTTGTAGGTCTTCTTGTCCATGGTGAAGCCTTCGAGGTCGATCAAGCCCTTGGAGAAGAAGTTTTCGTAGTAATAGTTGCAAGCGGCTTTATAGCCCTCCGTGGTGGGAACAAAGACGACCTTGCCGTTATCTACCACCAGGTGGGTGCTATCGTCGGTCATGGTGTCGGCATAGCCAAAGGCGCCAAACATACCGCCGATGTCACGCTGGGAGCCATTGAATTTGAATGTCATGGGGATTTCGTCATTCGGGTCGCCATTGCCGTTGGCGTCCTGATCACGGAAGGCGATCAGCACCTGCTCAAACTCTTCCAGCGTGGTGGGTTTCTCAAGGCCCAGGTTTTCCAGCCACTTCATGTTGATCATGATGTTGCTGGCAATGGTGCCGTCCTCGCCCTCCTCGGCGTAGGGCATGGCGTAGATGTTGCCGTCCGGCGCGGTGGCCATGGCCTTGAACTCCGGATGCGCTTCAAACAATGCGACGAGGTTGGGCGCATACTGCTCAATCAGGTCGTTGAGGGGGATGAGGTAGCCCTGGGAGCCGTAGGTCACAAGGTCGCTGCCAGAGAGCGAGTACTTGCCAAAGAAACCGTCGGGCAGGTCGATGCCCGCTGCCAACAGCAGGTTTTTCTTTTCGTCATACTCCGCCTGCTGGATTTTGTCCCATTCGATGTGGACGTTGGTCAGCTCCTCGAGGTTCTTGAAAAACACCATCTGATCGGGATCGCCGTGCAGCGGGCGCACGCGGATGATCAGGCGGAACGAGGCTTTCTCCGCCACCAGCGGATACTCTTTTGCCACTGCGCAGCTCATCAGCAGCGCCAGGCAGAGCAGCACACATACCAAGGTTTTCTTCATACAGAAAGATCTCCTTTCATATTTATCAAAACGCTATACGCAAGCGTTTGATTCCCAGGGAAATTGATCAACCTTTCACTGCGCCAATCATCACGCCCTGGATGAAATAGCGCTGCAGGAAGGGGTAGAGCACCAAGAGCGGCAGCGAGGAGGCGATGATCACACCGTATTTGATCAGATCGCCCAGGCGCTGCTGGGCGGCCAGCGTGGAGGCGTCCTCCACCATATCGCCCATAGAATTTTCAAACAGAATATTGCGCAGCACCAGCTGCAAGGGGTATTTGGTGGCGGTCTTGAGGTAGATCAGCGCGTTGAAGTAGCTGTTCCAGTGGCTGACGGCATAAAAGAGTGTCAGCACCGCCAGGATGGATTTAGATAGCGGCAGCACGATCGATACAAAGAACCGCGCGTTGGAGCAGCCGTCCAGGAACGCCGCTTCCAGCAATTCCTCCGGAATGGACTGCTGGAAGAAGGTGCGCCCCACAATCAGATTCCAGGAGCTGACGGCCACGGGCAGCACCAGCGCCCACAGGGTGTTGTACAGCCCCAGCTGCAGCACCAACAGGTACGTGGGGATCAGCCCGCCATTAAAAATCATGGTGAAGGTGATCATCAGCATAAAGAAGTTGCGCCCGGCCAGGTCCTTACGGGAGAGGGAGTATGCCGCCGGCACCGTGATCAGCATATTGACCAGCGTGCCCACGCCGGTGTATAAGAGGGTATTGCCATAGCCGGTGAAGAATGTCTGGTATTTGAGGATGCGCTGATAGCCCTCCAGCGTGAAGCTCTGCGGCCACAGCACCACCTTGCCCGCGTACACCGCCACAGGGTCGGACACCGAGGCGATCACGATAAAATACAGCGGATACGCCACCACCAGCAGAACAAGGGTGAGCACGATGTAGTTGAGCCCGTCAAAGGCCCTGTCGGCACGGCTGACTTTTTTCATGCGTACCTCCGTCAAAACAGCGAGGAATCGGAAACTTTTTTGGAAATAAAGTTTACCGACAGGATGAGCACCAGGTTAACCGCCGATTCGAACACGCCCACGGCGGCGGAGAAGCTGAACTGGCCGTCAATCAGCCCGCGCCTGTACACATACGTAGCGATGATTTCAGCGGTGGCTTTGTTGAGGGAGGTTTGCATCAGGTACGCTTTTTCGAATCCCACGCTCATCACCTTGCCCGCGCCCAATATAAACATGATAATCACGGTGGGCAAAATACCGGGCAGATCAATATGCCACACGCGCTGCAGCTTGTTTGCGCCGTCCACCACTGCGGCTTCGTGAAGTTCCGGGCTGATGGCGGCCAAAGCGGCAAGGTATAGAATGCTGCCCCAACCCGCGCTTTGCCAGATGTCCGAGCCGATATACAGCGGGCGGAACCAGCCCGCTTCCGCCGTGAAGTGGATGGCTTTGCCGCCAAGGGCCACAATCAGGTGGTTGACAATGCCGGAAGAGGGCGAGAAGAACAGGAAAATCATGCCGCACAGCACCACGGTGGAGATAAAATGCGGCGCGTAGATCACCGTTTGCACCAGCTTTTTGTAGCGCTTAGAGGGAAGCTGGTTAAGCAGCAACGCCAATATAATGGGCACAGGGAAGGAAATCAGCAGGTTGCCAACGCTCAGCGCCAACGTGTTGGTCAATAGCCTTGTAAAATCCGCAGCACTGAAAAAACGGTTAAAATGCTGCAATCCCACCCATTGGCTGCCCCAGATGCCCTTGCTGGTCTTGTAGTTGCGAAAGGCGATTTGCAGGCCATACATCGGATAATAGCGGAAAATCACAAAATAGGCGATGGCGGGCAGCAAGAACACATACAGCTGCCAATTGCCCAGCACACGCATGAGTTTGCGGCGGCGTTTCTTTTGCCGGAGCTGCTTGAGCCCCTGAGAGGTGGTGGCGGAGACCATGCGGCAGTGCCCCCTTCTGTGCTTTTTATGGCCACAGTATAATCACGGACAAGCCAGAAACGCAATCCTCATTTTTGAAATCCATATGCAAAAGTTGAAAATTTGACCAGATAACACATGAAAAAGCCTCATAATACAAAAAACTATGCCTTGTAACGGCTTTTGTGCTATGGTATCATGAAGAAAAGATAAAGAGGGGGCGCGTATATGAAGGGGCGCAGCAAGACGTTCTACCGGTATGTGCTTTCCTATGCGCTGGTGCTGTTTCTGCCTGTATTGATATTGTTTCTGGTGCTGTATTCGTATGTGACGGGGCAGTTTTCTAAGGAGATTACCCAGCGAAGCTCTGCTATGCTCTCCCAGGTACAGGAGAGCTTTGATGCCCAGCTGGAGCAGTTGATCCACATCGCGTACATGATCCAGAACGACTCCTCCCTGAAACGCGGCACTGTCGAAAACGATGTCATTGCTGGGCGGAAGGCCGTGGCTACCCTCAGCAACTACAATTCCATCACCACCTTGCCCGAAACCATCTGGCTGTACCATTCTGGCAGCGGCGTGGTATACACCAGCTCCACCGTTATTTCATTAGAGAAGCTGTTTCAGCAGCAATACAAATACACTGCCCACAGCCAGGAAGACTTTTTGCAAACGGTGGACGCCGCGCCCGGCATCATCAGCTGGGGCGCGGACAGCGTGACGCAGTTTGGCGGGCAGGTGCGCGACTATATCACGTTGTTTATCGCGGTGCAAAGCGGCAACATTGTTCCCAAGACGCGAACGGTATACAGCATTCCCGTAGATGCCCTGCGCGTCCTGCTCAAGGGCATCACGCAAGATTATGAAAGCAATGTGCTGATCCTGGACAGCGCACAGCAAGTGATTATGACCACCGATGCCGCGCAGGATTTGCAAAATATGTATGCCGCGCAGGTGCAGCATTCTAAAACCAAGCTGATCCGCCGCCTGTCGTATGAGAATCAGGATTATTACGTGTCGGAAGTCACCTCCAAAATCGTGGGCTGGACGTATGTGATTGTGACGCCGGTGCGCGTGATTGAGGAGCCGCTGCGGCAGGTGCGGCTGTACACGCTGCTTGCGCTGCTGTGTATTTGCCTGCTGGGCGGCGCGGCGATCTATTGGATTTCCACCTATAATTACAGGCCGCTTCGCCGCCTCACGCAGCAAGCGTCCGCCTATGTGGCCGTCCAGCCGGGCGAGAACGAGATGGACACGGTATCCAACGCCTTGGAGCATTTGTCCCGCAGCAGCGACGAATATCGGAGCACACTGGACAACAACCGCCATGCGCTGCTGCAATCCCGCCTGGCGCAGCTGTTGCAAGGGCACGTGCAAAAAATTCCGGCCTTTTTGCAGGAGATGCAAAAGCTGGGCGTAACCCTGAACCCCGATGCGTCCTATGTGGTGATCATCCTGTACATCAAGCCCGGCGATTTTGCGCCCCGGCCGGAGGTAGTCACCACCGCTTTGCAATCGGCCTCGCTCGGCTTTGAGGAAGCGCTCACCTATCACAACCGCGCCAACGAGGCCGTATATACCGCGCTTTTGCCCCTGGATGCCGAGGGCTTTGCCACGCTGGACGAGCAGCTGTACGCCATTCAGGATTACCTGCAAACCGCGCTGGACACACAGGTTGCCATGGCTGTCAGCCTGCCCGTGGCGCTGGAGGGCATCTCCACGGCGCATGAACAAGCCGCCAAGGCGCTCAACCTGCGGCTGGTGCGAGGCGGCAGCAGCATCATTTTTTACGATCCCGATATGGAGGAGACGCAGACCCTCCGACATTATCCCCAGCAGGAGCTGGAACGCCTGCAGGGGCATCTTTTGCAGCTGGACACCAAGGGCACCTCGCAGTGCATTTATGAGATCATGCAAAGCATTGAGCGGCAAAACATGCCCTTTAGCGCCGCGCGGCTGGTGTGCTTTGATGTGATGAACACCACCATCCGCTGCCTGTATTCCGTGGCCGATCACACCATGGCGCATATGCCCTCCGATCTGATGGAGCGGCTGATCGGTTTTGACACCACCGAGGAACTGACGACGCTGCTGGAAGAACTGGTGCAGCAATCCACCCAGTCCATCCAAGCGCTGCGCCAACAAAAAACGGACGACCGCCTCGCCCGCATCAAGCAATATATCGAAACCGCGTATGGCGACCCCAATTTCTCTTTGTATACCGTGGCCGATCACTTTGGCCTCATATCCTCCAACCTCTCGCATTATTTTCGCAATGCGACTGGCCAGAGCGTATCGGATTATGTGCAGCTGCTGCGCAAAGCCGAGGCCTGCCAGCTATTGACCGAGACGGAGCTGAGCATTCAGGCCATTGGCGAAAAAATCGGTATGATGAATGTGTCCTCGTTTATCCGCAACTTCAAGCAGCAGACCGGCATGACCCCGGGGCAGTACCGCGAGGAGGCACGGCGGGAGTGAGGGGCCGGCGACGGGGAAACGCCGGGGCTACTCGCCCCAGAAACCTCTTCCGCCTCTCTTCCTCTGCCACAGACAGCGCTCGGCTCCGCCGCTCGGCAGGAGATTTCATCTCCTGCACCTCCCTTTAGTAATGGGAAATAATATGGTACTCAGCATCTTTTACCTGGGGCGTGTTTCAAAAGTCCGGGACGGGCAGGTTCGCGAGGATAAAGCGTCAGTTCAAGGCGGAAAACCGCTGGAATAGCACCGCTATTTCAAGGTTTGACAACGCAGAAATGGCGCTTCTAGCCTCCGAAGATGCATGGCATGGCTTTTGAAACACGCCCTGATGCATAAACTCAAAAATTCTTGGTCATGTCATACCGCTCGTAGAACTCCTTGCGGTAGCTAAGCAGCCGGTCGTTCAGTATCGCCTCGCGGATTTCCTCCATCATGTGCAGAAGGAAGCGCAGGTTGTGGATGGACGCCAGCCTGGCGCCGGTGATCTCCTGCGCCTTGAACAGATGGCGGATGTACGCGCGAGAGAAATTCTGGCACGCATAGCAATCGCAGCCCTCGTCCATCGGCTCAAAATCGCGCGCAAACTCCGCATTCTTCACCACCATGCGCCCGCGGCGGGTGAACACCGTGCCGTTCCTGGCAATGCGCGTGGCCAGCACGCAATCGAACATATCCACCCCGCGCAGCACGCCCTCAATCAGGCAGTCCGGTGTGCCCACGCCCATCAGATAGCGTGGCTTGTTTACCGGCATGTATGGCTCAATCTTCTCCAGCATGTCATACATGATGGGCTTGGGCTCGCCCACCGATAACCCGCCAATGCCGTAGCCGGGGAAATCCATATCGGCCAGCACCTTGGCGCTCTCGATGCGCAGATCGTCATAAAATGCGCCCTGCACTATGCCAAAGAGCGCCTGATCCTCCCGCGTGTGGTATTTCTTGCAGCGCGCCGCCCAGCGGTGCGTGCGGTGCATCGCTTCTTCTGCCGTTTTGTGATCGCACGGATAAGGCGAGCATACGTCAAACGCCATGGCGATGTCCGCGCCCAGCGCTTCCTGAATCTCCATGGATTTTTCGGGCGAAATGAAACGCTTGCCGCCGTCCAGGTGGCTGCGGAAGGCAACGCCCTCTTCTGTGATCTTACGAAGGCCGGACAGCGAAAATACCTGGAACCCGCCGCTGTCGGTCAATACCGGCTTGTCCCATGCCATAAACTTGTGCAGCCCGCCCGCTTCCTTCACCAGGTCTTCGCCCGGGCGCAGATGCAGATGATAGGTGTTGGACAGCATGATCTTGGTGCCGATCTCAGTCATCTCGCGCGGGGTCATGGCCTTCACGGTCGCCTGCGTGCCCACGGGCATGTAAATGGGCGTGGGAATATCGCCGTGTGGCGTGTGTACTACACCCAGCCGCGCGCCGGACTGCTTGCAGGTCTTGATCAACTCAAACTCAAAATGGCTCATATTCCTCCGAGGGTGGGGGGAACGGCGGGGACTGTCCGTCCCCGCACCCCTGACCAAAGGCCAGTGGCCTTTGGAAACCCAGTTCTTGATATTGCAAAGAGATAAAAAAGGCTTGCGTGCAAGAGATTAATGAAAGCGCAAGTAGTTCCTTTATATTGCCCAAGTGGTGTCCAGAGGACAGTGTCCTCTGGTCGGGGGTCTGGGGGCGGATAGCCCCCAGCGTCCTTTCCCCTACACCTCCGGCCAGTTCTTCTCCAGCGCGTCCAAAGCGCGGTCGAACTTCTGCCAGGGGCCGGTTCGGGGCGCGGGCGCGATAAAGATGAGCTGCTGGCCGGTGATGGGATGGGCAAAGCTGAGGCGCATACCCCACAGGGCGATTTGCTGGCCGGGCTTGCCGTTGCCAGAGCGGTTATCGCCCCACAGCGGCAGGCCGACGGTTTGCATCTGCACGCGGATCTGGTGTGCGCGGCCGGTTTCGAGGCGAATCGCGACCAGCGACAGCCCATCCGCACGCGCCACGGTGCGGTAATGCAAAATGGCCTGCTTGCCCTGCGATTTGAGGTAATCGGGCAGCACCTTCACCATATTGGTGGCCTCATCCTTGATGAGGAAGTGCGTCAGCGTATCCTTGTCCGGCGCATCGCCCTCGGCAATACAGATATACTCGCGGTCGAGGGTGTGGGTGCGTACCTGCTCGGACAGGCGCGCAGCGGCCTTGCTGGTGCGCGCAAAGCACAAAAGGCCGCCCACGGGGCGATCCATGCGGTGCACAAGGCCGATAAACGCCTCACCCGGCTTTTGATACTTGACGCGGACGTATTCCTTGACCTGGCTGAGAAGGTCATCATCGCCGGTGCCATCGGCCTGGGTAAGGAGGTTGGGCGGCTTGACGGCCACCACCACGTGGTTATCTTCAAACAGAATGACCGGGGACTGTTGTGTTTCGCTCATCTTCGTAATCTCCTTATGGTCTGCCTTCCCAGCGTCCGGTGCAGCCGCAGGGCAGGATGCCGCCGCCCGTGACAGGCAGGCAGACTTCCTGGGCGTTGATCTTGCCGCCATAGCGCGAGCCCACCGTCATGCGCAGGATATTATCCAGCACGGACGCCTGAAAGCCGGTGGTGTAGCTGTTGATATAGACGAACAGCGGCTTGTCCGACAATACATCGGCGCAGGTGGACACCAGGCTGTACAGCTCGTTCTCCAGCTTCCAGACCTCGCCGGTCGGGCCGCGGCCATAGCTAGGCGGATCCATCACAATGCCGTCATAGGTGTTGCCGCGGCGGATCTCGCGCTTCACAAAGCCGAGCGCGTCCTCCACGATAAAGCGACACGCGGCCTCGGGGATGTTGGAGAGCGCGCGGTTTTCCTTGGCCCAGTTGACCATGCCCTTGGCGGCGTCCACGTGCGTGACCTGCGCGCCGGCTGCGGCGCAGGCGAGGGTGGCACCGCCAGTGTAGGCGAAGAGGTTGAGCACGCGCGCCTGGCCGCGCCTGGCGACGAGGGAGCGCATGGCGTCCCAGTTGACAGCCTGCTCCGGGAACAGGCCGGTATGCTTAAAGCCGGTTGGCCGCACATAAAAGCGCAGCCCTTTATAGCCAATCGTCCAGCGATCGGGCAATTGCTGGTGAAACTCCCATGCGCCGCCGCCCTCGCTGCTGCGTACATAGTGCGCCTGCGCACTCTTCCACAACTTGGGCTCGCTGCGCGGCCAGATGACCTGCGGATCGGGGCGTGCCAGCACATAATTCCCCCAGCGCTCCAGCTTTTCGCCAGCGCCGGTATCCATGACCTCAAAATCCATCCATTCGTTTGCGATAAACACGCCGTATCCCCCACATCCATCATTCACCACCGTATATTATACCCCATACAATACGGGTGCGTCAACAAAAAAACTTGACAACCCCCCGGCGGGTCGGTGTATAATGTGATGTTTGTGATTTCTGTGCCATGACAAGGAGGCAATGCATGTCCAATTTAGTCAACGAGGTTGCGCGGCGCCGCACCTTTGCCATCATCAGCCACCCCGACGCGGGCAAGACGACGCTGACCGAGAAACTGCTGCTCTATGGCGGAGCGATCCGCCAGGCCGGCAGCGTGAAAGCGCGCCGTGCCGAGCGCCATGCCACCAGCGACTGGATGGAGATCGACAAGCAGCGCGGCATCTCGGTAACGTCCAGCGCCATGCAGTTCTCCTTTGACGGCTACCATATCAACATCCTGGACACCCCGGGCCACCAGGATTTCTCGGAAGACACCTACCGCGTGCTGGTGGCGGCGGACAGCGCCGTGATGCTGATTGACGCGGCCAAGGGCGTGGAAGAGCAGACGGTGAAGCTGTTCAAGGTGTGCCGCATGCGCGGAATACCGATTTTTACGTTCGTCAACAAGATGGACCGCGCGGCGAAGGACCCGTTTGAACTGATGGATGAGCTGGAAAACGTGCTGGGCATCCGCGCCTGCCCCGTCAACTGGCCCATTGGCACTGATGGCGATTTCCAGGGCGTGTACCACCGCGACGAAAAGAACATCGAGCTGTACTTTGGCGGCGACCATGGCAAGACCAAGGCCAGCAAAACCGTGATCGCCTATGACGACCCGGCGCTGCCCGGCGTGCTGGACGCGCACTACCGCAAGCGCCTGGCCGATGAGATCGAGCTGCTGGACGAAGCGGGCGATGATTTCGACCTTGCCGCCGTGAGACGGGGCGAATTGACGCCCATGTTCTTTGGCTCTGCCGTCACCAACTTTGGTGTGGAGCCGTTCCTCACCCGCTTTTTGCAGTATACCACACCGCCGCTGCCGCGCCTGAGCGACGCGGGCATGATCGAGCCCACAGACGAGCAATTCAGCGGCTTTATATTCAAAATCCAGGCCAACATGAATCCCGCACACCGCGACCGTCTGGCGTTTTTGCGCATCGTGAGCGGCGTGTTTGAAAAGGGCATGATGGTATGGCACTCGGGCACCGGCAAAGAATTGCAGGTGAAGCAGCCGCAGCAGTTCATGGCGGACGAGCGCGAAGGCGTGGAGGACGCGTACCCCGGCGACATCATCGGCCTGTTCGATCCCGGCGTATATCATCTGGGCGATACGCTGTGCGTGGGGCGCAAAATCAAGTTCGAAAAAATCCCGATCTTCGCGCCGGAGCGTTTTGCGCGCGTACGCCCGCTGGATTCCATGAAGCGCAAGCAGTTTGTGAAGGGCATATCGCAGCTGAGCGAGGAGGGCGCAATCCAGACCTTCCGCCGCGACGAAACAGGGCGCGAGGAATTCCTGGTGGGCGTGGTGGGCGAGTTGCAGTTTGACGTGCTCACCTATCGCCTGAAAAGTGAATACGGCGTGGATCTTTTGATGGATCACCTGAACTATCGCTATGTGCGCTGGGTGATCCACACCGATGTGCCGGTTGGTGATCTGCAGCTTACGTCCACCTCCGCCCGTGCGTTTGACGGCGAGGAACGCTCTGTGCTGCTGTTTGAAAACGAGTGGAGCATCCGCCTGGCCACCGAGAAGAACAAGAATTTGGAGCTGGCCGAGCTGGCACCGCGGGAAGCAATATAATAATGAACACAAAAACGTCAGGAGCACATTGCCCTGACGTTTTTGATTCGATATTACATCGCCGCGACCGTTTCTCCCGCTAAAAGCGTAGACGGTACAGTGATAATCGTCGGCTCCGTCTGTGGCTGCTCCACAGCCAGGATCAGCTGTTCCGCCGCCAGGCCGCCAATGCGAAGGGTATCCTGCCACACGGTTGTGATGCGCGGGCTGTACTGCTGCATCAATTTGACGCCATCATAGCCCGCAATGGAAATATCCTGCGGGATGCGAAGCCCCGCGCTGGCGATGGCCTCCATGCCGCCAAGCGCCGCATAGTCATCGGGCATCAGGATGCAGGTGGGCGGTGTGGGCAAAGCCAGCAGCTCGCGCACGGCATCGGCAGTAGGTCCAGGATTATGATAGGGCACCTGGTGCATATACTCCGGCGGCACTTCGATGCCGTGTCGCTGCAAGGTGGTGAGGAAGCTGTTGACGCGCGCGGTGGTAACAGCAGAGGCGCGTCCCGCCACATAGGCCACGCGGGTGTGCCCCAGGGCAATCACATGGGTGGCCAGCGCTTGCATGCCGCCCAGGTTATCGGATTGCACGCAGGATCGTCCTTCAATGGGATGGTCGATGGTGACAATGGGGATATCCCCGCCCAGCAGCTCCGCGACCTCCTGCTGGGCAAAATTGATGCATGCGATGCAAACGCCGTCCACATTGCGGTATTGGCAATGCTGCAGGTAGGTCATATGGCTATAGCCGATGTTGTGGTTGATAAAAGTGATATCATAACCCTGGCGCTCGGCCTCCAGCTTAAAGCCCTCCAGCACAGCGGAAAAATAATTATGTGTCAGCCCGCTGGAGCTTTCATCCGCAAACAGCACGCCCAGGTTAAATGTGCGCCGGGTTTTGAGTGCGCGGGCAATGGAGTTTGGGCGATACCCCATGCGCTGTGCGGTGTCAGACACCATACGGCGGGTTTCTTCGTTCACGTCGGTATAGTCGTTCAGAGCCTTGCTGACAGTGGATATAGAAAGGCCACATTTAGCCGCCAGCTCCCGGATGGTAACACGCACAGGTTTCACCTCGTTTGCTTTCAACAATGCCTGTATTATACCCGCAAAGCCTCTCAATTGCAAGAAAAAGTGCCGCAAAGGCTTGGATTTCCAGCATTTTATAGACAAAGACCCACCGCTGATGTACAATGCAGGAAGCAATGATTGGCAGGAGGAAATGAAGTATGGCAGCAAAAGACGCATACGCCCCGCGCCCGCCCATGGGATGGAACAGCTGGGATTGTTACGGCGCGGCAGTGACGGAAGAAATCGTGCTGGGCAACGCCGCCTATATGGCGCAGCACATGAAGGAATATGGCTGGGAATACATCGTGGTGGACATACAGTGGAGCGAGCCTACGGCGGATGGCTGGGATTACCACCCCTTTGCGCCGCTTTGCATGGACGAATTCTCGCGCCTGATTCCGGCGGAGAACCGCTTCCCCTCCGCTGCGAACGGGCTGGGCTTTGCGCCCCTGGCACAGAAGGTGCACGCACTGGGGCTGAAGCTTGGCATCCATATCATGCGCGGCATTCCGCGCCAGGCAGTGCATCAAAATACCGCAATCCTTGGCACGGACAAGACCGCGCGGCAGATCGCGAAAGTAAACTCCACCTGCCCATGGAATGGCGATATGTATGGTGTAGACAGCAAAAAAGACGGCGCGCAGGCGTATTACGATTCCCTTTTTGCGCTGTATGCTAGCTGGGGCGTGGATTATGTGAAGGTGGACGATATCGCCAACACAGAGCAGTTCCCGCATAACCCCTATGCCGCGCGCGAAGAAATCGAAATGATCCGGCATGCCATCGACAGCTGCGGACGGCCGATGGTGCTCAGCCTCTCCCCCGGCCCCGCGCCTGTCAGCGAGGCTGCGCACCTGTGCCAGCATGCCAACCTGTGGCGCATGACGGGCGATTTGTGGGACAATTGGGAAAGCCTGCACCGTATGTTTGACCGCTGCCAGCAATGGGTCCCCTTTGTGCGCCCCGGCTGCTGGCCGGACTGCGATATGCTGCCGCTGGGCTACATCATGGCACAGTCCGAAACCCACGGACACATGACCAACCTCACATCTGCAGAGCAGCGCACCATGATGACGCTGTGGGCAATCTTCCGCTCTCCCCTGATGATGGGGGGCGAGCTGCGGCGAAATGACGAATGGACGCTGAAATTGTTGACCAATCCTGAAGTATTGTATGTGAACCAGCACAGCTTTGCCGGACGCTGCGTGCGCCGCGGCGCGAATGACGCGGTGTGGACGGCGCAGGGCGAAGATGGCCGCCTGTTTGTGGCGCTGTTCAACACGTCAGATTCTGCCCAGACAGTTGGCATCAACACCTGCCATCTGACAGCGAAACCCATTCTCAGCACACTCGACCTATGGGAAGGAGCGCCAGTGCCAGTGGAAAATGCTGCTGTGGAAATGCTGCTCAAACCGCATGACGCCGCGCTGATCGCGCTCAAAATCGACAATGAATTGTAAAATTTTCTTAAAAAAGATGTAAATC
>JAVBRU010000045.1:0-17544 GCA_031547595.1 Eubacteriales bacterium
GGCCATGGAATGCTGGCATTCCAAAGGTCATCCACAGCGTTTTTTCGCACCCGCGCATGCTCTCAACCATCATCGAAGGATACAAAGATCGAGGTGCAGGAGACTGGTCTCCCGCCGAGGGGCGAGCCGCCCACCGCGTAACCCCGCTTACTCCCGCACAGTCCCCTCTTCCTCAAAATCCTCCCGAACAGATGGCATGGCTTCAGTTGCCATAATAAAGGCATCCTCGCCGTTATCGTCATAGTATTTCTTGCGCACGCCCACGCGTTGAAACCCGAGCGAAGTATATAAGTTCTGCGCGGTCAGGTTGCTGCGGCGCACCTCGAGGGTCATGTATTGGACGCCGAGGTTGGCGGCATATTGCATCAGCGCTGTGGTGAGCATGCGGCCAATACCCTGCCCGCGGCAGGATTCCAAAACGGCAATATTGGTGATATGCCCCTCGTCCAGCACCAACCACGCACCGGCAAAGCCCACGATTTTGTCGTCCTTGAGGGCGACCATATAGCGTGCACAAGCGTTCTTGGTCATTTCCTGCTCGAAAGCGTCGCGCTCCCAAGGCTTGGGAAAGGTACTGACCTCAATGTGGTGCACGGCATCTACATCTTCAAGACACATCCGGCGGATTTGAATGTCACTCATGGCCCAGCCCCCGCAAATTCTTCTGGCGCTCTGCCTGGGGCGCGCGCAGGTATAAAGGCTGCAATTGCAGGTAATCGACGGCCTGATCGCGCTTGTCGAAGGCCAGGGCGGCCAGGGCGGCGGGGCGCAGATAGGCAAGATGCGGCGGCGCAAAGCGCGCAGCCTCGCCCATGATGCGCGATATAGCGGCGCGGTGCACAGGCATGCCATCCCCGGTGAACAGCGCGGGCCGGTTGTAGCGCAGGATGGCTTCGCAGTATTCTTCGATCTTAAGCGGCGTATCCGGCATCAGGCGAAAGCCATCCGCAAAGGCCGCGCCGTATACCTGGCCTGCGCGGGCGTCCTGGATGGGGCAAAGAATACCGTCAAACAGCTGAATGCCAGCAGCCATCGATTCCAAAGCGTCCACGGCAATGCAAGGGGTGTTTCGCACATGCGCCAGCGCTTTCACGGTGCTCACGCCAATGCGCACCCCGGTGAAAGAGCCGGGCCCCACCGTGACGGCAAAGAAATCTGTTTGATCAATGCTCAGGCTCGCACGGGTGTATGCTTCCTCCACCATGGGCATCAGGCTGCCCGAATGCGTCAGCTTGTTGACGGCGGCGGCCTCATAGGCCAGGCAGCCGTCCTTCAGCAGCGCAACGCCCGCCACGGGGCCGGAGGTATCAATGGCCAGTAAGATGCTCATAATAGCTCTCCTATGTTTCGAAACGCACCGAGTGGGCGCAGGGTGATGCGCCGCGAATGGTCGTTTTGCGGTTCGATTTCGATGCGCAGGGCATCTTGCGGCACGCATTCCGGCGCGCGCTCAAACCACTCGATCAGCGCAATGCCATCGCCGCCCACAAACTCGTCCAACCCCATCTCGTACAGTTCGCCGGGGTCGGCAATGCGGTACCAGTCAAAATGGTACAGCGGCGCGGTGGCTGTCTGATACACATTGAGGATGGTGAAGGACGGGCTGGGCACAGCGCCCACAACACCCAGGCCGCGCGCAATGCCGCGTGCCAGCTCGCTCTTGCCCGCGCCCATATCGCCCGCAAGCAGCACGGTATCGCCCGTGCGAAGCATGGCGGCAATGCGCCGGCCCAGGGCCTTCGTCTCCTGCGCGGTCAAGCAGATCCATTCGTTCATGCAGTCAGTCCTTTTTTCAAAAATGGGGAAAGCGGCTTGTACAGCAGCATACACAGCACGCTGAGAACCGCCCATTTGAACAGGTTAAAAGGTGCTGTAATGTAAAACACAAATTTCCAGATAGAGTCCACAGCAGGCACCACCGCCTGCCCCATGTTCACAATCGCTTCTATGGGCATGCCGTAAACCGCAGCATAGAAAGGAATCATCAGCAGCACATTGGCCAGCACACCCACCGCCGTAGCCGCTACGGTGCCCAGCGCCATACCCATCAGCGCACCGGTACGGCTTTTATTGCTGTTGTAGATCAGCCCGGCAGGCAGCACCATGGCCACCCCAACCAGGAAATCAGCCAGTTCGCCAACGCCTTGGGAACTGGAATGAAATAAGCCAATTAAGCTTTTCACGCCCAGAATCATGGTGCCAGCCAAAGGCCCCATGGAGAAAGTGCCCAGAAGCACCGGCAGGTTGCTAAAGTCCAGCTTGTAGAACAATACGATGGGAACCTCCAGCATAAACAGAACCGAAGCTACTGCCGCCAACATGGCAATGCGGGTCAGGGTTTGCGTGCTCATTTTCTTCATTGTGGATTACCTCCGCCAAAAATATCCGTCCCTGAAAACATGTTCAGGGACGGCAAATGCACACAAATAATGCAGTTCGTCTTCTCTCATCCAGACTATACTGTCGGCCATGGATTCTCACCATGTCAGCCTTGCGGCTCGCGGGCTATACCGCCGGTAGGGACTCTCACCCTGCCCTGAAGACATGTTCCGTGTGGAACAACCTCATTATATGCAGCAGGCGGGGCGTTGTCAAGGGGGAATGGTAACGTTGTATCCGTTCAATAAAGCCCCTCCTGCATCATTTGAATACAAGAGGGGCAGGGGTAGAAATAGTATTTTGAATTAGGGCGTGTTCCCACTATCCGAAATGCCCAGATTTCGTCCGATTTTCGTGTCCTGCACGGCGCTTCTCCGCAGGAATACCGGGGGTATTACAAGGAGAGGCAACACAGCAGGGTGCGAAAAACGGTTGGAAGATGGGCGTTGAGCGGTTGTGGGAACACGCCCTAGTATTACTGCACTTCAAAGGTGGGCGCAAAGCCACGCTCAAGGATCAGGTCGTACACCTTCTGGGAGTACACGCACTGCTCCAGCGCCTTCACAAAATCGGCATCGGCATTTTCGGGGCGCACGGCGATGATATTCACATACGCCTCGGCAGCCTGGCTCTCGGCGCCTTCAAAGTACAGGCCATCCTGCACGGGGGATAGGCCGGCGAGGGCGGCGTTGTTGCCGTTAATGACCACATAAGCGGCATCGCCACGCAGGCCGGGCAGCAGCTCGGCATTGACTTCGGCGATCTTCAGCTCGTAGGGGTTTTCCACGATGTCTTCGATGGTCAAGGTGCTGTCCAGGGTGGTGTCGGCAGGCAGGGTGATGTAGCCAGCTTCCTGCAACAGAAGCAGGGCGCGGGTTTCGTTGCTGGGGTCGTTGGGGATGGCAATCCTGTCGCCCTTGGCGATGTCGGCAAGGTCCTTCTTGGTGCCGGCATAGATGGCAAGGGGCTCAAAGTGGGTGAAAATCACAGCCACGAGCTGCTCTTTTTCGCTGACGCTGGCGTTATAGCCATCGAGGTACGGAATGTGCTGGAAGTAGTTGGCCAGCACGTCACCGGCGGCAGTGGCGGGGTTTTCTACCACATAGTCGGTCACAATGGTGAGGTCAAGCTCGTAGCCCAGGGCGAGCAGATCTTCCGCGATCAGCTCCAGCACTTCGGCGTGGGGGCTGGGCGTGGCGATGAGGGTGAGCTTTTCGGCCGCGAAGGCGGTGAGGCAGGACAGCGACAGGACGAGGGCGACCAGGATAGCGATGAACTTCTTCATGGGGATTCTCCTTTCATTTTTAGAGCGTTGCTCTAGCGAAGTCTATGATCCAGGCGGCGCGTGAAGCGCGTGCCAAAGATTGTGATGATTTGAACCAGCAGCACCAGCACGATGCTGGCGATGTACATGATGTCGAGCTTGCGCACATTGAGGCCCTTCACGATGGCCAGTGCGCCCAGGCCGCCGCCGCCAGCCGCGCTGGCCATGGCTGTGTAGGCCAGGATGGTGGTGGTGCAAATGGCCAGGCCATTGACGAGGGAGGGCAGCGCCTCGGGCACCAGCACCTTGCGAATGATCTGCCAGGTGGTAGAGCCCATGGACTGTGCGGCCTCGATGATGCCGTTGTCCACCTCGTTGAGCGAGCCTTCCACCATGCGCGCCACATACGGAAACGCGCTGATAATCAGCGGAAAGGTGACAGCCGTGGTGCCAATCGCCGTGCCCACCACCGCGCGGGTGACGGGGAACAACATGGCCAGTAATATAATGAAAGGAATGGAGCGCAGGAAGTTGATCAAGGCACCCATGATGCTGTTGAACACCGGCGCGGGCTTGATGTGCCCTTTACGGGTGATGACCAGCAGCACGCCCAGCGGCAGGCCTACCAGATAGGCAATCAGCGTGGCGGGGATGGTCATCTCCAGCGTTTCGCCCAGCGCCTTCCATATCTGCGGCATAATCTTTTCCCAGTTGATGGCCCTCAAGCCATCGATGAGCTCTGTGATCCAAGTCATTGAGGATGCACCTCCTCCACCGTCAGCCCTTGCGCAGTCAGGAACTCCTTGATCTTGCGGCAGGTTACTTCGTCCTTGGGCAGTTCAATCAGCATTTGGCCGTAGGCCTTGCCACCCAGGTGGTGCATGTTGGCGGACAGGATGTTGACCTCTACCCCGCAGCTTTGCACCAATTGCGCAATCAGCGGCTTGTTTTGCTTGCCGCCGTCAAACACGATGCGAAGGGCAGGCTCGTCAATTTGCTCGTTCTCGTTTTCGGGCAAAATGCCAAACAAGCGCTTGCCTGCGGCGGATTTTGTGTGTACAAACACCTCGTCTACCGTGCCTTCTTCGGCCACTTTGCCGTTATCGAGGATGGCCACGCGGGTGCAAATCTGGCGGATGACCGCCATCTCGTGGGTAATGAGCACCACCGTGATGCCAAGGCGCTGGTTGATATCCTGCAAAAGTGCCAGTATGGCCTGGGTGGTCATGGGGTCGAGTGCGCTGGTGGCCTCATCGCACAGCAGCACCTCGGGATCGCTGGCCAACGCCCGGGCAATGGCCACGCGCTGCTTTTGCCCGCCAGACAACTGCGAGGGATAGGCGTGCGCCTTATGCTGAAGCCCCACGATTTCTAGTAGCTCCGCCACGCGCTGATCGGCCTTGGCACGGGGCACGCCCGCAATTTCCAATGGATAGCGCACATTGCGCGAAACATCCTTTTGCATCAAGAGGTTGAACTGCTGGAAGATCATGCTCACCTTGCGCCGCATGGCGATCAGGTCATTGCCTTGCAGCTTGAGCACGTTTTGCCCCTTGATCAGGATTTCGCCGCTGGTGGGGGTATCCAGGCGGTTCACGCAGCGGATGAGGGTGGATTTGCCCGCGCCGCTCATGCCGATAATGCCGTATATCTCGCCCTTTTGGATGGTCAGATCAATGCCATCCAGCGCCACCACCTGGCCATCTTGCGAAGGGTATACCTTGCGCAGCCCCTTTAGCTCAATCAGCGGCGTTTGATAGTCCGACACGCTGTTTCCTCCTCTGGTTATAATCTATGGATAAATAAAAACCGCCTCGCATTTTGCGAAGCGGCCTGAAAAACAAAAATAATCAAGCAGCGCAACACAAAGTGCACGAGTGGTTGCTCGCGCTCATGGACATACGCATTGCCAGTTTCAACATGTGGCGAGCCTCCCTTCCCCCGAGCATGCGCTCTTGATACCCCGTATTATATATCATGCCCTTTGCATCTGTCAACCACAAAAATGCATTTTCGCGGCATCAAAATTTCATTTATGGTAAAGTTTGCGGGTTTGGTACCGGGCGTCCGATGTGAGGTTGATGCCCAGGCGCTTGTACACATTGTCGTCTACCTGGGGCAGAATCACCGTGGCGTGCGCCTCCAGGCCACGGAGCTTGGGCAGCTGGTGCATGGCCTTGGCGGCGTTTTTATCCGTTGCGGCACAGATGGAAAGGGCGATCAGCACTTCGTCGCTATGAAGGCGCGGGTTGTGGTTGCCCAGGTATTTGCATTTCAGTTCCTGAATGGGCTCGATCACTTCCGGCGCAATCAGGTGCGTCTTTTTGGGGATGCCGCCCAGCTTTTTGAGGGCGTTCAGCATCAATGCGGCAGAGGGACCCAGCAGCGAGGACGTCTTGGCCGTCACCAGCGTGCCGTCGGGCAGCTGCAGGGCCAGTGCGGGCGCGCCGGTATCCTGTGCACGGGTGCGCGCAGCGGCAATCACGGGGCGGTCCTCATCCGACAGCGACATCTGCTGCATCAATAGCTGGATTTTATCCACCTGCTCTTCGCCCGCATGCCCCTGGCGCACCGCGCACAGCGTGGCATAGTAACGGCGCAGAATCTCCTGCTTGGCGGCATCGCGGCAGGCGGCATCGTCGATGATGCAGTTGCCCACCATGTTCACACCCATATCGGTGGGCGATTGATAGGGAGATTTGCCGTAAATCCGCTCAAACATTGCGGACAGCACGGGAAAAATCTCGATATCCCGGTTATAGTTGACGGTGGCCTGGCCGTAGGCTTCCAGGTGGAAGGGGTCGAGCATGTTGGTATCGGACAGGTCGGCCGTGGCGGCCTCATAGGCCACGTTGACAGGGTGTTTGAGGGGCAGATTCCACACCGGGAAGGTCTCAAACTTGGCATAGCCTGCCTGCACGCCGCGGCGGTATTCGTGGTAGAGCTGCGACAGGCACACCGCCATTTTGCCGCTGCCGGGGCCGGGCGCGGTGACAAGAACCAGCGGGCGTGTGGTTTCCACACACTCGTTTTTGCCAAATCCATCGTCGCTGATGATATGCTTCACATCGTAGGGATAGCCCTCGATGGTATAATGCTTGTATACGGGCACGCCCACTTTTTCCAGCTGCTCTTTAAACTGCGCGGCAGCCGGCTGGCTTTGGTACTGCGTCAGCACCACGCTGCCCACATACAGCCCGATGCCCCGAAAGGCGTCAATCAGCCGCAGCACATCGGCATCGTAGGTAATGCCAAGATCGCCCCGCAGCTTGCTTTTTTCGATATCGTCGGCGTTGATGGCGATCACCAGCTCTGCCTGCTCTTTCAGGTTGAGCAACATCGCCATCTTGCTGTCCGGGCGAAAGCCGGGCAGCACGCGGGAAGCATGAAAGTCGTCAAATAATTTTCCGCCCAGTTCCAGGTACAATTTTCCACCAAACGCGTCAATTCGCCGCAGGATATGCTCAGATTGCATAGCGGTATACTTGTCGTGGTCAAACCCGATTTTCATTTTTTGCCCCTCCTCATGACGCTTGCAGCATCACAACAAGAATGCATTATATCATGTTTCCAACCGCCAAACAAGCCAAAGAATCGCATTTTTTGTGCATTTTCGCGCTGTATAGGTATGCCTCTCACAGGACAAACTGGTATGGAAAAGGGAGGCGATGACAGGCATGCGTTCGGCAATTGCGCGCTTTTTTGATAAGTTTGGGTATTATGTGCTGGCGCTTGTATGCGTGGCGGCAGTGGTGCTCTCAAGCGTCTGGACCAACCAACAGCGACAGGCCGAGGAGCAGTTGAACATGCAGGCCGCAGCCGACAACGCCCAGCGCCTGAGCGATGTGACCTTTGAAAACCAGCCAGCATCCAGGGAAGCTGCCTTTTCACTGCCTCTGGATACGGCTGTGCTGCGCGGGTTCAGCCGGGATGCGCTGTATGTGGAGGGCCTTAGCGTGTGGCGCGCGCACCCGGCTGTTGATTTTTATGCAGAAACTGCCACCCCCGTCAAGGCGATGTATGACGGCATTGTCACGAAAATCGAGGACGGCGCTGTCACCCTTTCGCACGGCGGCAACCGCGAAACCGTGTATAAACCATTGTCGGGCCTGAATGTGCAGGTGGGCAGCACCGTCACTGCCGGGCAGGTGATTGGCACCTCCGGCGGCACGGTGCGCTGGGAGGATGCCACGCCGCACGTGTGCGTCGCTTGCCTGGTGGACGGCGTTGCGGTGGACTTTTTGCAACAGCAATCAGACCTTGACACAAACTGAAAAACGATTAATATTATAATGTACAAACTATAAAAAGGAAGCAGCACAAATGACAGAATTGGAAATGACAGAGCGAATCGTGCGAAAGCGCATGCATGGCCTCTATTTATCCCGCCCGTGTGAGGACATCGAGACGCTTTCGCACGAGCTGCTTGGCCTGCACAGCTGGTTTTTCCGCAACGTGCCGTTTTCTGCGCTGATACGCGGCGCGGACATTGGCGGCTGGAAGACGGTACTGACCAAAACATGGCTGTACCGGGGCACACTGCATGGCGTGGTGTATGAGGATTTGCCACTGCTGCTGGCGCTGCATCCTGGCGAATCCTACTTTGCCGACCGTTTTGGAGCCGAAGTTGTGGAGGATTTTGCGCAGGAGGTGCTGCGCTATATGGAGGACGGCGTATTCTCCCGCACGGAGTTCCGCCGCCTTTTTGCCGACAGGTATGACGACGATTGGCTGAGCATGATGTTCTCGCCCTGGGGCGGCATTTTTGTGCATCTTGCACGGCAGGGCAAGGTTGCCTTCCGCGATATGACGAGCCGCGATTTTGATTTGATCTCTGCCGAACCCACGCAAACCCTGGATGAGGTGCTGCCGGAACTGCTACGCAGATTTTTTACCGCCTATGGCCCTGCCACGCTGGCCGATGCCGCGTGGTTCTTTGGCCTGTGGAAGGGCGAGGCAAACAAGCTGCGCCAATTGCCGCTGGAGGAGTACCACTGCTTTGAACTGAACGGCAGCAAATACTACGAATGTGCCGATCAGCCGATGGCCGATATACCGGAAATGACGTTACTGTCCGGCTTTGACCCATTGATTGTGTCGTATGCGGAGCGCAGCGCCGTGCTGCCTGCGGAGTATAAAAGCAAGGTGATCCTAAAATCCGGTATCTGTAACCCCACCATCGCCGTCAACGGGCGCGTGGCGGGCATCTGGAACATCAAAAAGAACGAGCCGGTGGTGGAGTTTTTTGCTCCGCAGCCTGCGCGCATTGAAGCCGCCGCGAAGGAACGGGTGGAATCCATCCGCTGGCGGGTGCGGTAAACCGATTTACCCTGAACGCGCAAAATCGGGCAAAGCGGCACGCAATTTGCTATATTCTCCGCGAGAGAGGAGGATGCGGATGAACTGGATGGAGCGGATGGAGGGCGCGTTGGACTACATCGAGGCGCACCTGAAAGACGAGATCGATTATACGCAGATCGCCCGCGCGGCGTGCTGCTCTGCCTACCATTTTCCGCGAATGTTTATTTCCCTCACCGATATGACACTCGCGGAGTATATCCGGCGGCGGCGGCTGACCTGCGCAGCGTATGATCTGAAAGACCCGGCGGCACGCGTGATTGATGTGGCGCTGCAATATGGGTACGAATCCCAGGACGCGTTTGCCAGGGCGTTTTACAGGCAGCACCGGGTGTTGCCCTCGCAGGTGTGCGCGGGCGGGGTGCAGCTAACGTATTATCCGCGCATCTCCTTTCATCTGACGATCAAAGGGGATGTACCGATGAATTATCGGCTGGAGGAACTGGATTTTGAGGTTCGGTTGGTAGGCAAGAAGTTTCCGGTGGATAGCAAGGTAGCCTTTGAAGTGATTCCGCCCATCTGGGCACGTGAAATGGCAAGCGGCTTCATTGCAAAACTGATTGATATGGCATGGGAAAAGCCCCAATGCCGCCTGGAAAGCCTGCTGGGCATCTGCGGCACCAAGCCGCGGTTGAACAACGAAGTCTTTGATTACTGGATCGCAGTGCGTTATGCGGGGGAGCTGCCGGAGGGAATGGAAGAATACATCCTGCGGCCTTGCACCTGGGCGGTGTTCCCCGATGTGTCAGACGCATGGAAGCGACTTTTTGTGGAGTGGCTGCCCGGCTCGGGGTACGATCTGGCCGATCTCCCGATCATCGAACACCATTTTCCCCCGGATCATAACCCGCCCACGGAGCTGTGGGTGCCCGTCATCCCCTTTGAGGCAGAATAAAACCGGAGGTTCCCTTACCATGCCGGGCAGTTTATGGAGGCATTGCGAAACATGATGGAGGCATGGGAGCAGTGGTTGCGGTAACAAATCGAATATTTTTTCACAGAATGCTTGCAATTTTCTCTCTGTTGCACTATAATATCAAATTGGCACATCCTTGCGCCACACCATGTTGTGGTGCCATACGTCCATGAGGAGGTGAAAGAAATGAACAAGTATGAACTGGTGTACATCCTGGATGCCACATTGGAAGACGAAGCCCGCAAAGCGCTGATCGAGCGTTTCCACGGCATCATCACGTCCGACGGCGGTACGATCGACAAGGTAGAGGAGTGGGGCAAACGCCGCCTGGCCTATGTGATCGATTACAAGTCCGAAGGCTACTACGTGCTGGTCAACTTCCACGGCGAGCCCGAACTGCCCCGCGAACTGGAACGTAACCTTGAGATTTCCGAAAGCGTTATTCGCTATCAGGTAATCAAGCTTCTCGACAAGCGCTCCAACGTGAAGCCCCGCGCCGCGCGCGTTGCTCCCGTCGCCGCTGCTCCTGCCGCGCCAGCCGCTGAAATCGTTGCGGATGAAGCGGAAGCTGAATAATCGGAGGCCACACAAATGAACAAAGTGTTTTTGATTGGCAATCTCACGCGTGATCCCGAGCTGCGCACCACGTCCAGTGGGCTTGCGGTGTGCTCGTTCACCATTGCCGTCAATCGCCGCCGCGCCAGCAATGCAGAAGCTGGCCAACCCGAAGCGGACTTCTTCCGCATATCGGCATGGCGTCAACTGGGCGAAAATTGCGCCAAGTATTTGGCCAAAGGCCGCAAGGTGGCTGTTGTTGGCTCTGTGAGCGTGCAAACGTATCAGGGCAATGATGGCACAACCCGCGCCAGCCTGGAAGTGACCGCCGACGATGTGGAATTCCTGTCCCCCAAGGGCGAAGGCGAAATGCCCGGCGCACCCGCGCCCCAGCGTGCCAACACATACGGCAGCGCTCCGGCGGGTGGCGGCTTTGTGCAGGTGGACGAAGAGGAATTACCGTTCTAAATCGGAAATTGAAAGAAGGAGGACACTCACATGTCTGAGGATCGTGGCGATAAGAGACCGCGCCCCCGTGGAAAGCGCCCCCGCCGTAAGGTGTGCGACTTCTGCGTGAGCAAGGTTGAATATATCGATTATAAAGATCTCAACCGTCTGCGTCGTTACATCAACGAACGCGGCAAGATTATGCCCCGCCGCATGACCGGCAACTGCGCCAAACATCAGCGCCAGCTGGCCGAGGCCATCAAGCGCGCACGTGCCATCGCGCTGCTGCCCTACACGGTGGATTAAGCATCATCAAAAAGCTCTCTGCAAGAGGGCAATTACCATAAGAAGCGTTCGCTGCAAAAGCGGGCGCTTTTTCGACTCTACGTCAATAGTTGGGGGGGCCATTATTTGTAAACCATTCATCACCGGTAACCTCAGATGGCTCGCCAGCGTTGTAGTGCCAGTACCATTGTGTCTGCCATATTATCTTCTTTGCACTGATAGATAACGGTTTGGGGTTGTGCAACTACATACCCATCGGCATATCTTACCCCCGTGTTAGGGGGTACCACAGCGATGCCACATTTCTTTTTCTATTGATGAGAAGTACTTATAGCGCATTTTGCTCATTTTACTTCTCACCTCCACACCCATCTTCACTTTCAATCAAAGTCCGCTTTTTTGTTGCTTTTTTATTTTACGATAACCATCTCGGCAAGATTATACTACCGAATTGGTAATATAAATTGCCGAAAAGAGCAATATTATTGTTTATGGAGGTGCACCATGAATCTGAAAAAGCTTAGAACACAACGATGTCTCACACAAAAAGATGTTGCGGATTTTCTGTCGTGCTCCACGATCGTCTATTGTCGGTATGCGCATATGAAGAGATGCTGATTAGGGCCGCAAGAAGTGCTGATGAGCGCGCAAGGCAGGATGCCCTTGCTATGCTGGAGTCTCATTGTGTTCTTGAAAAATAGTTATATAGTATATCCTAGCGGGGCTGAATATCCTGATGATCCCTTTCTGGCAATCCGTCCGGCAAACCAAGAAGGCACTTCTGACATCTCTGCTACGCAGCGTGATGGTGCCGCCGGTGCTGATGTTATTGCTGCCCCTACTCTTTGGGCGTGATATGATCTGAATTTGCCATTCGCTCAGCGAAGCGATCATGGCCGGCTTTACGTTCTTTCTTGCCCGCGATATTTGGCAGCTACGGACGAAAGACAAGCATTGCGCCGCGTCCATGGATGTGGTAAACTAAGACAATCCCATGATCAGGAGGATGTTTCCAAAATGAATGTATTTCAGGCCGCGGTGCTGGGCATCGTGCAGGGGCTGGCAGAGTTTTTACCCATCTCGTCCAGCGGGCATTTGGAGCTGGCCCAGCAGCTGCTGGGCGTCACCTCAAATGGCGGTGAAATGATGCTGCTTACCGTGCTTTTGCATGCGGGCACGCTGGTGGCGGTGGCCGTGGTGTTCTGGGCAGACTGGTGGGGCATGCTCAAAAACCTGTTCCGTTCCAAAACGCTGGGGCTGCTGATTGTGGCGTCCATCCCAGCGTTGATTGCGGCTGTTCTGTTGGGCGATGCGCTGGATAGCCTGTTTGGCAGCGGATGGCTTGGTTTCAGCTTCCTTTTGACTGGCGTGTTCCTCGTGATTGCAGAAAAAGTGAGCCACGGGGGCGGCCGCCACAAAAAACGCGCTACCGAGCCGCAGCTCAAAAATGCGCTCGCCATGGGCGGCATGCAGGCCGTGGCGCTGCTGCCCGGCGTCAGCCGCAGCGGGTCTACCCTGCTGGGCGGTGTGGCGTCCGGCCTCACCCGCGAAAGCGCGGCCAAGTTCTCCTTTATGATGAGCGCACCTGCCATCCTTGGCAGCCTGCTGATGGAGGGCAAGGATGCCTTTGAAACCGGCGCTTTCGACTTTTTATCCGCAAACATCGTGCCCATGGCCGTGGGCATCGTGCTGGCCGCCCTGTTTGGCTTCCTGGCCATCCGCTATATGTTGAAACTGATCAACCGCGTGTCCCTCAACTGGTTCGCACTCTATGTGGGCGTCCTGGGCGTTACGGTGATTGTGCTGCAAATCGTTGGCGTATCGTGGCTGCCGAGGCTGCCGTTCTAGCTAATCACTGATTTAATGAAGATCTATGGATTGCGAGCCGCCTTTGCTTTTGCACAAGAAAGGGAAACGAAGGAATAGCAGCGCTATTTCAAGGTTTGACAACGCAGAAATGATGCTTTTACACCCCGAAGATGCATGTTAAGAGTTTTGAAACACGCCCTAATAAGAAAAAACAAACAGACAGGCGGGGATATCTTTGACTACCTACACCACCATTGACGAATACATTGCGCAGACGCCCTCGGACGTTCAGCCGCGCCTCAACACCTTGCGTGATGCCATTCGCGCCCGTGCGCCGATGGCGGAGGAATGCATCCGCTGGCAGATGCCGTCTTTTTATATCAACAAACACCCCATGATCCACTTTGCGGCGGCATCGCGCCACGTGGGGTTGTACCCGGGCGAAGAGGCTGTGGCGCACTTTGCGCCTGTTTTGACCGAAATGAGCCTGAAATTCAGTAAAGGCGCTATCCAGATGCCAAACAGCCAGCCCCTGCCCATGGAGCTGGTTCTTCAGATCGTGGATTTTCGTTTAAAATGCCTGCTGCCATGATTATGCCATGGTTTTGCATGCACAAAGGGCTTTACTTTGTTGCTTATTCATTATATAATTAGTGTCGACTTCAATTGGTTGAAAGGCAGGGTACTACTACAATGTTGATGAACTGGCTTATGGGAATTTCCACCGCGATTGCCGAAGAAGGTGCTGAAGTGGCCGAGCAGGCTGCCATTGGCATGGGCGATATCATCATGCAGGTTGTGATGATTGGCGGCATGATCGCGATCTTCTATTTCATGCTGATCCGTCCCCAGCGCAAGAAGGATAAGAAAGTCAAAGAAATGCTGAACGCCCTCAAGCATGGCGACCGCGTGACCACCATTGGCGGCATCTATGGCACCATCACCAACATCAAGGACGATACCGTCACCTTGTCTGTGGGTGCGCAGCGCATTGAAATGGTGTTTGCCCGCTGGGCCATTCGCAATGTGGAAGAAGTGTCCATCGAAAACGACGGCGAAATCCTGGCATAATTGCCGGTATCAACAGGGCGGTCCAGCACCGTCCTGTTTTTTGTTTCAAATTGTTACGATTTCGTATCCATTCTGTTCATACACTCGCCAAAATTATGCGGTTTAATGAGTATGTAATACGGGAGGTGCGAAGATGAAGAAATTACTGACCTACGGCATGATTTTTGTACTGATCACCATGACAACGGCCTTTGCCCAGGACACAAACACCCCGCCCGCAATGCCCGATGGCATGCAGCAAATGGGCACTCCGCCTGCGATGACGGACGGCGAGCAGATGGGTACTCCGCCTTCCATACCCGATGGCATAACGGCACCCGGCGGCATGGGCGGCAACTTTGGCGGCTCCATGAGCGAGAACAGCGGCATCGGCGCAACCACTTTGACCAGCGATTCCACTCAGGAGGGGGCTTTCTTTACCTCATCCTCCG
Source organism: Eubacteriales bacterium (assembly GCA_031547595.1). Lineage (GTDB taxonomy): Bacteria > Bacillota > Clostridia > Christensenellales > Aristaeellaceae > JAVBRU01. Next base: position 14,516 of record JAVBRU010000045.1, read on the forward strand.
GCGATGAAAACGCGCTGCGTGTGGAGAGTAGTGCCCATGTGAGCATCAGCAACATCGAAGTAAGCAAAAGCGGCGAGGCTTCTAACAGCGAGGATGCTTCCTTCTATGGCCTCAATGCGGCCATTCTGGCCCGGGACGGCGCTACGCTTGTGCTGACTGGCGGAACCGTCACCACCGACGGTTCCGGCGGCAATGCGGTGTTCGCCTATGGCACGGGCAAAATCGTGGTATCGGGCATGAAAATTCGTACCAGTCAGAACAATTCCGGCGGCATCATGCTGGCCGGGGGCGGCACATTGACCGCCAGCAACATGGATATTGAGACCCAGGGCGGCTCCAGCGCGGCCATCCGCACCGACCGGGGCGGCGGCAGCATGACGGTGGACGGCGGCACCTATGTGACAAACGGAATCGGCTCCCCCGCGGTGTACAGCACTGCGCAGGTGGTGGTGTCAAACGCCACGCTCACCGCCAATCATTCCGAGGGCGTGGTCATTGAGGGGAAAAACTCCGTAACGCTGCTCAATTGTGATGTGACCGGCAACATGACAGAGAGCAACGGCGGTGAGGGGGATAATCTGCACACCATTTTCCTGTATCAAAGCATGTCCGGCGATGCCGACATTGGCCGCAGCGATTTCTCCATGACCGGCGGCAGCCTGACCTCCATGACCGGCGATACCTTCTATGTGACCAACACGGCCTGCGCCATAGCGCTGAGCGGCGTTATCATCAAGAATGCCGATGGCGCACTGCTGCGCGTAGCCGGCAACACCAGCAGCCGCGGCTGGGGCCAGCAGGGCGCAAACGGCGGCACCTGCACACTCACCGCCACCAATCAGGTGCTGGAGGGCGATATCCTGGTGGACAGCATCTCGTCCCTGGCGCTCATTTTGCAGCAGAACAGCTTCTTCAACGGCAGCATCAATCCCGATGCTGATGCAGGCAGCGTGGATGTGACGCTGGATGATGGCAGCACCTGGACACTGACCGCCGATGCGCACATCACCGCCTTCACTGGCAACCTTGGCAACGTGAACACCAACGGCTTTGCCCTCTATGTGGGCGGTGTGCTGGCCAAGTAACACCAATTTCTACAAGGGCTATAATAAAACGCACCGCTTTTCCGCGGTGCGTTTTATAATGCACAAATTCCAAAATGCAATTTAAGAACAATAAAATTGCAAATTGTCGAGAAATTATGCTTGACAAATGCATAGTTTGAAATTATAATCCAATCAAGATTCAAGAAAAAGTTCGTAAAGCGAATCTTGACACTGTGCAGGGAGGAAAGATGATGATTAAGCTGGTGGGGGTCAACAAATACTTTGGCAATGCCCACGTGCTCAAAGATGTCAACCTGGAAGTGCGGGAGGGCGAAAAGCTGGTCATCATCGGGCCCTCCGGCTCAGGCAAGAGCACCACGGTGCGCTGCATGAATTTTTTGGAGGAGCCGACCTCCGGCGAAGTCTATATCGACGGCGAGCGCCTGACGGCAAAGAACCGCACTCAGCTGGTGCGCAAATCCTCCTCCATGGTGTTCCAGCAGTTCAACCTGTATCCGCACATGACGGTGATGGAAAACCTGATGCTGGCGCCCATGAAGCTGCAAAAGAAGAGCAAAGCTGACGCCAAGGCGCTGGCCGAAAAGTACCTGGGCGTAGTAGGGCTGATGCAAAAGGCTGATGCCTATCCCAGCACCCTGTCCGGCGGGCAGCAGCAGCGTGTGGCCATTGCCCGGGCGCTGTGCAGCCAGACCAAGATTTTGCTCTTTGACGAGCCCACCTCCGCGCTGGATCCCGAGATGGTGCAGGAAGTGCTGGACGTAATGACCGCACTCTCCCGGGAGAATATCACCATGGTGGTTGTCACCCACGAAATGGGTTTTGCCAAGCAGGTGGCCGACCGCGTGGTGTTCATGGATGATGGCACGATCATCGAGCAAAGCAGCCCCGATCAGTTTTTCACCGCCCCGGAAAGCGACCGCACCAAGCAGTTCCTCAGCAAGATTCTACATTAAATTATTTGGAGGATATGAAAATGACAAGGTTTGTACGTATGCTGGCCCTGGTTGTAGCCCTGTTGATGCTCTCCTGCTGCTTTGCCCTGGCCGATTCCGCGCTGCCCGCCGATGTGCAGGCCATTGTCGATCGCGGCGTGCTGAACGTCGGCGTCAAGGCGGACGTATTGCACTTTGGCTATTTCAACACCGAAACCGGCGATTATGAAGGCCTGGAAGTAGCCATCGCCCGCAAAATTGCCGAAGCGCTGGGCGTCAGCAAAGTGAAGTTCACCGCCGTTACCGCCGCCACGCGCGGGCAGCTGCTTGATGCCGGGGATATCGATATGGTGCTTGCCACCTTCACCATCACCGAAGAGCGCAAGCTGACCTATAACTTCAGCACCCCCTACTACACCGATGCCGTCACCGTGATGGTGATGGCGGACGCGGGCATCGCATCGCTAAAGGATCTGAACGGCATGATCGTGGGCGTTGCCACCAGCTCTACCTCCTCCAAGGCGCTTGCGGCTGCCGCGGGTGACGACGTGAAAATGACCTTTGAAGAATTCGCCACCTATCCCGAAATCAAGCTCGCCCTCACCATGGGCGGCATCGATGCCTTCTGCGTGGACGGCTCCATTCTCTCCAGCTATCTGGACGAAACCACCGTGCTGCTGGATGAGCGCTTCTCCCCCCAGATGTACGGCGTAACCACCAAGCTGGCCAATACCGGCCTGGCCGCTTATGTGGATGGCCTGATCACCGCCTGGCTGGCCGATGGTACCATTGATGCCCTCATCGCGGACAACGGCGCTGTGGCCTCATTTGCTGAATAAGCACGCAGGGGGCTACTCGCCCCCTGAACCCCCCGGCAGGGAGCAGTGCTCCCTGCACCCCCACTTTTGTATTCACTGATGTGGCTTGTGTGATACAGGCTGTATGAAAAGGCGGGTATTGGCGGGAAAGGAAGCAAAGCAGGCCAATACCCCCCTTTGGACACCAAAAAGGGATAATAAGTTGTGGGGGG
>JAVBRU010000006.1:0-62407 GCA_031547595.1 Eubacteriales bacterium
CGGTGGCTCATCTGCGCGGCAATGGCGCGGTAGCAGCTTTCGCCAAGCAATGTGCCGCGCGTGTGGGGCAAAAGCAGCGCCGGCATCAGGTACTCAAACATGGTGCCGCCCCAGCTGAGCAGCGTTGCCCCGCCGCCCGCCCGCGTCACCGCTCGCCCCATCCTGTACCAATGCTTGAGGGGTGCCTGGTGCGTCATCACCGCCACAAAGGACAACAGCCGTGCTTCGCTGGCCAAAAGATCATAATGCGAGTGACTGTACGCTTCGCCCATCACATCATAGCCCACATAAAACAAGCGCTCCTTGGCGTCGTACAGCCGGGTCAAGTCCATGCGGGCAAAGAGCGCGTCAAAGCGCAAAGCGAGGCTTCGAAGCGCCGCGTCCATCTGCCCGGCCGCCTGGCGTGCAGCCTGCGCACAGGTGAGCAGGCACGCGGCCAAATTGCCGGAATCCACAGACGACACAAAGCACGGCGTCAGCGGGCGCAGCGTGCGGGTATCATACCAGTTATATAAATGCCCGTGCCAGTGCTCCATTTTCTCCAGCGTGGAAAGGGTATCGTCAAAGCGCCGCCCCATCTGATCGGCATCGATAAACTTCAGCTCATGCGCTGCCACGCAGGATAGCAGATACATGCCGATGTTGGTGGGCGATGTGCGGTAGGCAATGCCCCTGTCCGGCTCCATCTGCAGGTTGTCCGGGGGCAGGAAATTGCCAGTTTCGTTCACGGTTTTTTCAAAAAAGCGCCAGGTATCCTGCGCCAGCTTTTCGGTGGCGGCGCGCATATCAGGTGTGAGGGGCGCGGGCTCGCTGATGGGCTTATCCAGAAGCGGCGCCACCAGCGGGAACACCACCCACAAAAGCCCCACCGCCACGCTGGGCAAAAAGCCGCCAGGCAGGAGTGAAAACACAATCAGCGCCGTGCCGCAGGCGATGCTTGTCAAAATTGGCGCGAGCGGCTGGTCACTCTCGCCCTCGGACTGTGCCGCCGTTACCCAGTTGAGCAGGTTCCGGTGGCTGACAAACTGCCGGTACACCGCACGCACCAGCGCATCCACCAGTGTTTCAGCCTTGGCGGGCAGCAAAAACAAGCGCAGCGGCATCCCCCTGAGCGGCCAGGGCAGCGCCAGCAGGCAAAGCCAGATGTTGCCCAGCGCCGTGCCCATCAAGAGCAGCAGGATCTGAAACACAGGCAGGATCGACCGGCGCATGTTATCCCATATCTTGTGGCGCGATAGCAGTGACAGCCGCCGGTCCATCAAAAACGGCAAGAGCTGCCAGTCCCCCCGCGTCCAGCGGTGCAGGCGCTTGCGCCAGCCGATCAGGCGCGCAGGATGGCCGTCATAGAAAGTAATATCCTCCGCCATCGCGCTGCCCACCACTTCGCCCTCGTACAGATCGTGGCTGAGCAGCCTGCCGTGGGGCACGCGCCCGTCCAGATGATGCAGCCAGGCTTCCGGCTGGTAAATGCCCTTGCCCACGAATGAGCCGCGGCCAAACGTATCCTGATACACATCCTGCGCGGCCATGTTGTATGCGTCCGCACCGCCGCGCCCGCCAAGGTACAGCTGGGCGCGGGTCTTCACGGTATCCGCCATCACGCACATTCGCGGCTGCACCACGGTGACACGGTCTTTTTGCAGCGGATGCTCCATCGTGCCCACCAGCTTTAGCGCCCCGCCAGGGGGCAGGAAGGTGTCGGCATCCAGGGTGATCACATACCGGTACCGGTCTTTCAGGCTTTTGATGTCCGCCGATGCCACCAGCAGCGTGTCGGCTATGTCCTCGCCAATCAAAAGACGGTTCAGCATCTCCAGCGCGCCGCGCTTGCGCTCCCGCCCCATATAGCGCCGCTCTGTCACATTCCACATGCGTTTTCGGTGCAGATAATAGAACCCGCCGCCATAGGCTTCATTGAGCGCGTCAATGCCGGCCGAAGCGGCGTGCAGGATGATCTCGTCATCTGGCAAGGCCTGGGCAGGTGCGTCGGCAAAATCCCCCAACAGCATGAAGTCCAAATGCTTATATTCGTTGGCGCAGCGCAGCACCGTCAATTGCCGTGCCATCTTGAGCGCGTGTTTTTCGCTGAGCAACAGCGTTGGGATCACCACCAGCGTGCGGGTTTCGGGGGTCAATGCCTTCACCGCCATGCGCGGCAGCAGCCGGGGCGGCAGCCTGCGCCGCAGCGCCCCGTATACCAGCATGCGGTAGACCTCAGATGCGCATACCACAAGCGGCAACAGCGTATACCATGGCGCACCAAAGAAAATGCCAACCGCCAGCGAAACCGCTGCCAAGGCATAGAGTGCGCAGCAAAAAACCGCCTGACGCCGCCCCGGCGTATGCGCGCGGCCCCCTTTTAGCAGGTATCGCTTGATGGCCGAAACATCCTCAATCAGATAAAACCCTGCCTCGGCCTTGATGCCGCTCTCCTTGCCAGCCAGCGCCAGGGCGGCGCGCGCCACACTCATTTCGCTCACATGCAGGCTGTGCGCAATATGCGAAACGCGCCTGGCATAATAGGCGCGGCTGTCCTCATCCATGCCCGGATAGGTGGAATCACTGCGAAGAAGTCCGCACACCGCGCTCAACTTTTCCTGCATCCGCGGCCAGGGCATGCGCATCGTAGCATGCAAGGACAAAATGGCCCGCGAAAGCTTTTGCTGGGTGATCATCATCTGTTCGTGCACGATGCGCGCCAGGCTGTCGGCATTTTTTTCGCCAGGCTGCAAAAGCGCGTCCACTTGTGAGAGCGCCGCCGCGTCCTCGCTGTCGGTCAGCAGCACAATGGTGCGCTCCAGCAGCAGCGAATCCTCCGGCAGCACCGCCGCCTTGCCATCCGATAAATTTTTCGCCAGCGCTTTGGCATCCCTTCGCACCCGCACCTCGTGCCAAAGCTGTTCAATACACGGCTCCATCTGCGAAAACAGCACGGCGCGAAGCGCCAAAGGAAGCTGCATCAGTTCATCCTGTGTCAGCTCCCGCCCTTTTTGATAGGCCGCGACCGCCTGCTCGATATCGTCTCTGGTGATACGCCCCTGCGTATCCTCAACCATCCCGCGCATCAGGCGCACGATGCACGCCTCGCCCCCTTGAGAAGGCACGCGCGGTGCGCGGCGAAGCTCCCGCTGCAATGTGACGGCGTTCTCCTGCAAAAATCGGGCGTGATCCTCCAGCCAGAGCGCCGCAGGCGATAATTCTTCCCGGGGGATGTTTTTAAGCGCCTGCTCCAGATGCGTGATGCGCATGCGCACACGCCTTGGTAGCCGGATTTTTGCTTGTCCCAGGGGCAACGCGCCCAGTTCAGGATGGTCTTTCATGCCGTTCCTCCGCTTTACTATGATTTAACCTAGTATTAGCAACTTAATGAAATAAAAAACTGGAAATGTCATTCCTTTTGTGTTATAATACAAAAAGAATATGTGTCCCCCAGGGCAAGGAGGGATCATCATGTGGTATCAAGCGCCTACTGCCGATATCCGCAGTCAATATCACCAGGGCACTTGTAATAGTGTTTACCATTTTTTAGGTGCCCATCAGGTAACACAGAACGGTGTTTTGTTGTGGCATTTTGCCGTCTGGGCACCCAACGCGCGCGCCGTATCGGTCACTGGCGAGTTTTGTGAATGGAGCAACACCGCCCACCCCATGACCAAGCAATACGATGGCATTTGGGAGGTGCGCCTTCCCGCCACGCTGTTTGATATCGACAGCGATGTGAAGCGCTATCAATACGAGGGCGCGGCCGATAAACTGACCGCATACAAATACGCCATTTGTGGCGCGGATGGCGAGTGGCACCTGAAGGGAGACCCCTTTGCCTTCCAGTTTGAGCTTCGCCCCCGCACAGCCAGCCGCATTTGCGATATCGACGCCTTCCAGTGGACGGATCAGGCATGGATACAAAAACGCGCGAAGTGGAACCCCTACAAAAGCCCCATCAACATATACGAAATGCACCTTGGCACCTGGCGGCAGCATGAGGACGGCACGCTGTACACCTACGGCGAGATCGCGGACGCGCTGATCCCCTACCTGACCGACATGGGCTACACCCATGTGGAGCTGATGCCGGTGATGGAGCATCCCTTTGATGGCTCCTGGGGCTATCAGGTGACGGGGTACTACGCGCCCACCGCGCGCTATGGCACGCCGGAGGATTTTATGCGCTTTGTGGACAGGCTGCATAACGCCGGGATCGGCGTGTTGCTGGACTGGGTGCCCGCGCATTTCCCCCGGGATGAATCCGGCCTTCGCCGCTTTGACGGCACCCCCTGCTATGAGCATGGCGACCCGCGCCGCGGCGATATGCCCCAGTGGGGCACGCATCTGTTTGATTTTGCAAGGGGCGAGGTGTGCAGCTTCCTTCTGTCCAACGCATGCTTCTGGCTGGATTACTACCACGCCGACGGCCTGCGCTGCGATGCCGTGAGCAGCATGCTATACCTGGATTTCTGCCGCGAAGACGGCGAATGGCTGCCCAACCAGTATGGCAACCACGACAACCTGGACGCCATACATTTTCTTCGCCGCCTCAATGAAACGGTGTACCACGATTACCCGGGCGTACTGATGATCGCCGAGGAGTCCAGCGCCTACCCGATGGTGACCAAGCCCACCTATATGGGCGGATTGGGCTTTGGCTTCAAATGGAATATGGGATGGATGAATGACATCCTCTCCTATATCAAGCTTGACCCGATTTACAGGAAATATCACCACGACAAGCTGACATTCTCACTTTTTTATGCCTTCAACGAAAACTTTGTGCTGCCCTTCTCCCATGATGAGGTGGTGCACGGCAAGCACAGCATGCTGGACAAGCAGCCGGGCGACCTGTGGCGCAAGTTTGCAGGGCTTCGGGCACTGTATGGATACACGATGGCGCATCCCGGCAAAAAGCTGCTGTTTATGGGCAGCGAGTTTGGCCATTTCATCGAATGGAAGGACGACGACCAGCTGGATTGGTTTCTGCTACTGTACGAAAAGCACCCGGAGATGCAAAAGTATGTGCGCGCGCTCAACCATTTGTACAAATCCACCCCCGCGCTCTACGAGCAGGACGATAGCTGGAACGGTTTTGAATGGCTGGCTGTGGACGATGCGGACAACAGCGTGCTGGCCTTCACCCGCTCCGACAAATCCGGCAACTGTATTGCCGCCGTCGTCAACTTCACCCCCGCGCACCACGGCCAATACCGCATGGGGCTGCCCGCCCCCGGCACGCTGACAGAGCTTCTTAACAGCGACCGCGCCGAATATGCCGGCAGCAACCAATACAACGCCGCCCCTATCAAGGCCGAGAACCGACCCCAGGGCAGCCACCCCTACAGCGCCGTATTGTGTGTGCCACCGCTATCCACGGTGTACTACACCTATAAAAAAGCGACCCCCAGGAAATCCCCGGGCACAAAAACGATAAAGAAAAATAACGACACTCCAGAAATTATGAAAGGATGATTCCATGCTCCGCAAAAAACGTTGTGTCGCCATGCTTCTGGCTGGCGGCCAAGGCAGCCGCTTGGGCGTGCTGACCCAGACCATGGCGAAACCCGCAGTTCCCTATGGCGGTAAATACCGCATCATCGACTTTCCCCTCAGCAACTGTGCCAACAGCGGCATAGACGTGGTCGGCGTATTGACGCAGTACCAGCCGCTGGAATTAAACGCGTACATCGCCAGCGGCGCGCCCTGGGATTTGGACTTGGTGAACGGCGGCGTATTCGTGCTGCCGCCCTACCACACCGGCAAGACAGGCGAATGGTATCGCGGCACCGCCAACGCCATCTACCAGAACCTCGCCTTTATTGCCCAGTATAACCCCGATTACGTGTTGATCCTCTCCGGCGACCATATCTACAAAATGGACTACTCCGCCATGATCGAGCACCACGTGGCGCACAATGCCGATGCCACCATTGCCGTGCGTCAGGTGCCGTGGGAGGAAGCCAGCCGCTTTGGCATTATGAACACCGATGCCGAGAGCAATATCACCGAGTTTGAAGAAAAGCCCGCGAACCCCAAATCCAACAACGCCAGCATGGGCGTGTATGTGTTCAGCTGGGACAAGCTGAAGCAGTACCTGACGGCGGACGAAGCCGATAAAAAATCCTCCAACGACTTTGGCAAAAACATCATCCCCACCATGCTGAGTGACGGCCAGCGGATGGTGGCCTATTCCTTCAACGGCTATTGGAAAGACGTGGGCACCATCGAAAGCCTGTGGGAAGCCAATATGGACCTGCTGGAAGACGTGCCGGAAATCGATTTGCATGATAAAAAGTTCCGCATTTATGCACGTAACCTGGGCATGCCCCCCCAGTACATCGCCGAAGACACGCTGGTAGATAACTGCCTGATCACCGAGGGCTGCGAAATCAGCGGCACGGTGCAGCACAGCGTATTGTCCTCCGGCGCGGTGGTGGAGCGCGGCGCGCAGGTGGTGGACAGCGTGATCATGCCCGGCGCAAGGGTGCAAAGCGGCGCGGTGGTGCGTCGTGCCATCGTTGCCGAGGGCGCAATTGTTGGTAAAGACGCCATCATTGGCGAAATGACGGGCAACATCGCGGTGGTTGGCAACAACTGCGTGGTGCCGCAAGGCACGGTGGTCAAGGCCGGCGAGCAATTCAATAAGGGTTGAGGAGGGTACGCATATGAACAACATCATGGGCATTTTATATACCGGCGAACGTGACACACAGCTGCGGGAGCTCAGCGCTATGCGTGCCATTGCGGCCGTGCCGCTGGGCGGGCGCTACCGCATGATCGACTTTCCGTTAAGCAGCATGGTGGGCAGCGGCATCAGCAACATCGGCGTCATCATGCAAAAGAACGACCACAGCCTGATGGATCACCTCGGCTCCGGCAAGGAGTGGGATCTGCACGGCAAGCGCAGCGGCCTGGTAATACTGCCGCCCTTCCTGACGCGGGAAAACGTGGGCGTATATTCCGGGTTCCTCGATTCCCTGCGCAGCAACCTCCATTATCTGCGCCGCAGCAAAGAGCGCTATGTGGTGATCTCCGACACGCACATGATCTATACCGCGCGCTTTGATGAGTTTGTGGCGCAGCACGAAGCCAGCGGCGCGGACATCACTTTGATGTACACCAAGGACAAAGGCGTGCGCCGCAATGGCTCCGGCCGTTATCTGGAAGTAGCAGACGATGGTAAAGTGACGCAGCTGGAAATCGAGCCCAGTATCCCCCACTTTGACTGCACCTATATGGAAGTTTTCTGCGCGCGGCGCGAGCTTCTGATCGACCTGGTAGACCGCGCGGTATCCCGCGGCCAATACCACTTCACCCGCGACCTGCTCATCGGTGCCCTCCGCGATCAATCGCTCAACATCCGCGGCTACGAATGCAAGGCCAAGGTATGGAACATAGACTCTGTGCAGGCATATTTTGCTTGTAATATGGACATGCTCAATACCCAGATGCGTCATGAACTGTTCACGGAGGACAGGCCGGTGCTCACCAAGCTGCGCGACGAAATGCCCTCCCGCTACCTTGGCGGCGCACAAATCCACAACTCGCTGATCGCCGATGGCTGCGTGATTGCGGGCACGGTGGAAAACAGCATTCTATTCCGCGGCGTACGCGTGGAAAAAGGCGCGCATGTGCGCGACAGCATTGTGATGCAAGACGGCCACATCTGCCAGCGGGCAGAGCTGCAAAACTGCATTTTAGACAAGCAGGCCACCATCCGTGAAGGCACGCGCCTACTAGGCCCGCGCAGCTACCCCATCGTCATCGCGAAAAATTTGACCGTGTAGGAGGAACTTTGCCTATGAACATCCTGTTTACCGCTGCCGAGTGCGTGCCGTTTGTCAAAACGGGCGGCTTGGCTGATGTGGTGGGTGCGCTTGCGCCCGTTCTGGCCGCCAAGGGCCATGACGTGCGCGTCATGCTGCCGCTGTATGCCGCTATTCCCCAAACCTACGTGCAGTCCATGCGCCATGTGCTGGATTTTGAGGTGGAGCTGGGCTGGCGCAGGCACTACTGTGGCATCGAAGCGCTGGAGAAGGATGGCGTCACCTATTACTTTATCGACAACAAGTACTACTTTGGCCGCAACTATATCTATGGCCTGGGTGGGGACGAGCACGAGCGCTTTGGCTTCTTCTGCCGCGCGGCGCTCAATGCGCTGCCGCTGCTGGGCTTTCAACCCGAAATCCTGCACGCGCACGACTGGCAAAGCGGCATGATCCCGGCACTGCTCAAAATCCAGTATCAGCATCTGCCCTTCTATACCCCCATCAAAACCCTGTTCACCATCCACAACCTGCAATACCAGGGCATCTTCGAAATCCGTGCCGTGCAGGATGTGCTGGGGCTTGGCGACAGCCTGTTCACCAACGACAAGCTGGAGTGCTTTGGCTGTGCCAACTTCCTCAAAGCGGGCCTGGTGTATGCGGATGAAATCACCACCGTCAGCCCCAGCTATGCCGAGGAAATCCAAACTGCCTATTATGGAGAGCGCCTGGACGGCCTGTTGCGTGCGCGCCGTGCACAGCTGTCCGGCGTGCTCAATGGCATTGACATCATTGAGTACGACCCCGCGACCGACCCCGCCCTGCCCGCGCGCTATACCGAAGAGGATTTGAGCGGCAAGGCCGCGTGCAAACGCACCCTGCAGGAGGAGCTAGGCCTCGAAATCCGCCCCGATGTGCCCATTGTGGCCATCATCAGCCGCCTGAGCAACCAAAAGGGCCTGGATCTATTGGACTTTGTGATTGATGAAGTGATGAGTGAAGACCTGCAATTGGTGGTGCTTGGCATGGGCGAGGCACGTTATGTGAATCTCTTCAGCTGGGCAGAGCAGGAATATCACGGCCGCGTGGCCGCGCGCTTCAAGATGGACGGTGCGCTGGCGCACCGTATCTATGCGGGCGCGGATATGTTCCTGATGCCCTCGCAGTTTGAGCCCTGCGGCCTCAGCCAGATGATCGCACTGCGCTATGGCACGGTGCCAGTTGTGCGCGAGACCGGCGGCCTTCGCGATACCGTGCTGTCCTACAACGATGCCAATGGCGCGGGCAATGGCTTCTCCTTCTTCAACTACAACGCGCATGATATGCTGTATACCCTGCGCCGCGCACTGCACTTCTATCACAACCAGAAGGCGACCTGGCATATGCTGCAGGTGCGCGGCATGACGGGCGATTATTCTTGGAACCAGTCTGCCGATACCTATCTGGCGCTGTACCAGAGCATACTGGACGTCCCGGTGGTCAAACGCGCACGCAAGAAGGCGGCAGCAGTGGAAGCACCTGTGGAGGAAATCCCCGTTGTAGAAACGCCCGTCAAAAAGACACGAAAAAAGGCAACGGAAACTCCCGTTGTGGAAATCCCGGTTGAAGAACCTACCGTTAAGAAGACGCGTAAAAAAGCAGCAGAAGCCCCCGTTGTGGAAACCCCTGTTGTGGAAGTGCCCGTCAAAAAGACGCGCAAAAAAGCGGCGGAAGCGCCTGTGTTAGAAGCCCCTGCTGCGGAAGCACCCGCCAAAAAGACACGCAAAAAATCTACGCTGTTGTCATAAAATTGAATTACTCAAAAATACCGTATGGACAGAATCCATACGGTATTTATTTGGCTTCACCTCGTATTCCATTGCATACAGTCATAGGGCACAAACCCGCGCATCAGCCCCAGTGCAGTATTAGCCTCCACATACGCCCAATCGCCAAGGCCGCTGTGCATATGCTCGAGATACGTCACCTGTGTGCCGGCAGACAGCTTGATGGTGCTATTCTTGCCCAGCACAGGGTCGTCCGTCAGGCTGCAAGCGTACGCCAGCGTTGCAATTTCATATTCAAAGCTGAGGGGCGCGGCATAGAAGCTGTCCTTCACCTTGCTGCCGTCAATATAGCCCACGCGCGCGGTGCGGCCATCGATGTAATACATCACCAGCAGCCAGCCATTCCCCTGCCCTGCCACGTAGATCGAGCCATTGCTGCTGACGGTGGCCTTGCCATTTGCCGCACGGTAATACTGCGTGCCGGGGCCGGAGTACACAGGGAAGCTCTGGCCTGCTTTGAAATACGTCTCTGCAAAATCGGCAAAGGTCAGCTGCGGTTCCATCTCCGGCAGCCCGTTTCCGGAAGTATTGCGCGTGCCAATGGCCAGCATATCCGCGCGCACTTCTTTTACCAAGCGCTCATTCGTCCATATAAAGTCGTTCTTGATATCGCTGTACTGGAAGCTGGGGTTTGGCTGGTACCAGTTTTGCTGGCTGAAATACTGATGATATTTGCCGTCCTTCTCAAAGGGCATGCCATAGCGGGCGAACATTTCATTCAGGATATAGCCCAGTGCATCGTATGTCCACGTCCAAAGCTCGGCATAGGTCAGATAGCGCGAATCACTGTCGGGGATCAAATAGTTGTTGGCGGCATGGGAAACAGAAGGCACCGCACAGGTCAGCACCAACAAAACCAGAAAAACCGACAACACACGCTTCATGGCCATTCTCCTCAATTTTTATGGATGCCGTCATATAGTGCTTTGAGCAGGGTGTGCGTGGTATCGCAGCCATGTTCCCAGTACATGATACCCAACAAGTCCTCTTTAAGCACATAGGCGCATTTGGCCGCCAGGGATTCGGGATCGTCATAGCTGATCAATTGCCCGTTGCCATACAACCAGGGTGCTTTCGCAGCTTCGTCCCAATAGCGGACAAAGCCGTTCTTATCGATGTATTTTTCCACCAGCTCGCCATAATCCGGCCCGCCAAATCCAATGCTGCCCGCAGGTTGGAAAAGGCCATGGTTGATATCCTGAACCCCTTCCCACCTACGTGCATAAAACGCCGCACCAACTACAATTCTTCCCTTGGGAACCCCTGCTTTTGTAAATAGTTCCACCAGCGTTTTCATATCGCGGCCGCTTTCATCCCCCACGGAGGCGAACGGCGCGGTGTGATGCCCCGCCTGCTTGCAAAAGCCGCTGCGCAGGTCGTAGCTCATAATCTGTACGTAATCCAGTATTTTGCCCAACTGATCCATTTGCGTATCGTCAATGAAACGCTGGCTGCCGCCCGCGGCGATGGATACGATCTTATCCCCCGCCATGTCCTTCAGCTCTTGCATCAGGGCGGTGAAAGTGTATTTGTCCTGCGGATCGGCGTCAATCTCGGCAGAGTTGTTGCAGGGGTATTCCCAGTCAATATCCACACCGTCCAGTGCGTATGTATTCATCACTTCCTTGACGGATTGCACAAACGCCGCGCGGCCTTCTGCCGTCAGCGCCATATTGGAAAAGCCACCCGCACCCCAGCCGCCAATGGACAGTACAATCTTGATGGCTGGGTTCATTTCGCGGATTTTTTGTATGCGAGCGCCAAAGTTTGGCAACCCGTGCATGCTGAGCAACCCGCCCCGGATCACGCCGAAGGCCACATTGATATGCGTCAGCATCAGCGCGTCCTCTTTGGTGATTGTATCAAGGCCGTGGTTGTTGGCATAGCCCAGAATGATCTTGCTCATAACGGTATACCCCTTCCCTTAAACGTTTTTCCCGGTGCTCGTATTTGTGCTTTTATTATCCCATGCCGGCTGTTTTTTGTCAAGAATTGAACGAAAGACTTGATAATTTTGATCGATTTGTTTATACTGAATGCGGATCAATAACTTCACACAGGAGGGCGCCCTTTATGCAAAAATTCCCGATTGGTGTACTGCTGGAATCCTTCCGCCTGCCCGCGCCGCAAGCGCTGGAAGCCGCCCGGAAACTGGGCGTGCAGGGCATCCAGGCATATGCCACTTATGGCGACTTATCCCCCCAAAACCTGAACAAAGAAAAACGCAATGCGTTTTTGCGCATGGTGAAGGATAACGGCCTGGTGATCTCTGCGCTGTGCGGCGATCTGGGCCACGGGTTTGGTGATCCTGAGAAAAACCCCAAGCTGATTGAGGATTCCAAGCGCATTCTGGATCTGGCCAAGGAGCTTGAGACCGACATAGTGACCACTCACATCGGCGTGGTGCCGCAAGACCCCACCCATCCCCGCTATGCCATCATGCAGGACGCCTGCGGCCAGCTGGCGCAGTATGCCGACAGCGTGAAAGCGCACTTTGCCGTGGAAACCGGCCCCGAAATCGCGCTGACACTGTGCAGCTTCCTGGATTCTTTGCACTCCACCGGCGTGGGCGTCAATATGGACCCCGCGAACCTTGTAATGGTCACGGGGGACGACCCTGCGAACGCAGTGCATACCCTCAAAAAGTACATCGTGCACACCCATGCCAAGGATGGCCGCAAGCTGATGGATAAGGACCCCGAAAAGATTTACGGCATCGCGTTTGACGAAGCAGTGATCGACCAGGCCTTTATTGAGCTGCCGCTTGGCGAAGGCGATGTGCCCTTCGCACGCTATATCAAGGCGCTGGAAGACATCGGCTATCAGGGCTTTTTGACCATTGAGCGCGAGGTGGGCGCACAGCCCCAACGCGATATCGAAACCGCCGTGCAGTTTTTGCGCGGGCTGATGGGGTAAGGAAGAACGAGGAACGTGATAACTGCGAGGGTTCCTCGCCCTCGCACCCCCGGCAGGAGGTTTCATCTCCTACACCTCGGTCTTTACATATATCCTTTGTAGCGTTGGTATACAGGCAGTAAAAGAACACCGTATCGGGTTGGAATGCTGAAGTTCCTAAAGCCCTATACGGTGTTTTTTGTTATGCATGCCATAAATAATTGCAGTAGATATAATGCAAATGCCTATTTTTGCTTGATGCAGGACATATGTATCACATTATTGTTGTAAAAGGTTTTAATTGATATTTTATTGAATTAATTAACATTTTCCTATTGACATGCTCTACTGAATATGGTAATTAATAAGTGACACTGCAATGTACGTTCATAATCGATCGAGAAGGGGGGAAATTTTTAGAAAAAGTTAATAGTGCTTGTTCTGGTAAGCATGCTCGTTCTGGGCATGCTGGTGGTGCATTCAAACGCGGCCGCGGTACCGGGAACGATACTCCAAGCCACGCGTTGCCAATGCTATGTCTGGGCAGGGCTTGTTGGCCAGCGCGCTGTGGCGGAGCAATCGGCCAGTTGCTCTGATGGTGGTGGCATAAACTTCAACACCAAGTTGACCATCACACATACCGATGGACTTTTCAAGGTATACGAACTCGCTAGTGCCAAAGTGGATCGTTCTGTCGATATGGGAAAGAGCGGCCGTAGCGCCAGCGGGTATATGCTCGCCGTTTGCAAATACTGTGGTGCAATAGAATCTGACACGAAAAGTTCTGCCTGGTAACTAAGGCTTGACAACGATGCGCTCTGGCGCAGCAGTATTTGTTGCGCCAGAATTGAATACAGGGAGCGCGAGAGGGTGGCTTGCATGGCGAAATACCGCTTCATATTGCGACAAATGCTGCGTACGGCGGCCAGCCGCAAGAGTGTAATTGCACAAACATGGTTAATTTGTACGCTGGGATTCACATGCCTTCTCACGCTGTTTGCCGTGCAGAGGGCAGACATGCTAAACGCGCCTTGGGAGCAACAGCGCACTGCATATGTATCCTTCCATACGGCGGCGGAGGCTCGGACATTGTATGACGCGCTGGAGCGCCAGTTGCTCAATGGATTTGTGATGGTGATACATGCAGACACATCCGAATATGTACAGCTTGGTGCGGCAGAAGGCCATGTATGGAAGCAGTTTACGGGCGATAATCCGCTGATGCTGCACAATGAAGGCCGAAGTGAACCGCGCTTTTTATTGATGGAATATCTTGTGCCGCAGCGCTATGTGTACCGCATGGATGAAATGCGCATACAAGTAGGCGATTCTGTGTTTGAAAGCGGCGGCGCGGCGCAGCAGATGTTCTATTGGCCAATGCTCTCCCGGCTCCCAAAGTCCGATGCTGTACCCCTTGCTGCGATTGATGGGGGTCATATTTTAAGTAATTATGACCAACTGCTCGCTTTCGAACGAGAAATGGGGTATAAGGATCTTTGGCCCGTCCTGATAACAGCGGCATGCGCGGTGGAGTTGAACCTGCCGGTGACTGGTTTAGTGCTTAGTTTTGAACATCCAGACTCATATAACGCGTACCGTCAGGTGATTGCGCCTTTTGCCCACTTGATTGAAGAAGAAAAGATTCCATGGCCTACGGCTGGTGCGGCACCGTCGCTCAAGCTGTTTAATATCAATCAGATAAGCAAGCTGTTGCCAACAACGCTCTCATTTGTCAATACTGCGGCAATCTTGTATCTGTGTTTATCAAGCTATCAAGATCAGGTGTACATGTGGCGGCGGCTGGGCGCGGCAAAGCGGCATTTGATAAGCGCAATGACGACATTTGGTCTAGGTGTGCTCGCTCTGGCCGCTGGTGGCGGTTATATCATGTATCAGATGCTGTTGCACGCACTTTTTCGAACACAGGCAATGTATCCGTTGCATGCCAGCATGACAACACTATTGCTGATACTTTATTTAGCAGTATGTGCGTTGTGCTTGCTGTTTTTTTGCGTACGTGTTGTGCGTTCCGGGCGAAGGGAGGGCGTGTAATGGCAAAGATGCGTTATTTGATGCGCATCATTCTGCCGCGCATCGGGTTTAAGATTTTAATCTTATGGGGTTTAACCGTTTACCTATGTTATGTGGCCAGCTATGCGGCGGGTGTTTTGCACACCCAAAATGTGCGCAGCACGTATTATTTGGATGGTGCGGCAATGGAGCATATGCTGCTGGTGAGCGACGCCAACGCGGGAAGCACACCAAAACAAGAAGCAGGCCGCAACGCGCTGCTGATGGAACGCCTGCGCGCGCTGCCTGGCGTAGAGGAAGTATATGAACAGACGAGGTTCAGGGCAGAAGCGGTGCCTGGGGCGCAGGTCAATTATTATCCGCAGGATGCCTTTGCCGCATTGAATTTTGTAGATGCGCAGGGCAAGAAAATCGACCCTTTTTCCACCGCAACAGAATACCCCCTATGGGTAGACTTTGCTCTGCGCGATACGCTGCAAATCGGCTCTACGCTGGACTTGCAGGTGGTGGATGTTCACTATGTCACACATGCGTTACCGCAGCCCTTCGTTGTGGCAGGTTATCTGAATGCCGACCGTGGATATAACTCGCTCTTTACCGGTGGCGCGGATATGAGTCTGGAGGATTTAGTATGGACGCATGGCAGTGTGCCTTTGATGGTGGCCACATCAAGCGTTGACCCTATTCCAACCGGGTGCGAAGCTTACAGGGGGTGGACAAAGTTAGTAAAGACACGTTTGCCAGCCGATGCGGCTTACATCGAGCTATCCGATAGAGTCGCGAATGCCGGGCTGGGCAGGGTGTTTACGTACGATATGCTTCGCGCACGGTGCTCAAATTACTACACCATTCCCATTCGCATCTACGCCACAACCTTCATCATTATGCTGCCCATGCTGCTGCTGGGCTTTGTGAGCATACAAGCCGTTATCATGGCACGGCAACGCAGCACCGTTTTTGTGCTGACCATGCAAGGCATGAGGCGTAGCGAATGGAGTGGGGCATGGCTTTGCGTACTATTTGTTCTATTAATAATCCCCGCCTTGTTGGGGTATGGCATATGCTGGGTGATTTTACCCACTGTATTTCCTACCGCACTTCACCCGCCAATTGTGGCGCTGCCGCTCATCACCGCTGTGCTGCTACTGACCAGTACGATAGCGTTGATGCCCAGTGTGCTGCAAAGCAGCAAACGCGTATTTTCCCAGAATATCGGGAGGATTGAGGCATGATTGAAATAAGAAACGTGCACAAGCATTATGACCAGGGAAAATCCTACGCCGTTCATGCTCTGCGTGGCTTAAGTGCCACGTTTGAGAGCGGTACGTCCTATGCCATTATGGGCGTTTCGGGTTCTGGAAAGTCTACATTACTCAACATTTTAGGCTGCGTTGACACAGCTTTCTCTGGTCAATATTGGCTGGATGGACAGGATGTGAGCGCGTTATCGCTGGGCAAACGAAACCGCTTACATGCGCAAAAAATTGGTTTCGTGCTGCAAAGCTATGGCTTGATTTGGGATATTGACGCACTAGATAACTGCATGGCACCTGCTATTTTTGCAGGTTGCAGCATACGAGAAGCCAAACGGCGAGCGCAGCACGCTCTTGAGCGTGTGGGTATTGGTGATCTTGCCAAGCGACCTGCAGGCAAGCTCTCCGGTGGACAAAAGCAACGTGTCGCTATTGCACGTGCGCTAGTCAATCAACCGTTGCTTGTGCTGGCAGATGAACCGACGGGCGCACTGGATTCGAAAACCGCTCAGGAGATTCAATCACTGCTTCTGGACGTTGCAAGTAAAGACTCTACTCTTATAATCGCCACCCACAGCCAAGCAATAGCGGACAGCTGCGCACACACTCTATGTATCAAAGATGGACAGTGGGAAGAATAGGAATAAAAAAAACGCCGTGATGGTCGCAGAATGCTTGCATTCCAAAGGCCATACACAGCGTTTTTTCGTACCCGCACATGCTCTCAAGCATCATCGAAGGACACAAAAGTGAGGTGCAGGAGACTGGTCTCCTGCCTCGGGGTCTGAGGGCGAGCAGCCACCAGCGTAACCCATCACACGCTGATATACTTCACATACTGCTCCGGCTTTTTGCCCACCAGGGCAAAGCTGCGCGGCGCGGTCAGAACTTCCTTGGCCACCTGCAAAACCTCATCCATGGTCACCTGCTCGATACCGCTGATGGTTTCCTCGGGCGGGATGTTGCGGCCCAGCAGCGTCAGGTTATGGCCCATGCTGCTCATGCGGTTATAGGCGCTCTCCAGGCCCAGGATAAAGCTGCCCTTGAGCTGCGCCTTGGCCTGGGTGAACTCTTTATCGGT
Source organism: Eubacteriales bacterium (assembly GCA_031547595.1). Lineage (GTDB taxonomy): Bacteria > Bacillota > Clostridia > Christensenellales > Aristaeellaceae > JAVBRU01. The sequence continues at coordinate 16,841 of JAVBRU010000006.1, forward strand.
CACGCCGTCACTCAGCAGCTTGTTGATTTCAAGGTCAATCTGCTCCAGCACCTTGGCGGTGTTGCGCGGCGCAACGGCGGCATAGATCACATACTCCCCGCAGGAAGGATAGGTGGAGGGGCTGGAATACACGGTATACGCCATGCCCAGCTCTTCGCGGATGCGCTGGAACAGCCGGGAGGACATGCCGCCGCCCAGGATATTATTGAGCGTAGCGCTGGCGTACACCTTCTTGCTGCCCATTTCATAGCCGCGATAGGACAGGCAGATATGCATCTGCTCGGTATCTTTTTCGCGGGTGAGCACCTGCGGGGTGAGGTTTGCCACCGCAATGGGAAATTTCTCGCCCTTTGCGCCCTGCCAATCGCCAAACTTGACTTCCAAAAGTGCCTGCGCGGCCTCCGCCGTCACATTGCCAGCCAACGCGATCACGGCATTTTCGGGGCCATAATGCTTATTGCGGTATGCACGGATGTCTGCCACAGTATAAGCGGATATATTATCGGCAGGGCCAAGGATGGTCTGGCCATGCGGCTGATCGCCAAAAACGGCGCTGGACAGCACATCATACACCACATCTTCCGGAGAATCCTCTACCATGGAGATCTCCTCCAGAATGACACCGCGTTCTTTTTCAAACTCGCCCTCATCGAGGGTAGGATTGCGCGTAATATCGGCCAGAATATCCGCCGCCAGGGGCAGATCCTCATCAATCACCTTGGCGTAATAATTGGTGCACAGCTTGCTGGTGGAAGCGTTGAGGTGCCCGCCCACGGCGTCCATCTCCTCGGCAATCTGGCGCGAGGTGCGCGTGGGTGTGCCTTTGAAGGCCATATGCTCCATAAAGTGCGAAAGGCCATTTTCCCGGGGCTTTTCCAACACTGACCCGGCACGCACCCATACGCCCATGCTGACAGAGCGCAGATGCGGCATGGGGTTAACGATGACCTGCAGACCGTTCGATAATGTAAACTGTTCCACAGCAATTCTCCTTAGCGATGATGTTCAAATGAGGGGGAAACTATTACAGTTTCCCCCTCATTATTTCCCAATTGACGCAGAATTATCAACGGCCATCCCGACGGGGAGGACGCGCGCCCATGGGCGCCGCGGGACGCGAGAAGTTGGGATTATCATATTGTATGTCGTTACGGATCAGGTTGATGCGGCCCTGAGAGTCGATCTCGCAGACCTTGACTTCCAGTTCGTCGCCCACATTCACGATGTCTTCTACCTTCTCCACGCGCTTGTTGTCCAGCTTGGAGATATGCAGCATGCCATCCTTGCCAGGGGCGATTTCGAGGAACGCGCCAAAGTTCATGATGCGCACAACCTTGCCCATGTATACCGCGCCCACTTCGATATCCTTGGCGATGCCCTCAATGATGCGCTTAGCCTTGGCGGCAGCATCCGCATCGGGGGTGGCGATAAACACGCGGCCATCGTCTTCTATATCAATCTTAACACCGGTTTCGGCGATGATCTTGTTGATCATCTTGCCGCCGGGCCCGATGACTTCGCGGATCTTTTCAGGGTTGATGGTGAACTGGATGATCTTGGGCGCATACTTACTCAAGCTCGTGCGGGGCTGGCCGAGGCACTCAAGCATTTTCTCCAGAATGTGGAGGCGACCCTGCAGCGCCTGGGTCAAAGCGCGGGTCAGAATCTCGCGGTTGATCCCCTTGATCTTGATGTCCATCTGGATGGCAGTGATGCCGTTCATGGTGCCGGCGACCTTAAAGTCCATATCGCCCAGGAAGTCTTCCAGGCCCTGGATATCGGTAAGCACTTCGATCTTGCCGCTCTCCGCATCCTGGATCAGGCCCATGGCCACACCGGCCACCGGCGCATGGATGGGCACACCCGCGTCCATCATGGACAGCGTGCTGCCGCACACGGACGCCATAGAAGAGGAGCCATTGCTGCCCAGGATTTCGGATACCAGGCGCAGCGCATAGGGGAACTCCACTTCGGAGGGCACAACGGGCAGCAGCGCACGCTCCGCCAGCGCGCCATGGCCGATTTCGCGGCGGTTGGGCGAGCGGGAACGGCCGGCTTCGCCAGTGGCGTAGGAGGGCATGTTGTACTGGTGCATGTAGCGCTTGGTATTTTCATTGGTGAGGCCGTCCAGCATCTGCGCCTCGCTGACAGAGCCCAGCGTGGTGATGGTGAGCGCCTGGGTCTGGCCACGGGTAAAGATAGCGCTGCCATGGGTGCGGGGCAGAACGCCCACTTCGCACCAGATGGGGCGAACCTCGGTGACGATGCGGCCATCGGGACGGATGCCGTCCTCGATGATCTTGCGGCGCATCACTTCTTTATTGAGCGCGTACAGGGCATCGCCCACTTCGCGCATACGGTCGGGATAAATTTCGGCAAAGTGCGCAGTCACATCGGCAGAGGTCGCTTCTTCGCGCTGCTGACGCTCTTCGCGCACAAAGGTTTCGAAGGTGTAAACCACCTTGTCAAAAGCGTATTCGCGCACGGCGGCCTTGATGTCATCGCCGGTGAGCGCCAGGGGATATACGCTCTTTTCCTTGCCGATTTCGGCAATGATGGTTTCCTGGAATGCTACCAATTCTTTAATGGATTCGTGTGCGGTGAGGATGGCATCCATCATGGCATCTTCGCTGACTTCATTGGCACCGGCTTCCACCATCATGATGGCTTCCTTGGTGCCCGCAACGGTGACATGCATGTCGCTTTTTTCGGCCTGGGCTTCGGTGGGATTGACCACCAGCTTGCCGTCCACGCGGCCCATGATCACAGCCGCAATGGGGCCGCCCCACGGAATGTTGCTGATGCTCAGCGCCACAGAGGAGCCAAGCATGGAAGCAAACTCGGGCGAAGCATCCGGCTCCATAGACAGAACGGTGGCAACGACCTGCACGTCATTGCGCATGCCCTTGGGGAACAAGGGGCGCAAGGGGCGGTCGATCAAGCGGCAGGTCAGCGTGGCTTTTTCGGTAGGACGGCCTTCACGCTTGATGAAGCCGCCGGGGATTTTGCCCACAGCATACTGCTTTTCTTCGTAATCAACGCTCAGGGGGAAGAAGTCCACCCCGTCACGGGGCTTGTCCGACGCGGTAGCGTTGACCAGCACAACCGTTTCACCATAGCGAACCAGCGTGGAGCCGCCCGCCTGTTGCGCGTACTTGCCAAACTCCAGCGTCAGCGTACGCCCTGCAAATTCCATTGAGTAAGCCTTGTTTTCCATGATTCTCTTCCTTCTCCTCACACACACTATGCTTAAGGCCCTTGCCTTAAACAAGAAAGGCTACCGGGCGCGCTCTGCGTTGCAGTGCGTGCAACCGATAGCCAATATAAGCGCTTTATTTGCGCAGACCCAGCTTGGCAATCAAATCGCGGTAGCATTCGATATCGGTCTTTTTGAGGTAATCCAGCAGGCCACGGCGCTGGCCAACCATCAGAAGCAATCCGCGGCGGCTGTGGTGGTCTTTTTTGTTGAGCTTGAGGTGCTCGTTGAGGTGGTTGATGCGCTGGGTGAGCAGTGCGATCTGCACTTCGGGCGAGCCGGTATCGCCTTCGTGGCGGGCGTAGGTTTGCATGATGCTGGCTTTGAGTTCCTTGTCCATTGTAGTTTCCTCCTTCAAATAGGGGCGTGGCAACCCCGCGTCAATCGCCGGTAACGCAGCTTGGCGTTGAAGTATCGCACAGCCGCGCGTACGGTTCCAAAGGCCACATCAATAATTATACCATGGCCAAGCACGTTTGTAAATATGCAAATGCGCTATTTTCTGCCATACAAGCGCTTCTTTCGCCTTTACCTCCGCACTTTCACAAATTTGTTTTTGCCAAACTGCAACACCAGCGGCTCGGTCACTGTGAGGCGCAGCATCGCATCCTCCACCGTGACGCCGTTAATTTTGACGCCCTTGCCCGCAATCTGCCGCCTGGCCTCGCCGTTAGACATGGCAAAGCCCACCCGCTTCAAAAGCTCGAACAGCATAATCTCCGGCTCGCTTACCACAAACTCCGAAAGCAGCCCCGGCGCGCTGCCCGCGGCCACTTGCAGATACCGCACTTTGGCTGCCTGCGCCGCCGCCCGATCATGATACATCGCCGTGATCATTTCGGCATAGCGAAAATGCGCGGCACGGATGTCCTGCGAAATCAAACGTTCAGCATCGCCTTTCAATGTGTCGGTGGTCAGCACAAAGTAACTCACAAGCAGATGATCGGGCACCTTCATGGCTTTTTCAAACATACGGTCTGCCGGTTCGCTGATACCGATATAGTTGTCCAGGGATTTGCTCATCTTCTCCTTGCCGTCAAGGCCAATCAGCAGCGGATAGGTGATCACCTCCTGCGGCGTCTGCCCATAATCGGCCTGCAGCGCCCTGCCCACCAGCAAGTTGAAGGTCTGGTCCGTCCCCCCGACCTCTACATCCGCATGCAGCGCCACCGAGTCATACCCCTGCACCAGCGGATACAAAAGCTCGTGCATGCCAATCGGCTGATTTTGCTCTATGCGGTTTTTGAAGTCATCCCGCTCCAGAATCCTGGCCACGGTATACTTTGCACAAAGGGCAATTACATCGGCAAAATTCATTTTGGCCAGCCAGGCGGAGTTGTAGGCGATCTCAATCTTTTGGGGATCAAGAATTTTGGCCACCTGGCGGAAGTAGGTTTCCCCGCTGGCGCGCGTTTCTTCCAGCGTCAGTGCCGGGCGGGTCTTGCTCTTGCCGGTCGGGTCGCCAATCATGCCGGTAAAATCTCCAATCACAAACACCACCTTGTGCCCAAGCTCCTGAAACAGGCGCAGCTTTCGAAGCGGCACCGAATGTCCCAGATGCAAATCCGGCCGGCTGGGGTCTGCGCCAAACTTGACGATGAGCGGCGTACCACTTTGAAGACGCCGGGTCAGGCTTTCTTCAGAATAAATTTGAACCGCCCCGCTTTTGATCAATTCCATCCGTTCTAAGTCCTCCATGATAACCACTCCTTCACACAAAATAAAAAGCGGCCGGATGCCTTTTCTGGCTGTCCTGCCGCTATGGATCAAAAGAGAGAAACTGCTTCGCCCTATTTGACGCACGTCAGAAAGCCGTCGCGCTGATACGCCACGGTATAATAATACGTATAGGAATGAACAACGTACAACGGCAGCATCGGCTCTCCTCCTTCAAGTTTTTTTCAGTATAGCATGCGGTTGTTATATTGTCAAACAAAAAACCCCGCATATGCATGCAGGGCTAAAGAGGTTTCTTATGCCTTGGCTTTCTTGTCCTTGAGGATCAGGTTGACCAGAATGCCCAGGATCAGCGCGGTGGCGATGTTGCTGATTTCAATCGCGCCAAACACCAGGCTGAGGCCGCCGATGCCGGTGACCAGGATGGTGCTGACCACGAACAGGTTCTTGGATTCGCCAAGGTCCACACCCTGCAGCATTTTGAGGCCGCTGACCGCGATGAAACCATACAGCGCGATGCAGATACCGCCGATCACGCAGATCGGAATGGTGTTGATGAGCGCAACGACAGGGCTGAGGAAGGAGAACGCGAGGCAGCAGAACGCCGCCAGCGTGATGGTAGACACAGAAGCATTGCCCGTGATGGCCACGCAGCCAACGCTCTCGCCATAGGTGGTGTTGGGGCAGCCGCCAAAGACAGAGCCAACGATGGTGCCTACGCCGTCGCCCAGCAGCGTGCGTGTAAGGCCGGGCTCTTTGATCAGGTCGCGGTTAATAACGGTGCTCAGGTTCTTATGGTCTGCAATATGCTCGGCCAGCACGACAAAGGCAACGGGTGCAAACTGCAGGAAGACCGTCCAGAAGTTTTGCATGTTGGCCACGGTGCCCACTTCACCCTGGGGATTGAAGGCCATGTATACGGTGAACTCAGGCCACTTTAAGAAGCTCTTAAAGGTCACCGGGCTAAAATTATCCACCAGCGGCTGGAAGTTGATCACCTTGAGGTACTCAATATCCGCGATATTGCCAATTACGGTAAAGATCGTGGCGGCCACATAGCCCGCCGCAATACCGATGATGAAGGGAATCAGTTTCATGCCCTGGCTGCCCTTAACGGACGCCAGCACGGTGGCCAGCAGCGCGATCAGGCCGCACAGGATGGCAATCAGGTTATAATCCGCACCGGCGGCAGTGTTGTTGAGGTTATTGATGGCTGAGCCGCAAAGGCTGAGCCCAATCAGCGCGACGGTGGGGCCGATGATGACGGGGGGCAGAAGCTTGTCCACCCAGTTGGTGCCCACAAAGTGAATCACAATGGCGATAGCGACGTACACAAGGCCCGCAACCACGGCGCCCAGCAGGATGCCGAAGTAACCAAACGTGCAAGCACCAATCAGCGGCCCGATGAATGCAAAGGAGCTGCCCAGGAACACGGGACTCTTTCTGCGGGTGAACAGGATGTACACAAGCGTGCCGGCACCGGCGCCAAACAACGCAGCGCTCTGGCTGAGCAGCTTGGTTTCGCCTTCCCAGTTCAAGTTGACAAGGATTGGCACCAGGATGGTGGCGGCGATGATCGCAAGCACCTGCTGCAGGGCGTACACGATGTTCTTTTTGAATACCGGCTTGTCCTCTACATCGTAGATCAGCTTCATTCGTTTCCCCTCCGTATACTGTATTGCGGCCAAAGAAAAACCGCGCAAGAGCACGGCAAGATTCAGCATGGTTTTTAGAGGGGTACGCCCCAAAATGCCCGCTGCTTGTCGGTCTCTCTGTACCGCCTTAAAACAACCAGCGTTACTTTAGCACAACAGGTGGCATTTGTCAACAAAAAGCACATGTTTTCGACAAAAAAAGAACAGGGCTAATGCCCTGCTTTTTGTGAAACTTAATTAACCGGTATTACTTTCAGGCTGGTGATCATTTGATAGGCAATATCCATTGCTTCGATGGCCATTTCACTGTAATCCGCGTTGTTCACATACAGGTTGAAGCAGTAGCCCTCATACACTGTGAAAAACATCGCATAATCGCTGTATGCATCGTTTTCTTCCATCACAATCACGATGTTGCCATCCGCCAGCGGGAGGATGGCATACGTGGCGTGGTGAAAGCTTTCCGTCAGATAGCCGATCAGCGCTTCCAAATTCTCGGCAGAAAGCTCGGATAACTTTGATACAAGCAGTTCTTCGCCAGGGGCGACCGACATCTTGAACTCCAGCTGCGCGCCGTTGTCCGTATTCAGTGTGAAGCTCAGAAGCGCGATATCGCCTGCCATGCGCTGTGTGGCTTCGACGCCATCCGGCAAAGTGATTTCCACATCGAATATGGTAGATGCCGTTTGCAGCGAATAGATTTCTGCCACTGCGCCGCCCATGCAAAGCACCATCATCAGGGTAATAATCCATGCAAATGTCTTTTTCATATGCTTATCCTCCGCTCACTTATTGCGCCACATAGCCGTCGCCGGTGTATATCACCTGCTGCTGAAGGAAGCTGCGCATCATGAAGCCTGTCATGCCCGTCGTTTCATCGCGCACCTGGCACCAATCATTGTTTTGCGCGATGACGTGCAGCACGGCATTCTCAAAATAATCGGTCATGATGGGCATCTGCTTGGAGGGGGCCCAGCGCATGTGCACATAGCCGCCCGGCGTACTGGGGCGCACCAGCACATAATAATCAATGGCGACAAAGCCATTGAAAATATTGGTCAACTCGTTCACCGGTGCCGGTGTGGCTGCTGGCGCAGCGGTGGGTTTGGGCCGGGGATTGCTCGCCAGCACGGGCGCTTCGTGCACAATATAGCGGCTCATCACATAGCCGCTATATTGCTTGGCCGTGCCTGGGTCTTCATACTGCACCATCAGCCATTGGTTGTTGCCGGTGAAGCTATTGTCAATGGTCAATTCCGCCCCATAGGGAATGGTAGTCAGCACCTTGGCATCGGAAGACGGCGTGACACGCAGGTTGAGCGTGCCGCCATTTTGGGTTTTCACATAGCCCTGAGAATAAGGCTCGTATGCAAATGCCAGCGATACCACCGGCACAGCCACCAGAAGCACCAGCGCCAACGCGCAAAGAAGGGTCATGCTCTTTTTCATGATGGTTGATCTCCTCTTTTGTATGGATTTCCAATGCATAGATTAACATAACCGTAATATAAATGCAATGCGATTATTACTTCAGTGTTTTCGACAGATACAGCACCAGATCGTCGTCATTCTTGCAGTCCGCATACTGCGCCAAGGGTGCATCCTGATACCACACACCGGAGCCATCCGGGATATAGCCGCGCTTCACGTAGATCCGCTGCGCCGCGCCATAGCCGGAATGCAGGCCAACGCCCAGTACCACCCGATCCGACAGTGCTTTGGCAAGCTCCTCCGCCACGTCCAGGATTTTGCCGCCAATACCCCGGTTGCGGTAGGGAATGAACACATTGAAGTCCACGATGATCGGCTCCCCCACAAATGGCCCGTGAATTGCCGCTGGCTGCAGTGTGGTGTATCCGGCCAGTGCGCCGTCATATTCCGCCGCAATCACGGTGAGTATCCCCTGCCCCTGCTTCTCAAAATAGCTTTGATATACCGCGCGGTCAGGGTGCCAATCCCTGAGCAGATATTCGCTATAAATCGTGTCAACATCCGCTGCCAGCATGGAGCGGATGACGAGGGGATTTTCCTGCAAATAAATAATCGGCTGCACTATTCTCTACCTCCGATAGAAAATAAGCGCCCGCATATTTCAGCGGGCGTTCATTTACTTATTTCAATGTGATAACCACGTGACGATTGGGCTCCTCGCCCTCCGAGTGGGTGGTCACATGGGGATTGTCCTGCAATGCGCTGTGCAAAATGCGGCGCTCGTAGGGGTTCATGGGCTCCATAGACACCTTGCGGCCGGTCTTTTGCGCGCGGTTGGCCATGCGGTTGGCCAGGCGGATCAGCGCTTCTTCGCGCTTGGCGCGGTAATTCTCAGAATCGAGCGTGACGCGGGTATATTCTTCACGGCCCTTGTTCACCTGCAGGCTGGTGAGGTATTGCAGCGCATCCAGCGTTTCGCCGCGGCGGCCAATCAGGATGCCCTGGGCATCGCCCATCATGTCTACGCGCACATTGCCTTCATCATCGGTGCGCACAGCCACGGATACGGGCACGCTCATCAAAGAGGTCAGCTGCTGTAAAAACTCCTGGGCGCGGCCGGCGGCGGTGCCACGGTCTGCCTGGGCGGCAGGGACGATCTCGCGGGGTTCGGCGGGCTGCTGGGGGGCAACGGGGGCTTTCTTTTCTACGGGCTTGCTCTCCGCTTTGGGGGCAGCGGGCTTTTCGGCCTTAGGTTTGCTTTCCGGCTTCGGCTTATCCTGGGGCTTCGGCTGGCTCTCTGCCTTGGGGGCAGGCTGCTGCGCGGGCTTTTTGGGCGCGGGCTGCGGCTTTGCTTTCGCTTCGGGCGCGGCCATCATAGCGGGCTTTGCGGGGGCGGGTTCTTCTTCGTTGAGGGTGAGGCGCACTTTGGCTTGCTTACTGCCAAACAGGCCGAACAGGCCCTTGCTGCCCTCTTCCAGGATGTCAACCGTCACATCGCTGATGGATACACCCAGATGCTCCAGGCCCTGCGATATAGCGTCTTCAATCGAGCGTGCAGATACTTCAAAGGTTTTCATTATTTAATCGACCCCTCTCCGGATATAGCATCCGCTGATTTGGCATCTTGCTTTTCCAAATAGCGGGTAATCAGTACGCTGGTGATGCCTCTGACGACGTTGCTGGTCACCCAGTAGAGGGCGAAACCGGCGTTCGAGGTCAAGCAGAAGAACACAGAAATAATGGGGAACATGTAGCGCATCATATTGCCCATGCCCTTTTGCTGGTCGCCCGCGGGCTGCTGTTGCTGCATCTGCGGGTTCAACTTGGTCTGGAGCACCTGGGTAAGGCCAGCCAGCACGGGCAGAATCAGCAGGCCGTTGTACTGCTGGTACACCGTCAGGCGGGTAATCAAAAGGCTCATGTTCGTCCAGCCGGGTATGCCGCTGGTGGCGGAAATATAGGCGGGCATGGTTTGCAAGCCGTTCATGATCACGGTGATGGATTCCTTCATGGCGGCCGAGGTTTCAAAGTTCAAAACAACATCGGCGGGCAAATGCTGCGCAATCAGGGTCAGCTGCTCGGGGCTGAGTGCGGCAAAGGCCTTCTGCCACGCATCCAGGGGGATCATACTCAAGCTGTTCAGGTCCGGCGCAATGGAGGTGAAGGGCGAGTCGGTCATCCAAATGTTGCGGATCCAAAGGAACACTTCGGAAGACAGCACGGGGTTGGCATTACCGCTGAGGTATTCAAAGGCCTGGCGAGCCAGATTCTCATTGGCAATGGCGCGCATGGCAGCAAACATGGCGATCATGATCGGCCACTGCAGCAGCATGGGCAGGCAGCCCGCAAACATGCTGACGTTTTCTTTTTTGTACAGCTCATACTGCTTTTGCTGCAGCTTTTGCTTATCGTTGGCATATTTCTTTTGCAGCGCGGCCAATTGCGGCTGGATCTTGGTCATGCGGCTCATGCCTTTGCGGCTCTTGTAGTCAAAGGGCAACAGCACAATCAGCATCAGCGTTGTAAAGATAATAACGGCGAGGCCTTGGTTGAGCACCAGGCCACTGATAAAATCCAATACCGAACGAAGAAAATCGTTGATAAAGCTCACTGGTTTTCGTCCCTCCTAATCACTGCATCGGGTAGTTCTGGCACAGGATCGTAACCACCCTTACAGAAGGGATGGCAACGCGCAATACGACGGATAGCAAGCCATGACCCTTTGATGGCACCATACCGCTCCAGCGCCGTGATGGCATAGCTGGAACACGTGGGCACAAAGCGGCAGCTCTTGCGTTTATAGGGGCTGATATGGGCTTGATAAAACCGTACGGCGCGTATCAGCAGCTTGGTCATGGCGTTTTGTCCACGTAGAGCTGTTGCTTGCGCATCAGGTAGCACAAGGATCGAAGAAGCTGCTGATAATCGACATTTGCCGCTTCCTCACGGGCTGTAACCACGTACATCCCCCGGCGAAGCCTGGGGATCTGGGACGAGAAGGCCGCGCGCAAACGGCGCTTGACGAGGTTCCTGGTGACAGCGCCCCCCACCTTCTTGCTGACGGCAAAACCCACCAGCAGCCGGTGCGCAGGCACAAACGCCAGCGATAGCTCGCGGCAGCCACCGCCCTTGCCTTTGCGGTATACATACCGAAACTGGCCATTCTTACGAAGCCGGAAGTCTTTTTGCATGTTCTCCCCCTTCGCGCGGATGCAATAACAAAACCCGCCCCTTCGTGTGATGCGCTCTGGCAAGCAGCGGGGCGGGCTAAGCCATGCAGGTCACAAACAGAAAGCTGGCTGTATTATACAGTCAGTTCCTTGCGGCCACGGCGGCGGCGGGCGGCGAGCACGCGACGGCCGTTTTTGGTGGACATGCGGGCGCGAAAACCATGAACCTTATTACGCTGGCGCTTTTTGGGCTGATAAGTACGCTTCATTGGGTTACAACTCCTTTAATCAAAAATGCCAAATGGCATTCATTTGGTGTGCTGTGATAGAAATCACCACAAGACAGCCATTATAGTATATCCACAGTCGGGGGTGGTGTCAAGCACTTTTTGCGTTTTCCTGCCGGTTTTTCACAGGAGATTACCGCGGCATGCTGATTTCCTGCCGCAGCATGCGCAGCGCATCCAGCTGTTGGGACAGATTAACATCCGCATGGTGCAGCAGTTGATCGATATTCTCCTGAATGCTTTGGGCATAACGGTCGCAATCCCGGCGCACACTCTCAATCATTTCCTGTGCTTCCGCCTGGGCACGCTGGGTGATCTCACTTTCGGATACCAGCCTGGCTGCCTTGGCCTGGGCATCATTCAGCATAGCAGCATAATGCGCCTGAGCATCAGCAATGCGGGCGTTGGCGGCCTCAGTGGAGCTGCGCTGCATATCTGCCGCGCGGGCATGGGCATCGGCCAAAATGGCCTGCGCCTGGTTATTGGCATCGTCCTTGACGCGGCTGGCATTGGCAGCGGCATCGCGCGTGGACGCATCCGCCTGGCGGCGGCTTTCGCTGAGGATTTTGTCCTCCATCTCTACGATCTGCTGTGCCTTTTTGGTATCCGGCGCAACGCTCTGCTCCAGCTGATCCAGCAAGGAAAGCATTTCTTCTTTGTCTATCATCAGCTTGCTGGACAGCGGGATGGGACGGGCGTTTTGCACCTGTAGACGGATGCGGTCAATCAGCTGGAAGATCATCAATTGTGCCATAGGGACTTCCTCCTTATGTTGTAGTGCCTGAGTGGAAGCGTTCCATCACCGTTTGAACAATCTTGGGGGGCACAAAGGCCGAAATATCGCCGCCGAAGGACGCGATTTGCCGCACCAGCGAGGCGCTGACCGCCTCCATCTGCGGGGTTGCGGGCAAAAAAACAGTCTCCAGCGCCGGATACAGCATGCGGTTAGCACGTGCCATGGACATCTCGCTCTCCATATCTGTCACGCCGCGCACACCGCGGATGACGATGTGGATGTCAAGCTGCTTTGCCAGCTCAACCATCAGGCCGTCAAAGGCCAGTACCCGCACCTGCGGCAAGCCCTCGCACACAGCTTCAATCAAATTGATCCGCTGTGCCACGGGGAAGCTGCCTACCTTGGCGGGATTGTGCAGCACGCCAACATAAACCTCGTCAAACATGCGGCATGCGCGTTCGATCACGTCCATGTGGCCGTTGGTCACCGGATCAAAGCTGCCGGGATATAGGCAGCGGCGGTTGCTCATGGCTGATCTCCTTCGTGTAAACGGTAAAAACTGATCTGGGTTTCGCCGTAGCGGCGCACATCGGTTTTTTCAAACGCATCGCCCACCACCGGCGGATTGTGCCCGGAGTGCTCGATCATCATCAGCGCGTCCTTGTCCATCAGCCCATAGGCCGCAATGATTTCTACGACCGGCGCAACCTCCATTGCATAGGGAGGGTCCAGGAAGAGCAAATCAAACTGCTGCCCGCGAAGGGCACTCAGCGCCTGAGTGTCAGGCATCTTCATCAACTGTGCGCGGCCTTCAAACCCCAGCACTTTCAGATTTTCCGCGGCCACCAGCTGCGCTTCCCGTGCCTTTTCCACCAGCACCGCATGCGCAGCGCCACGGCTGAGCGCCTCCAGCGCCAGCGCGCCGCTGCCCGCGTACAAGTCCAGCACCCGTGCGCCTTCTACGCGCGGGGCGAGGATGTTAAACAAAGACTCGCGCACCCTGTCTTGCGTAGGGCGCGTGTTTTGCCCCTTGGGGGCCTTGATCGGACGCGAGCGCGCCTCGCCTGCTATGATACGCATCGTCAGATGATCTGGTTTTTCTTTTCCTGGCGCGCCTTAATTTCCTTTTTCTTTTTGTTGACGGCCTTGCGGTTGCTGGACGCAATCGCGCCATGCAGCTGCGCGCGAAGGCGCGGGCCTTGGAAATAGCCAATGGGGTACGCCAGCGCGGGCAGGGAAACCAGCAGCGGGGACAGCCTGTCAAATAGCAGCGTCAAATTCGCGTTATCCCCGCCGATGATGCTGTAGTAAGGCATGGTCAAAAAGCGGGCAATGACGCGCATGATCTCTACAAAGCCCATGGAAGGAGAGGTATAGTATTGAAGTGCGTTCGAAATTTCGCTGTTGCCGGAGAAACTTTGCACCCAGCTGGGCAGTGATTGCAGGGTATACACTTGCTTTTGCGCAAGCACCGCGTACACCAACGTGACCAAAAACAGTGGAGCCGCACCCACCAGCGCCGTCAGCCAGCCTTTGAGCGGATGATAGCAGCCATCCATATCGGTCTTGTCGATGTTCTTGCCGCTTTCCTTGCGCTGATAGCAGATTTCGCCCAGCGCCACATCCGCCGTGCCTGCATTGGTGCCGTCCACATAGATCATCATGCCGCACACGGCCACCAGCAGCAAGTTAAACACCAGCCGCAAAAACATGCTGTCAAAGTTGACCGCCGTGCCCACTAACAGATTGAACACAGTGAATATCAGCTGATACATCACAATGCGCAGCGAGCGCTTGACGACCAGCCCGGAAAAACTGTTGCCCTTCAAATAAGGCTGATAAATCAGCTTTTTTTGCTTTTTTGCAGGTTTTTTCGTGTTTTGCATGCCGTACAATCCTTTCGTAACACCCTGTCAAAACAGGTGTGTAACCGGCACCCGAGGGGTGGGGGCCAGCAACATTTCATAGCTGATGGTGCCTGCCAGGGCGGCGAGCTCGTCCGCGGTGATGTGCTCCTGCCCCTGCGTGCCTATCAGCACAACCGGGTCATACACCTTGGCGGAGGGCACCGTTGTGATGTCTGCCATCATTTGATCCATGCATACCCGGCCAAGCACCGGGCAGCGCACGCCGCCCACCAGCACAAACGCCTTGCCGGACAGCGCGCGGTGGTAGCCATCGCCATAGCCCACCGGCAACGTGGCCACGCGCATTTTGGTTTTTGCACAAAAAGTGCAGCCATAGCTGACAAAATCGCCGGGCGACAAATCCTTGATATACGCGATCTGCGTATGCCAGGACAGCGCAGGACGAAGATCCGCCGCTGTTTCTAACGGCGGGCAACCATACATGGCGATGCCGATGCGCACCATATCAAAATGCGCATTCCGGTAGCGAAGCGTGCCCGCGCTGGCCGCAGCGTGGCGCATCAGGCCCTTTGGCAGGCCTTCGCACAACGCGTCAAACAGGCGCAATTGTCTACTGCTGTAAGCATCCTCCGGCGCGTCGGCGTTGGCAAAATGGGTATACACTCCTCTCAGGTGCACCAGCGGTGCGGATGAAAGCGCCTGCAATACGGCCTGCACCTCCTGCGGGCTGCGTACCCCAATGCGCCCCATGCCGGTATCACACTTGAGGTGAATGTCTACCGTCGCCTTTTGCGCTTCGCAAGCAACCTGAAGCAGCTTGATCCCCTGCTCGTCAAACACGGTCTGAGTCAGCCGATAGCGCACGGCAGCGGCTGCGCCGTTTTCGTTCATACCGCCCAGCACCAAAATAGGCGCGGTAATCCCAGCTTCCCGAAGTTCCTTCCCCTCTTCCGCAATGGCTACGCCAAGCCATTTGGCACCGGCGTCCAGCGCGGCCCTTGCCACTTCAAGCATCCCATGCCCATACGCGTTGGCCTTCACCACCGCCATCAGCTGTACATCCGCACCGACCAAGGCTTGCAAGGCGCGCACATTATGACGGATGGCGGAAAGATCCACCACCACGCGGGTTTCCCGGTAGCTCAAAGCAGCTCCCCCTGTCAGATGTTACAAATTTCTTCCTGCGTGAGGAAGTGCACATTGTGCGCGCGCAGAATGTCCTGCGCCTCGTCAATCTGCTGCACGCGGAACACGATCAGCGCATTGTTGCCCTTGTGGCGCACAAAGCTGTACAGATACTCAATGGCGATGCCCGCATCACTGAGCAGCTGCAAAATATCCGCCAGCCCGCCCGGACGGTCGGGCACTGTGACTGCCAGCACATCGGTGATGCACGCGGTGTAACCGGCCTGCTCAATGATGGCAACGGCCCTTTGGTAATCCGCCACGATGCCGCGCAGAATGCCAAAGTTGGTGGTGTCCGCAATGGACAGGGATACCAGATCAATGCCACTCTCCCCCAGCAGGCGCGTAAAATCCGCCAGCTTCCCGGGCGAGTTTTCGATAAAAACGGAGATTTGTTTGACGTACACAGCCATCCCTCCTCTATGTTGCCCATTATATCATAATTTTACCGATAATACACTACATTTTTCGATTGTCGATCACACGTTTTGCCTTGCCTTCGCTGCGAGGCAGGCTGCCTGGCTGGCAAAGCTTGACGCTGACGCTGATGAGCGCTTCGCTGGCCAATTGCGCGGTGATGCGGTTGCGCAGCGTTTCAAGGTCACGCACCGTGTCACCAATCAGCGTGCGCTCCAGCTCAACTTGCACTTCCACAGTATCCAGGCTGCCCTTGCGGTCCACGATGATCTGATAATGCGGCGCAATGCCCTCGATCTTGAGTAGTGCATGCTCGATCTGGGAGGGGAACACGTTGACGCCGCGGATGATCAGCATATCGTCGGTGCGCGCCTTCACCCGGCGCATGCGCGCATGGGTGCGGCCGCAAATACAGGGCTCGGGGTTGAGGCAGCTGATATCGTGGGTGCGGTAGCGAAGTAGCGGCATGCCTTCCTTGGTGAGTGTGGTGAACACCAGCTCGCCCTCTGTGCCGTAGGGCACGGGCAGCAGGTTGTCGTCCACGATCTCCGGCAGGAAGTGATCCTCCCACACGTGCAGGCCATCCCGCGCGCAGCAGTCCATACTCACGCCGGGGCCCATCATCTCGGTCAGCCCATAGATGTCGCAGGCCTGGATGTTCAGGCGCTTTTCCAGCTGATTGCGCATTTCCGCCGTCCAGGGCTCTGCGCCAAATACGCCGGTTTCAAGCTTCAGCTGACTCATGTCCATGCCCTCGCGCTCCATCGCTTCGCCAAGGTTCAGCGCGTAGGAGGGCGTACAGCACAGGGTGGTCGCGCCAAAGTCCATCAGCAGCATCAATTGCCGCTGGGTATTGCCGCCGCTGACGGGGATTACGGTGGCGCCGATGCGCTCCGCACCGTAGTGCGCACCCAGGCCGCCCGTGAACAGGCCATACCCGTACGCCACATGCACCACGGATTTTTTGCTCACCCCCGCACAGGACAGCGAGCGCGCCATCAGCTCCGCCCAGTTGTCTAAATCGTTTTGCGTATAGCCCGCCACCGTGGGCTTTCCCGTGGTGCCGGACGACGCATGCACGCGTACGATTTCGCTTTGCGGCACGGCAAACAGGCCAAAGGGATAGTTGTCCCGAAGGTCGCTTTTATCCGTGAAGGGAAGCAGCCGCACGTCCTCAGCCACCTTGATATCCTGCGGCGCTACGCCCAGGGCGTCCATTTTGCTCCGATAAAACGCAACATTTTCATAAGCGCGGCGCACCACGCTGCGCAGCTCCCGGGATTGTATATCGTGGATTTCATCGCGCGATAAGGTTTCTTTCTCTTTGGTCCAAATGATGTTTTCCAAGCTGAATCACCTTCTTATACTGCACGGCCTGCGGCAAATGCCGCCAGGTTGGCTTGTAATGTTTTGGGCGGCACACAGGCCGCGATGGCATCCTCCCACTGCTGGACGGAGCAGTCAAACAGCAGGCTGAGCATACCCAGCAGCACAATATTAACGGCCTTTTCGTTGCCCACCTGCCGCGCAAGGCTGAGCGCGTCGGTGCTCATCACCCGCGCCGCCGCCGGCTGCTCAGAGGGATACTGCGCCGCACCGGCAATCACCGGCATGGGCGAAATGCGCTGGGTGTTGGTGATGAGCACGCCGCCCGGCTTCAGGAACGGCTGCGCCCGCAGCGCCTCCAGCCATTCAAAAGACAATACCGCGTCCGCCTGCCCCTTGTCAATCAGCGGGGAATGCACTTTGTCTGCAATGCGCACATGCGTGATCACACTGCCGCCGCGCTGGCTCATGCCATGCACTTCGCTCACCTTGATGTCGTCGCCCTGAGAAAGCGCCAGTTGGCCGAGGATTCGGCTGGTGAGCAAAATGCCCTGGCCGCCCACGCCTACGATAATAATATTGGCCTTCATTTTGCGTCGCCCCCTTTGATTGCGTGAAATGCGCAAATGCTCTGGCACAGGCCGCAGCCCACGCACAACGCGGTATCAATACTCACGCCGTTTGTGCCGCGCTCAATGGCGGGGCAGCCAATGCGCATGCACACGCCGCAGTTCTTGCAGTCGTCCACATAGCAAACGGTCTTTTTGCCCTTATCCAGCAGCGCACAGGGACGGCGCGCAATGATGACGGACACAGCATCGCGGTTAAGTTCTTCCTTCAAAGTGGCGGTCAACTCGGGTAAGTTATACGGGTCTACGATGCTGACATGCGCGCCGATGGTCTGGCACAGCGCCTCCAGGTTGAGCTGCGGCGCGATTTCTCCGCGGATGTTAAAGCCCGTGGAAGGGTTGTGCTGGTGCCCGGTCATGGCCGTGATGCGGTTGTCCAGAATCACCACCGTGATGGACGCGCCGTTATAAACAGCGTCAATCAGCGATGTAATGCCGCTGTGGATGAAGGTGGAATCCCCCAGCACCGCCACGGCTTTTTTCGAAAATTCTTTGCCATTGGCCTTCTCTGCGCCAAAGGCCATGCCGATGCTGGCGCCCATGCACAGCGCGCTGTCCATCGTTGCCAAGGGCTGCAGCGCGCATAGCGTATAGCAGCCAATATCGCCAAACACAGTCAGGCCCAGCCGCTTGAAGGCATAAAACGTGGCACGGTGCGGGCAGCCGGGGCAAAGCACCGGCGGGCGTGCAGGCAGCGCATCCGGCGTTTCTGTATAATCGGCATCGCCAAAGCACGCGGCGATCTTCGCAGCAGACAGCTCGCCCTGCAGGCCGGTCTTGTCTTTTCCGCTCACCGCAATGCCAAGCGCTAGAATGTCTTTTTCCAGCACGGGCTCCAGCTCTTCTACCACCACCAGCTTGTCCACCTTGGCGGCAAAATCGCGGATCAGCTGCTCAGGCAATGGATAGCTCATTCCCAGCTTCAGCACGCTGGCCCCGGGCAGTGCTTCCTTCACATAGGCGTATACCACGCCGGAGCATACAATGCCGAGCTTTGTATCGCTCATTTCCACCGTATTGATGGCAAATGCAGAGGCATCTGCCGCCATCTGCTTCTCCCGCGCTTCCACCACCAGATGACGCTTCCTCGCCATGCCGGGCATCATCACGTATTTCAGCGGATTTTTTTCATATTCTTTCACCGCCACCTCGGCGCGCTCGCCAAGCTCCACCGGGGAGCGGGAGTGCGACAGACGCGTTGTCATGCGCAGCATCACCGGCGTGTCGTACTGTTCGGACAGCTCAAAGGCCAGCTTGGTATAAGCGACGCATTCCGCGCTGTCCGCAGGCTCCAATACCGGAATATGGGCGCTGCGCGCCACCATGCGGCTGTCCTGCTCGTTCTGGCTGGAGTGCATGGCGGGGTCGTCCGCGCACACGATCACCAGGCCGCCGTTCACGCCTGTATAAGCTGCGGTGAAAATGGGATCGGACGCCACGTTGACGCCCACATGCTTCATGCAGCTCATCGCACGTGCGCCCGTCATGGACGCGCCAAAGGCGACCTCAACGGACACTTTTTCGTTGGTCGCCCATTCGCAATTGATTTCGGGGTAGGTCGCGCAGTTTTCGGTGATTTCGGTGCTGGGGGTGCCGGGATAGCTGGCCACCACGCGCACGCCTGCCTCCCACGCGCCGCGCGCCACCGCTTCATTGCCAAGCATTAATTTCTTCATATCATAAGCTCCTATTTCCGTAGATCAGACACGCGCTTGGCTTTGCCTTCAAAGCGCTTGAGGGTGTTGGGTGAAACCAAGGTGACCTTGGCATCGATGCTCAGCATCGTGCGAAGGGCGTTGTGGATGCGCCCCTGCAGACGTTCGAGCTCGCCGTACTTTTCCAGCAGCCGCGCGTCGGTCAGTTCCACCTTGACCTCGATATGATCCATATACCCCGTGCGGGTAACCACAATCTCGTAGTTCGGGCCCACGCCTTCGGTGGCAATCAGCACGCTCTCGATCTGGGAGGGGAACACGTTGACGCCGCGGATGATCAGCATATCGTCGCTGCGGCCCTTGATCTTCTCCATGCGCAGCAGCGTGCGGCCACAGGCGCAGGGTTCTTCAATCAGACGCGTAATGTCCCGGGTGCGGTAGCGCAGCGCGGGCTGGCCGCGTTTGGACAGCGTCGTCAGCACCATTTCGCCCTGTTCACCCATCGGCAGGGGGTCTCCCGTTTCGGGGTCAATAATCTCCGCATAAAAATGATCTTCGTTGATGTGCATGCCGCACTTGCAGGTACACTCCCCCGCTACGCCGGGGCCGAGAAGCTCCGTGAGGCCATAGTTCTCTGTGGCAGTGATGCCCCAGCGCTTCTCCAGCTCCGCGCGCATTTCCTCAGTGGATGCTTCCGCGCCAAACAGGCCGATGCGCAGCTTCAGATCGGGCAGCGCACCCATCTTTTCGGCCACCTCCGCCATATAAAGGGCATAGCTCGGGGTCGCTACCAGCGCAGTAGCGCCAAAATCCCGCATGATATTGATCTGCCGCTCCGTATTGCCGCTGGAGATGGGGATAATCGCCGCGCCCACCTTCTCCCAGCCGCCGTGCAAGCCAAAGGCGCCGGTAAACAGCGTGTAGCCAAAGGCGATCTGCACAATGTCTTCATCCGAGCCACCGGCCGCCACCACAATGCGGGCAATGTTCTCCGCCCACATGTCCAGGTCGTCCCTTGTGTAGCCTGCGGTGATGGGCTGCCCCGTGGTGCCCGATGACGCATGAATGCGCACAATTTCCTTCATCGGCACGGCGAGCAGCTTAAAGGGGTATTGCTCCCGGAGGTCATGCTTGCTGGTGAGCGGGATATACTTGATATCGGATAACTGCCGGATATCGTCCGGCGTCACGTTTGCCGCCTGCATCTTGGCACGGTACATGGGCACATTGTCGTACGCGTGCCGCACAGACCATTGCAGCCTTTGCAGTTGCAGCGCCGCCATTTCATCTCGCGGCATCGTTTCAATACTGGGGTTCCACATTTTCATGGTCATTTACCTTCCGTTCTACTCCACAGAGTGTTTTGGCCCGCGCCCTTCAAAACTGCAATACTCCATCGCGCGGACTATATATTATGAAAGTATACCATTTACGGCATGAAAATAAAAGCACAAATTTTGTACTTGCTCGGATGCATGCCGCGACATGCCATCCCCGCCCCGCTGTCATCCCGCTTCGGCTGCCCACGGCACCGCAAAACGGATAGACCTACTTGTAACAAGTTTCGCTTTCACCTTGACTTTTTATGGATTTCCCATTATAATCAAGGTACAGTATACGCAGGTTTCATGAAACTGAAAGCAACTTCAACTCGTCCTAATTGTTTCACTTTCTCAACATCACACGCATATCGCCTTACGCGATTCATGCTATTTTGACTATTTCAATTACATAGAATGTTTCCATGTTTTTTCATTTAGTCTTTATATCCCATTTTTTATCTTAAAAACCGGTAAAAGGGCCCTGCTGATTTGCTTGAATGCTCCGTCACCTGTATATTTCCTCAGCCGAACCCCATAAAAGGAGGAGATTCCATTGATCATGTTGCCGTCTCTCACTTCTTGAATCGGCGATGCGAAAGGAGAAATTAACCGTGAAGAAAAAGAAGATTCAGATTTTGGTATGCTGTATGTTGCTTTTGCTTATCGGACTGGAAACTGCTTTCTCAGTGAACTTCGGAACTTATTGGTTTCACGACATAGGACCTACTGTTGACTCGCCCAGTGGGTTATGCTATGGCACCGCAGGAGAAAACAGGATAACTGTTAACAACTCAAACTGTTCGTCTGATCAAGTCTTCGGTGCAAGAACCCGAGGAAATGTCAACACTCCAGGAGAATCGGTGGGCGGGTATGTTACCTTTTACTCGAATGGTGTTCAAAATAGCTACTATTACAGTAGGTTCAAGGATCCAATCACGAATCAGTTTGATATGCTAGACGGGAAATATCTGTTTATCCGTTGCAAAAAGGATGATGCATCAGATGACGTTGTAAACATGCTCTATGTGTCGGGCTATTTTAGTCCTGGTTAATATTCTGTTTTGAACCAGACTACCACGGAGGCGCTTGCTAGCAAATGACTTGCTGCTAGCGCCTCCCTTGGACAACGATGTAATGTATCAGGAAAGGAGCTATCCAAAATGAGAAGTCAACGAAAATTAAAACACCTTTTATGCTGCTGTGTGTTGATAGCCATTCTCATCCCGCCTGCCCTGGCTTGTGCGGAGGATGCAACCCAGCTAAGCCTAACACTCCCCTCCGGCGCAAAAATAGACGCTGAACTTGTTGGCACTTTCCCAGAAGCATTGCCCGTATACCGTGCACGGGCAAAACAGTTTGATGTACAGCAGATGATTGACACCTTTTCTCAGGATCCACAATCACTGGTGCAAGTTAAAGACACATATTTGATAAGTGAATCCGAGTTATTCACCACGCCGAAAGCGGGTCCCTATAACAGAGGTGGTACGATGGCTTTTTTTAGCCTATGGTTCCGTTCTGTAACAGAATATATGTTTCACTCTTACCCCGTATATTTTGATGACGCAAGCGCCTATTATAACCGAGCCTGTAATTTTATGTCGCGGGAGAACGCCATCCAGCACATGAAGCAAACCATCATGCAATTCATGGATAACATGCAGATAGAACCATTGCAGCTGCTGGCATTGCGCGCGGACGATCTGCGCACGATGCAACAAGCGCTATGGGAGCACGCAGAATTTAAACGTATGCTGCCGGATCAGCCTTATGAAAAAATAGACCCTGTTACCCAGGAACACGAGATTTACTGGGCTCATTTCAAGTTGTATTTGAACGGCATCCCGTTGCTGGGCGACAGCGACACCTACAACTATCCAGGCGTTCCCTCTCCTAACACGTTTATACCCTCTCATTGTTGGATAGGGCTGATGCCCAGAGGATATATGGAGGTAAGGGTAGAGGGCGCTGTGGATTTTATATCAGAAAGCGAGCCGCAGCAGCTGTTGACCCTGGATGAAATCCTGAAGGTGTACGATGCGTTTATGGATAACAACGGCGACTATCGTTATCCGAAAACCATACATCGCATTTATTTGGAGTACATCCCTGTGAATATCGATTGGGAAAACAATTGCGACCGGGATTTGCGCCCCTTCTGGTGCTTCTCGGAAGAAAAAGCGCAAAGCACAGGGGACAGCACCAGAAACCTGTCGGATTGCGCTTACCGCTTTGACGCCATCACCGGAGAGTTGCTGCCATCGGGCATCTGGCCGGAGCAAGAATGACATTACAGAGGAGCTGTTTCCCCATGAAAAACAAACAACAGTTACGGTTGCTGGGAAGCGACTTGAAACGGGCGTTTTCCTATAAGTTATGGCTGTGTGTGCCGCTGATCCCGCTGCTGGTACTGCTGGATAATGTAGGAGATGCACGGCATATCGGAAGCTCAGAGCATCTTTCAATTTTCTATTTTTACTTTCATTCTGTATCATTCGGCGGCGTATTTGGCACTTCGCTGCTGAGCATGCTCTGCGTGGTTCCCTTTGTTTGGGCGGCGCAGACAGAAATCGGCGCGCGGTATGCGGCGTATCCTGCGCAGCGCGTGAGCACACGGTCTTACTGCTTGTCCAAATTCATCACAGGGATTGTTAGTGGCGGTGCCCTCAATGCACTTGGGTTTTCGTTATTCTTTCTGGTTATGCGCTTCCTGCTGCCGCCCATCTCTGCCGATGATGCCCAATCTCTTTCCACCCTCGCCTTTGTCCGTTTTCTCTCGCTGGATTCCGTGCTGCCCTATGCGCTGTTTGCCTGCCTGTTCGGCTTTTTACGGGGAGCGCTGTGGTGCGGCGTCGCTATGATGATTTCCCTCAAAACCACCTCCGCAGCCGCCGTATACCTGACTCCCTTTGTGGGGTTATACCTGCTTCGGCAAGGATCGGTCACGCTTGAAATTCCCTCGTCGATGCGGCCTGATCTTTGGCTGGACATGCGCGTGCTGCTACAGAAATCGGAAATCGTCACAGTCTTGGCCTCTCTCATTTTCGTGGGTGTGGTTCTTCTGATATGCGGTATCATCTTTCTGAGGGATGGGAGGCGATTGCTTGAAGCTTGATTACGCCGCTCGCGGCCTGCGGCTGACAGGATACCGGATCAAAAGAGAGCTGGCCCGCGCGTCGGCACTGCTGGCATTTGTCGGCGTCGGCCTCTATGTATACAACCAACTAAAAAGTGTGGTGCGCGTGTGCATGGCTAATCAGTTTTCTGCCACACTGGCGGGCTTTGCCTTTTTGACCAACGGCTCGGTCACTCAGCTGGTAATCATGACCGGCGCCATCGCGCTATTTTGCCACGCGCCCTTTCGGGATGAGCTTTACCCCCAGCTGATCGTGCGCAGCGGCAAGCGCGGGTGGACAATCGCCAATATTACGTCTATTCTGGTGCTCTCCGCGATGTATGTGCTGTTTTTGCTGCTGGTATATGTTGTAAGCATGTTGCCTGTGCTGGAGCTTTCCACCAAGTGGGGGCAGGCGTGGACGCTGCTTTCCCGGTCGGGAAGCTATATTTTGTCTATTTCTGTGAGCAACCTGCTGACAGGAACCATGAGGGGACAGGATGCGTTTTTGTATGCCCTGCTGCTGGAATATAGCTGCGTGGCCTTCATCGGGCTTTGCATATACGCGGGAAACTGCCTGCATGCCAAGCCGCTGGGGCTGTATGCGGGTTGCGCCTTTTTGCTGATGGACATTTTTGTATGGAACGTGATGCCCAACAGCTGGCGTGCCGTATCCCCTATTTCGGTGGCGATGCTTGCCTTCTACAGGGACAACAGTGGCACGCTCACCTGGCGTAACCCGACCCTCCTGTACGGCGGCGGTGGTGCTTTTTGCATCGGCATGATCTGGCTGCTTGAAAATCGATTCATGAGAGGCAGAGAGAAAAATGAATGATGAAATGATAAGGGTTTCTAGTGTCGTCAAATCCTTCGGCACGCACGAGGTGCTCAAGGGCATCAGCCTGACAGCCTGTGCAGGGCAGATCACGGGCTTATTGGGGCGCAACGGCTGCGGAAAAAGCGTGCTGATGAAATGCATCCTGGGATTGATGAAGGCAGATAGCGGCGAAATCATCGTGAACGGCGAAAAAATCCACGGCGCGCCGCCGCGCACGCCGATCGGCTTTATTGTGGACGCGCCTGGCCTCTTGCCCTATGCCTCGGCCTATCAAAACCTGAAAATTGTGGCGCAAATCCGTAATATCGTTAATAAAGAAAAGATTGAAGAGACGCTGCGCCTGGTGGGTCTGGACCCTGCGTCCAAGAAAGCCGTAAAACACTATTCCATGGGCATGCAGCAGCGGCTGGGGCTGGCGCAGGCGCTGATGGAGGACCCGCAAATCCTGCTGCTGGATGAGCCGCTCAACGGGCTGGACCAGGCCGGCATGGCAGAAATCCGAGAGCTATTGAAGAACCAAGCAAAGATGAACAAAACCATTTTGATGACCAGCCATAACCAAGCGGACATCGACGCGTTATGTGATAAAAAGTATACGATCATCGACGGCATGCTGGCAAAAGAAGAAGCGCCCCCGGAAAAGGCGCTTCTTGATGATCAATCCCGATAGATTAAAACAGTCAATATCCCCTCTTGCGTTAAGGTTTCGATGCGGATGGGATACGGCAAAGTGTTTCGAAAGCACAGGTCGGTATAGCTGCCCACCGCAGAGTCAAAAAACTGCGGAGCGTAGTCTATGCCGCTTTTGCGGTGCACATTCCAGGACGTGATTTGCAGCGGCAAATTGAGCACCGCATTGTACAGCGTAGTAGACAGCTGGCACACACCCCCACCATAGCCCACACCCTCCTGGCTGATGTTGGGCGCTTTTTTATAGCCGTTGGAGTACTTGTACGGCGCGCACAGGGCATTATATGAGAAGGTATCGTTGCACTCAAGCACGGTGTTTTGGATGCGGAAGGCCGCAAGCTCGATATTATACTGCCGCGCCGCCGCCAGATCGCCGCCCGTGGTGCTGTTGTAAAAGGTGGTAAAGGCGGCAATCATATCGCCAGATTGTGCGGTTTTCCAAGGCTTCAGTGCCTGATAGGTGGCATCCTGAAAAGTGATAAAACCATAATCGCGCCAGACTGGCAGCTCAAATCCCTGATAGCCCACCGTGCTGATCGCTACGATAACACCCTTTTTGCCCGTAATGCCCTTAAACTTGCCGCCCTCAATGAAGGTATCCTGCGCCAACGTGGCCACGCCCACAATCTGCTGCGTGCCGGGCACCTGATATTTTTCCGCATCCAGAGAGCGGAAGTACATCAGCCACCGCGTACGGCAGAAGCCTGTTTCATCCTTGTAGGTGACATAGCACCATTCTTCGTCATAGGTATGGACGGTCACTTTCTCGTTTTCCGGCACCTTTTTGATGTAGCGGCTGTCGTCCTGGGCCGCATCGCGCAGATGGAAATCAATACTGCTGACGGCTTCGTACATCAAATCATTTTGTGCGGTTGCAGGCAAAACGCTCAGCAAGCAGATGAGCAGCGCGGACGCAAAGGCACCTATCCAATGTCTGTTCAAGTGTATTTTCCTCCGTCTTTTGTGTGTAAGCATCTATTAAACGCACGAACACTGGAAAAGGTTGCACATTTTCAAAATAATTATAACCCTATTTTTACTTCAAGTAAATTGCCAACATAAAACCTGTTTTTCCATCGACGATCACATGCGCCCATTCCCCGTCAAACCCCATCAGGATCACTTGGGTGCCATTTTTATAGAGTCCTAGTGATTTTGAATAGATCGAAGGATTCTCACGCAGATTCAGGTTTTTGGCCGTTCCCGGGTTATTCACAGTCAAGATTGGCATGGCGGATTCCGGATAAGGCACCCCTGCGCCGGGAAAGACAAGATACTTGAGATTCATATATCCTTCTATGGATCCGTCTATGCCGATGGCTACCGGCAGCCAATCCCCTTTGGGCTGGCCGTTAACAATCACATGCACCCCCGTGTAGTATTTTCCAAGCGATGTCGCTTGCTCACTCGGCTGGCTGCGCAGATGCAGCCGATCCGCAGGGTTTGGATTGTTCACAACAGCCACATAGTCTTGCAAAGGAATCGGCCACACCGCCACCTGATGTTTGCCAACCGGCCCATTGTTCCATGTGCTGCCTGTGCTATTTCTGATGCTGCTATCGGAATCCTTATCCTCCTTTTGAAACTCAATCTCCGGCGAAAGATGCTCCCGCAGCATAAAACCCACCTTACCATCGCTGGTTTGCACATGGCACCAGGTTTCGCTGACGCCATATACCAAAACGGTGGAGCCGTTCTTGTACAGACCCAGAGAGGCCGAATTGACCGATTGCGTTTTGCGCAGGTTGAGGCCGGTGCCGCCCGCATTTTTTATTTTCACAGTAGGCATTGCTGAGGCAACCTGGGGCTGATCCCAGCCATACGCCAAATACTGTGTCATCATATATCCTTCCAAATTGTGAAATCGTACCTTTACCCAGCCGTCCTTCTCATCGCCCAAAACTTCGAAATTGACACCATTGTAGTATTTGCCAAGCGCGGGTGCGTCCAGACTGGGCGCCGTCCTCAGGTTGAGCCTGTCATCAGGATTTGGGTTGTTCACCACTGCCGCTCTCTCGGCTGCTACAGCTGTTGAAGCAATTGTCAAAATCAGCAGCGCCGCAGCCAAGAAGGAAAGAATACGCTTAGTTCCCATAGTCATTTGAATCACCCTCCACATTTTTCTTTTTCGCTTGGTATTCATGGGTTGTTCTTCCAAGGGCAATGGCAATGAGGTTTTCCAATGCTATCCATACAACGATCTTCTCCCTGTTTTCTTCCAAAACAAAAACCTTGTTACATTTTCTCTTTTCTTCCAGCTGCGGGAGAGCACGCTCTGGCAAGCATAACAACAAAAACGCAAGGGGCGTTGCAGAAGCCAAACCCTGCGACAGCCACAAATCATCCCATGAAATTTTTGAATTGTCACAATATTGCCGCGTTTGCGCCTTGAAAAAAACGTTAAAACTTCGTACAATAGGGAACGTGAAAATATAGAAGGAACAGGTAAGAAGGAGACTGACATGCTGAAACTTTTCCGAGAACTGAAAAAGCGCGAATGGACGCTGATGCTGTGCAGCGTAGCGTTCATTGTGGCGCAGGTCTGGCTGGATCTGAAGCTGCCGGACTACATGAAGGCCATCACCGGCCTGATCACCACCCAGGGCAGCGTGGGCGAGCTATTGACAGAGGGCGGCAAGATGCTGCTGTGCGCCCTTGGCAGCATGGCCTCGTCTATCATCGTGGGCTATTTTGCGTCGCACATTGCTTCCTCGTTCTCCTGGCGCCTGCGCGGCAAGGTGTTTCGCAAGGTGCAGGATTTCTCCATGGAAGAAATCAATCAATTTTCCACCGCCAGCCTGATCACCCGCTCCACCAACGATATTTCGCAGGTGCAGATGTTTATTTCGATGGGCCTTCAGGTGATTATTAAGGCCCCCATTCTGGCCGGCTGGGCGATCATCAAAATCTCCGGCAACAGCTGGCAGTGGTCTGCCGCTACCGCCATTGCCGTTGTGGTATTGCTGACGCTGATCGCGGTGCTGATGATCTTTGTGATGCCCAAATTCAAAAAGATGCAAAGCCTGATTGACAACCTCAACCGCGTCACCCGCGAGCATTTGACCGGCCTTCGCGTGGTGCGCGCTTATAATGCCGAAGGCTATCAATCCGAAAAATTCGAAACCGCCAATACCGAACTGACCGGCACGCAGCTGTTCACCTCCCGCATGATGGGGCTGATGTTCCCCGTGATGTCGCTGGTGATGAATGGCCTCAGCCTTGCCATCTACTGGATTGGCGCAATCCTGATCAACCAGGCCGGCATGCAGGATAAAATGGGACTGCTGCAAGACATGGTGGTGTTCTCCTCCTATGCAATGCAGGTCATTATGGCGTTCATGATGCTGACCATGATCTTCTTCATCCTGCCCCGTGCCTCCGTATCCAGCAAGCGCATTTTGGAAGTGCTGGACAAAAAAATCACCATCAAAGACGGCCAGAAGACCGAAGGCAAGCAGAACGTGCGCGGCACGGTGGAATTCAAAGACGTCAGCTTCCGTTATCCCGATGCCGAGGAATACGTGCTGAAGGATGTTTCATTCACAGCCAAACAGGGGCAGACCGTCGCCTTCATCGGTGCCACCGGCAGCGGCACAAGCACACTGATCAACCTGGTGCCTCGCTTCTTTGACGCCACCCAGGGCCAGGTGCTGGTGGATGGCGTGGATGTGAAAGAGTATACGCAGCAGGCTTTGCATAACAAGCTGGGCTATGTGCCCCAGCGCGCCGTGATGTTCAAGGACACCATTGCCGAAAACGTGTCATATGGCGATAACAGCCGGGCAAAAGCCACCATCGATCAGGTGAAGCAGGCCGTTGCCATTGCACAAGGCACAGACTTTGTAGAGAAGATGGAAAACACCTATGAGGCCGATCTGGCGCAGGGCGGCACCAACGTGTCCGGCGGCCAGAAACAGCGCCTGGCCATTGCCCGCGCCGTATGCCGCGAACCTGAAATTTTCATATTTGACGATTCCTTCTCCGCGCTGGACTATAAAACAGACCGCGTACTGCGTGACGCACTCAAAGAGCACACCGCCAAGGCCACCAAGCTGATCGTTGCGCAGCGCATCGGCACCATCCGCGACGCTGATTTGATCGTTGTTTTAGAGGATGGCCGCATGGTGGGAAGCGGCACGCATCAGGAATTGCTGAAAAACTGCGATGTGTACCGCGAAATTGCGCTGTCTCAGTTGACGAAGGAGGAGCTTGAAAATGTCTGAAAATAGAGAGAACAGACCCGTACGCCGCGGCCCGATGGGCGGCGGCCCAGGCCATGGCCCCGGCGGCCGCGGCATTCCGGAAAAGCCCAAGGATTTTACCGGCACGGTGAAAAAGCTGGTCAAGCACAGCCTTCGCCCCTACCTGCCCGCGATGGCGATTGCGGTATTGCTGGCCATTGCAGGCTCCGTCCTCACCATCATCGGCCCCGACAAAGTGAAGGAAATGACCAACGCCATCACGGCCGGCATGATGAGCGGCATTGACATGAACCTCATTGCCACCATTGGCATGACGTTGGTGATCTACTATGGCCTCAGCGCCATTTTCAGCTATGCGCAAAGCTTTATCATGGCCACCACCACCCAGCGGGTGTCAAAGAACCTGCGCAGCGATATTGCGCACAAGATCGACCGCCTGCCCTTCAAATTCTTTGACAGCACGCTGCATGGCGATATCCTCAGCCGCGTCACCAACGACGTAGACACCATCTCCCAAACCCTCAGCCAAAGTATCACTACCATGTTCTCGGCCGTCACGCTGCTGATCGGTTCGCTGATCGCCATGCTGAACACCAACTTTCTGATGACGCTGACAGCCATTTTCTCTTCCCTGATCGGCTTTGTGCTGATGTCTGTGATCATGACGCGCTCTCAAAAATACTTCAGCCGCATGCAATCCACCCTTGGCGAGGTGAACGGCCATATTGAAGAAATCTATGCCAACCACAATGTGGTGAAAGCCTATAACGGCGAAGCCGCAGCCACTGAGACCTTTGACGAAATCAACGAGCGCCTGCGCAAAAACGCACAGAAATCCCAGTTTCTCTCCGGCCTGATGCAGCCGCTGATGGGCTTCATCGGCAACTTCGGCTATGTGGCCGTGTGTGTTGTGGGCGGCGTGCTGGCCGTCAATGGCAGCATTGAGTTTGGCGTCATCATCGCCTTCACCATGTATGTGCGCCTGTTCACCCAGCCGCTGTCGCAGCTAGCACAAAGCGCCACCTCCTTGCAATCCACTGCCGCCGCGGGCGAGCGTGTGCTCGAGTTCCTGGGCCAGAAAGAAGTGGACAGCGAAGAAGGCAAGACGCTCAAGCGCATTGGCCGCGCGAGTGGCAATGTGGATTTTGACCACGTACGCTTTGGCTATGACGAGAACAAGACCATCATCCACGATTTCTCCGCCTCCGCCAAATCCGGCCAGAAGATCGCCATCGTCGGCCCTACGGGTGCGGGCAAGACCACCATGGTCAACCTGCTGATGCGCTTTTATGAAGTGGACAGCGGCGAAATCCGCATTGACGGCATCCCCACCCAGCAGCTGAGCCGCGAGAACGTGCACGAGCAGTTCTGCATGGTGCTGCAGGATACATGGCTGTTTGAAGGCACCATCAAGGAAAACGTGATTTACGCCAAAAAAGACGTCACAGACCAGCAGGTCACCAAGGCCTGCAAGGCCGTGGGCCTCGACCACTTCATCCGCACGCTGCCCGATGGCTATAACACCAAGCTGAGCGATGCTGTGACCATTTCCTCCGGCCAGCGCCAGCTTCTAACCATCGCCCGCGCCATCATCGAGGACGCGCCGCTGCTCATCCTCGACGAAGCCACAAGCTCTGTCGACACCCGCACCGAAGTGCTGATCCAACAGGCGATGGATAAGCTGATGGTTGGCCGCACTTCCTTCATTATTGCGCACCGCCTGTCCACCATCCGCAATGCCGACCTCATCCTGGTCATGCGTGATGGCGACATCGTGGAGAGCGGCAACCACGAAGACCTGCTTTCCAAGGGCGGCTTCTATGCCGACTTGTACAACAGCCAGTTCGAAAACGGCGCCGCCTGACAATTCAGCCGATAAAATGTATGAGTCAGGCATTTCCAATGACGCAGCCCTGTCTTGTATGCTATACTTATACCATCGGCCAAACTCCCCCACAGAAAGGATGAGCACTAATGAACACCGCATCGATCAAGAAGTACATTATCCCCGTCGCAATTATCCTGTTAGCACTGGTGTTTTACACCTCCTGTACCGCGCAGGTGCCCACCGGCTCCACCGCGATTATCACCACCTTTGGCAAGGTGGAAAACAACACCCTGGAAGCGGGCTTCCACATCAAAAACCCCTTCTCCAAGATTGTGCTGATGGATAACCGCGAGCAGAAGATGAGCTTTTCCACCCAGGCCTTCTCCAGCGATATCCAGCAGGTGGATATCTCCGGCTCCATCAACTATGCCATCAACAAGTCCACCGCCATGACGCTGTTCAAGGAAGTTGGCACTGATTATTATGCCAAGCTGATCAGCCCGCGCATGATGGAAAACACCAAAGCAACCTTCTCCAAGTATACGGCAGAAAACCTGGTGGGCGCACGCGAGCAGCTATCCAGCCAGATCCGTGCCACCCTCAGCACCGAGATGGAGCGCTATGGCATCACCATCATCAGCATATCCATCGAGAATATCGACTTCACCGATAGCTTCACCGATGCCGTGGAAGCCAAGCAGGTCGCCGCACAGATGAAGCTGAAGGCCGAGATCGAGGAAGATCAAAAGACCATGGTGACCACCCAGCAGGCCGAGCGTCAGCGCATCACCGCCGAAGCCGATGCCGCTGTCAAGAAGATCGAAGCCGACGCCGCAGCCTATGCCACCCGCATCAAGGCCGAAGCTGAAGCCGAAGCGAACGAAAAAATCGCCAACTCCCTCACCGATATCCTGGTGCAGTTCACCCAGGTGCAACAGTGGAATGGGCAGCTCCCGAACTACGTGTCCGGTGATATGGTCAACGCCCTGCCCATCCTATCAATGGAAAGTGTGACACAGAGCGCGTCCACCCCTGCCGCCGTGCAGCCGGAAGAGTAACAAAACCATCAATCAAAAAACAGTCCCTTGTGTTTCTACAAGAGACTGTTTTTTGATGTTTTATCCCGCGATAGACTGACGCTTTTTCTCGCGCAGCTTGCGTGTTTTGGTCACAGGCATGCCATAGGTATGGCCTTCCTCAAAGCGCACGCTGGTGGGCGGGGTTTCGAGCAGCTCCGGGTCATTCAGCAGCTGAATCATGCGCGCCACCATTTTGGCATACATCGCACCGGCGCAAATGCGCTCGTCCGCCGTGATACCCACGGGCAGCATGCGCTTGCGCACCGCCGTGCCGTTATCGCCAATGGCCACCGTGCGCTCCACAGAGCCAAGGCTGAGGAACAGCGAGGTGGTGCCAAAGTTGTAGATATGATGGTTGACCGCCGGCATACCGATAGAGCCCATATGGGTGAGGAACATGCTGGTATGGAAAGGGCTGGCATCCAGGATATAGCGGGGCATGATGCCATAGCGATCCAGCGTGCGCGCCGCAAACACCACGGTATTGGCCAAAATGGGGCGCATCAGCAGCCTCGCGATCTTCATGGTGGAGTTGTCGGCCTCCGCGCGGCGGTTGGCCTGGATGGCGTTGCTCACGCGCTCCGCCACGTCATAAATGGTGTCGGTAGGATCAAAAAAGCATTTGACGGTGTTTTCTTCGATCGCGCCTTCCGCTGTAGTTTCTTTGAGAAGCGCAAAGCTGACCGTCAGCTGGGTGCGCGCATACAGGCGCTTGTTGGCCACAAAGCGGTTGACCTCCGGAAGCTCGCTCACCGCGCGCACAAAGGCGGCAATGACCAGCTCCATAAACGTCAGCTTATACCCTTCATTTCCTTTTTTTACAATATATCGAGCCATTTTTTCGTAGTCCAGCTTGTAGTTGAGAAACACCTGCGCATCACAGCGCATGGGCATCATATAAGGGGTCAGCGCCATAATGGGGTCCCCTTCTTTAATGAGACGGCCGTCAGCTCTCCTGCCAAACATGTGCATCCATCCTTTACGTTATGACTCCATGATGAATTATACTGTCTTTTTTACATTCCGTCAACGGGGACGCTTGCGGCAGCCCCCCGTATGCGCTATAATGACAGCAGAATCAGGAAAGGAATGGGCAAAAACATGGTAAAACATATCGTTATGTGGCGCTTGAAGCCGGAAAATCAAGCAGAAAATTCCAGTGCTATCAAGCAGGGGCTGGAGGCACTGGTAGGCCAGATCGAAGGGCTGATCAAGATGGAAGTGGGCGTCAATATCAACCCCAAGGGATGGGATTTGTGCCTGTACTCCGAGTATGAGAGCGAAGAAGCCCTGGCGTATTATCAGCAGCATCCGCTGCACAAGGCGGTGCAGGCCATCGTCCATGCCGCGATGACGGAGCGCGTGGTGTGCGATTACTTGGTTTGATATCACAAAAAAGTTGGGGAAGCAACGCCGCTTCCCCAACTTTTTTATTCGCTTCTGAGGGCTTCCACAGGGTCCTTCTTGGCAGCCACCTTGGCAGGAATCAGTCCAGCCACCACTGTCAGCAGCATGCTGATGGCAATCAGGGCCACCGCGCCATACAGCGGCAGCGCCGCGATGCCAGAGATGCCGGTCAGCGCCTTGATGATGGTATTGATGGGCAGATTGAGCAGCATGGTGATCAACACCCCCAGGCCACCCGCCACCAGGCCGATGATCACCGTCTCAGCATTGAACACGCGAGAAATATCCTTCTTGGACGCGCCGATGCTGCGCAGGATGCCAATTTCCTTGGTGCGCTCCAGCACCGAGATATAGGTGATGATGCCAATCATGATGGAGGATACCACCAGTGATATCGCCACAAACGCGATCAGCACATAGGTGATGATGTTAATGATCGAGGATACAGAGGATGTGAGCAGCCCCACCATATCCGAATAATGGATCGCGTATTCCGCATGGCCCGCTTCCTCCTGGGTGGTGTTATAGGCCTCAATCAGGTCGGCAAGCGTATCTTTGGCCTCAAAATCCTTGGGGTACAGGCGGATGACGGAGGGCTGAGAAAAGTCTACAATGCCCAGCTTGCTCAGATTATCTTCATACCCATCGTCTGTTAACGCCACGCCGGTGAACACATCGATTTCGGGGTTGTTCAGCTGCTCCTGCGCGATGTCTGATGCATGGATGGCTTCGATCACATACTGATTGAGCGCTGCGGTATAGCCAACGCTTCCGCTGATGGAGGTGGCCGCCGCTTCCTCGGACGGGCGCAGGATGCCCACCACCTTGATCTCCAGTGCATTTTCCAGCACGCTGAGCATATAGGACTCATCATCCCGCATATCCACCCATTGATCGTCCTGGTGGGCATAATAATCGGTATTCAGCACCAGCTTGAAGGTGAGCGCAAGGATATCTTCATAGTTGAAGCTGGCCGCTGCGCTTTCCGCCGTTTGCCCTTTCAACACTTTTTCAAGCTCCGCGCTGTCGAGTAACCCCAGCGAGTACAGCACCGTGTCGCTCAGCTCGTTATTCTTGTCTACTACCAGCACCACCTCGTCATATGCGTCAGGCCAGCGCCCCGCCAGCACGTCATACTGCGATTTTAGCAGCACTTCGTTTTCCAGCAGCTCTTCCCACACATCGCCGCTGCCAAGGCTGATGCCGCCGGAGCCGCCGCGCCCCATCTGGCTGTATACGCTGCTAGGGTTCACCTGCAATACCTCGCTGCCGGAGGCATAGATTTGCAACTCCAGATCGTAGCCGTATTGGATGGAGTTGGTAAGTGCAGCAAATTGCTTGCCCTCCTCACTCATAAGATACTGCTTGAAGTGGGACAGATCGTTGGCCGTGGTTTGGGTAGCCCGGCTCGTCAGCATATCGGTCATGATGTTATTGGCGTACACCTTGTCAAGATCGTGCTGCACGCCGCCGCGGGTGTTGTTGCTCATCATGCTGGTCATCATCCCGGTCATGTCCATGGACTGGTTTTCCAGCTCAATCGGATAGGTGGAGAGGGTATCCTGCTCCAGGTTGTTGATATAGGTTTGCATGCCGCTGGACAACGACAGAATAAGCGCGATGCCGATGATACCGATACTGCCCGCAAAGGCCGTTAGCAAAGTACGGGTTTTCTTGGTCAACAGGTTTTTGAGGCTGAGCGACAGCGCCGTGAAAAAAGACATTGATATCTTTTTCTTTTTTCCCTGGGCAGGTTTCGGCGTGTCCGATACCACCAGGCACGGGCTGGTATCATCCACCACCTTGCCATCCAGCAGCCGGATGATGCGAGTGGAGTATTTCTGTGCCAGCTCGCTATTGTGAGTGACCATGATGACCAGGCGGTCCTTGGCAATTTCCTTGAGCAGTTCCATGATCTGCACACTGGTTTCGCTATCCAGTGCGCCGGTTGGTTCATCCGCCAGCAGGATATCGGGGTTGTTCACCAGCGCACGGGCGATGGCTACGCGCTGCATCTGCCCGCCGGACATCTGGTTGGGCTTTTTGTGCAGCTGATCACCAAGGCCTACGCGTTTCAGCACATCGATGGCCATCTTCCGCCGCTCCGCTTTGGGCTTGCCTGCCAGCGTCAAGGCCAGCTCCACATTGCTCAGCACCGTCTGATGCGGGATGAGGTTGTAATTTTGGAACACGAAGCCGATGGCGTTGTTGCGGTAAATGTCCCAGTCCATATCGCGGTAAGCCTTTGTGGATACGCCGTTAATCACCAAATCGCCGCTGGTGTAACGGTCGAGCCCGCCAATGATGTTGAGCAGCGTGGTCTTGCCGCAGCCCGAGGGCCCCAGGATGGATACAAAATCGCTCTTTCGGAAATTGAGGCTGATCCCGCGCAGCGCCTCCACGGACGTATCGCCCATGTCATAATGCTTTACAATGTTTTTTAGCTCCAGCATGTTAGTCTCTCCTCTTCATTTGGTACAACAGGATTGTACCTGCCAAACCTCAACCGAAAATCAACAAAACAGGGCGCTTCCGTTGATATTCAGTTGATATTCAAAGGGTACAATGTGTGTTATAATGGATTGAAAAGGAGGCCTGCTTGTGTTTAACATACTGGTTGCCGAAGACGACACCAATACCCGCAAGTTGATGTGCGCGGTGCTGCGGCAAAACGGCTTTGCGGCACACCCGGCGGAGGATGGCATTTTGGCGCTTCAACTGATGGAAACACAGCAGATTGATCTGGCGGTGCTGGATATCATGATGCCGCGGATGGATGGGTATGAGTTGACCGCTCAGCTGCGCAGTGCCTGGCCCAACCTGCCCATTTTGATGGTGACTGCCAAGCAGGAGCCCAAGGACAAGCGCCAGGGCTTTCTATCCGGCACCGATGATTATATGACAAAGCCCGTGGACGAGCAGGAGATGGTGCTGCGCATCAAAGCGCTGCTTCGCCGCGCGCAAATAGCCAGCGAGCACAAGCTGTGGCTGGGTGCCGTAACGCTTGATTATGATATGCTGACCGTGGCCCGCCCGGGCGAAAGCGTGGCTCTGCCGCAAAAGGAGTTCCATTTGCTGTTTAAGCTGCTTTCCTACCCCAACATGATTTTCACGCGGCTGCAGCTGATGGACGAAATCTGGGGGATCACCTCCGAAACGGACGATCACACCCTCAATGTGCACATCAACCGCCTGCGGGACCGGTTCCGGGATTGGCCGGAGTTTGAGATTGTGACCGTGCGCGGCATTGGTTATAAGGCGGTGAAAAACGCATGAAACGCATATGGAGCAAGCGCTTTGGCTTGACAGTATCTTTGGTGGGGTTTGTGTTTGCCGTGATGATGGGGACATTCGTGCTGGTGGGCAGTCTGGCTCTCCTATTGCATAAAACAGGTGTTGTGTCCTTTGCCAATGCCCGTTTTGGGAGCGGCCCGGATATCAGCGCCATGATTCCCTTCCTCGCCATGCTGGGGCTGTGCACCTTGCTTGGCACCGCGCTGACGGGGTTTTTCAGCAAAAGGGCACTCAAGCCCATCCGCAAGGTGATCGCCGCCACGCACCAGGTGGCGCAGGGCGATTTTACGGCGCGGGTGGACATCCGCGGCATTGGCGAGCTGGAGGAGTTGTCCGACAGCTTCAACAAAATGGCGCAGGAGCTGAGCACCATCGAAACGCTGCGCAGCGATTTTGTGAACAACTTCTCGCACGAGTTCAAAACCCCCATTGTGTCCATCCGCGGCTTTGCAAAGCTGCTGCGGGACAGCGCACCCAACGAGGCCGAGCGCAGCGAATACCTGAGCATCATCATCGACGAATCCGAGCGCCTGGCGTCGCTTTCCACCAACGTGCTCACGCTGTCCAAATACGAAAACATCGAGATCGTGCCGGACAAAGCTGCCTTCCGCCTGGATGAGCAAATCCGCCGCGCCGCCGCACTGGCAGAACCCAAATGGGCGCAAAAAAGCCTGGCGCTTAACGCCAGGCTGGAGGAGATCACCTATACAGGCAACGAGGATCTGACGCAGCAAATCTGGCTGAACCTGATGGACAATGCCATGAAGTTCTCGCATCCCGGCGGACAGATCAGCCTGGAGCTATGCCGCGAAGGGCAAAGTATCGTGTTCACCCTCCGCGATGAGGGCATTGGCATGGACGCTGCCACCTTG
Organism: Eubacteriales bacterium; assembly: GCA_031547595.1. Lineage (GTDB taxonomy): Bacteria > Bacillota > Clostridia > Christensenellales > Aristaeellaceae > JAVBRU01. The sequence goes on from JAVBRU010000006.1 coordinate 54,780, forward strand.
CAGCACATTTTTGATCGGTTCTATCAGGCCGATGCCTCGCACCTGCAAGCCGGCAACGGGCTGGGCCTGGCCATCGTGCGGCGCATTGTGCTGCTGTGCGGCGGTCGCATTGAGGTGAACAGCCTGCCCGGGCGGGGCAGCACCTTTGTGGTCACCCTTCCAGGATAGAATTAACGTTCCAGTATTTCGCCTGTGGTGGACACTACCACCACCTGCCAGGGGATCATCTTGCCGCTGTTTTTGAGCGCCGTTTTGACGGCATTTTCGATCCCGCCGCAGCAGGGTACCTCCATGCGCACCACTGTGACAGACTTGATATCGTTGTTTTGCAAAATCGCCGTCAGCTTTTCGCTGTACTCGCCCTCGTCGAGCTTGGGGCAGCCAATGAGTGTGATGCGATTTCGGATAAACTCCTCGTGGAAGTTGGCATAGGCGTAAGCAGAGCAATCCGCTGCCACCAGCAAATTCTCGTTCTTAAAATACGGGGCATTGACGGGTACCAGCTGGATTTGCACCGGCCATTGCCGAAGCTGCGAGGCTCCGGCCATCTGGGGCGCGGCCTTCGGCACGGTTTCGCGCTTCAACTCTCTGGCCTGGGTGCCGGGGCAGCCGCAGAGCAGCTTCTCTTCTGTCTTTTGTTGCATGTTCTTTTGCACCTCCTGCTCGTTATACGCATCGGCCTCGCGCTCTTCAAAGGTGATGGCACCCGTGGGGCAAACGGGCAGACAGTTGCCAAGTCCGTCGCAATAGTCGTCCCGCAGCAGCTCTGCCTTGCCATCCACCAGGCCAATTGCGCCCTCGTGGCACGCGGTAACGCACAGGCCGCAGCCAATGCACTGTTCTTTATCGATCTTGATAATTTGCCTTACCATACCGATCCCTCCTTGCTTTTACAACCGCATTGTACTATAATGAGGTGCAGTATTCCGTGGTCATGACCACGGATGAAGAGGAAATCGACATTTTATGAAAAAATATTTTCCCGTTTTACGGTCGGTACCCCTGTTTTCCGGCATCACGGCGGATGAACTGTCCGCGATGCTTCATTGCCTTGGCGCGGAAACCACCGCCGCCATAAAGGGGGAGGCGCTGCTGATGGCCGGGGATACGCCGCGCCATATCGGCGTAGTGCTGGCCGGGCAGCTACATATTGTGAAGGACGATGCCGACGGCAACCGCACGCTGATGGCGGCACTGATGCCGGGGGATATTTTTGCCGAAGCGCTGTGCTGCGCCAAGCTGCCGGAAAGCCCGGTGTCTGTGATAGCCGTCACGCCTGCCGAGGTGCTGCTCTTGCCCTTCCACCGCATCCTTCGCACCTGTCCCAAGGCATGCAGCTTTCACGGCCAATTGATCGCCAACATGATGGAGCTGCTGGCGCAAAAAAACCTGATGCTGCAGCGCCGCATGGACATCATCCGCATCAGGTCTGTGCGCGAAAAGGTGATGAATTACCTGCAAAGCCTGCCCCACAAAGGGAAAGGTGATATCACTGTGCCCTTCAACCGCGAGGAAATGGCGGATTTTTTGTGCGTGGAGCGCAGCGCACTGTCCCATGAACTATCGCGTATGAAGGCGGATGGGCTGATTGATTACCGTAAGAATAGATTTCAGTTGCTATAAAGGAGAATATACCCATGTCCGACTCCCCCATTGTTCGTTTCTCCATCGACACCCCAGAGGGTGTTTCCCTTCGTTATGCAGTGATCGTAGCACGCAAAGACGGCCAGTGGCTGCTCACCCGCCACAAGCAGCGCAGCACCTTGGAGTTCCCCGGCGGGCATATCGAACCCGAAGAAACCCCAGAGGAGGCAGCGCGGCGCGAGCTGTATGAAGAAACAGGCGCGACCGATTTTGACCTGCATTTTGTGAGCCGCTACACCGTACAAAAAAAAGACCAAACCGACGGCGGCTACCTATTCTTTGCCGAGGTACGGGTGCTTGGAAAAATGCCGGATTTTGAAATGGCCGAGGTGGCCCTGTGCGGTCATCTGCCTGCCGCGCTTACCTATCCGCATATTCAAACGCCCATGTATCACCACATCCAAGCCTACCTGAACCTGCAAAGCGCCGCCGATGAGCTATGGGATGTGTATGATAAGGAGCGTACCCCCACCGACCGCCTCCACCGCCGGGGCGATCCCCTGCCGCCCGGCGATTATCACATCGTGGTGCATGTATGGCTAATGAATGACAAAGGGGAGTTCCTGATTACCAAGCGCACTGCCAGCAAGGGCTACCCCCTGATGTGGGAGTGCACCGGCGGCTCTGCCCTGGCCGGGGATGACAGCCTGACCGCCGCCATGCGCGAAATGAAAGAAGAAACAGGCTTGACCGTGCTGCCGGAAAACGGCGTTAGGGTCTTGTCCCTGTGTCGCGATGATAATTTCTGCGATGTATGGCTATTCCGGCAAAATTATGATCTGACCGATGTGGTGCTGCAGCCCGGCGAAACCTGCGATGCGATGAGCGCTACGGCGGATACGATTCTGAAGATGGTGGAAGAGGGGACATTAATTAGGTTCGGGTATTTGGAAAAGTTTTTTACGGCAGTACTTCACCAGTCACCGCATCAATAAACATAACGAAGCGGTCGTACACCCCGCTTCGAAGCGTATCGGAAGCAAAGCGCCATACAGGGCGGGCTTCCATGTGCGCATTGATGTCCGCATCATAAAGCGGAAGCGTGTGCTTGAGCCAGTAACACAGGCTGATCTGCCGGATTTCATATTCCCCCTCTTCGTTGGAAAACGCAGTATATTCCATATTGGCTTTCAAAATATCAAGAGCGTCATCCAGCGTGACAGTCAAGGGCTGAATATCTGATTGTCTGTAATTACGATAATTCCCCCGGATAAAAAAGATGCCCGCATCGTCTATGTACACATGCAGTTTATCGGTGCGGACTTCCGCGTGCAAAAGATCAGCGGGAAAGTAAAAATCCACAGCAAGCGCGTATTTTCCAAGCTGCCGCTCAAGCTCGACAATATAAAAACCGGATGCCAGCGTACTGCGCGAATCGGAACCCCGGTTAGACAGCGTGTTATCCCGCGGTATGGCGTAGCACTGCGAAACAGCAAGGCCCGACCATCCAACGGTGCTTGCAAAACTCTCCAGCCATTCCTGTGCCAGAGTTATGGCCTCTGCCGATGTTGTGCGCAGCCCTTCTGCTTGCCCTCCGGCAACGGCTTCAGCCCACCAGGTGGTTACTTCCTGATCTCGATATTGGATAGAAAGCAGGACATCCTGCGCATTATATCTTACAAATTGATCTCCGCATTTATAGCTATGCTCCAATTCCGGGTGATGGATCCCCAATTCGTTCAGGCTCAATCCCTGCCGGAGATAGAGATCCACCAGGCTGACGGCGCTATCAGCCGCAGCGCCAAAGAAGAAAGCCTTCCAATCTGCATCGTTTGCCGTTGGGTAATCGCTAAAATAGATCGGAAGCAGGGTGCCAAGCGCTGGCTCCCACACATCCGCGCTGATGGCAAGCCTCTGTAAGGGGCTATCCATGGTTGTCTCTATGTGACGCAATTGTGCACCAGCAGGTTCGGCCAAAGCATCGCTTGCCAGGGCGAGCATTATCAAAAGCAGCAAGATAAACATCATCCGTTGTTTCATGCAAACCTCCAATTGATAGAATCGAGCCACTGGCCCAGCCAGTGGCTCGAAACGCCAGCAGTTTATGCTATTTCAAGTTCAACGCTTCCTCCATGTGTGCCCCGCTGTTGGCATAATACGGTACAAGCTGCAACGCGTCGATCTTCTCCGGCTTCTCGTATTCCAAATCCATGGTCATCAGGTAGTTTTCGTCAATCCCGCATTCCGTGGCTGTGACCCGCACTTCCTGGCCGCCCGCATACAGAAGGAACATTTCCAGCGTGTCAAGGGCGGGGTTATCCCAGTGTTCCTCAAACAGCTGCGCGTCCTCTTTGTTCAATTGGAGCTGCACCTTGGCCTGAATATCCATATCGGATACCCACAGGGTGACCTGCGCATCGTGGTTCCAAAAGGACGCGTTATAGAGCACCGCTTCTGCCTTGCTTGCGTTGCGTTCCACCGTGGCTTTCAGCATCAGCTCTTCCCTGTCGTGGCCGTATTTGTAATAACATCCTTCGGCGTTCCGATAGTAATACGCAACCGCGCGGTAGAGCGGGAAAGACAGTTCCACGCTGTCCCCTGTTCCATCCGGCACCAGCAGCCGCTTATAGCCGATTTTTTCTCCCGTTGCCGTTCTCATTTCATCGGCGCCCTGTACGCTGGCATAGCTGCCATCGGGAAGGTATACGCCATCACCCAAATACTGCTCGTACACCGTCAGAAATACTTCGCCCGTTTCCTCCAGCATTTTTTGCATCTGCTGATAGGTTTCAGGGGAAAGACGCTTTTCCCAGTTCGAGTTCATCACCGCAACATCGGGGGTAGTATCCCATTCGATGCTGCTGACATCCACTGTTTGCTGCACCAGTGCCGTATCCCAGCCAGGCGTCAGGCTGTAGCTGACATACAGGGTTTCGCCGTCAAAATGCGCCTGGTTGAGGGCAAAGTGTACGGCGGCAAAGCCAACCGCTTCCGCCGGCACGTCTGTTTGCTGGGTGTACACCTGCGCAACCTGATCCAATTGCTTCAACTTGTTATCCGGCCTTGCATATTGCTCGCTCATCTGCCCAAAAACGCCCAGTTCTGCTGCCACGGCAATGCCCAGTGCGGCCAGCAAAAGCACCAATACTGCAATCGCCACAAAAGAAATCCGTTTTTTCATCACAACCTCCTGCTTTGTCAAGCGGTTCAGGAGGGCATCATGGCGCGCCTCAAACCCTTGAGGAATGGGCGGCTGTTGCTGCGCAAGGCGCTGCTCCAGTTGTTCCTTTGTCATCTAGCGTCCCTCCTGTTCCATCCATTGTTTTAGCTGCTGCTGCGCCCTTGTGATCCGGGAAGAAACAGTGCCCTTGGGCACGCGAAGCGCTTTTGCGATGTCCTCAAGCCGCATATCCTCACCATAGCGCAATTGTAGTACAATGCGCATATCGGTGGGCAGCCGCTGCGTATACATCCAAAGGGGCGTTTCCTCAGCCGATGCGTGCGTTGCAAGCACCACATCCATATCGGCCGCCGCCTCGCGCCTTCGCTTTTTGGCAATATCATAGCTTGCATGGACGGTGGCACGCACAAGATAGGGCTTAATAGCGTCCCACGAGCGTATGCGGCGCACGGCCTGATAGCACCCGAGCGTCGCCGCGGATACGGCATCCTCCGCGTCCGCTGCGGATTTGAGGATGACATACGCCACGCGGTACATGGAAATGCGGTGCTTTTCCAGTGCGCTGACAAACAAGCCGTCCAATTGCTCTTTGGTTTCCACCTGATCACTTCGCTTTCGTTCGTTGTATCGCGATACACTATATAGAGCCATTGTAACCCCAAAATGTCTGCATCACAAATAAATTTCTTTTTGAGCATGCAAGAGAAATTTGCATATGCTGGTATGGGCTGGTAATGATACGAGCCCATGATTATGTTTTCGAGGTGTACGCCTATGTATAATAACGATTCCATGTGCTACAATCCTTGCCATTGCCCGCCCGTGGGTGGCACGCGGCAGCGCCATGTTCACGAGATTACCGGCAGCGTGATGGTGGCAGAGCAGGGCAATGATGCGCATAACCACCGCTTTGCAGGCGTGAGCGGCGAGGCCATGCCCTCGGGCGGCAGCCATGTGCATGAAGTCACAATCCGCACGGATTTTTATGAGGATCATTTCCACTTTATCACCGGCACCAGCGGCCCGGCCATCCCGGTGGGCGACCGCCATGTGCACTTTGTGATGGCACAGACCACCCGCCAGGATGGGCATATGCACACGTTCCGTGTGGCGGCGCTGATTGAAGACCCGATTGGTGATTGATTGACGGCATAAAAAAGGTGCGGGGCCAAAGCTCCGCACTTTTCATTGATATATAATTAGTATTTTCCTGTCTTCCTGCGCACCAGCTTTTCCAGTTCCACAATGGGGATAATCAGCACCGCCAGGCCCAGCGCCGTGATGAACTCTGCTACCGAGATGCTTTCAAACCCAAAGGCGTTCGACAAGAACGGCACATAGATCACAAGCGTGGTGCTGACCAGCGACAATATCATCGCGCCCCACAGGTATTTATTCTGATGTGGCATTTTGAAGATCGACTGATGTAGCGAGCGCATGTTGAACGAATGGAAAATCTCCGTCATAGACAGCGTGAGGAAAGCCATCGTCATCCCATCGGCACTGGCCGCAATCTCCCACACGCCGGATTCCATATAGTGGCCAAGGAAGTAGGCCGCCAGCGTCATGATGGTCACGATAATGCCCTGGAACACCACATCAAAGCCCAGCCCGCCCGCAAAAATGCCCTCATTGGCGTCGCGGGGCTGGCGGCGCATGATGTCCGCCTCCGGCTGCTCCATGCCCAGCGCCAGCGCGGGGAAGCAGTCTGTGATCAGGTTGATCCACAAAAGATGCACGGGCTTTAAGATGGTGAAGCCCATGAGGGTGGAAAAGAAAATCGCCAGCACTTCAGAGAGGTTGGACGCCAGCAAAAACTGAATGGCCTTTCGGATGTTGTCGTAAATGCGGCGGCCCTCACCCACGGCGGAAACGATGGTGGCAAAGTTGTCGTCGGCCAGCACCATATCTGCTACGTTCTTGGTGACGTCCGTGCCCGTGATGCCCATGCCCACGCCAATATCGGCATTCTTGATGGAGGGCGCGTCATTGACGCCATCGCCCGTCATGGCGGTGATCTTGCCCTTCTTTTGCCAGGCATTGACGATGCGCACCTTATGCTCGGGCTGCACCCTGGCATACACGCTGTAATCGCCAATGTGCGCTTCCAAATCCGCATCGCTCATGTCGTCCAGCATGGCACCGGTGATGGCTTGGCTAGGATCGGTGATGATGCCAAGCTCCAGGGCAATGGCGACGGCGGTATCCCGGTGGTCGCCGGTGATCATGATGGGGCGGATGCCCGCGCTGCGGCACTCTTCAATCGCAGGCTTCACCTCGGGGCGCACAGGGTCGATCATGCCGGTGAGGCCGATAAAGACCAGCTCTTTTTCCAGCGTTTCGATTTCGTAATCCTTGGGTGCCACAGGCCACATGCGCAGCGCAGCGCCCAGCACACGCAGCGCTTTATCGGCCATTTGCTTGTTTTCAGCCAGGATTTGCGCGCGCTTGGCATCGTCTATGGGCACGATTTTGCCCGCTTCAAAGATGTGCGTGCAGCATTTTAGCACTTCGTCCGGCGCACCCTTGGTGTACTGCACGATGCCGTCTTTGCCCTGATGCACGGTGGACATCATTTTGCGCATCGAATCAAACGGCGCTTCGCCAATGCGGGGCGCTGCCGCCTTCAGATCGCGCTTGGGAAGGCCCAGTTTGTAGGCATAATTGACCAGCGCACACTCGGTGGGCTCGCCTACGGCGTTGTTTTTCTCGTCGAGTTCCGCATCGGAGCACAGCGCCATTGCGGTGGCCAGCAGTTTTTCGTCACAGGGATTGTGGTCTACCACCGTCATTTTGTTCTGCGTCAGCGTGCCTGTTTTATCAGAACAGATGATTTGCGCGCAGCCCAGCGTTTCAACCGCCG
>JAVBRU010000008.1:0-65766 GCA_031547595.1 Eubacteriales bacterium
CCCCCACCCCCACCCATGCGGATATCGCCAGTGCCGCCGCCAAGGCCGGCAAGCACATCTTCTGCGAAAAGCCGGTGGACCTGACCATTGAAAAAATCCTGGCCACCCAAAAAGCCGTAGAAGAAGCAGGCGTCAAAATGCAGGTGGGCTTTAACCGCCGCTTTGACCACAACCATGGCCGCGTGCAGCAGCTTGCGGCAAACGGCACACTCGGCAATGTGGAGCTGATCAAAATCACCTCCCGCGATCCCGAACCGCCCTCCCCCGCCTATGCCGCGTCCTCCGGCGGGCTGTATATCGACATGATGATCCACGATTTTGACATGGCGATGTTCCTGGCTGGCTGTGACGTGACGGAAGTGTACGCCATGGGCACGTGCCTGGTGAACCCCGAAATTGGCAAAGCGGGCGATATCGACACCGCGATTGTTACGCTGACGTTTGAAAACGGCGCGCTCGGCGTGATTGACAACAGCCGCCGCGCCGCCTATGGCTATGACCAGCGGGTGGAAGTGTTTGGATCGCTCGGTATGGCCGCAGGCGAAAACGACGGCGATAGCACGGTGCGCGTATCCACCGCTGCGGGCGTTGTCAGCGACAAGCCCCAGTATTTCTTCCTGGAGCGCTACATGGCCTCCTTCATCCTCGAAATGAAGCAGTTCTTTGACGCCATTGCAAATGACACCGCCGTACCCGTGGGCATCCATGCGGGGCTCATGAGCGTGGTGCTGGCCAAGGCCGCCAAGAAATCCCTGGACGAACACCGCCCGGTAAAGATCGCCGAAATGCTGGAGGCGTGAGATGGACGCCATCACACGCGCCACGGGGGAACACGCCTTTGGCTACACCCCCCTTGCCCAAATGAACGGCATCCATGCCGATATGCGGATGGACTGCGGCATTTTGCGCCTCAAAGCAGGCGATGTGCTGGAGGATACTGCCGCCCTCGAAAAAGCGTATTTGCTGGTGTCCGGCGAAGTGACATTTACTTATGGCGATACATCCGCCACCGTATCCCGTGGCAACTGCTTTGACGAAGCGCCTACCGCACTGCATGTGGACCAAAACACCGCCGTCACGCTGACAGGCATCGGCGCGGACAGTGAGGTTGTCATCCTGCGCACGGATAACAAAAAGGCCTTTGCCGCCAAGCTGTATCTGCCCCAAGATACGCCGGACGAGCACCGCGGCGCGGGGCTGATGCGCGAAACCAGCACCCGCATCGTGCGCACCATTTTTGATTATAGCAATGCGCCCTATGCCAATCTGGTGCTGGGCGAAGTAATCGGCATGCCGGGAAAGTGGAGCAGCTATCCGCCGCACCACCACCCGCAGCCGGAGATCTACTACTACAAAACCAACCCTGCGCACGGCTTTGGCTATGCAGAGCTGGGCGAAGACGTGGTGAAGGTACATAGCAACGACGCCGTGTTCATCGCGCCCGGGCTCACCCATCCGCACTGCACCGCACCGGGCTATGCGCTGTGGTATCTGTGGGCGATCCGCCATCTGGAAGGCGCGCCCTACATCACCCCCACGTTCCTTCCCGAGCACCTGTGGGTGACAGAGAAAGACGCGCGCTTCTTTGGCGACGCACCGTAAGGAGGACCCAATGGAAAGAATCCGCCTCACTATGGCGCAGGCGCTGGTCAGATTCCTGGACGCGCAGTATGTAGAAATGGACGGCACCGAGCAGAAGTTTGTGAACAACATCTTTGGCGTGTTTGGTCACGGCTGCGTGGTAGGCGTCGGCCAAGCGCTATCCGAGGGCAGCCATGGCATTCGCTTTTTACAGGGCAAGAACGAGCAAAACATGGCACTGGCCGCCATGGCCTTTGCCAAGCAAAAGAACAGGCGCGAGATCATCCCCTGCGTGTCCAGCATCGGCCCCGGCGCGATGAACATGGTCACCGCCGCCGCTTGCGCCACGGCCAACCGTATTCCCCTGCTGCTGCTGCCCGGCGATACCTTTGCCTGCCGCCAGCCCGATCCCGTGCTGCAACAGGCCGAGTTTTTCACCTCCTTTGGCCAGAGCGTGACCGACGCCTTCAAAAGCGTATGCCACTACTTTGACCGCATCGAGCGCCCGGAGCAATTGATGACCGCCGCGCTCCACGGTATGCGCGTACTCACCGACCCTGCCGCTACCGGCGCAGTCTGCCTGGCGCTGCCCCAGGATGTGGAGGGTGAGGCGTATAATTATCCCCTCAGCTTCTTCCAAAAACGCGTGTGGCATATCGACCGCCGCTCCATGACGGACGGGCAGCTGCAGCGCGTGGTGAATATCCTGAAAGACGCCAAAAAGCCACTGTGCATCCTGGGCGGCGGCGTGCGCTACAGCGAAGCGGGCGATGCGCTGATGCAGTTTTGCGAGCAGTCCAATATCCCCTTTGCCGAAACCCAGGCGGGCAAGGGCACGCTGCCCTGGCCGCACCCGCTGAACCTCGGCGGTATCGGCGTCACCGGCGGCCAGGCCGCCAATGTGATAGCCAAGGATGCCGATGTGATCCTCGCCGTGGGTACGCGCCTGACGGATTTCACCACCTGCTCCAAATGGCTATTCAAGGAAAACGCAAAATTGATCGCCCTCAACATCTGCCCCTTTGACGCCATTAAAATGGATGCCGAGCCGATCATTTGCGATGCGCGCGCCGGGCTTGAAGCGCTTGCCGCAGCCATGCCGGATTATCAGAGCAGCTACACCACCGAGGTCGCCGCCGCGCGGGACGCATGGCTGAATATCGCCGATGCCTATTATGCGCAGGAGTGCGAAGCCGGCCTGTCCCAGACCCGCGTTTTGGGCGAAATCAACCGCTTTATGCAGCTTCAGGACATCGCGGTGGGCAGCGCCGGCAGCCTGCCGGGCGATATGCAGCGCCTGTGGCGCGCGGGCGATCCCGGCACCTACCACATGGAATACGGCTTTAGCAACATGGGCTATGAAATCAACGGCGCACTGGGCGTCAAGCTGGCCGCGCCGGGTCAAGAGGTCTATGCCTTCTTTGGCGATGGCACCTACCTGATGGCGCACAGCGAGATGTTCACCTGCGTGCAGGAAGGGCTGCGCGTGCATTTCTGCCTGTTTGACAACGCGGGCTGGGGCTGCATCGAAAATCTGCAAAACAACCAGGGCAACGATACCTTTGGCACGGTGTTCCGCGCGCGAAATCCGCAGTCCGGCGCGCTGGACGGCGCAGCACTGCCCATTGATTTTGCCGCCAATGCCGCCGCCTATGGGCTCAAGGCTTACACCATCCGCACGATTGACGAACTGCGCTCTGCGCTTCAGGATGCTCTCACCCAGCCGCTGCCCGTATTGTACGACATCAAGGTGCTGCCCGGCAGCATGACCCCCGGCTTTGACAGCTGGTGGCGCGTGGGCGTGGCGGAGGTATCCACCCAGCCGCGCGTTCAGGTCGCCTATGACGCCATGCAAACCGAAATAAAGAAGACAAGAGATTATTAATTCAAGGAGGCGTTCCTACCATGCTGGATCCTCAAAAAGTGCGTCTGGGCATCGCGCCCATCGGTTGGACCAATGACGACCTGCCCGATCTGGGCGGCGAAAACACCTTTGAGCAGTGCGTCAGCGAAATGGCGCTGGCAGGCTTCAAGGGCAGCGAAATCGGCAACAAATACCCGCAGGACGTGGCCGTACTCAAGCATAAGCTGGACGTTCGCGGCCTGACCATCTGCAACGCCTGGTTCTCCAGCCTCTTTCTCAGCGAGCCGTACGAGAACACCATCCAGGCCTTCATCGCGCACCGCGACAGGCTGCACGCCCTTGGCGCGCGCGTGATTGGCGCCAGCGAACAGGGCAACTCCATCCAGGGCAAGGACATCAACATCTTTGGCGCGCAAAAGCCTGTGTATACCAAAGAGCAGTGGGCGCTGATCGCCAAGGGTTATAACGAAATGGGCGCGCTGGCCAAGGAAAAGGGCATGACCCTTACCTGCCACCACCACATGGGCACCGGCGTGCAGACCGCAGAGGAAATTGACACCTTCATGAGCCTTGTCGATCCCGATCTCGTTTTTCTGCTCTTTGACAGCGGCCACCTCACCTTTGCCGGCATTGATCCTCTGCCCATCCTTCGCAAGTACATCACCCGCATCCGCCATGTGCACCTCAAGGATGTGCGCCAGGATGTACGCGCCAGAGCGCAAAAAGAGGGCTGGTCCTTCCTCACCGCCGTCAGAAACGGCGTGTTCACCGTACCCGGTGATGGCGATGTGGACTTTGCCCCGATCTTTGACGTGCTGGAGCAGGCGGGCTATGAGGGCTGGGTGGTCGTGGAGGCCGAGCAAGACCCCGCCAAGGCCAATCCCTTCGAATACGCCGTGAAAGCACGCAAGTATATTGCGCAGGCGACGGGGCTTTGAGGACGGGGTACGCTGAGGGCTACTCGCCCTCAGACTCCCCGGCAGGGATCAGTGATCCCTGCACCCCACTTTTGTATACAATACAGCTGATTGCGTGCTAAGAGCCGGTGGATTTGTAGCGGCGAAGCCCAAACCTAAAAAATGCATAGCTTGGGATGAGAAACAATACGTCCAGGAGCGGAAGCAGCATGTACAATGCGCTCCGCTCTTTTTCTATCAGGTACAGCAGCGGATAATATTGAAACAGCGCCATGGGGATTACAAATGTGAGGAACATCAGCACACCCTTGCCGTATACCGAGAACGGATAGCGCCCAAACTGATGGCCGCCGTACGTAAAGAAATTGAAAAACTCCAGCCCCTCCACCGTGAAGAACGCGCAGGCCGCAAAGACCAGAAACAGCGCAAAGAACACCACGCTGCCGCACAGGATCATCAGACACAGTGTAATGATTCTGTCCCACGTCCATATCACGCTGCTTTGCGGAATGGCTATCACCAGCACCACCACGGCCTGCAAAAGCAAGCCCAGCCGCGTGAAATCTATATTGGGGATCAGCACCTGCAAAAAAACACTCCGCGGCCACACCAGCGCACGGTCAAACGCGCCATTGCCCAGCATTCTGGGGAAGACCGCAAACCCGCCGCCCAGCAGCTGCCCCATCGCAAACGCCATCGTCACCACCGCAAAGCACAGTAGCGTTTGCCCATACGTAAAGCCCTCCACGGCGTTAAAGCGCGTGAACATAAAATGCACCGCAAAGAACGATGTGAAAGACGTTATAAACTGCCCCAGCAGGGTCAAAAAGAAAGACAACTTATACTGCATCTGGCTTTTGATGGGCAATGCCAGAAAACGTCCGTAAAACCGCATATTATCCCCCCTGCACAATCACTTTTTTCATGGCGCGGCGCATGGCAACAAGCCCTGTCAGCACCAGCGCCGCCAGCCAGAACACCTGAAAGCCAATTCCTTTTGCAGCATCCATGCCCGCAATATTGCCGCTGTAAATGCGCAGCGGCATATTCTGCATTGCCGCAAAGGGCAGCCACTGAATAATGTTCAAAACGGGCTGCGGAAAGAACGGCAAGGGAATCAGGCTGCCGGACAAGAAAGTCGTCACCGCCGTCACAATCACCCGGACGCCCCTTTGCGCCAGCGTGTAAAAGAGTGAAACGTACATCAGCATGGCGAACGCCACCACAACGCCCACCGCCAGCACAGCGGAAAGCAAAAACAGCAGCATTTGCCCCACATCCGGCGGCAGAGCCATTCTGTACGGCTGCGGCATGATAAACGCCAGCAGCAGTGCCGGGGCGCAGTTGACCACCGTGAAAGATATGCGGTTGGCCGCCGATTGCCCAAACCAGCGACCATACAGGCTGGCCGGGCGCACCAGCTCATACGCAATCGCGCCGCCGCTGATTGCCGCATAAATATCCCCGTCTTGAAAGACCACCGAGAACAGCACCAGCAGGATTTCCTGCATCCACAGGTACGAAACAGTCTCAGAAAAAGTCATCGGAAAGGCTGCCGGGTCGGCGCGGTAAAACGCCGCAAACGCCAGGATTTCCATGATGCCCCATGCAAACCGTGCAAGAATCTCCCCCACCAGCACGGAGCGGTACTGCAAATTATTGATAAAGCGTATCCGGAATATCGATAAATACGTCCTCATATGCGGTACTCCTTGTACAGCGCCGCCACCATTTCTTCGGCTGTGATGCCGGAAACAGACACATCCCGCAGCTCCGTCTGCGCGGCAAAGTGCGTAATAGCGTCCGAAACAGAGACTTCCAAGGGATTGAATGCCGCCGTCATGCGCCCTTCTTTGGCTTCCAGAAGCGTCATTCCCCGCCCCAAGTCAGGCGCTTTGCCGCTGTATTCCACAACCAAAGTTTTGCGCACAGACGAGCGGGTTTTCAGCTCTGTCAGGCTGCCGTCCAGTAAAATTCTCCCTTTCCCGATCAGCAGAATGCGCTCTGTCAGCGCCTCAATATCCTGCATGTCATGCGTGGTCAAAATCACCGTGGTGCCGCGCTCGGCATTCAGCTTCTTGATAAACTGGCGCACCGCGATTTTGGATACGGCATCTAAGCCAATAGTCGGCTCGTCCAGGAACAGGATGCGCGGGCTATGCAGCAGCGAAGCTGCAATTTCACAGCGCATGCGCTGCCCAAGGCTGAGTGTGCGGGTAGGCGTTTTTAATAGCTCGCCCAAATCCAAAAGTGCCGTCAGCTCGTCCAAATTGCGCTGATAGAGAGTGCTCTCCACCTTATACATGTCCCTGATAATTTCAAAGCTGTCAATCACCGGCACATCCCACCACAGCTGGCTGCGCTGGCCAAACACCACGCCAATCTCCCGCACATGCGTGATTCTCTCCTTCCATGGCGTGCGGCCGTTGATGTCGCATGTGCCGCTGTCCGCCGTCAAGATTCCGCACATGATTTTGATGGTGGTGCTCTTGCCCGCGCCGTTGGGGCCGATATAACCTACCATTTCGCCGTCATTGATGGTGAAGCTGACCTCCTTCAGCGCGTGCACCACCTCATACTCGCGCGAAAAAAGCGCCTTGACGGCATGGCGAAACCCCGCCGGACGCTTCGCAACGCGGAAAGACTTGCTGATATTTTCTACTGCGATCATCTGCCTGTTCTCCCTTCATTGGTTGCAAGACAAGTTGGTTCAGTATAGTGCAAGCAGCGCATTGTGTAAAATTGTATATATAGGTGCCAGATAGCTTGAGCACCTCATTACGAAAAAAGAACTCTCTCAAACGCCTTTTTTCATTAAAATGCTTGACAGTTTGGCATTTTCACCATATTATATATATACTATCGATTTGAAGAATCCATGGGGCCTTGTTTTCTTCTGTCATGCAGAAGGCTTTTTCATTTTGAACAAAAGGAAAACTTGACAGTCCCTCTCCGTTTCGATATGATGAAAGCAAATCACACAGAAGCAAAGGAGATTCTTTTATGCTCATTCAAAACGCCACCATTTTTGACGCCATCCACGAAGAGCCCTTCCAGGCAGACATTCTGGTAAAGGACGGCAAGATCGCTGCCATCGGGCAAGCCTTGCCCGCAGACGGAGAGACAATAGACGCTGCCGGTCTGTCTGTTTTTCCCGGTTTTATTGACGCGCACAGCCACCTGGGCCTGGACGGCGACGGCATTGGCTATGAAGGCCGCGATTATAACGAAATGAACGATATCTGCGCCCCGCACCTGCGTGGCATTGACGGATTCAAGCCCAATCAGCCCTCCATGCGCGAGGCCGCGCTGGCGGGCGTCACCTGCGTATGCACCGGCCCCGGCAGCGCGAATGTGCTGGGCGGCACGTTTGTGGCCGTCAAAACAGTGGGCATGCGCGCCGACAAAATGATCGTGAAAAACCCCATCGCCATGAAATGCGCCTTTGGCGAAAACCCCAAGCGCTGCTATGCGGACAAGGGCGATTCCTCGCGCATGACCACTGCCGCCAAGCTGCGCGAAATGCTGTTCAAGGCGCGCGAATACAAGGCCAAGAAGGAAGCCGCAGCAGACGACGCCAGCAAGCTGCCCGGCTTTGACATGAAGATGGAGGCGCTGATCCCCGTACTCAACAAAGAAATCCCGCTCAAAGCGCATGCCCACGCCACGGAAGACATCTTTACCGCGCTTCGCATCGCCCGCGAGTTTGACGTGGACATCACCCTGGAACACGTGACCGAAGGGCACCTCATCGCTGAGGAGCTGGCGGAAGAGAACGTGCCTGTGGCCGTTGGCCCCTCCCTTGGCAGCGCCAGCAAGTTTGAGCTGCGCAACAAGAGCTTCGTAACCCCCGGCGTGCTCAGCAAGGCCGGACTTCGCGTATCCATCATCACAGACGCACCCGTCATCCCCCAGG
The DNA here is from genome assembly GCA_031547595.1 of Eubacteriales bacterium. Lineage (GTDB taxonomy): Bacteria > Bacillota > Clostridia > Christensenellales > Aristaeellaceae > JAVBRU01. Next base: position 8,279 of record JAVBRU010000008.1, read on the forward strand.
AATATCTGCCCCTTTGCGCCGGATTGGCCGTCAAAAGCGGCATGGATAAATTCGCCGCGCTGCAGGCCATCACCATCAATCCCGCGCTGCACGCCGGCATTGCTGACCGCGTAGGCTCCATCGAAGTGGGCAAGGATGCCGACCTGGTGTTGACAGACGGCTGTCCCTTTGAGGTGAGCACCACCGTGAAAGCCGTATATGTGGACGGAAAACTGGTGAAGTAGGGGGAATACGATGGGTACGCTGGGGGCTTCTCGCCCCCAGACCCCCGGCAGGAGATTTCATCTCCTGCACCTCGGTATAAAATAAAAAACCTGCTTACGTTGTAAAGAAAGCAGGTTTTTTTATGTTGCTACTATCGGTTATGGATGTATCCTGTCAAGGCTATTCTTCTATAATATGATTCTCCGCGCGCTCGTTCTGCTCGCTGATCAGCCGGTTCATCTCCAGCATAAACGTGGGGATATCCGTAAACTGACGATAGACCGAGGCAAAGCGGATGTAGGCCACTTCATCGAGTTTTCGAAGTTCCTCCATCACCATCTCGCCGATTCTGCGGGTGGTGATTTCCTCTTGCAGGCTGTTGTAGGCCATCTGCTCGATGGTATTGACGATGCGCTCAATCTCCGCAGCGGACACAGGGCGCTTGTGGCAGGCGGCGATGATGCCGCTGCGCACCTTTTGCACGTCAAACAGCTCTCTGGAATGGTCTTTTTTGATCACCAGCAGCTGCTGAACCTCCACTTTTTCATACGTAGTAAAGCGGCGGCCACAACCATTGCATTCCCGGCGGCGGCGTATACTGGTGCCGTCATCCGCGGGGCGGGAATCAACAACGCGGCTGTCCACGCCGTTGCAGAACTGACATTTCATGGTCGCAACACCCTTCTCTACATTTCATCTGTACAGAGCATTATACAAGATCGGACAAAATTTGTCCAGACGGAGCAAATAAGATTATTCTTCGATCAGATCGCCCGGCTCCAGCTGGACGAGGATCACATTCTCGCCAATTTTGCAGATGCGGCTCCAGGGGATCACAATGCCGCACTTCTCGCCGCGCAGCACGCTGGTGAACTTGAACTCCGCCGGCACCACAATGGCCTCCACGCAGCCGGTCACCTCGCTGAACTCTATGTCCATCACCTTGCCCAGTTGCTTGCCGTTTTGCACGTTGATGACATCTTTGGTACGCAGCTCGGATAAGCTCATAGCGCACACCTCCATGCAGACAGCATATGCGACAGCAAGGCAAAATGTGCGTTACTTTTCCATCTTCCACACGGCGCACACTGCGTCGTGATCGGACAGATACACGCCGTCGTGGTTCTCATGCCAGAGGGTGGTGGTGACGTCTTCCCTGGGCAGAGAAGTGAGCACATAGTCGATCCTGGCCGGGTTCTTTTCGCGGCCAAAATCATGGAAGGTGCCAGGAAGACCTGCCGATACATCCGTGAAGCGGCATTCTGTAATGCTTTGATAGTATCCGTCTTCAGGCGAGAAATTGAAATCGCCCGTGATGAACAGCGGCAGCGGCTGGCGGTCATAGCATTCTCCCGCCACCTTCAATACCTCCAGCAGCCCCTTTTGGATGGGCGGGGCATAGATATAATCGAGGTGCGTGTTGAAAAACCACATCATCTGTTTACTTTCGCGGTGGTAAAGCTTCACATATGTGCACACGCGGGGGCACGCGCTCTGGCCTTCAAAGCGGCTGGCAGGCACATCCGGGGTGTCGGACAGCCAGAAATTATCCAGCGTTTGCAGTTCGAACGTATCGGTGCGATAAGCGATGCAGCAATGCTCGCCGCGAAGATCCGCATCGCGCCCGCAGCCCACGATGGTGTAATCGGTCAGCTTCTGCTTGAGGCTTGTCACCATCGGCATGGTCATTTCCTGAAAGCCCAGCACATCCGGCGCCTCGCGGCGGATGCGGGAGAGCAGATATTCCTCGCGGTATTTATAGCAGTTGATGCCATCCACATCATTGGCACAGCGCAGATTGAAAGATACAACTTTCAATGTTTTCATAGCTGAATCTCCTTATGCTGCGCTGACGAATCATAGATGGCCTGCATCATCTGGGCGGTGATGGCCACGGTGTCGATATGCGAGGGCAGCTTTTCGCCCGTTTTCACACAGGTCAGGAACTCATTGATTTCGTTTTCGAACATATTGCTCATAACAAACTCCGGCTTGTAGGACACCAGCGCGCCAAACTCAGCCGTATAATAGGTGAAATCTCCGCCATAATTGAGGCGGATGCCGCCCTTATCGCCGATGAAATCAATATACTGCTCGGCCACGCCAATGTTCTGCGCCCAGGCGCCGTGCACGGTGATGACGGGGCCGCTGGTGCGGATCAGCGCGGTGATAGAATCGTCCACATCGTAGGTACCATCAAGCTTTTTGGTGTTCTCCGCCCACATATTGCGGTAGGTATAGGCCGGGATGTCCTGGCCCAGCTTGCAGAACACTTCACCGGTCACAGTCTTTGGCTGCGGGTCGCCCGTGCAGTACATCACAATGTCCAGATAATGTACGCCCCAGTCAATCAGTGCACCGCCGCCCGCAACGGCCTTGGTGGTAAACGCGCCGCCCAGCCCCGGAATGGAGCGGTGCGCACGAAAGCTCACATACACGTGATACACCTCGCCCAGCTTGCCCGCATCGATGTATTGCTTGATCTTGCGCACGCTGTCGTTGAAGCGGTTGACCACGCCGATGTTGAGGGTTTTGCCCGTCTCGTGCTGCACCTTTTGCATTTCCAGCGCTTCGGGATAGGTGCGGGCAGCGGGCTTCTCGCACAATACATGCTTGCCCGCCCTCAGCGCTTCGATCGTGATGGTGGGATGCACGTTGTTGGGTGTGCAAACAGAGATCGCCACTACTTCGGGATCGTTCAGCACCTCGTGATAATCCGTCACCGCGATGCCGCAGCCGTATTTTTCTACGGCATCCTTGGCGCGGTCCTCCAGAATATCGCAGAAATACTTGATCTCGGCCTCCGGGTTTTTGAGGTATGCGGGGATATGCGCACTGTGCGCGATGGTGCCGCAGCCGATGATGGCAATCTTCATAACGGATTCCTCCCTGTTGAATTTACACGTTTTCGAAAAATGCTTTATGATCGGGGGTGCGCAGCACGCCCATATCGTCAAACTTCAGGTTTTGGGGCTTGCTGCGAATGTATTTGAGGATTTCATCAAGCCGCACGCTTTCCGTGTAGCAAAGAAGCGTGAAAGCCACGCCATGCTTGTGGGCACGGCCGGTGCGGCCAATGCGGTGCGTGTAATACTCGTTTTCGTTGGGCAAATCATAGTTGATGACAGCTTCTACATCGTCCACGTCAATGCCGCGGGCGGCCACATCTGTGCACACCAAAATAGGGAACTTTCCGCGCTTAAACCCCTGCATCACAATGTTGCGCTTGCTCTGAGGGATATCGCCATGCAGTGCGTCGCTTTGGTAGCCCGCTTTGTTGAGCCGCTCGCTCAGGCGGCGTGCCATATCCTTGGTGTTGGTGAAAATCATCACACGGCGATATACATCGGCATCCAGGAGGTACAAAAGATGCTCATACTTCGCCTCGCGGGTGGTAGGAATCACGTACTGCGTGATCTGGGGGCGGTTCTCCTTCGTGGCCTTGATTACAATATTCACAGGCTCATGCTGGTATTTCCACGAAATGGTGAGCACATCCTGATTGGTGGTGGCAGAGAACATCACAAACTGGCGCCCGGAAGGGACAGCCTCAATAATTTTGGATACGTCCTTGATGAAGCCCATTTTCAACATTTCATCGGCTTCGTCGATCACCAGCGTGTGCACTGCATCCAACCGCACAGCGCCCCGCTGCATCATATCCAGCATGCGGCCAGGAGTGGCCACGATGATCTGCGGGCGTTTCTTAAGCGCTGTTATCTGCCGGATGATCGGCTGGCCGCCATACAGCACGGCAACGCGTATTTCCGGAATGAACGCTGCCAGCTTTTGCAGTTCCTCTGCAATCTGCGCCGCCAGCTCGCGCGTGGGGGCGAGCACCAGCTCTTGCACACGGTTGTCCGTCAGGCTGATATATTCCAGCATGGGGATGCCAAAGGCGCAGGTTTTGCCTGTGCCGGTGGGCGCGATGGCAATGATGTCGTGCCCCTGCATCATCTGCGGGATGGTCTCCTGTTGCACAGGGGTCAGCGTGGTAAAGCCCATCTTATCGATGGCTTGTACAATTTCTTTGGATAGCTCCAGGCCTTGAAAGTCGATGTTCTCGGAAACTTTTGGCAAAATATAACCCTTCCTTGCGCAGCGGTCTGCGCATCCTAAAAATCATCCTATGCGGCGCACCGCATACAGAATTTAGTATATCACAAATTGACGCTTCGGTCAATGCGCGGCGTATTTTCTTCCTGCGCAATGCGCATCATTTCACCCCGCAGATGGTCGCAAAGCCGCGTTTTTTCCTCGGCCATGGACAGCTCTGGGTCAAAATGGGTGGGCACGCCAAAGGTGATGGTGCGTTTGGTTTTGCTGGCATACAGCGGCACAAACTGCGCGCACTTGCCCGTCTTGTTGTAGTAGGTCTGGCCAATGGTGGTAAAGCCCGTGAAAAACTCACTGACGCCTTCTTTTTGATAGCGCCCGGTATCGGAGGTATCGGCATTCTCCGGGAAAAGCAAAATGCTGTCCCCCGCCTCCATGGCCAAAGTGGTTTCACGGAAGGTCTGCATCAGTTTTCGCGGATTGTCGTGGTATACGGGGATGCTGTCTACGGATTTCATCACCCACACCAATAGCGGCGCAAAGAATCTGGCCAACCGATGGCGCATGCGCGGCGTCAGCAAGCGGCTGTGAGAGAAAAATCCTTCTTCCGTGCGCTTGGTCACAGCTTCTTTATCCAGCATTTCGAAGGTGACCCAGGGCCGAAAATCAAAGGGCACGTAAAGGTTGGTCACGATGGGGCCATAGATTTCGCCGTGGTTGCATACAAACACGCTGGCCACCTGATCATTCAGCTCCACGTTTTCACGGCCCAGGATGCGGTGGTAATAGAGAGGGCGGATGATCGCCATCAGCACGCGCACGCCATGGCGCTTCAGGCTGCGGCGCACCACCACGGCCTCCAATTGCTCGTGCAGCGGCGCGTTTTCATAGCCTTGCTGCTGCATATCCACATAGCGGCGCAGCTTGTTCAGGTGCCGCTTGGTCATGGGGAAGCGCAGCGTGAACACCAGCGCAAACGCTACCAGCACCAGCGCCGGCACCACCAGCAGCGGGCGGATGTTCTCGGCAAAATCGGTTTTGAGCAGCGGCTCTGAAATATCGCTTTGCACAAACAGGCAAATCAGTGTCAGCCCTGCCAGCGCCAGCACCTGCCCCAGCAGCGCGGCAAATTCGGTACGTGTGTTTTGCGCATCATCAACGGCGGTGCTGGGCTCGTGCCCAATGGCAAAGGCAGCCACGCGCCGCATATCTGCATCCATGGCGGACAGCACGCGCATGCAGATGGATGCGCCGCCCGTACATAGCGCCAGCGAAATATAAGCATACGCTGTGGTGGGTGTATCTGCCGCGCGGAAGAAGAGGATCAGCCCATACAGCCAGAAAACCAGCCCGGCAGTCATCACAGAGGAAGGATCAGAATCGTGCCGCTGCGCACGCTTGAGGAAAAAGTCTGTCGCGAAGTATGCCGTATAGGTGCACAGCAGCGCCAGCGCCATCAGCAGGATCAAATCGCTGTCCGAAATGCCGATGTAGGTGTAGGTCATCACCTGCGTCACCTGGAAAGCAGCGGCGCAAAACAACGATACATTCTGATACATGCGGTAGGCGTGCACGCCGCGCAGCGCCTCCAACTCCTGCGCGTCCTGCTGCGTGTGCGGGCGCAGCTGGCCGCGCTCCTGCCAGATGGCGGCGCATTCAAAAATGCTGCTCATGGCAAAGCCAGCCAGCAGCGACCATGCGGTTTCAGTTTCCACCGAAAGGAACAGAATGGGCGTAAGCACCGCTACGGCGGCCAGTTGCAGCAATATGAGGTGAAAAATAGCGGTGGTGTTCTTGCGCTGCGTCAGATAATCCCGCTCCAGCATGTTTTGCGACAGCAGCGGGCGCAGCGTGATCAGCAGCACAATCACCGCCAGCAACCACAGATGCGTATTATCGATATTGACAGGGTTGATCAGCACCAGCACCAGCATCAGTGGCAGCGTGAATATCAACAATGCAATCAACGCGCGGCGCTGCCCCTTGGATAACGCCTGACGCAGCGGCGCCTGCCGCAGCCGCCCGCCCATCACAGACACGCGCCCCAGCACATAAAAAGCGCCGCCCAGGATGGGCATATGCAGCAGCACATTGGCCGACATCATCGAAAACAAATAAGCATATAGCAGGCTGATCGTCGTGCTGTGTTTGGAGGCACGCAGCGTTTTTTCACTCAAAAGGGCGAACTCCTTCCATTAAAAGGCGCTAGAACATATCGCCCCTCTATTGTATCGCTTTTTGACGAAAAACACAATATGAAGAAGAAGGCATATATGCTATTGTATGCACTCAACTTTCTAAAAGTATTCGCCCAGATATACATCCTGACGCGGAAATGCCTTGCGCAAGACATCCACGTTGTCGCCAAAACAGACATCGGTACGGTTTAGCCGCATTTCATCCACCGTATTTGCACCCAGCAGCAGCTGCGTGAGCGCTTGAATGGAGAGCCTGGCGTCCGGTGCGTCATCCTCGCAGCGCTCTACCTGCGCCCCGTCTTTGGAAAACAGAATGCGGTATGTTCCATTGTTTTGCGGTATAATATCGTCCGTCACTTGCAGGGTGCACTGCCCATCCAGCAGGCCGTAGGAACGGTTTTGCAAGCAGGAAAGCACATTGACCACCCGGAACATACCATCGGTATTCCATTTTGCTTCAACGGCATACGGATCAGGAAACAGGATGAAGGGATCGATACCAGGCTGTAAGCGCCACAAGAGGGAATCGCCCTGCGGCGCCATCAGGCGCAAAAAACCCAGCAATCCACGCAGCGCTGACGGAGACACATAGGCGCAGTCGATGATATTATAGGCCGGATCGCCGTCATGCTTATCGGGTGTGAGGGTGACATACGCGCTGGGCACGCCGCTTTCATCCCGCCACACATAGGTGTAGATACGGGTTTTGTAGGGGTCCTGTTCGATACGCTTCTTCCACAAGCGATCGTCCCTCTTGCACGCGCCATTGATGCTATGGCAGAATTGCTGATAGATTTGGCGGATGGCGCTATCGTCCCCGCCGGGAAAATACTGTTCGGTGCTTCCCACCGTGGGGAAATGCGCAAGCTGAGACATCGGAATCACGCATTGGAGCCGTCTGCAGCAAAGCTCGTAGCCGAATTTGCGGTAGAAACCGTGATCAAACGGATACAGGGCAGAGAAAGCATCGCCCCGCTCGTATGCTGTTTGCAACACATAGCTTAGCAGTTTGCGGATTTGGCCGCCCCGGCGGTGCTCAGGCAAACAGGCTACGCCGCCAATGCCGCACATAGGCACAAAACCACCAAAGTAGTTGATTTCAAAGGGCCCGCCCACCATGCACGCGGTCATTTTATCTTGCTCATCAAATGCGCCATAGTGGTTCAGGTGTGCATCGCCGCTTTCGTTGCGGGGTTCCTCTGTGCGGGTGCCATGGAAAGCCACCGTCATGATACTGCTGGCGGCGGCATATTCATCGGCGCGGATGGAACGTACAGTCATGGGAATCCTCCTTTTGAAGCGAAAAGTTTTTGACATACGCAATGCGTTCTGTTATATTGAACATACCAAAGTATACTGCGGGAGGGCTTATGCTGCTGACCTATCAAAACCTGACCATCCGGCATGCCACATCCGAAGACGCATCCCTGCTATGCGTATGGTGGAACGACGGAAAAGTGATGGCGCACGCTGGGTTTCCAAACGGTCTGAACACCACCACTGAACGCATCGCAAAGAGCCTTGCAAACGATACCGATGCCACCGGCCGCCGCCTGATCCTGGAGGTGGACGGCATTGCCGTTGGCGAAGCCTCTTACCGCAACCTGAACAACGGCGCTGCGGAGATTGGCATCAAAATCTGCGATTTCTCCAGGCAGGAGAAAGGGCACGGCACAGTGTTCCTCAAAATGTTGATTACTTCCCTGTTTGCGAAGGGGTACCAAAAAATCGTGCTGGATACCAACCTTCGCAACACCCGCGCACAGCATGTATACGAGAAGCTCGGTTTTCAAAAGCTGCGCGTCAACCTGAATTCCTGGACGGATCAACTGGGCGAGCTGCAATCCTCTGTGGATTATGAGCTGCTAAAAGAGCACTTTACCCCTCTGGACATATAGACTATTGAAACCAACCCACAGGCAAATACTTTTTCTGCGCGGCCAGCATGCTGTCAAACAGCGTCTGGCCGTCTTTGATGGTCAGCTTTGTCATCATCGGGTCGTTCATAAACGCAGCAAACGCCAGCGCGCGGTCTGAGGTGCGGGCGGCGCGCAGAATATTTTGCTGGTTGCACACATGCGGCAGCGTGAGTGCCAGAATGCTGCCCTGCATTGCCCCGGCAAACACCGGCGCAATCTCGTCCCGGCGCATCAGGGCGTTGGTTTCCACCACCGCGCCAAGGGGCAGGTTGGGGATCTGGCCACGGTTGGGTTGGTTGACGTTTGTCACCATATCACCAAGGCCCAATAGTGCCTTCATCATCAGATGACCTTCTTCGCCGGTGGATTTGAGCGTCATTTGCTCCTCGCCAGACAGCAGGTGCGCGCGGCGTGCAATGCGCTCGTTGAGGTCCTGCATCCGCCAGGCCACAGGCGTCAGCGTGAAGCACCAGCTTTTCACGGTTTCAGGATCCTTCAAATACCAGGGCGGCATAAATTCCGCCAGGTGCCGGTCGCCCGCGGCTGCAATTTGCCCATAGCGCAGGAACAAATCAAATTTCACCCGCTGCGCGCTGGAAAAATAGCTGTTCATCCAGTTGTTGTCCCTGCCCTTTTCATACCCTGTTGCTGCGTATTTTTGTGCAAACTCCCGGTACAGCGGGAACAAGTCCATCCCCTGATAAGAGGCTTTGGATAGCCAGGTAAAGTGATTGATGCCCTGCACAGTGACATGGATGTCCTGACGCGGCACATCCTGAATGCCCAACATATCATCCAACATATCGGCCAGCAGCTTTTGCGTGCCAAACACTTCATGGCAACAGCCAAACGCCTTGATGCCCGGGTACACATCATATAGTGTGGCCACGCACAGGCTCATGGGATTGGTATAGTTGATCACCCAGGCATCCGGCGCAAAATCGCGGATCGCCTCAGCAATTTCCACAAACATGGGAATGGTGCGCAGAGCGCGCATCAGCCCGCCAGGGCCGGTGGTATCGCCCACAGACTGATACACACCGTAGGCTTCCGGCGCATGCACATCGCTGCGCATTTCTTCAAACGTGCCCGGCAGAATCGAAATTACCACAAAATCCGCACCCGTCAACGCGCTTTGCAGGCTGTCTGACACCGTATATTGCCACTTCGCCTTCGCATCCGGCAAGGCGCTCAGCCCTTCTCCGATGATGCGGTTCTTCTCCGCCGCGTCGCGGTCGATGTCATACAAGCGCACTGTGCCCTCCATTTGCGCATCCATGGCAAGATCAGCCATAAAGCCCCACGCCCAGCCCCTGGAGCCACCGCCGATATACGCTACCGTTACCTCGCGCGCCTGGTTATCCTTCACAAACATAAAACCCCTCCAACGATGTACTGTATGTCCCATTATACGCCAATTCTGCCGTCGCCGCAAGGCGCATGCAATATCCAAAATGTTTGTTTGCACACGCATTTCCTTCGGCGCATACGATGCAATGAAGTCTTGAAAGGGGAGTGACTCCATGGAATCGACTAATACCACCTGCGCCTATCAATACACCGTCAAGCGCGGCGATAGCTTTTATCTGATTGCGCACCGCCTGGGCGTGCCGCTGCGCGATTTGCTGGCTGCGAACACCAACATCCCGCCCTCCCGCCTGACCATCGGCGATGTGCTGTGCATCCCCTATGTGGCAAGCGACCAGACCCCGGAATCCCAAACCCCGGCAGCAGAAACCCCCGAAACCATCATCTGCCCCACCGAGGAGCCCGAAGACGAAACCCCCACCGTGCCCGAGACACCAACCGAGCCTGAAACGCCCACGGAGCCCGAAACGCCGGAAGCACCCGAGATTGATCTTTCGAAAATCTGCCCTGCCAACCGCCGCGCCGTGGTGCAGGATGGCCAGACGTCAGCCGATCTGCAGCTGCGCTATGGCTTGTCTTACTACACCCTGGAGGTCGCGAACCCTGACACCAACATGAACGCCATCCAAGGCGGCGATGTGGTGTGCATCCCGGCTAACAACCTGCCCTGTCCTCTGCCTGCATCTTTGGAACTGACAGAAGGCCAAACCCTGGATAGCGTAGCCCTTACATACAATCTGCCCGTAGGCAGCCTGCTGCGTGCCAATCCCTGCCTGGCTCCGGAGGACTTCACCGCGGGCACTACCATCAAGCTGCCGGAGTAACAGGAGGACGCAGGGAACGCTGAGGGCTCCTCGGCAGGGAGCAGTGCTCCCTGCACCCCCATTCTGTCCTATACTATGGTGCCTGCGCGGGAAATGCAAAAAAGGCCATCGAAAGTGGCCTTTTTTGATGGTTATTAGCGTTTGGTTGTATCAATATTGGCAGGATCGATGCGGGAGTACACCATCCCCGGCTCTGTGCCGTCCTTGTGGAAGGACAACAGCTCCGATACCGTGACCAGCTGATACCCCTTGGCGGCGAGCTCCGGGATCACCTTTTCCATGGCATCCGCCGTGGTGCTGTACAGGTCGTGACACAAGATGATGGTACCGTTATGCACATCCTTCATGATGGCGTTATACGTCTTGGTGGCGCTGCGGGTGGACCAATCCAAAGTATCGATCTCCCACTGTGCAATGATCATATCAAGGTCTGCGCACACGGCGCGCACCGTCTTATTGACAGAGCCATAAGGCGGGCGCAACACCTTGATGGTATCCCCCGTCAGCTCGTACACCAGCTTGTTTAGCTGCGTGATTTGGGATTTGACCTTGTCCTTGGATAGCTCGGTCAGCTTTTTATGCCCCCAGGTGTGGCAGGCGATCTCGCTGCCTTGGATGGAAATATGCTTGAGCACGTTGCCATACTGCTCCACCTGCACGCCCACCACGCAGAACGTGGCGCGCCCGTCATACAAATCCAGCAGCGCCAGGATACGCTCTGTATCCTTGGACGGGCCATCGTCAAACGTGAGGGCGACCATCGGCAGGCTGGGGTCGATCACCCGGGCGAAGGCTTCCTTGAGGGAAGAATCAATATCCAGGCAATCGATAACCTCGCGGTATGGCAGCACCACCTTTTGGGTGCCAAGCGCCGGGGGCAGATATTGCCCGGCAGGCAGGTAGACCTCCACGCCGTTCTTGCCAAGCACCGCATTGTCCAGCCAATCGGCGGTGGGTTTGGTGGTGTAGCCGTCCGCTTCCAGGTTGAACACATCGCGCATCTTGTATTCCAGCACAAACAGAATACGGTTTAGGTTGTTAAAAAGCTGCTTGCCATGCAGTACTTTGCCGGTCTGGGTGTCTACATTCATGGTGTACAGAAGCTCCACATTCTGCGGCAAATCATTGCAGCAGTAGGTGCCATACATCACGACGGCGGCGTACCTGCCATCCGGCGAAGCGGCGGAATAATCAATGGTCATGCTGGCTTTGGATGCGCTGTGGTGCGCAGAAAAGTCTGCATTGAAGCTGTCGGCAATGCTGCGCGTCCAATCAATAATCAGGCCGTCCGCCTCGCTGCCGCCGGACAGGGGGTATTGAATGGTGTAGCTGAACGCCTCATCATTCTTCTCCATCACGTATGGAATACCCCAGTCCCGTCCGGCACGGTCAAGCCCGGTCATGTGGCTGGGCAGCATATCGGGATACTGGGTGAGCACTGCAAAACTTGGCTTGCCATCCAAGGGGGTGACGCTGCCGCTTTCCACATAGCCAAAGACGCCCTGCACCTGCACGCGGTACCAGCCGTTTTGCTTCTCCACCAATTCCAGATGCACGCCGTCCAGGCATTTATATACCACAGCCGAGGACGTGGACGCCTGGGCGTACACGTTGAGGATTTTTCCATCCTGCGGCGTCACTGCCCAGCCGATGTGGGGATAAGTGGGCTTGATGTTCAAATACTCGGCCGAAGCATAGCCCGTTTTGCCGCCATACTCGATCTTGCACCATACGCCGTCATTCTCCAGCACCTTCACCGTGGTGCCAGCCTTGATGGTAGTGACCAGCTTGCCGCCGCTAGAGGGCGTGGCTCGCAAATTGAGCTTGCCGCCCTTCACCACGCCTGTAAAGGCCAGTTCCTCGGCCAAGGCGCTCGCACAACAGCTAAGCAGCACCACCAATACCAGCAAAAACGCCAGCGGGCGCGTCATCCCGCGCTTTATCATGCGTACATCACCTCTTTTGTTACTTTGTAATATCGATATTCGCCGGATCAAGATAGGCATACACCGTGCCCGGCGTAATGCCGTCCTTGTGGAATGACATAAGCTCCGACACCGTGACCAGCTGATAGCCTTTGTTGACCAGCTCCGGTATCGCCTTCTCAATGGCGCTGGCGGTGGAGGCATACAGATCATGGCACAGTATGATCACGCCGTTTTTCGCGCCCTTCATGATGGCATTGTAGGTCTTGGTAGCGCTGCGGGTAGACCAATCCTCGGTATCCACCTGCCAGTGCGCGATGATCATATCAAGCTCGGCACAGATGGTGCGCACGTTTTTATTGACGGAGCCCTAGGGCGGGCGCAGCACCTTGATCTGCTGCCCGGTCAGTGTATACACCAGCTCGTTCACCTTGGTGATCTGGCTGCGGATGTTGGATACGGATTGTTCTGTCAGTTTTTTGTGGCTCCAGGTGTGGCAGGCGATCTCATTGCCCATCGCGGCCGTGCGCTTGAGGATATCGCCATACAGCTCCACCTGCGTACCTACCACACAGAAGGTTGCGCGGCCATTGTATTTTTCCAGCACATCCAGGATGCGCAGCGTTTCTTCGGAAGGGCCGTCGTCAAAGGTGAGGGCGATCATCGGCTTTGTGGGGTCCACTACACGCAGATTGGCAGTTACCAATGTGGAATCCAGCGACATATACTGCGCCATCTGCTGGTAGGACAACGTGATTTTCTGTGTGCCCATGGGCAGGGGCAGGCAAATGCCCGCCGCCAGGTGTACATCAATGCCGCCGGGGGTGAGGATGGCGTTATCCAGCCAGGCTGTCGTGGGCACATTGCTGTAACCGTCCGCAGCGGAGAAAAACACATCCACCAGCTTGCTCTCCAGCACGAACAGCGCCCGGTCCAGGTTGCTAAAAACATCCTGCATGCGCAGAATATTGCCCGTCTCTGTGTCAATATTGATGCCATAGAGCACTTCCAGCTTGCCCGTTTCGCTGTTGTCATACGTGCCGTAGATCATCACGCTGGCATAACGGCTATCCGCCATCACAGCGCTGTAATCGGCGATGAGGGTGCCCGTGCCGGAGGGATGGTTTTGCTGAAGATCCGCTTCCAACATGCGCACGGTATCCTGCACCCAGCCAAGGATTACGGCATCTGCTGCGCCGCTGCCGGACTGCGGATACGTGATTTCGTAAGTGAGCGCCCCGCTCGATTGGGCGTACTTTTCTGGCTGCCCCCATTCGCGGCCATTCTTGGGCAGGTAGGTCAGGCGGTATGCCTGGCTATCCGTGCCATAGGTGCCAATCGCATAGGATTCGCTGGAGGGCAGCACCGTGATCTTCGCGGCTTCGATATAGCCAAAGGTGGTGTTCAGGCGCACGCGGTAATAATCGCCGCTCTTCTCCAATAGCTCCACACGCACGCCGCCAGGGGCTTTCAGCACAATGCCAGATGTGCTGTTTGCCTCCGCACGGATGTTAACCATGCCTGCACCCTTTTCTGTCGCACCCCAGCCCAGGTGCGGATAATTGGTGGTGATGGTCAGGTACTGCGTCATCACATAGCCGGTTTTTTTGCCGTAAGTCACCTTGCACCAGGTGCCGTCATTCTCCAGAATGTCCACCTTGGTGCCGGTAGTCAGGGTGGTGACCACCTTGCCTTTGCTGGAGGCAGAATCGCGCATGTTCAGTTTGCCGCCCTTCACCGTGCCTGTCAGCCCCAGCTCGTCCGCCTGAGCGCACAGCAAACAGCCCGCCAGCAATATGCATACGATCAGCAAACTCCATACAACCGTGCTGCGTTTCATCATTCGCGTACCCTCCAAAGGTTCTCTTCCTATAAAGAGTATACCGTTTTTTCCGAGATTTGCAACAGTATGTTCTTCCATTCGACATGATTTTACAACGGTAAACAGCAAAAAGCGCCCCTTGGAAGGGACGCTTTGGAGGAGGGAACCCATCAGATATGCTCACTGATCTCGTCGATCAAATCCCAATTGGACGCGGCAATCGCGCTGTCCAGCATCAAATGCAGGGTCTCGGTGTCGGCATGCTCAATCAGCGGTTCCAGCAAATGGCTTTTGTTCTGCCCCGCAATCAGCCTGGACAGCTCCATGATCTCCGCGGAGGACAGGCTATCGGCATGGTCTTTCAGCCAGTCCGCATTATCATCCTGCACGGCTTTGCGGGCAATGCGCATCAGGGGGCTTTCGCGGGTTTCGCTCTGGCCAGGAGTGGAGGGTGCCGGAGGGGTAGGAGGCGTAGGAGGGGTGGGAGGCGTGGGCCTGGTGCTTGTTTCGGGGGCGCTGGTCTCTCGCCCCAGCACGATACGGTCCAGAAACTTGCTGGGCAGGAAAGGGGCCAGGGAATGCAGCAACGACAGGTTGCTAACGCCTTTGATGGAGTTATTCTCCACCAGATCAACCAGCGCTTCGCTTTGCAGGAAGGGTGCCAGGCTATGCAGCAGCCCTATATCCAGGGTTCCTTTATTCGAAAGGGTTCTCACCATTTCGGATAGAAATTTAGAGGATACGAAGGGTGCAACCGAGGTGATCATCCCCAAATCCATGCTGTTCATAGCGCTTCGAAGCAGCTTCTCCAGCGCCTGATTGCTCAGGAACGGCATCAGCCCCATGATTTCGCCGATATCCATGGCCGGGATTTCGTCTTCCCCGGCTTCCTCGTCTTCTTCGTCTTCGCATTCTTCTTCGGTTTCGTCTTCCTCGGGCTCGTCCTCCGATTCTTCCTCAACCGGTACTTCCACGGGCGGCTCCGCCGCGGGTTCCTGTTCCTTGGGCAGGCGGCCCATCAGCATGTCCTCCATAGAGCAATGAAACAGTTTGCTGAGCACCAGCATCGTCTGCATATCGGGCAGTGCCATGCCGTTCTCCCATTTGGACACGGCCTGGTGGGTGACGCTCACCAGCGTTGCCAGGCCCTGCTGGCTGAGGCCTTTTTTCTGGCGCAGGGCTGCGATGACGCGGCCTACTTGTTGGTTATCGATCATGGTGGATTCTCCCTTCGTATAGCTCATATTGATTAAAAATCAGCAGATGATCCGGGGCGCAGGGCAGGCCAGGCAGCCCTATGCAAGTGGTATACACGCGGATACCGGGTGGAGGAGTGCGAAGTTCGGGCAACCGGCGTTGCTTGCGCCTTGTCATGGGAATTCTCCTTTGTCGGTTTGTCAGCGGCCACTGCACAATCAGCATACCCGAAAACAGAAGGCTTGTAAATACACCGCTAGTTGAATCCGCCATTTCAACCGATGGTTGAACGCGACGGTAATTTACTTGTATTTTATAGCCAAAGGCGGTATAATGGCAAGGAGATTTTTGAAGGAGTGGCTGCATTGGATATTATTTCGCAACTGCAAAGCGACCCGATCAATACCATCGTTTCGCTGCTATACCGCATCCCCGCCATATTGATTGCGCTCACGCTGCACGAAATCGCCCACGGCTATGTGGCGTACCGCTGCGGAGACCCTACGGCCAAGATGCTGGGCAGACTATCGCTCAACCCGCTCAAGCACCTCGACCCGCTGGGCACGCTGTGCATGGTTTTTATGGGGGTTGGCTGGGCAAAGCCCGTGCCCATCAATCCGCGCAACTTCAAACATTTCAAGCGGGATGAAGTGCTGGTGTCCCTGGCTGGCGTGACAGCCAATTTTCTGCTGTTCTTTGCCTCCTGCTGGCTGATGATTGCCATCAACCAGATCATGTGGGATCCGGCTATTTGGAAGCTGGGCTCGCTGTCAACAGCCAAAGAGTTTTTGACTGCAAACGGCGCCAACTTTGGCACGATCTATCTCAATGAAGATATGTTTGCCACCTTCAGCCGTACATTTGCGGGAAAAACCACCTACTATGGCGAATACGTATCCGACTTTTTGCGCGTGCCGTGGCTGATCTATGTGCAGCGCTTCCTGTACGGCTTTTCGCTGATGAATATCGGCCTGATGCTCTTCAACCTCCTGCCCATTCCGCCGCTGGATGGCTTCCGGGTACTAGACGTACTGGTGCTACGGCGCAAATTCCGCATTCCGGAGCGCGTGATACAAATGGGCATTGTGATTGTAGTCGTGCTGGTGTATTTTACAGGGATTTTTGACAGCTTCCTGTCCCAGGGCATGATGGCCGTGCAAAGCGGCGTGATGAATGCCTGCCTATGGGTCTGTGGGTTATTGTAAGCGATGGCAATCACACTGCATTTAAGCCAATTTGAAGGCCCGCTGGACATGCTGCTGTTTATGGTGGGCAAAGCCAAGGTGGACATCAAGGACATCTTTGTGGCGCAGATCACCGATCAATACATCCAGTCTGTCCAAAACGCGCCCGACCTTGATATGGACGAGGCCAGCGAGTTTATCGCCATGGCCGCAACGCTGCTGGAGATCAAAAGCCGCGCACTCCTGCCCCGGCCGGAGCCGGAGGAGCAGGAGGACCCTGCCGCGCTGCTGATCCGCCAATTGGAGGAATACCAGGCACTCAAGCAAATCGCGCAGGACATGCAGGGCTTTGAACGCGCAGCGGCGCTGATGTATCAAAAGCTGCCGGAGGAGTATCCCCTGCCCCCGCCCACGCTGGAATTGAAGGGCCTGACGCTGGAGGGGCTGATCGCGGCCTTTGCGCGCGTGATGGCGCGCACACCGGAGGCCGAGGAGGAGCCTGTCTTCCAGGCGCGGCGCATCATCCGTGATGAGTACAGTGTGCCGCGCTGTATGGCGCATATCCTGCGCAAGCTGAAAAAAGGCGAGGTCCGCTTTTCAGAGTTGATCAGCAGCGCACCGACCCGGGACGAAGTGGTGTCACTTTTTCTGGCGCTGTTGGAGCTGATCCGTCTCGGGCGGGCAGGCGTGTCGCAGCACGCCATCTATGACGATATACTGCTTGTGCCGCTGGCAGGCGGCGCAGATGAAGGGGATTTGACTGTTGATGGATACGCGTGAGCTGTCCCATATTATAGAGGCCATTTTGTTTGTGGCGGGCGAGGCTGTGAACATTGCCGACCTGCCCCGTGCCCTGGAGGCGACCGAGGACGAGGTGCGTTTGGCGCTGGATACCCTGGAAAACGACTTATCCTATCACCGCCGGGGCATCTGCCTAAAGCGGTTTGGTGCGCATATTCAGCTCTCCACACGGGCGGAGTTTTCGCCCTACGTGGTGCGGCTGTTGCAACCCATTCAAAAGCAATCGCTCTCCCAATCCGCCATGGAAACCCTTGCCGTCATCGCCTACCGCCAGCCCGTCACCAAACTGGAAATAGAGGCCATCCGCGGCGTGAAGTGCGATTACTCCGTGCAATCGCTGATGAACAAGGGCCTGATTATAGACGTAGGGCGCAAGGAAGCGCTGGGCCGCCCCATCCTGTACGGCACGACCGATGCCTTCCTCTCCCACTTTGGCCTGTCAACTTTGGAGGATTTGCCCAAGCCCCCAGAGCAAGTGCCGCAGGAGGAAGCGGAGCCACTGGTACCCTAAATACAAGCGCCGTTCGCCAATGAACGGCGCTTTTCCATATTGTTCACAATTTATCCAAGATCAGCGCGCATTGTTCACGCGGCGGTCAAATTTGGTGTGTTATAATCAGCGTGTACCAAATAAGGGAGGGCTTTCAAAATGAAACGGCTTTTATCGATTCTATGCAGCGTGCTGCTGTGCACGTTCCTGCTCGGCACAGGCGCTTTGGCCACGGAGGCCATTCCGGAAATCACACTCAAAAAGGCAGATACCGACACCGCCTGGGATGCGCAGGCCGCCACGTTTGTCAATTTTGACACAGGCAGCATCACCGGCAGCGGTGCGCAGTTGCTTAGCGGCATCCTCACGATTACTGCACCGGGCGAATATGTGCTCTCCGGCACGCTGAAAAGCGGCCAGGTGATTGTGGACGTGACCAAGGATGACAAGGTGCAGCTGATATTGAACGGCGTGCACATCACATCCGCAGACGGCCCGGCGGTGTGGATCAAATCCGCCGATAAAGTGACAATCACTTTGGCGGACAACACCCAGAACACACTGGCGGACAGCGCAACCTACACCTTGCCCGAGGGCAGCGACGAGCCTAATGCCTGCCTGTACTCCAAGGATGATCTGACCATCAACGGAAGCGGCACGCTGACCGTGACCGCCAGCTACCTGCACGGCATCCTCACCAAGGATGACCTCAAGATCATCAGCGGTAACATCAACGTCACCGCCGTGGGGCACGGCATCCGCGGCCGGGACAGCGTGAGCATCACCGGCGGCAACCTCAACATCACCTCCGGCCAGGACGGTATCCAGTCCAACAATGCCGAGGAAGAAGGCTGCGGCTTTATCGTGATTACGGGCGGCGAGTTTGCCATCACTGCGCAGCAGGACGGCATCCAGGCTGAAACCGGTTTGTATATCAGCGGCGGTATATTCAACATCAAAACAGGCAGCGGCGCTGTGACCACCAAAACGGGCGATCAGGGCGGCTGGGGGCGGTCGTTTGGCGGCAGTGCCAGCACAACCACCAACACCATCAGCCAAAAGGGCTTGAAGTGCGACAAAAACATCGTGATCACCGGCGGCACCTTCAACATCACCGCCCAGGACGACGCGGTGCACAGCAACAGCGATATCACCATCAACGACGGCACCTTCACCCTTGCCACGGGCGACGACGGCATCCATGCCGATGGCAACGTGTTGATCACCGGCGGAACGATCACCGTCACCCAGTCTTACGAGGGCATCGAGGGCGCTGTCATCACCATCACAGGCGGCGATATTTCTGTGACGGCTTCGGACGATGGCCTGAATGCTGCGGGCGGCGAGCAGGCGGTAACCACCGGCGGCGGCTGGGGGCGCGGCGGCGGTATGATGGACTCTAACGCCAACAACATCCTGCGCATCACAGGCGGCACATTGTATGTGAATGCGGGCGGCGACGGGCTGGACTCCAACGGCTATATCTACATTGAGGGCGGCGTGATATGCATCGACGGCCCCACCGACAACGGCAACGGCGCGCTGGATAGCGGGGTGGACATCATCGTGTCAGGCGGATTGCTGGTTGCGGCAGGTTCCAGCGGCATGGCAGAAACTCCGGGCAATTCCTCCACGCAATACAGCATCATGGCCTATACAGGCAGCCAAAGCGGCGGCACCACCATCACGGTGACCGATGCCTCCGGCAACCAGCTTGTATCCTATACTCCCAGCAAGACCTACCAGTGCGCGGTGATCTCCTGCCCGCAGTTTGTAAAGGGCAGCAGCTATACCGTATCTGTGAATGGCTCGCAGCTGGCCACGGTCACGCTGTCTTCCATCGTGACGGCTACGCAAAACAGCGGCAACAACCGCACGAACAACAATGGGATGAAGGGACCGGGAAGGTAAAACAGAAAAAGGACGGGGCTGCGCAAATGAACGCAGCCCCGTCTCAGCCTATTGACAAGCCCTCAGTTTCTTGGGGGATGCATGAAGGGGCCACAGCCCCTTCATTTTTTCGGATTGTCATCTCCATTGTTCCAGAAGCCGCACAAACCCTTCAAACATACTGGGCAGCCGCACATCCTGCGCCGCCACCGCCGGGATACGGGCAATGGCCTTGTCCTCCAGCAGCACCGTCACTTCGCCCAGCACATCCCCCGCCTGCACAGGCGCGGCGATGGATTCGGGAAGCTCCACCGTGAAGCTGAGCCCATTTTGCTGCCCTGCCTTGAGCAGCATCGACAGCCCGCTGCCCAGCGCCACAGGCACCTGCTCCTTCGCGCCCATGGTGACGGGCACGGCATGGCCGGTCAGATCACCTGCCTGCGCCACCTGCACGCGCGAGTACGTGGCAAAGCCATAATCCATCATGGCACGCGCCTCGTCAAAGCGGGTCTGGCTGGCGGATGTGCCAAGCACCACGGCAATCAATCGCATGCCGTTTCTCTCCGCGGTGGCGCTCATGCAATATTTGGCCTCATTGGTGGAGCCTGTTTTGAAGCCGTCACAGTTGGTATAAAAGCGCACCAGGCGGTTGGTGTTGGTGAGGTCCGTCACGCGGCCGCTGGGATGCTTGAGGGTATCAATCCAGATGGAGGAATACGTGAAATAATCGGGATGCTTGGCCACCTCACACGAGATCGCTGCCACATCGCGCGCGGTGGTATACTGACCTCCGGCTGGCAGGCCGGTGCAATTGACATACAGGGTGTTTTCAAGCCCCATCTGCGCCGCCCGCTCGTTCATCAGCTTCACAAAGTTTTCTTCGCTGCCCGCCACATACTCGGCCAGCGCTACGGCGGCGTCATTGCCGCTGGCCACGATGGTGCCTTTGAGCAGCGTGGCCAAAGGATAGGTTGTATTGGCGTCCAGCAGCACTTGAGAGCCCGTCATGGACGCGGCATTCTTGGACACCGTGACAGGGTCCTCCAGGGTGATATCCCCTGCCTGCAGCTTTTCAAACAGAATCAACACCGTCATCAGCTTGGTCACAGACGCCACAGGGCGGCGCTCGTCGGCGTTTTTTTCAAATATGACGGTGCCCGTTTGCGCCTCCACCAATATGGCGCTGGGCGTGGTGATGGCAACCGGGGTGCCCTGCTCCAGTGGCTGCGTGGCCGCCGATGCCGTGCCGCACGTCAAAAGCCCTGCTACCAGCAGGGCGCTTGTCAGTATACGAATCACACGTTTCATGCGTAAACCCTCCTTTATCTCTCGGGTTTAGCATGGCCGCCATGACGTATTTTATACTAATGAGCTTCTAAAATCGATACAAAGCAGGCGTGAATTTTTCGTCAAGGCAAACGTAGAATTCGAAGGAATAGCAGCGCTATTTCTAGAATTCGCAGTGCCGCTTTGGCGGAAAAGGCACGTCTGCGACTATCGATTTTAGATGCGATTTAGTATTATGCGTTCTTCAGCACATCAATCTGCGCCTGAATACGCTCTTTGGTGGCGTAGTTGAGGGGCGAGAATTTACCGTCCAGTGCGGTTTCGAGCTTTTCCAGCGCCGCCTGCTTGTTGCCTGCCTCGACATCGTATAACGACAGGAAATACAGCGTGTCAATTTGCGTATCTTTTATTTCGTGCGCTTTATCGAAGTACTCCTTGGCCTTCACCTTGTCGTCCAGCAGGCGGTAATAGGTCTGCCCCAGGTTGTCGAGGGTGACGGGGTCTTCATCGTCATACTCCAACGCTTCGAGGTTATACGCCAGTGCCTTTTCGGCCTCGCCCGCCTCGATATAGATAAAGCCCAGCGCGCCGTAGGTGATGCCGCAGGGGGCTTTCTGGTGCGACTGCTCCAAAAGGTGCACCGCGCTTTGGATATCGCCCAGCTTGAACTGCGCCACGGCATAGTTCATAAACAGCTGCTGCTTGCGCTCGGCATTCATGTCCTGCGCCTTTTCGGTTTTTTTGAGGATTTCCTTCACTTTAATAAAGTTTTCCTCGCCCCCCTTGCGCAGCAGCGTCACCGTGTAGGGCAGCAAATACGAGGCCATGATGACCCCCTTCTGATACAGCGCCTCATAATCGGCACACGCGCCGTCCACATCGCCCTTCTGATGTTTTTGCAGGGCGGAGCGCACCTTGAAGCTGTCCATCATGCCCATGATCCATCATTCCCTTCTCGTTTTGATCAGCAAGCGCTTATACCGCTGCTGCAGCGCGGCTATGCGCTCATCCTCCTGCTCTGCACACAGGATGAGCGCGCGCCGTGTGTATTCCATCGCGGCGGAATAATCGCGCAATTTATGCTCATACAGCTTGGCCAGCGCAATATGCGCGGCAATACTGTTTGGCCGGTCTACATTTAACATGGTCTGATACACCTCAGCCGCGCCGTCATAATCCCGCGCGCGGCGAAGGTTATCCGCCAGCCGCCCTTTTGCCAGGACGGCCACGGCACCCTTGTCCGCCGCGCGGTAGCACATGCGCGCAGTGGCATCGTCGCCACGCCGCTCATACACCCTGCCAAGGCTGAAAACATCCTCGGCGGCAGAGGCCATCAGCGGCATCTCGTGCAGCGCCATCAGCCGGTGCAGCACATGCGCCAGGGATACGATGTCCTGCGCATTGTGGCGAAGCACATCCTCCAGCAAAGAGAACTCCCGTGTTTTGAGAAAATCGAAGTACCTCTGTGGCACCAGCGCGCCCGGCAGATCGTCACTACGCGGCATACCAAACTCTGCTTCCTCTAAATAGGCAAGCGAGCAGCGCTTCAGCCGCAGCTTCCACACCCGGCGGGCAATGTGCAGTAGATCGATGTGGGGCGGCAGCTCCCGCATGCGCATGCGCTGCATGGTGAAGCGGGACTGAAGCAGCGGCATATCAAAGCTGCGGCCGTTAAAGGTGCAAAGCGCCCTGCATTTTTGCAAATGCTGTGCCACCGCCTGCATCACAAAAACCTCTTCGTCATAATCACGCATCAGGTATTGCCGCACGATGAAAGCATCGCCCTCAAACACGCCCAGCCCCACCAGGAACGCCACCGTACCCGCGCCTCCGGATAACCCGGTGGTTTCGGTATCCAGGAACAACAGCTCTTCCCGCCGCATATCCGGAATATCAAAGCCCTCCATCACAGACAATATGTTGCCCGGTAATTCCTCCGGCAACAAAAACTGCTGCAAGGGATAGGCGGTCTCCCGCAAAAAGCAATCGCTCGCCGCTGCCCTTTGGGGCTTTTGCACAGGCGCTGTAGCACGCAGTTTGTCCCGCAAGGACGCCATGATTATTGCGCCTCCCCCTGCGATGTGAAGAATAAAGACAGCTCTTGAAGCGCCAACGCCTCGGCCTCGGGCGAAACCAGCTCCTGCAACTCCTCCTGATAGCAGGTATCCCCCGCCAGGGTGGCAAAGGCCAGGCCGTAGAGCACCTCGGCATCCGCATCCGTCAGCACAAATTCCGGGAACTGGCTGATAGCAGTATAATACGTTTCATAGGGAATGTCCAGCCGCATGATGGCGGTGGCATGTGAAACACCCACATAGCGCACATGCCAGGGCTCCGCAGAATAGCCCGTCACATCCGTCCAGCCCGCCTTATAACGCACGATGAAGCCAAAGCGCGCACAGTTGCCCGCCACCCATTGACCCTCCGGCGTTTCCAAAAAAGCACGGTTGAGGTTGCGGAAGGTATCGCACACGATGTCCATCGCAAGGCCGAGCTGATGCTCGCTCGCCCCAGCGGGCGCTACCGTGCGCTGCGCGGTGGTCACGCTGCCAACGGCCTCCACCTTCTGGTTGAACAAAAGCTGCTGTACGCCAAAGCTGCGGTAGCCGGACACTGCCAGCAGGTTATAGCCCTGCTCGTCCTTGGCGGCCGCAAACAGTTCTTCGAGCGCTGCGGCAGCAAAATCCCGCATATAGATCTGATCGATTTGGCTTTTTTTGTTGGTGGGCACATTGGGTTGTACCATGTTTTCCGGCGTATAGTTCTTGGTGATCTTGGTGTCGCGGTTGACAAGACGCAAAACGCCGTCGTCATCCAGCACCCCGGCGCAAGCGCCAGACAGGGTGCCAAACAACGACAGCATGCAAAGGCCAACCAACAGCCATCTTTTCGTTCGTTTCATCAGTAAAACACCGACAACTCTTCCTCGCCATCCTCAGACACATCCACAACGATGGCGGCATTGGGCTTGGCGCGGTCCGCCAAAAGCTTGGCAAAATCCCCGCCTTCCGCTTCATAATTCGCGATGTATGCCTGCCAATCCTGCGTGAATTCCTCCAGCGACAGGTTATTTTCCATCATATAGCACGCTGCGGCTTTGCCCACATAGCGAAGGTGCCACGGCTCGTAAATAATGCCCGTGATGTCCTGCTTGTCCTCCATATAGCGGATCACAAAGCCATACTCCTGGCAATGCGCGGCCATCCATTTTGCCTCCGCAGTCTGCGAGAAGGCGGGCGTCATGCCGTCCTTCTG
This sequence comes from Eubacteriales bacterium, assembly GCA_031547595.1. Classification (GTDB taxonomy): domain Bacteria; phylum Bacillota; class Clostridia; order Christensenellales; family Aristaeellaceae; genus JAVBRU01. The sequence goes on from JAVBRU010000008.1 coordinate 32,699, forward strand.
CGTCCATTCGTAGTTCAGGATATCTACGCCAAGCCCAGTCTGATGATCAGATGAGCCGGGATATGCCACCACGCCGTCATCCTTGCCCACCTTTTGCAGCCTGGAGTTATACATGGTGTTTTGTGTTTGATAGCTGCGGTAGCCGCTCTTGACATACAGCGTATACCCCGCCGCCAGCGCATCGTTAAACATCTGCGTCAGCGCATCATGGGCTTCCTTTCGAAGATCATCCTGCACCACACGCTTGACGGTGATCTTGACCAGGTCGCCCGGCTCATACTCTTTGTCCAACAGGACACTGCGGCTGGTGAGGGTCAGATAGTCCAGTTTGTCTTCCAATATTTCGGGCGCCAGCGGATATTCCCAGGGTGGCAGCTCGGAGGCAAAGGCGGGCATTGCCAGCATGCAAAGCAGAAGAATGGCGATAAGACGGCGTATGGTAATCACTCCTTAGCAGTCAGCAGCGCATACTGTGCCTCACGCAGCTGTTGTACATATTGTTCGAAGGGAATGTCAAGCTCGTAAATCCTGGTGGCATGCTCCACGCCCACATAGCGCACATGCCAGGGTTCTTCCTCATAGCCTGTAATCTCTGCCCACTCGGCCTTGTAGCGGATGATATAGCCAAAGCGGTGCGCGTTTTCTTCCACCCATTTGCCCTCATCCGTCTTGCCAAAGCTGCTGGTGAGGCCGGTATTTTTCTTACAGCCCAGGTCCATCGCCAGGCCCAGCTGATGCTCGCTGGCACCCGGCGGTGCGACCAATTTTTGCTTTTTGCCCGCGCTTTCCACTTTGTTTCCATACAGCGTGGCCTGCTGACCATAGCTTCGGTAGCCGGATACGGCCACCAGCGTATAATTCTTTTCCGCCTTGGCAGCGGCAAACATTTCTTCCAGCGCCGTTGCGGCCTCCGCACGCATCTTGATATTGCTGACGGTGGCCTGCACCTTGGGCTTCACCAGATCCTCCGGCACGTAGGTGGACGGAAGCAAATAGGTTTGGTTTACCAAAATGAGGTTGCCACCCAGGTTCATCTCCTGCACATACGCATCCACCGCGCCTTGCCCGAGGGACAGGAAGGTCAAAAACAGCGCTAAAAGTTTTGCGAGCATCTCTACCTCCAATAGCATCATTCGCGTGGGTCTATGTATTAGACGGATTTACCCATCGATTTGTTGCGCCTTTGGCAAGAAAATTCCTGCGCCATACTTGCCGGCCAGTATGCTGAGGGTTTCCTGGTCCAGCATCACAGTGACGCGGGTGCCTGTTTCTTCGTGCTCCTCGCCCACAATGCGGCCCTTGGCACGCAGATCATTCAAAATGCCATACTGGGAGAAGGGCACCAGCACATCCACGGCGGACTCGGCCTTTCGTAGCTCGTCCGATATCGCGCTGACCAGCCGCTCCATGCCCTCGCCTGTGGCAGCGGAAATGCAGATCGCATTTTCCAGCTCCTGCCCCGGCAGGGCGATATCGCATTTATTCAGCACATTAAGGCGCGGCTGATGCGTGGCATCGAGGGATTCCAGCACTTCCTCCACCACCTTATGCTGCAAAAGCATGTCCGGCGAGGACGCATCGTTGACGATCACCAACAGGTCGGCCAGCGCGGCTTCTTCCAGCGTGGAGCGGAATGCTTCCACCAGATCATGCGGCAGCTTGCTGATAAAGCCTACGGTATCCACCAGCAAAAACTCGCCGCCATCGGGGGGAGTCACCTTGCGGGATACGGCGTCCAGCGTGGCAAACAGCTGGTTTTCCACAAACACATTGGCATCTGTCAGGCGGTTGAGCAGCGTGGATTTGCCGGTATTGGTGTAGCCCACCAACGCTACCACAGGGATGGCATTGCGCTCCCGGCTCTTCCTGCGCAAATCGCGCTGACGCTGCAGCTGCTCCAGGTCCTTCTTCAGCTCCGCAATCCTGTCACGGATGCGGCGGCGGTCGATCTCCAGCTTCGTTTCGCCGGGGCCGCGCGTGCCAATGCCGCCGCCCAGGCGCGATAATATCAGGCCCTGGCCAATCAGGCGGGTGGAGCGGTATTTGAGCTGCGCCAGCGCCACCTGCAATTTGCCCTCGCCGGATTTTGCGCGTTGGGCAAAGATATCGAGGATCAAGGTGGTGCGGTCGATTACCTTCACGTTGATCAGCTGCTCCAGGTTGCGCGTTTGCATACCGGTCAGCTCGTCATCAAAGATCACTACATCTGCGTTCAGCGATTGTGCAGTCAATTGCAGCTCCGCCGCCTTGCCGCTGCCAATAAAAGTGGCGGTATCCGGCTTTTGCTTCTTTTGCAGCACACTTCCCACCACCACAGCGCCCGCGCTGTCGGCCAGTGCAGCCAGCTCCTCCAGGGATTTTTCGGTATCAATGCCCACCAGCAACGCGCGCTCCGGCGCATCCATCTGATTTTGATTGAGACCCTGCGTCACACGCTCGTCTGCCAGGGCGATTTCCTGCATCCAGTCGGCCTGGGGCAGGCGCTTGAGGGATACGATGCCCGTCAATATGGGGGCATACTTGCCATCCTCCATATCGCCCAGGAAAGCGGCGCTCACGCCCGTTACGCGGCCGTTCTCGTCAATGCCGATGGCGCACATGGCGTCCAGCATCAGCGTCTGCAATGCGGAGATATCCACCAACGACAGGTGCGCCGTGCCACCCGGATGCGTGTGCAGGCAGCGCACGCAGCTGAGCCGCTGGGTGCTGCGGCGAAGGCGGATGGCCGACAGCGGCACGTTGTCCGTCACGCCCACCGTGATATCCAGCACTTCGCCGTCACGGCTGATGTAAATAGCAATCTCGCGGTTAAACTCATGCGAGAAACGGCAGAGCGCCTCGACCAGTTCTACCGGCGCAAACTCATCCTCGCCAATGGGAAAATCATACAAGGTGCGCATCTCTTGCAGCACGCTATCGCGGATACCTGTGATGTTGCCATTAATTTCTGACATAAAGCTCCTTTATGCCGGAGTGGTGCCCTGGTGGAGAACCTCCTCCGGGTGATTCTTGATATAATCCTCGACGGCCGCGTGAATCGCTTCCTCGGCCAAAAGGGAACAGTGCATCTTGACAGGGGGCAGGCCATCGAGGGCCTCCGCCACCGCCTTGTTGGTCAGTTGCAGTGCTTCTGTAAGCGTTTTGCCCTTCACCATTTCGGTGGCCATAGAGCTGGTGGCAATGGCCGCGCCGCAGCCAAAGGTTTTGAATTTCACATCTTCAATGATGCCGTTTTCGACTTTCAGATACATCTTCATGATATCGCCGCACTTGGCGTTGCCAACCGTGCCCACACCATCGGCATTTTGGATTTCGCCCACATTGCGGGGATTGGTGAAGTGATCCATTACTTTTTCGCTGTACATTGTATTAACCCTCCTGCTTGATAAAATCTTCATAGAGCGGGGACATCGCGCGCAGCGTTTCCACAATGCCGGGCAGCACGCGCAGCACCTCGTCCACCTCCGCCTGGGTAGTCAGGTGCGATAAAGACAGCCGAAGGCTGCCGTGGGCAATCTCGTGAGGGAGGCCAATGGCCAGCAGCACATGGGACGGATCGAGCGAGCCGGATGTGCAGGCCGAGCCGGACGAGCCCGCAATGCCCGCGTAGTCCAGCCGAAGCAGCAGTGCTTCGCCTTCAATAAAGCGCACAGACACATTGACGTTATTGGGCAGGCGCTGCATGGCGTGGCCGTTGAGGCGGGTATGGGGGATTTTCTCTAAAATGCCCGCGATCAGCTCATCGCGCATCGCCATCATGTGCATGGCGTTCTCTTCCAAATGTTCATTAGCCCGCGTCAGCGCCGCGGCCAGGCCCACAATGCCGGCCACATTCTCGGTGCCCGCGCGCTTGCCGCGCTCCTGTGCGCCGCCGTGCATGAAGTTTGCAATGCGCGTGCCCTGCCGGATATACAGGGCACCCACGCCCTTGGGGCCGTGGAACTTGTGCGCGGACAGCGACAGCAGATCCACATTCCATGCCTCCACATTCACCGGTATGGCGCCCACCGCCTGCACGGCGTCGGTGTGGAAGGGAATCTTGTGCGCTCGGGCGATTTTGCCCAGCTCCGCAACCGGCTGAATGGTGCCAATCTCATTGTTGGCGGCCATGATGGTGATCAGAATGGTTTTATCAGTAATGGCTTTTTCCAGATCATCCGGCGATACCATGCCGTATTCGTCTACCGGCAGGTAGGTGATTTCAAAGCCGTGCTCCGAAAGCCACTCGCAGGTGTGCAGCACGGCATGATGCTCGATCGCGCTGGTGATGATGTGGTTGCCCTTTTTCTGGTTGGCATAGGCAATTCCCTGAATGGCCCAGTTGTCGCTCTCCGTGCCGCAGCCGGTGAAGTAAATTTCTTGCGGCTTGGCATTCAGCACGGCAGCCACCTGACGGCGCGCATCCTCCAGTGCACGGCGCGCGTCGCGCCCGGTGCCGTGGATGCTGGAGGGGTTGCCGTAAACCTGCCCAAAGTAGGGCAGCATGATGGAGAGCACTTCAGGGTCCAAAGCGGTGGTGGCCGCGTTATCGAGGTAGATGTTGTTCATGTGACGTCCTTCTCTCCTATTGTACGGGACAGCATGTCCGATAAGGTGATGCTGTCAAGCAATCCGTTGATGCTGCTGGTGAGGTATTCCCACACACCGCGAGAGGGGCAGCCTTCGCTGCGGGGGCAAGCCACTTCTTCGCCGCAGGTGCACTCCGACAAATTGAGCGGCCCTTCCATGGCCTCGATGATGTGCAGGATAGTGATCTGATCGGTAGGCCGCGCCAGCTGATACCCGCCCTGCGCACCGCGCACGGTGTTCACCAGCCCCGCCCTGCGAAGGCTGCCCAGAAGCTGCTCCAAATATTGATCAGGCAAGCCCAGCTCGGCTATGGCCTTCAATGATTGGGGGCCATCCCCTGCCTTTTGCGCCAGGTATACCATGGCGTACAGCCCGTATTTGCCGCGGGTGGAAAGCTTCAAAGCAACACATCCTCCTTAATCCCGACTGAAATCATCGGATTTCGATGTAAGGATAGCATGCGCCAGACAATCTGTCAATATGTTATGCAAAAAAAGATATTTTTCAATGATATTGATGCTTTGAGAAGTACCCTATAGATGATACATCCATGGATTACAATGTAATACTCTTCGAAAAAGTTATTGACTTCTATATAAACACGTTTTATAATATCAATTGAATAATCCCTTTTGCTTCACTTCCTTGCCCTCCCGCCCATCTATAGACAATATGCGCATGAGCGCTTATTTGTATCGCAAAGGAGGAAGGCCCATGTTTACAAAAAGGTTGATCGCTCTGGTGGTAGGTTTGGCATTGTTGTTGACGCTCATCCCCGGCACCGTGCTGGCGCAGCAGGCACAGTTTCCCATGGTGGGCGAATGGCTGTGGGCCAGCACCATCTACGATCTGGGCGCTGACGGAGCAAACACGATTTTCACCCGCTGCGCGGAAATGGGCGTCACCGATGTCTATTTACTGGTGAAGGGCACAGCGGGCACCGTGTACTACAACAACACCGAAATTGCCCTGCAAAAAGCCTATGAAGACCGTGACATCCTGCAGGAAGCCATCGACGCCGCCCATGCCAACGGCATTCGTCTGCATGCGTGGTTCACCGCCGCCAGCGACGCCGCCTACAAGGCGCATGACGAAACCGCCGGCCTGTGGCACTATGTGCGCGAGCGGGATAACGCGTTCATCGATACCACCAATGTGGGGTTCCTCCAGTATATGGAGGACTTGGTCACTGAAATCGCCGCCAACTATGCCATCGACGGCATACATCTGGATTATATCCGCTACAACCATCTGGCCAACGGCTGGAGCCAGGCCGATTTTGACGCTTTGGAATCCATGGGCGCCAATATTGAGCGCGTGAAATACCTCATCGAAAAAACTTTCTACACCACCCAGGGCGACACCAATGCCAATTACGTCTTTAACGCCTACAAAGAGGGCGACCAGGATGCGCTGCTGATCGGTCAATACCGCAAACAAAATGTAGAAAGCTTTGCCGCCGCTTTGATTGCCGCCGCCAAAGCAGTCAACCCCGATTTGGTGATCAGTGCAGCCCTGATGCCCGATGGCGCGGTGGACCCTGCCTTTGGCGATCTGCACTATGGCCAGAACTATGAAGCAGCCGCTCTTTTATATGACTATGTGCTGCCCATGGCATACAGCAAGGACTATGGCCAGGATGCTAAATGGGTGGCCACCGTAGCCGCCAACGCCATTGTTGCCGGCAACAAAGTGCTCTGCGGCCTGCAGGCATATAGCCCCGCGCTCTCCGCTTCCCTGTTATCTGATGTTGACGCCGTACGCGCACTGCTGGCAAACAGCGAATACGAGGGCAAGCTGCTGGGCATCGCCAACTTCCGCAACAGCACGTTCCAATATGCCAAAGTGGACGTTAAAGAAAACAGCATGGACATCACCCTCATCAATCCCATGACGGGTGCTGATACGGAGCTGGTGAAGGTCGAAATCACAATTCAAGAGGGACTGACCATCGAAAGCGTCACACTGGGCGAAGGGGTGAGCTGTACATCTGTCATTGGCGAAGAAGGCAAAATCGTCACCTTGGAAGGCACAGAGCTGCTGGCCAAAAACAGCAAGGGCGTGCTGAGCCTTCTGTTTGAAGGCACCCTGGATGCAGACAGCAATCCGGCACTGGTGCGCGTATGGGCAAAGTCCAACGAGACCCGCGCTTATCATGTGTTCGATGTAGCACCTTAAAATGATTCCCTAAAAGCGGGGCGGCGCATTGCCGCTCCGTTTTTATTGTGCTATACTACTGCAAAAGGAGGGATAAGAGCATGATCATTACCGCAGAGCAAATGGAGCAGCTGCGTTTCGTATTGCCGAACATTGACGAGCTGGTAGCAGAGGACGACGTGGATGAGCTGCTGGAGCAGCTGGGCGACAAAATCACCGAAATGCTGGACGATGATATGGAGGATACACCGGAAAGCCTGCCTTTTCAGGAGCTGTATACCCAGATTGACGAACAGAACATGTGATTTTTTCCACACAAAATCCCCGCCCGCAGCAGTTGCCATGGACGGGGATTTTCGTATCAGTCAAAATCCGTTCTTTTTATTGAGCGCGTCAATCTCCGTCTTGCGCATCACCTTTTCGCAGTAGGGGCAGTAGGTCAATTTCTTATAGTCGCCGGTTTCAAGTTCGCCATAGGTGAACTCCTTCAACGGCAGGTAACGGTCCTTCACACTGGAGCAGTACTGATCGGTGTGGTAATACTTTCCGCCCTCGGGGTTGTAGTATATCGCCAGATCATCCGCCGGATAATCCATATACCGCCCGGAGTCCTCCCAGATCAGCACCTTGGTGCCGTTTTTGATATTATCCCAGATCCATTTGATGTTTTGCCCCTGCTCGTTCTCCGCCTTCTGGATGCGGATGCAGCCATGGCTGGCGCGGCTGCCAAGCTTGGGGATAGTGGAGGAATAATCCTTATAGCCCGTTGTTTCGTTGATGATGCAGGGCACCTCGTGCATCAGGCAGCCGCCGTTGATGCGCATGCCATAATCGCAATACAGGTTGCCCGCGTAGAAGCCGCCGCTGTGGCTCTGCACCACAAACTCACCGGAGGGGGTTTCGTTCCAGGGCTGCTTGGAGGTAGGCTCGCCGGTAGACACCAGCAGTGTGCCAATGATCTTGCCACCCTGAAAAATGTACATCTTTTGATCCAGCTTGTCGATCAGCAGGCCATACTCGGTCTTGGGCTCAAGGACCTTGAGCAGCGAGGTCTTTACATAGCCCTGAATGATCTCGTTTGTGTTGCCATAGCCGGGGCGGGAGGTGCAATCGGGGCCATAGGAGGAGTTATAGCCCTCCACCAGCGACCAGCCGTCGTCCCGCGTTTCCAGTATATTAACGCCCTGCGATTGGAAGGTGATTTCGCCCACGATGTTGCTGCGCTTGGTGCTGGTATCCGGCGTCAGGCGCAACTTGTAGGTGTTGCGAGGGTCATCGCCCCAGATGACGGTGAGGGGCTGCATCATCACTTCCCAGATGGCTGCCTCGTCGAACACGCCGATGGGCAGTGTCCAGTAGTTGCTGGTTTCCTCGGGCTTGCTCACTTTGCTTGGGATCACCTCATGGTGCGTGGGCTGCGGCGTAGCCGTGGGCGCAGGGGTAGGCGTGGGCTGCGGCGGAGGGGTAGGCACGTTGCCAATTTCCAGCGTAATCTGGATGGCGTTGCCGGTATAGCCCTGTGCGTCCGATAATTTCAGCTGCACCGAATAGCTGCCCATCGCCACCGCTTCGCCGTTCAAAAGGCCGTCCCAGGAGGTGCTGTTCATCCCCGTCTGCGCGGGAATTTCCTTGATCACCTGCCAGGCTTCGTCGATGCGGATGCTGAGGATAAGGGTGCCTGGCATATTGCACTGCGCCTGCACCTCCCAATAGCCCGCCATATAAGTTTCCGCCTGGATCTGCTGGATTTGCGGGCTGAGATCGCCCACATCCAGCGCGGCATAGGTTTCCCGGCCGTCGATACTCAAATACAAAAAGTATGCGCCGGGCGCTATTGCGTTGCCGTCCGCGTCATAGCCGTTCCAGGTCAGGTGGTTCTCCCCCATTACGGCCGGGATGCTTTCGCGGATGGTCAGCAGTGTCTGATGTTGCGCATCGCGAAGTTCTATACGCGCCGTGCCGTCCACGGGGGTAGCAAAACTGATCCGCTCCGTCTTGCCGGGGCGCAGCACCTCCGGAATCACAGTGAAACCCAAATCCTCAGCCAACGCGGCGGTGCACAGGAGCAGTAATAAAGTGAACGTGAGAACAAGACATTTGCGCATTGTATTCTCCTTGGTTGTGTAAATGGCATAGAAAACTGTTTTCTATTATATCATAACAATTTTTCTGCTTTGTGACAAGTCTTAAAATGTTGATGAAATGTAAACATTGCACAGGATGGGGCTTTCCTGTATAATGGGTAGCATAGCAACGAAGGGAAAGCAAATGATGCTGGAGCTGGTATTACAAGCGTTAAACACCCTGCGCACGCCGCAGGCGCAGGACGAGTATGACCTGCATGCCCTGGTCAGCCAGGCATTGGCAGCGCATGAACTGCCTTTTATTCACGAAGCCAAGCTCGCCGCCCGCTGCCGTATCGACTTTTTATGTGGCGATGTGGGCATCGAAATCAAACGTGGCAAGCCTCAAAAGACGCCGTTAATCGCGCAGCTAACGCGGTATGCGCAAAGCCCGGACATCGCCGCGCTGGTGGTGATCTTTGAGCGCAGCGTGCCCCTGCCCCGCAACATCAACAATAAACCCGTTCATGCCGTCAGCCTGCAAAAGCTGTGGGGCGTGGCGGTGATCAACGACGGCGACAACGGGCATCTGCCCACCGCTGTGCCCGTTCCTGATTATGCGATCGAAAACGAAATATTGAGTGATATCCGGGACGACGGCCTGCCGCCCTATTTGCGCGCCAGCACGCCCGTTGGCCATGTGTACGGCACCTTATCCTACAATAAAAAACGCAAATGCTGGGTGATCAAGGGCGAGCCTTGCGTCACCGAGCTCGCCAAACGCCTCTTCCCCGGCGCGGACACCGCAAGGCGGGGCGAGGCACGCTTCAATGCGCACCGCCGCGTGGTTGGCGATGTGAACTGGCTGATGATGCGCTATCCCCTCGCCATCGCGCCCGCAGACGAAGCGCGCTGGCAGGAGGCGTTCCGCGACGCGCAGGCGTTCTACCGCCAGCGCGAAAAAGCGCGCACCGCGCCGCAGCTTTTGCAGCCCAGTGCCGATGTATTTACTGGTGAACTGCGCCCCTTTCAGCAGAGCGGCCTCAGCTGGCTGCTGATGACGCCGCGTGCGCTCTTGGCCGACGAAATGGGCCTTGGCAAAACCGTACAAGCGCTCGCGTGCCTGGCCATGGAAGGCCGCTTCCCTGCCGTGGTGGTGGTGCCGCCGCATTTGACGCGCAACTGGCTGGCCGAGAGCATGCGTTTTTTGCGCGTTCATGGCGATGCGCCCCGCGTGCATGTGATCAAGGGCTTGACGCCCTACGAGCTGCCCGCAGCCGACCTTTATATTGTGCATTATCTGCTGCTACGCGGTTGGAAACAGGCGCTGCCCAAGTATGGCTTCCAAACCGTGGTGTTTGACGAAATTCAGGAACTTCGCCACACCGGCACCGAAAAATACAGCGCCGCCAGCCTGCTGTCCGAAAGCTGCGAGCGCGTGATGGGCCTGTCCGGCACGCCCATCTACAACCAGGGCGGCGAGATCTGGAACGTGGTCAATATCTTGGATTTCCACTTCCTTGGCGATTACGAGTCGTTCACCCGCGAATGGTGCGCAGGCTATGGCAACAACATCGTGCTCAAGCCCGACCTCTTGGGCGACCATCTGCGCCGCGAGGGGCTGATGCTGCGCCGCACCAAGCAGGAGGTGCTGCCCGAGCTCCCCGAAAAGCGCCGCCTGGTGCAGCAGATTGACGCCGATGATGTGCTCTATCAGCGTCTGATGCAGCCCGTTACCGAAAAGCTGACGCGCTGGCGCACCGATACGGAGCTGACTGCCTCGCAGCGCGCACTGCTGGAAGATCAAATCTCCCAGGAAGCGCGCCAGGCCACTGGCATCGCCAAAGCGCCCTTTGTGTGCCAGTTTGTGCGCGCGCTGCTGAGTGCGGGTGAAAAAGTGCTGCTCTTTGCCCATCACCACGCCGTGATGGATATCATCAAAAAAGAACTCAAGACCGAGCACCCCGTCTTTATCACCGGCCGTGAAACCAGCGCACAAAAAGAACAGGCCGTCGACCGCTTCATGGAAGGGCGCAGCGACCTGTGCTGTATTTCGCTTCGCGCCGCCAGCGGCCTCAACCTGCAACGCGCCACCTGTGTGGTGTTTGGCGAGCTCGATTGGTCGCCTGCCGTGCACTCCCAGGCCGAGGACCGCGCACACCGCATCGGCCAGCGCGACTCACTCTTGTGCTACTACCTTGTCAGCCCCAAGGGCAGCGACGAGCATATCCAGGAGGCGCTTGGCCTCAAGGTCAGCCAGTTTGTCGGCCTGATGGGCGATGCGCCCCAGTCCGCAGACCAGGCGGCGGCGTCTGCCAGCTATGCCAGACGGCACGTGGAGCAGCTGGTGCGGGGGATGGGAACGCGGGAGATGTAGACGCGGGTGGTACTCACATCCAAATCTCCGAATCAACCTCTTTCACCTCAATCATCGCACTGCCACGCTGCGGCGTGTCATCGCTCACTGGCAGCGCTCGGTTCTGCCGCTCGGCTGGCATCACTGATCCCTGAACCCCCACTTTTTTACTGCGCACCTTCCCATAAAATCATCATGCGTTCCTCATACAACTCGCCGGCGAACGCTTCGTCCAGGTCATTGATGGAGTAGGTTTCGTCCAGCAACATGCGCACCTTGCCCTGCGTATAATCCATCACGCAATTGCGCACAGTGCCATAGTCCGGCGCCTGTGCCATCAGCTCCGCCCGGCGCAGCAGCACCAGCTTGCCGTTTTGCCACTGGTACAGCTCATGGATGCCCGTCAGTGCGCTGTCGCGGATGTAGTTAAGCACCGTCTTGGTATCGGGCGACACCGTGATATTGGACAGCGCGGCAACACCGATATCCCGTGATTCGTAACGCCCCAGCTGCGGATTGAACATAAAGATGATATGGTCGGTGTTGGGTGCGTTGGGGCTGCAGGAAATATCCAAATCGCCATAGCCATCGCCGTCCAAATCCTGTGTGTTCAGTCCGGCGTCCTCAAACGGCTGGCTGTCTTCGCTGATCTGCTGGGAGAAATAAAGTGTTTGGAAGGGCGAAACCTCCCCATCGTGTGTCAGTGTGAGCTGATAAATGCCCTCCAGCACGGGCGCTTCGCCCACGCGCCGCTGCGTGCCTATCAGGTCGATACACATTGTCATTTCTTTCTCGTCCGTCAACGCCATCTTGTATTCCTTGGCCTGTGCCGCAAAGGGCAGCAAAAGACAGAGCAGCAATAACCCCAGCCATACTTTCTTCATCGTAGACCTCCGCGTTGTTAAGATTACCCATACAACGCGAAAAACACTGTGCTTCTTCCCGCTCTACAAAAAAAGCGCGCCTGTCTAGCGCGCCGAAAGGTCATTCGTTTGTGGGAATAATTTTGTTGAGGTAATATTTCCCCCAGGCCAGCAGCTCCCGGCTGTGGTTTTTCATCCAATATTCCGGTGTGCAATCGCTGCCGATGCCGCTGGGGTTGAACCCCAAATCCCTGGCAACCGCCATCGCGCGGGGCAAATGATAATCGCTGGTGATAATCAGCACATTCACCGTGCCCTCCGGCAATAGCGCCTTGGCGTTTTCGATGTTTTGCTGGGTGTTATAAGAGGCCGTCTCCGCGATCACATCAGCCTCGGCCACACCTCTTTCGATCAGCCAATTGCGCATCACTTCGCCCTCCGGCGCGGGCTCGTCACTGCCCTGCGCACCGCAGGTGATAATCAGCTGCTGATGCGCCTGGTATGCTTCAAGCGCGGCCTGCAAGCGCCATTCCAGCTGTACATTGGGCTGGCCGTTTGGCAATACCTGCGCGCCCAGCACGATCATGGCCGTGGTATTTGTACCATCGCCTTGTGGCACGTTGGACTCCGCATAGCTCAGCGCCGCCAAGCCTGCGCCAAAGAGCAGCACGGCCAGAACCGCCAGCTTGATAATCAAAGAAACCACCTTCCTTAGCAATGACTTTCTTTTTCTCATTCTATGCCTCACTTTTGTTTTTTACTGCTGCGCGCCGGCAAAAGCCGGTCGTCCCGGCTGGCCACAAGGGACAGCGACGGCGCACTGGTCAGCGGCAAGGGAGAATCCAGCAGGTGATTGCGCGAAAAGCTGTACACATTATCCTGCGCAATCAGCAGATGATCATACAATCGAATTTCGATGCCGGTTAACAAAGACTGGAGGGACTCGGTAATCGCAATATCCTCGTTGGAGGGGGCGACCGTGCCGCTGGGATGGTTGTGCAACAGCACCGCGCCCGTTGCGTTGTGCTTGATCAGCTGCTCCAGCACCTTCCTGGCATACACCTGCACCTCAGTCTGGGTGCCCTCGCCCACGCACACGCACGCAATCAATTGCAACCGCGTATCCAGGCACAGCACATAAAAGCGTTCCACATGCACGCCGCGGTACAGCGTGCGGCAATAATCCTCCAGCGCCTGGGTGTTGGCCAGCAGTGTCTTTTTGGCAAGCTTGCTTTGGTCGTACATCCGCCCCATCGGTACCAGCATATGGATCAGCGTGGCGGCCTGCCGGCCGATGCCTTTCACCTTCATCAGGTCTTCCACGCTGGCATCCAGCACCGCATGAAGGCTGCCAAAGTATTCTATCAGCTGATGTGCCTGGCTGTTCACATTGACACGCGGAATGGCAAAGGTCAATAACAGCTCCAGCGCCTCATGCGGGGCGAAAGAGTCCAGTTCGTCTTTATAGAAGCGTTCGCGCAGCCTTTCCCGGTGCCCATCATGTTCCATTTCGCGCACTCCCTTCGGCATTTATCATACCATTGTTTGTCGAAAATTGCAACAAAATCGCCGGAACGCGCGTTTCTTACGCGTACACATTCAACCGCTGGAAAAGAATATTTTGCAAAAGTTGTGCGAAAGGGATACCATCTGGCGTGGACATGTAGTATAATGAAGCTATCGACGAAAGAGAGGGGGGTAACGATTGGCATCGTTTTGGAACACGGTACAGATGTTCTTTTATAATATCTTTAACCGCCCTAAGCTGGTCGATTATCTGGATATCCTCATCATAGCATTTTTACTTTATCAACTGGTCAAAATCACGCGCCAGACCCGCGCCATGCAGGTGTTTAAGGGGCTGGCCATCGTGGTGGTCGCCAGCTATATCAGCGATGTGGTAGGTTTTACGGTGCTCAGCTGGGTGCTGCGAAGCGTGCTGAATAACGGTGCCGTTGTGCTGCTATTGTTATTTCAACCCGAGCTTCGCCGTGCGCTGGAGCAGATTGGCCGCGGAACCAGGCTGGAGCGCGCCACCCAGGATTCAGACGAGGACAACCGCATTATCACGCAAATCACGCAGTGCCTGCTGCGCCTGTCTAAGCGCCGCGTGGGCGCACTGATTGTATTCGAGCAGCGCACTGGCCTCAAGGACATCGCGGACACCGGCACGGCCATTGACGCCGTGATTTCATCCCAATTGATCGAAAATATTTTTGAGCCCAACACCCCTTTGCATGACGGCGCGGTGATCATCCGCGGCGCGCGCGTGGTGGCTGCGGCCTGCATCCTCACCCTCAGCGAATCCAGCGCCATCAGCCACGACCTGGGCACCCGCCACCGCGCCGCGCTTGGCACAAGCGAAGCAACCGATGCCATCGTGCTGATCGTATCCGAAGAAACCGGCATCATCAGCATGGCGCGCGGCGGTAAACTGACGCGGCATCTGGATGCCGCTGCTCTACAAAAAGCGCTTGCCGAAATGTATAATCAGCCGCATTCCAAGGTGTGGAAGCTTCTGCATCGGCCGGCCAAGGCGCAGAAAGTGGGTGCATCCAATGACGAATCCTAATTCTCCCCCGCTGCCGCCCGCAGAAAAAGAGCGCCAAACATCTCAATTCTTCAGCCGCTTTGCCAAGCGCTGGGGGCTTAAACTGCTCTGCCTTCTGTTTGCTGTCATCTTGTGGGGCATGCTGATTGGGCAGGACACCACCCTCATGCGCGAAAAGGTATTTACAGACGTGAGTATCAGCGTGCAAAACGCCTCCACCATGCAGCGCAACAACAACTTAATAGTAACGGGCGGGCTGGATGAGTTGCCGCTTCTTCGCATCAAGGTGAATGTGCCGCAGAAAAATTACGCCACTGCCACCGCTGCCAATTACAATGTGCAAATCAACCTGGCCGATATTAAAAAAACAGGTTGGGTGCCAGTCGACATCAAGACCACCTCTACATCCAACTACGGCCAGGTGCTGGAGATGTCGGAAACGACTGTGACATTGTTCGTGGAAGAATATGTTTCTCGCGCACGCATTCCTATAAACATCCATCAAACCGGCAGTGTTCCGGAAGGGTACTATATCCATAGTCTGGAGCCGGATCCTATGCAGGTCACCATTAAAGGGCCTAAATCCCTGGTTGATAGGGTGAATTATTGCGGCGTCAGCCATGATCTAAGTCTCCTGCCGCAGCAGGCAGGCACATTGCGCGTTCCGTGTTCGTTCAAGCTGTACGATGGGCTGGATCAGGAAATTGATACTTCTAACATCACTGTCTTGTATGGTGATTTAGTACTGGACAGCATTATTGTTGAGCAAGCGCTATATCCTCTCTATACAATTCCTTTTAATGAAATTGGCTTAATCACGGGGCATGTGGCAGACGGCTATCAGATTGTCAGCGTGAAAATCGAGCCCCAAACGTTACAAGTGGCCATGGACGCATTCTATAGTTTTGATTACTCCACTGCTTATCTGGAGGGCACTGTGGATGTGACAGGTGCCACAGAAAGCCTGACGCGCACAATTAATGTCAGCGGTGTGCCAAACAGCAAATACATAAGCACCAATACCGTGCATGTCACCGTTGAGATCGCGCCTATCCCCACGGAGAATACGCCATGAACGCATTTGCAAACACTGTATTCAGTCTGCTGCTGGGCTGGGTGAGAAACGCCGTGCAAGCGGTGTGGAACAGCATTTCCTCCGGCGGCTCTCACGGGTTCCTCACGTGGCTTGGCGATCATTGGATTTGGCTGGTGGTCTTCCTGTGTATCGCCGGGTTTGTTTTGGACTACCTGGTTTGGATCATCCGCTGGCGTCCGTACCGGCTGTGGCGGCAAAAGCTGCAGCGTACCTTTCATCGCATGAACCCAAACGATATGCAAAACAGCCGCCAATTCAAAAAAGGCTACACTGATGGCGTACAGCTGCAGATATCAGAGCGTGCCACCCAGCCCCAACTGTATGAAGAAGATTTGATGCCGCCGCCTGCGCAAAACCCCTTTATGCCCCCCGTGCGGGAGACGTATACGCCACCGCCGCTGTTTACACAGCCCGTGCAAGCGCAGTGGAACGACGATGCCCAGCGCAACCGCCGCAGCCAGCGGCACGACACCGGCAAGCGTCCCTTTGAGCGGCTGGCACGCATCGGCAGCAAGCTGACAGAAACTGAAGATGAACAAGGGCTGCTGGACGGCCTGCCCCCTGCTGTCAATAAAGAGGAAGCATTTTATCAGCCGGTATTCCCGGACAACTATCCGCAGCAGTGGCCGCAGCCTAACCAAGGCGCGCAGAATCCGCCGCGCAACACCCGACCATGACGGAAATTTTGTTGCCACCTGCCTTCATGGCACGAATGAACGCCCAGCTGGGCGCGGACTTTGCGCCGTTTCTGCAGTCTTTCCAGCAGCCGCCCTGCCGCGGCATGCGCATGCGCCCCGGCCGGATTGCACCGGCGGAGGCGCTTTTGCCTGTGCCCTGGGCCGATAATGCGTACTATATCCCTTTGGAGAGCACACTGGGCGCAAACGTATTGCACGAAGCCGGCGCTTATTATCTGCAAGAGCCCAGTGCCATGGCCGCAGCCGCCGCGCTGGATGTGCAGCCGGCAGACCGGGTGCTTGACTTATGTGCCGCACCGGGCGGCAAGTCCACGCAAATCGCGCCGCGCATCCAAAGCGGCACACTGGTATCCAACGAAATTATCCAAAGCCGTGCCAAAATCCTCTCCCGCAATATCGAGCGCATGGGTATCACCCGCGCCGTGGTCGTAAGTGCCGAGCCGGAGAAGCTGGCGCAAGCCTGGCCGGGGTGGTTTGACAAGATATTGGTGGACGCCCCCTGCTCGGGCGAAGGGATGTTTCGCCGCCATCCGGAGGGATGTGCGCAGTGGCAGCCTTCTTCCCCCGCAGGGTGCGCTATGCGGCAGTTGGCCATCCTTCGCAGCGCCGTGCGCATGCTGAAGGGCGGCGGACGGATAGTGTACAGCACATGCACCTTTAGTATGGAAGAAAACGAAGGTGTGATAGAACAGTTCCTGAAAGAATTTCCCAAGTTCGCGTTGATGCCCTTCCAGCTGAACGGCCTGCCCGCATGCGATGGCATGCTGCGGCTTTGGCCGCACAAGGTGCAAGGCGAGGGGCATTTTGTAGCGCTGTTGCAGCACCGGGGCGCTCCGTCCGCTTTGCCTGCCACCATTGTGCTGCCCTCCCCTGCCAAGGCAGAAATTGCTGCATATAACCGTTTTGCAAAAGACTATCTGCAAGATGCACCTTTGCCAAACGCCGCTTTTATGAGTGATCTGATATGCGCACCGCCACTGCCGCCACTGCAAGGCATCAAGGTGCTGCGCGCAGGGCTGCATCTGGGCGAAGCGCGGGGGGAGCTGTTTGTGCCCAATCACGCTTTAGCGCTGGCTGTGACGTCGGGTGCGCAGATGCCCCTCAGCGAAGCGCAGGCACTGGCCTATTTGCACGGTGAAACCCTCCCCACCCCCGAAAACCTTCGTGGCTGGCTGACGCCCATGTTTGAAGGGATGCAGTTGGGCTGGGGCAAGGCATCCGATGACCAGCTGAAAAACCACTACCCAAAGGGACTCAGAAAATAAAGGAGTTTTTCCATGAATACTGTTCGCGTATGGAGCGCCAATGCCGATTACCAAAAATTCGAGGTGCTCAAGACCAACCGCAACAAGCGCTACCGCTATAACGAATTTCTGGTAGAAGGCGTGCGCAACCTCAACGAAGCCATCAAAAATGGCTGGGACATCCGCGCCTTCCTATTCTCGCGCGAAAAGCCGCTCTCCCGCTGGGCGGAGGATATCCTGCACACCGTGCCGGTAGAAACACACTACGAATTATCACTGCCGCTGATCAGAAACCTAAGCGGCAAGGACGACACCTCCGAAATCATGGCCATCGTGGGCATGCGGGAGGGCGATCCCTATAGCATCCAGCTCTCCCCCGTGCCGCTGCTGGCGCTGTTTGACAGGCCGTCGAACCGCGGGAACCTGGGCACCATCATACGCTCCTGCGATGCGCTGGGCGTGGATGCGCTGTTGCTCACCGGCCACGGCGTGGATATCTACGATCCCGAGGTGGTGGTATCCTCCATGGGCTCGTTTTTCAAGGTGCCGGTGATGTATCTGGCAGACAACAACCAGGTGTTCAATTACATTGCTTACCTCAAGGAAAAGCACCCGGCGTTCTACACCGTCGGCACCACCGCGCATCAGGAGTTGTCTATCGATCAGGCCGATCTTCGCCGCCCGCTGATGTTTATGATCGGCAACGAAACAGATGGCCTGTGTCACGCGTTCAAGGAGAACTGTGATCAGATGGTCACCATCCCGATGGACGAAAACAGCGCAGCCACGTCGTTCAACGTGGGCTGCGCCGCCACAGTGATGTTTTATGAGGCCATCCGCCAGCGCCGGAAATAAGTTGTTATATATACCCTCGCAAGTTTTCCTTGCTATTCCCCCAAGTGGTGTCCAGAGGACAGTGTCCTCTGATCGGGGTTTTTGGGGGCTGACAGCCCCCAACGTTCCTAGATAATGCTGCGCAGGAATTTCAGCCCCGCTTCCAGTGCGGGCAGGTTATCCTCCATGCCCTCAAACTCATAGGATATAAAGCCGTCATAGCCGGCTTTTTTTAGTGCGTCCACGCAGTAGCGCACCGGCACAGCGCCGTGCCCTGCAATGGTGCCGCGAAGGAAGGTGCCATTGCGGGAGGGGAACCAACCCGTGCCAGGGTGATCGGCCGTTTGAGGCTTCACAAGGAAATCCTTGACGTGCACATGGAAAGCGTACGGCGCGGCAATGGGCAGCGCGTGCACGGGATTGTCGTCCGCGCACAGAAAATTTCCCATATCTACCAGCCAGCCATAATTGGGGTGGTTGACGGTGCGGAGCAGATGCTCCACGCGCTCGGCATCCTGGATCAGATAACCGTGGTTTTCGGTGCAGGTTTTAACGCCCTTGCCCTCGGCATACCCTGCTACCTCGCGAATGAGCGGCGCTACTTTTTCGATCACATCGCGCCACGTCACGCCCTCCGGCGCACCCCAGGCGGCGTCATGGCGCATCACGTTTACGCCCAGCAGCGCAGCAATGTCCACTTGCTCTTTGACACGGGCCACTTCGTTTTCGCGGGCGTAAAAATCCGCGCCCACGGTGTAGGCGATAATGGGCAGGTCAATTTCATCGCAGTGCGCCTTGATAGCGAGCGCCAGCGCAGGCAGCGAATCGGCCTTCTGAACATCCAGGCTGAGGTCGATAAACTCAATGCCGTCAAAGCCCATGCGCTTGGCATGGTCAATCACGGCAAAATAATCCGCACCGCTCGCTCGCATGTATTGGTTGAAACTATAGCTGGAAACACCGATTTTCATATCAAACCCTCACTTCAAAATCAGTTCGATGACAGGCACCACCTGGTTGGGCTTCACATGCGGCAGGTGCAGCACCAACAGGTCGTCCCCCGTGGCCGCACCTTCGGAGAAATGCCCAGTCTTGCCCTCACTCATCAATATTTCGCTGCCGTCGTGCAAGAACTGTGCATAGTCCACCTTCCCGGCAAAGCCCGGCAGCAGCAAGTGCGCATATGGGTATGCAAACAGGTGCACATACAGGCGCTTGCCGTCCACGCTCTGGGTCAGGCGGCAATCCTGTGGGGCTTTAAACTCCGGCTCCGCCATCGTGCAGTTATAGATGGCGCGGCTGTTGCCATGCATCCACTCTTCGTATACGCCAAGGGCATCCTTGGCGCGGTGGTCAAACTCTCCGCGCGCAGTGGGGCCGACATTCATCAGCAGGTTGCCGCCGCAGGAAACGGTGTTTACCAGCATGCGGATCAGCATTTCCGGCGATTTCCACGTGCTTTCGTCGCGGTGATAGCCCCAGGAGCCGGAGAACGTCTGGCAGGCCTCCCAGGTGACAAGCTCGCCCGTCTCCTTGTGCTTCACCCACTCGGTCACCTGATATTGCTCGGGCGTCCACAAATCTTGTTCCAAATCGGCGCGGTTGTCGATGATGATGCCGGGCTGTAATTCACGCACCATGGCGATGGTCTCCTCGGCCTCCCAATCGTCCTTGCCTTTGCCGCGCTGCCAGGCCAGATCGCCGGTGCCGTTGTTGTCGGTATACGAAAAATCAAACCACAGGATATCGATCTTGCCGTAATGGGTCATCAGCTCGCGCACCTGATTGCGCAGATACTCAGCATAAATATGCATATCGCGGCCTTCGTTTTGCTGCCATGCATCGGCGTCATCGCGGCGCGGATGCAGGCGGTCGATGGTGAAATGCGGGTGATGCCAATCAATCAGCGAATAATAAAAGCCCACGCGCAGCCCTTCCGCCCGGAAGGCGTCCACATATTCGCGCACCCGGTCGCGCCCGGCCGGGGTGTTGGTGGCTTTATAATCGGTATAAGCGCTGTCGAACAGGCAAAAACCCTCGTGGTGCTTGGTGGTAAGCACGGCATACTTCATGCCCGCTGCCTTGGCGGCCTTCGCCCAGGCCCGGGGGTCGTACAGGTCGGGATCGAAATACTTGAAGTACTGATCGTATTTCTGCTCTGATATACATTCCATGTGCTTGATCCACTCATGGCGCGCAGGCATGGCATACAGGCCCCAATGGATGAACATGCCAAAGCGCGAAGCGGTGAACCACGCGGTATCGCCGGGGGTTTTGCGGGTGACATAGCTTGACATGGGTTAAACCTCCTCTAAGATGCGGCGGGCGTTCTTGATGCTGACGCTGGAGGCATACTTGGCCTCCTCCAGCCCTTCAAACTCAATGGCGATGTTGCCATCGTATCCGGCATGTTTGAGTGCGGCAAGGCATGCATAGATATCCAGATCGCCTTGCGCCAGAATGGCACCGCGCAGATACTTGCCCGCGCGGGAACGGAACCAGCTGCCCGCGCAATCAAACTGCGTGCTGTCGCCAGGGTCGCGCGTGCGGATGTAGAAATCCTTGAGGTGCACCATGCGCGTGTGCTGCGCCAGCACCTGCGAGGCGACAGACGGATCCTCATCCACGCACACGATGTTGCCGGTGTCCAGCAGCAGGCCGTAGTTTTCGTCGTGCACGCCATAGAGGATACGCTCCACCCGGTCGCAGCCATTGACGAAAAAGCCGTGGTTCTCAATCAGCGTCATCACACCCTGTGCCTTGGCATGGGCGCAGATGCGCTTGGTAGCATCCAGCATGGTGGGCAGCAGCTTTTCGTAATCCAGCAAAGTGTTTTGCCCATGCGGACGGCGAAACGCGCTGATATCGTGACGCATCATAGGCACGCCCAGCGCCGCCGCGATGTCCACCTGATGGCACACGCGCGCGATCTCCTTCTCCTGCGCCTCGCCTTCCTGGCACAGGTTGGCCAGTACGGAGTAGTTGCAAAGCTCAATGCCCGCATCCGCCGCAAAGCGGCGCACTTCTTTGATTTTTTCGTTGTCAATTTTTTGGGTATCAGGGTCGTCAAAGCGGAAAGCAAAGGGCACCAGCTCCATGCACTGTGCGCCCTGCGCCGCCGCCCAATCAATCACTTCTTGCAGTGTCATGCGTCCTTCGGCGATTTCCCGGTCCAGCGAGTACGAGCTTAATCCGATCTTCATGCAACAATCCTCCTTAGATATGCATCTATTGTAGCGCAGTTTGTGCTTGCCATCAATGGGGAAATGAAGTACAATCAAAACAATTGAGGGAAGGAGCACAGCGGCATGGAAGAACAAAAAACAGTGAGCATGCACCAGATGAAGCGTTCCAACCGCCGGGCGCTGTTTAACCAGGTATACGAAAAAGGGGCGATTTCACGGCCGCAGCTGTCTCATCTGACGGGCATGAGCGTGATGACCGTTGGGCGTATCGCGGACGAGCTGATCGCGCTGGGCCTTCTGTGCGAACAGGAAAGCACCGAAAATGCGTCCCAGGGACGCCCGCCAAGGCTGCTTAGTATTCGGCGGGAGCCTACCTTGTGCCTTGGCATGTTCATAGACCGCGAGGGCGTTGAAATCTGCGCAGCGGACGCATACGGCAAAGTAGTCCATCAGGAAGATCTGATGCTGGATTTGCCTGCAATGCAGCCTTCGCAGGTAGCGCAGACGCTGGCCGATCATGTGCTGGCGCTGCGCGAAGTATTGCCCCTGCAGCCCAGCCTTGGCGTCACATTGCCTGGCATTATTGATCCCGCGAGCGGCGTCGTCGGCTTTTCATCCCAGCTGAAATGGCGGGATGTGCCTCTGGGCGATATGCTGCAAACGCTGCTGCCCGGCACCTTTATCAGCATCGATAACGACGTGAAGGCCTGCGCACTGGCCGAGATGAAGTTTGGCGAGGCGCGCAACCACGCAAACTCCGTGCTCCTGTCCATTGGCAGTGGCATCGGCGCAGCGGTTGTGATCAACAACACCTTATACCGCGGGCTGAACAACCTGGCGGGTGAGATCGGGCACATCAGCATCGGCAATAACGAGCGCATGTGCGAGTGCGGACATATGGGCTGCCTGCAAACCAAGGTGGCAGACTTTTCCATCCTTCAGCAGGCGCGGGTCACGCGCCCGGGTATCACCATGCAAGGCGTGCTGGACGCGTATGAGAGCCGCGCCTCTTGGGCGCTGATGCTGGTGGAGCAGATGGCACAATCGCTGGCGATGGTGGTGAACCTGCTGGTGTGCAGCTATTCGCCCGATGTGGTGGTGGTGGGCGGCAGCATGACGCGCTATTTTCCGCTGCTAACCAGCCAAGCCGAGGCGTACAGGCAAAAGCATCTGAACGTGCTGTCCGGCAGCACCCTCGATCTCAGGGTATCAGAGTTTGGGGCACTGAGCAACCGTATTGGCGCGGCGGCCATCGCGTATCAACGTGTAATAGCAGAAACGATATAAACCAGCGGCATCCGTCAGGGTGCCGCTTTTATAACATTCACTGCGATATTTCGACCGCACTGCGCAGCGCACGCAACGTGCCCGCGTCCGTCACCTGGAAGCGGTCTTCCGGCGGGTACACCGCACCGCCAAAGTAAATCGCGGGATTGCCCATGGCACTGTTGTCGTATAGTGTTCGGTGTGCGGCGGCATGCAGCATGCCTGTGCCACACTGCGCTAAGCACCAGGCGGCATTTTCCGGCGTAATGCCGCCGCCGGGCAGGATATCGATGCGTCCATCAGCCAATTCCACCATCTGGCGGATCAATTTAACGCCGCGCGGCACCTCCGGTGCCTGCCCGCTGGTGAGCACCCGGGTGAACCCAAGGGCGATCAACTGCGTTAGCGTGGCCAGGGGGTCGGGTACCACATCAATGGCGCGATGGAATATACGTTGTTTATCGCCTATAATATCCAGCATGATTTTGCAGCGCTCCGCGTCCAGCGTGCCGTCCGCGCATAAGCATCCAAAAACAATGCCGTCCGCGCCGTGCTCAAGCAGCAGCCGCGCATCCCGCTGCATCACCTCAAACTCGCAATCTGTGTAGCAAAAGCCGCCTTCACGCGGGCGCACCATACACATGACAGGAATATTTACCTTCTCTTTGGCATAAATCAAAGAGCCGATGGTAGGCGTGAGGCCGCCATGGAACAAATCGCTGTTTAGCTCCACCCTGTCCGCACCGCCCGCGGCTGCCTGGATCACATCCTCTGCCGAGCCGCAGCAGGCTTCAAATAAGAAAGCTTTTTGCATAATGCACCTCCGTTTATCCCTATAACAGAAAAACCTTTACTCTATTATACAGGCTGTTTTGACCGTTTGTCAATGCATTAATTAAACTCTTGTTATGAACTAAAGCATTTTTAGACCACAAACAGCAAGTATAGAATAAATATGCAACAATTTGGATGGAGTAAATGATAAAACTTTCACCATAAACCAAATTCTCAGAAAGATTGTGGAAAAGACATCCTAACAAAAGTTTATATAACCCATTGACAAGCGCATTGTGATTTGATATTATATATTTAGCCAATAGCATTGCTGCTATGATTGATCCGTCGGCTACATCAGACCGTTTTGCACCATGGATGATTTCGTTCCATTCTTTTCCTTCGCCTCGTTTTCTGCGGCGCAGTGTATTGTTGTTCCCCAAATTATTAACAGCGTGCCTTGGCCGCGGCAAGCGGCTAGCAATAGAAATCTTAGAGGAGGATCTACCGCATGAAGAAACTACTGGCTCTGGTTCTGGCCACCGTTATGCTGCTTGGCATGACATCTGCGATGGCAATGAACAACGAGGGGTACGACCTGCAAGGCAACAAAGTTATCCTGCGTATCTTCGACAACATCAACCCCTACGATCCCGACACCACCGAAGCAGACCGCGCAAACTGGCTGCCCCGCTATGAGGCCGTCAAAGAAGCCTACAACTGCGATTTCGAATTCTACACCACCACCACTGAGTGGGACGACATGCCCGCAGAGTGGATCATGTCCGTCACCAGCAACGACCCCGCATGGCACGTCACCAACAACTTAAGCTCCATGTGGCTGATGCGCCTGGTGAAGAACAACGCGCTGGGCGATGTCTCTACCGGCTTGAGCAAAATTGACATCCCGCAGCAGTTCAAGGATGCCGGCGCACGCGGCGACGGCAACTATGGCTTCATCACGAGCTATCAGGACACCGAAGTGCTGGTGTTCAACCGCAAAATGATCATGGACGCGGGCATGGAAATGGACCCCGCCGAAATGTTTATGGCCGGCAAGTGGGATTATGACAGCTTCTTCAACTATATGGTAGAGCTGCAAAGCAAACTGCCCGAAGGCACCTACGCATTCTTCATCGATCCCAACTACTGGGGAATTTTCGCTCCTCCGGCCAACGGCGGCGAAATGGCGGTTCATACCGACTACTCCCTGGGCCTGCTCTCTGATGCCTATCTGGAAACCTTCGAACTGCTTGAGAAGCTGATCGCCGCTGGCGTGGTGCGCCCTGTGAACCGCAACGAAGCCGGCGCTGCCGATTACTGGGGAACCCCCGGTGCCACTTTTGACCAGGGCATCGAAGTTGCGATGACCCACCGTGCCACCTGGCAGATGTGGACCCTGAACAACAACGGCCTGGATTGGGGCGTTGTACCTTATCCGTGGGGCTCCGCCGTCAAAGCCGAAATCGTGGATGACGAGCTGGTGCTGGAAAACTACTATGCCACCTATTATGACATGGCGCTGTCCGGATCTGTGCTGGCGGGTGTCGGCGTAGACTTCCCCGGCCTGGAAGAAGACTATGTGAATGCCGCGCTGGTCAGCCTGATGTATGACCTGATGTGGGATGCCGAAGAGCAGGCCGACATCGCGGCGATTGCCGATCCGGATTACGAGCTCGAAATGCGCACCGACGTGTTCCAGGATATGCTGTCTGCAGAGATATACCACTTCCTGCGCTGCAACACGATCTACAACCCCCTGGCCAGCCTGTACAATGCCGAAATCGGCACGTCCTATGGCGGCACCGTTTCCCTCTCCGGCCTGAACCGCAAGCCCTTTGACGATGGCACCTCTGTGCGCGCCACCTTTGAAGCGGCTGTGCCCGAAATCGAAGCGAGCCTTCGCGACGCTGGCCTGATCAAGTAAAACATCGCAAATCACATCGTGGGGCTGCCGCAGACATCGCTCTTGCGACAGCCCCACATTCAATCAAAAAAGGCAGGTGCATCTGATGAAACACCATCATTTGAATAAAAAGAAGAGCACGACGGCCAAAGCAGTTCCTTGTATGCTGCTTTGGCTGGCGATGCTCTTTTGCTTTGGAGCTTCTGCTGCGGAGCAAGGCGCCCTGCCTTATAAAGAGCAACTGGCGCAGTGGGATGGCCTCCCCCGCCAGGAAGAATCCATCGTGATTGCCGCCAAGGATTATTCTGCGGCTGATATGGTCGAGCTCGACTTGCTGCCGGACGGCACGCTGTACACCGGCGAGCAGGGGTATGTGGAGTACACCGTGACCGTGCCGCGCGATGCGCTGTACACCATCGCCATCAACTACTTCCCCGGCAATGGCAGCGGCGGCGATATGCAGCGCTCCGTATCTGTCAACGGCGAAATTCCCTTCAAAGAAGCCAAGGACTTGTTCTTTTCCCGCATGTGGAACAACAAAAACGACGATTACAAAACCGCCACCGGCAACCAGCCCTTCCCATCCCAGGTGCAGACCCCGGAATGGATGGAAGTGATGCTTCGGGACGCCGAGGGCTATGTGGTGGAGCCGTTCCTCTTCTACTTTAAAACGGGCGAAAACACGCTGCGCATCACCTCCCTCACAGAGGGCATGATCCTTGATACCATCACGCTTTCTGCCGAGCAGAAACTGATATCTTACGCTGAGTACCTGCAAAACGCGCTGGACAGCGGCGCTGCGTACGCGGACGTAGAATACGTGAAAATCCAGGCTGAGGACGCCGCGCTCAAATCCGGCCCCAGTTTTTACCCCATGAACGACCGCACTTCTCCCCTCACCGAGCCGTATCACCCCACCTACATCACCCTCAACTGCATTGGCGACACCGCGTGGAACGAGCCCGGCGAATGGATCGCCTGGGATATCGAGGCACCAGTAGACGGCCTGTACCGCATCGTGCTGCGCTTCAAGCAGAGCGACCTTCGCGGCATGTACGCCACGCGCACCCTGCGCGTGAATGGCGTGATTCCCTTCCAGGAAGCATCGGACCTTCGTTTTTATTATGATTCCGCATTCCAGATATCCGCCCTTAAAATGAACCGTACCATGCCAAACAACACCAAAGAGCAGACAGAAGAATTCTGGTTTTACCTCAAAGCGGGCGTCAACCGCATCACACTCGAGGTCAGCCTGGGCGCCCTGGGCAACATCCTTTCGGATATTGACGAAATTACCAGCGATTTAAACAGCCTATACCGCGATATCATCGCGATCACGGGCACTGCGCCCGATATATATGCCAACTATCAGCTGTACAGGCGTATCCCGCACCTGCGCAGCAGCCTGGAAAGTTATAAAGAACGCCTGAGTGATATTTTGACGCGCCTGACGGCATTGACAGGCTCCAGCAGTGAGCGTACGGCGGGGCTTACCCGGCTGCTTGCCATGATGGATGATTTGCTGCGCGATGAGGAGCAGGTGGTGCGCCGTCTGGCCGCGTTCAAGGAGTGCATCACCGCCATTGGCAAATCCGCGCTCGACCTCAAAGACCAGCCCTTCAAGATCGACTATATCATCCTGGCCGGTAAAGATATGCCCAAGCTGCAGGCGGACGGCAACATCTTCCAGATGGCTGGGCATACACTCAGCTCCTTCTTTGGCTCTTTCTACAATGATTATAACGTGGTGGACAGCGCGCTGGAAGCCGAGGACACCAAAACCATCGACGTCTGGTTGTCCACCGGCCGCGACCAGTTTGATGTGATCCGTCGCCTGATCAATGAGAGCTTTGAGAGCGAAAATGGCATCAAGGTCAACCTGCGGCTGATCAACGCCGATGTGCTGCTGCCCTCCACCTTCACCGGGCGCGGCCCTGATGTGGCCATCCAGATCAGCAACGTGGCCCCGGTCAACTTCGCCTTCCGCGGCGCGGCGTACGATCTCACGCAGTTCGAAGACTACGAGGAAGTATCGCAAAGCTTCCTGCCTGCGGCGCTGGAATCTTTCTACTATTTAGATGGCTGCTATGCGCTGCCTGATCAGATGAGCTTTCCGGTGCTGTTCTATCGCAAAGACATCTTCAATCAGCTTGGCCTCACCGTGCCCGAAACCTGGGACGATCTGGTCAAGCTGATCCCCCTCCTGCAGCGCTATAACATGGAAATATACCTGGACACCAACCCGCCCAACTTCATGGGCGCATACATCAGCATGGGCAACTCTGTGACGGTGAACACCGTGTTCTTATCGCGCCTGTACCAAACGGGCGGCGACATCTACTCCGAAGACGGCACGCTGTGCTTGTTTGACACAGAGGTCGCCAACACGGCGTTCAAGTGGTGGACGCAGTTCTACACCCAATACGGCTTCCCGCGCGAGATCGACTTCATCACCCGCTTCCGCCTGGGCGAAGTGCCCATCGGCATTGTGGACCTATCCACCTATACGCGCCTGATGGTGTCTGCGCCGGAAATCCGCGGCGACTGGGGCATTGCCATGGTGCCGGGCACTTTGCAGGCAGATGGCAAAACCATTGCGCGTGATGTGCCCTGTGTGACCGGTGCTGCGATGATCATCCGAAACACCGTGGAACAAAAAAATACCGAGGAAGCGGCATGGGAATTCCTCAAGTGGTGGACGGGCAGTGAAACGCAAGGCAAGTTTGCCCTGGAGATGGAGGCCATCCTCGGCCGCGCCGGGCGCTATCTGGTAGCCAACCTCGACGCCTTCAAGGCAACCTCCTGGGAGCTTGAAACCAAGGCAGTGCTGATGGAGATGCTGCCCACGCTGCACGGCATCCCGCAGGTGCCGGGCGGGTACATCACCGGCCGCTACCTCAACAATGCGTTCGTCACCGTCATTACCGATTATGAAAACCCGGCAGACACGCTGTTTGAGGCCACGGAGCTGATCAACAAAGAAATCGACACCAAGCGCCGCGAGTTTGGGCTGCCGGTCGCGCAATAACAGGGAGGGGGAAGCAACTTTGACGGACGTAACCAAGCGCAAGCAAGGCGTACGCTATATGACCAAATGGCAATATGGCCGCATGCAGGCGCGCCGCTCCAAGCAGCTGTATCTGATGATTCTGCCCTACATGCTGTGCTTTTTGGTGTTCACCATTGTGCCGGTTGTGGTGTCGATCTACTACAGCTTCACGCAGTTCAACGTGCTGCAGCCACCCCAGTTTGTCGGGCTGGACAACTATATGCGCCTGTTTCTGGACGACCCGATTTTCCTGAAGGCGATCAAAAACACGCTGCTGCTGGCGCTGATCACCGGCCCCTTTGGCTATATCTTTTCCTTCATTATGGCGTGGCTGATCAACGAGCTGCCGCCCAAAGTCCGCGCTGTGCTGACAGTGATATTCTACGCGCCCAGCATTTCAGGCAATGCATATGTGATATTCACTCAGCTGTTCGCGGGCGACGCGTATGGCTTTATCAACTCCCGCCTGCTCAATATGGGGCTGATCACCGAAGCCATCCTGTGGCTGCGTGACGAGAAATACATGATGATCATCGTCATCCTGGTGTCGCTGTGGATGAGCCTGGGCGTGGGCTTTCTGTCCTTCATTGCGGGTCTTCAGGGCGTGGACAGGGCGCAGTATGAGGCTGCCGAAGTGGATGGCGTCAAAAATCGCTGGCAGGAGCTTTGGTCTATCACGCTGCCTAACATGCGCCCGCAGCTGCTGTTTGGCGCGGTCATGGCCGTCACGAGTTCGCTTGCCATTGCGGATGTCACCGTGGCGCTCAACGGCTTCCCCTCCACCAACTACGCCACCCACACCATCATCAACCATTTAAACGACTTTGGCATCATCCGCCTGGAAATGGGCTATGCCTGCGCCATTGCGGTGCTGCTGTTCTTTATGATGCTGTTCATCAACAAAGTGGTGCAGAAAATGCTCGGAAAGGTGGGCACATAACATGACGACAACCAAGCTCACCAAAAACCAAAAGAAAATGCAAAAGATGATCCGCACGGCGGAAAAGAAGATCAAAAAACGGCCCAAGGGCAAGTTTGCGATGTTCTTAACCGGTGGGCGCACCAACCGCTCCGTCAAGGGCAGCATGGTAATGCTGCTGCTGCTCACGATGTTTGCGCTGGTGCTGCTGTTCCCTGTGGTGTTCATGGTGTCCAACGCCTTCAAGCCGATCAACGAGCTGTTCATTTTCCCGCCGCGCCTGTTTGTGATCAACCCCACGATGGATAACTTCTATGATCTGTTCGAGATACTGAGCGACTCTCTGGTGCCGTTCCTGCGCTATGTGTTCAACACGCTGTTCATCGTGCTGGTAGGCTCCGTCGGTCATATCCTGCTCTCCTGCATGGCGGCATTCCCGCTGGCGAAGTTCAAATTCCCCGGCAGCAAGACGATGTCGGAAATCGTGGTGCTGTCGCTGATGTTCTCCCCCGCCGTCACCGCCGTGCCCAACTACGTGATCATGAGCCGCCTGGGGCTGGTGGACAGCTATTGGGCGGTGATACTGCCCGCGCTGTCGATGTCGCTGGGGCTGTTCCTGATGAAAAACTTCATGGAGCAGGTG
This sequence comes from Eubacteriales bacterium, assembly GCA_031547595.1. GTDB lineage: Bacteria > Bacillota > Clostridia > Christensenellales > Aristaeellaceae > JAVBRU01. The sequence continues at coordinate 62,872 of JAVBRU010000008.1, forward strand.
CCAAGCGCGCTGATTGACGCTGCGTCCATCGATGGCTCGTCGTACTTTGGCATGCTGTGGCGCGTGGTGATGCCGGCCGTTAAGCCCGCGTGGATCACACTGTTCATTGTATCCTTCCAGGAGCTCTGGCGTGCCACCGGTGCCAACTTCATCTACAACGAAAACCTCAAACCACTGCCAGCCATGCTGACGCAGCTGACGGGCAGCGGCGTGGCACGCACCGGCGTTGTGGCTGCCACATCGCTGATGCTGTTTCTCGTGCCAGTCATCCTGTTTATGTTCTCCCAGGCCAACGTGTTGGAAACAATGGCCACATCGGGCATCAAGGAATAAGGGGGGAGCGAAATGAAAAAGCTGACAACACTGCTGCTGTACATCCTGGCGCTCTCCTTTGCACTGCCTGCGCTGGCGGATGGCACCTCCAACTATATCTATTCGCCTCATGGCAGGACGCGCCTTGCGCCTCCGGCCTACACGCTGGAGCGCTCCATCCTGGCCAGAGATTTAGAAGGGGTATCCTCCCTCCTCGGCCTTACAGACGCCTATGTGACGGATGATGCGGTGTATGTGCTGTCCGCCACGCAGCTCTTGATCCTCGATTACGATTTTGAAGTGTTGAATGTATTCCCTTCCTATACAGACCTGCAAGGAAATACCGTAGCCTTTGCCGGATGCACCGGCATGACGGTCACGCCGGAGGGCGATTACTACATCGCCCAGGCCGAAAGCTCCCAAATCCTGCACTTCAACGCCGATCATACGCTGCGCCGCGTGCTCCCCCGCCCCGCCATCACAGGCTTTGACAATGTGAAATACCGCCCCAGCAAACTGGTGGTGGACAGCGCCAACCGCATGTACGTGATATCCAAGGGCATGTATGAGGGCATTGTGGAGCTAGACCCAGACGGCAATTTCTCACGCTTTTATGGCGTCAACAACGTCAAATTCACCCCCGCGCAGCTAATCTGGCGCGTGTTCGCCACGGCGGAGCAGCGCACGCGCCAGCAGCTTTGGCTACCAACCGACTTCACCAACGTCTGCATCGACAACGACGGCTTCATATTCGCCACCATTCAAACGCTGACAGACAAGGCCATCAAACGCCTCAACTCCAAAGGCGAAAATATCCTGCGCGTGGATAGCAGCGATCCCTACCCCTCCGGCGATCTGTGGTACAACGAAGCCGGCAACGGCATCCCCACCGGGCCCTCGGTGTTTACCGCGGTAGACACTAACAGCTATGGCGTGTTCCTATGCCTGGACAGCACACGCTCCCGCGTGTTCGCCTACAACGAGGACGCAAAGCTGCTCTATGTGTTTGGCGGTATGGGCGACCGCGAAGGGTACTTCCGCAACCCCGTGGACGTTGCCTTTGTGGGCGAGAAGATCATCGTGCTGGACGCGATTGCCCAGTCGATCGAGCTGTTTGCGCCAACGCTCTACGGCGAGGCGCTGAACAAAGCGGTGAAGGCGCAATACAACTACGATTATGACGTTGCCAAGGATGCCTGGCAGGATGCGCTGAATTACAACCACAACCTCACGCTGGCATACTCCGGCATTGGCCGTGCGCTGCTGCGCGAGGGCGAATATGAGGAAGCGCTGGAATACCTCCAGCAGGGCGACGACCGCAAATATTACACCAAAGCCTACGAAAAGGTGCGCAACCAAACACTTCGCGCCTACTTTGTGCCCGGCGTGGCCACGCTGTTTGGCTTGATCGCGCTGGTCATCGTGCTCAAAACAGTGATCAAGCGCACCAAGAAAAGGCAAAAGGAGATGATCGCATGACGATGGCGCAGGTCAAAAGCACAGGGGCGCGCTTTGTGGACACCTTCTGGCGCTTCCCGCTCAGCATCCTGGCGCGGCCTTTCAAGAATTTTGAGGCCATGAAGTTTGAAAAGCGCGGAAGCTATGTGTTCGCCTTCTTTGTGCTGTTTTTAGAATGCATGCTGAACATCGGGATGTTTGTATACAACGGTTTCCTGATCAACTATAACGATCCATATAATATCAACAGCCTGTTCCTGGCGCTGACGGTGCTGTTCCCGGTGGCGCTGTTTGTGGTGGGCAACTGGTGCATCACAACGCTGATGGACGGAAAAGGGCGCCTTGGCGAGATATTCCAAGTCACGATGTATGCCATGTTCCCCATGTGCCTGATGCAAATACTGGCGATGATACTGTCTAACCTTCTGACACTGGACGAAATGGTGATGGTGTTCGCGGTGCAGGGCATCGGTGCGCTGGTGTTTGTGGTATATCTGTTTGTGGGGATTGTGGTGGTGCACGAATACACCTTCTCCCGCGGGGTGGGCAGCATGCTGCTGACCGTGATTGCCATGATGGTGCTGGTGTTTATCCTGATGCTGGTATTCTCCCTGGCGGCGGACGTGGTTGACTTTTTCACCGTGCTGACCAAGGAATTGATGCTGAAGTATATGTAAGACAAGGGGGAGGTGTGTTATGCGCAAAGCAGTATTTGCCCTGCTGGTTACCCTGCTGCTGGTGACGGCGGCCGGCGCTTTCGCATACGAGTTACTGCCCGAGGATACGGGCTTTACCGTCATGGCGGAAAACGATGCCATGGTATTGATGCTGAACCAGAAAAACCTAGACGTTCGCATCCGCGACAAGGCATCCGGCACAACGCTCGATACCGCCGCCATGAACGGCCAGCAAGGCAACAAGGCCATCAAAAACCTGCAAAAGGCCATGTTAAACGTCTATTATATTGCCAATGCCCGCAATGGAACCACCTCGTATATGGATACCTACTCCATGGCTGTGGAGAAGGACACCTTTGAGGTGGAGCAGCTGAAAAACGGCTTTGCCATCCACTACACCATTGGCGACAACACGCTGGGGATTGACGACCTGCCCAAGGCCATCGAA
>JAVBRU010000092.1:0-26159 GCA_031547595.1 Eubacteriales bacterium
GAGCTTTTGCTTCGCGCAGCGGACACCCGCCGCCGCGTGATCGCCGTGCCGGAGGAGCAGAGCACCGTGATTGAGGGCCTGCCTGTGCAGCGCACCTCCCCCCATCAGGCGTATGTGACCATCATGTATGGCTGCAACAACAATTGCTCGTACTGCATCGTGCCCTACGTGCGCGGGCGGGAACGCTCCCGCGCGGCGGAGGATATCCTTCGGGAAGTGGACGCGCTGCAAAAAAGCGGCGTGCAGGAGATCATGCTGCTGGGGCAAAATGTGAACTCGTATGGCAACGATATGGGTGATATCAGCTTTGCTAAATTGCTGCACAGGGTTTCGCAAACAGGCATCCCGCGCATCCGGTTTATGACCTCGCACCCCAAGGATTTGTCGGACGAGCTGATTGCCGAAATGGCGCAGAACAAAGCGATTTGCCGCCACTTCCACCTGCCGGTGCAGGCTGGCAACAATGGAATTCTACAGGCCATGAACCGCCGCTATACGCGTGAAGAATACCTGGAGAAAGTGCGCAAGCTTCGCGCCGCCATGCCGGATATTGGCCTTACGACAGACCTGATTGTAGCCTTCCCCGGCGAAACGGAAAGCCAGTTTCAGGACACCTTATCCCTTGCAGAGGAAGTGTGCTTTGACAGTGCCTTCACCTTCATCTACAGCCCGCGCACGGGCACCCGGGCGGCCGAAATGCCCGGCCAGATCGCGCCCGATGTGGCCAGCGAGCGCATTGAGCGGCTGATCGCCCTGCAGGAGAAGTGCACCGAGAAGGTGTTTGCTTCCCTGATTGGCAGCACCGAAAACGTGCTTGTCACCGGCCACGCGCGGCGGGACGGCGCCTACGTGACAGGCAAATCCGGCCGCAACATCAGCGTCAATTTCCCGGGAAATGCCGCCGACATCGGCCGCATCCTCCCCGTCAAAATCACTTTTGCCAACAAAACCACCCTGCGTGGCCAAAAACAGGAGGATTAGAACATGAACACCACCGTACTTGAAAAAGCGCGCGAACTTGCCGCTGCCCTCAGCACTTCGACAGAATTCATCAAAATGCGCGCGTGCGAGGACGCCGCAGCGCAGGATGAAGGCCTGGTCTCCTTGTATGCGCAGTATAGCGAAAAGCGCCAGCAGGTAGAAGAAATCACCATGAACGCCTCGCCCGATTACGAGCAGATGGGCGCGCTCAGCCGCGAGCTGGACGAAATCCAGGAAACCATCCACGCCATGCCGCTGGCCATTGCCATGCGCAGCGCGCGCGAGGATTTCTCCGCCATGATGCAGCAGGTGAATGCCGAACTGTCTCGTGTGCTCTCCCCTGAGGATGAGGGTTGCAGCGGCGATTGCGGCGGTTGCGGCGGCGGCTGTGGCTGCGGGCATCAGCACTGATTCAACTTAATTAGTACAAAAGGAGCATCACGCCCATGGCCAGCCTTTCCCCCATGATGCAGCAATACATGAACATCAAAGCACAAAATCCCGGCGCGCTGTTGTTTTTCCGCGTGGGGGATTTTTATGAGATGTTTTTTGAGGACGCGCTGACCGGCGCGCGGGAACTGGAACTGACGCTGACGGGCAAGGAATGCGGGCTGGAAGAGCGCGCGCCCATGTGCGGCGTGCCCTACCATGCCATTGACAGCTACATCCCGCGCCTGGTGGAGAAGGGCTATCGCGTCGCGATTTGCGATCAGCTGAGCGACCCCACGGGCAAGGGCATTGTGGAGCGGGATGTGACGCGCATTGTAACGCCGGGCACCATTGTGGATCCGGCCGTCATCGGCGAAAAACGCAATAATTTCCTGGCCAGCGTGTGCGTGACGGGCAAGCGCGTGGGCATCGCCGCGTGCGATGTATCCACGGGCGAATTTACCGTGCAGCAAATCCCGCTGCAAGATGCTGCGCTGCGCTCCGCGCTGGCGGCTCTCTTGCCCAGCGAGATCATCACCAACGACCTAAGCAGCGTGCAAAGCGCCGCGCCCATCCCCTGCACCGCTTATTCTGCCAGTGCTTATCAGGCGGGCAACGCCAAGGACGCGCTGCTGAAGCATTTTAATGTAGGCAATCTCAGTGCGCTGGGGCTGGATGCCTCGCTTTCTGTGGCGGCAGGCGCGGCGGGCGCGCTTCTTAAATACCTGAACGAAACGCAAAAGAACCCCTTGCAGCATATGACAGCGCTGCGCGTGATCGACGCCGGCGCAGCCATGCCGCTGGACAGCGCCACGAGACGCAATCTGGAGCTGACAGAATCCCTGCGCGGGCGCACGGCCAAAGGCTCGCTGCTGAGTATTTTGGACAGAACCGTCACCGCCATGGGCGGGCGCATGCTGCGCGCGTGGGTTGAAAAGCCCTTGCTGCAGGAGAGCGCCATCCATGCGCGTCTCGATGCTGTGCAAGCGCTGTATGATGCGTCCGTGCTGTCCGAAGAGCTTCGCCAGGCGCTGCTGCAAGTATACGATATGGAGCGGCTGCTGGGTAAAATCTCCTATCGCACGCTGTCGCCTAGGGACTGCCTGTCCTTGCTGCGCTCGCTGCAGCAAGCACCGGTCACATTGCAATTGTTGTCCTCTTTGGAGGGAAGCGCCCTTCATGCCGTGCGCGCACTGATCGACCCTGTGCCGGAGCTTGCAGCTCTTCTGGACACAGCCATTTCGCCGGACGCGCCCTTATCTGTGGCCGACGGCGGCGTTATCCGCGAGGGGTACAACGCCGCGCTGGACGAATACCGCCGCGCCAGCACAAACGGCAAGAACTGGCTGTTGGAGCTCGAAGCACGGGAGCGCGAGGAGACGGGCATCAAAAACCTGCGCATCCAGTACAACCGCGTTTTTGGCTATTATATCGAGATCACCAAATCCAACTACGGCCTGGTGCCGCTGCGCTATCAGCGCCGCCAGACCCTCGCCAATGCCGAGCGCTTCACAACGGACGAGCTTCGCGACATCGAGGCCAAGCTGACCGGCGCACAGGAACTGTCCGTGAAGCTCGAAACCGCGCTGTTTGAGAGCATCCGCGATGAAATTGCCAAGCATATGCAACGGCTGCAAAGCACCGCAGCGGGCTTCAAGACGCTGGATGCGCTCTTGTCCTTCGCCAAAATAGCGCGGGAAAACGGCTATACCCGCCCGGAGCTCACTTTGGATGGCACACTCCATATCATTGAAGGCCGCCATCCGGTGGTGGAGCATTCCCTGCCCGATCAAGCCTTTGTGCCCAACGACACCGTGATGAACAATAACGACCAGCATATGCTGATCATCACCGGCCCCAACATGGCGGGCAAGAGCACCTACATGCGCCAGGTGGCGCTGATTGTGCTGATGGCGCACATGGGCAGCTTTGTGCCCGCCAAGCACGCCAGATTGCCGCTGGTGGACTGCGTGTATACCCGCATCGGCGCGTCGGATGATCTGGCCTCCGGCCAATCCACCTTCATGGTGGAGATGAGCGAGATGGCCTATATTCTGCGCAATGCCACGCAAAACTCTCTGGTGATCCTGGACGAAATTGGCCGGGGAACCAGCACCTTTGACGGCCTCAGCATCGCGTGGGCAACGGTGGAATACCTGTGCGACCCGCAAAAATCCGGCGCGAAAACGCTGTTCGCCACTCATTATCACGAGCTGTCCGAGCTCGAGGGGCATGTACCCGGCGTGGCCAACTACTGCGTAGCGGTGAAGGAGCATGGCGAAGAAGTGATCTTCCTGCGCAAAATTGTGCGCGGCGGCGCGGACAAGAGCTTTGGCATCTATGTGGCGCGGCTGGCGGGCGTGCCAAACCCCGTGGTCGCCCGTGCGCAGCAGATCGAGGCGCGATTAGAGGTCAATCAATTCAATCAAAACAGCATCGGCCAGAATATCCTGACGGCCGGAAAGAATAAGCAAAAACAGCAGGTGGAGCTGCTCAGCTTTGCGCAGACGGAGTTTGTGGATCAGGTGCGCGCCCTGGACGTGCTGGCCATGACGCCGATGGACGCGCTCAACCAGCTGTTCCTGCTGCACGAAAAAGCCCTGAAGCTGTGATCCTGGAGGTGAAGGGATGAACGCACCCAAAATTCAAGTATTGCCGCCCGATGTGGTGGGCCAGATTGCCGCGGGCGAGGTGGTAGAGCGCCCTGCTGCCGCCATTAAGGACCTGGTGGAAAACAGCCTGGACGCGGGCGCAACCTCCATCACCGTGGACATCAAAGAAGGCGGCCTTTCATCCTTCCGCGTGATTGACAACGGCAGCGGCATCAACCCTGCCGATATCCGCCTGGCCTTTGAGCGGCATGCCACCAGCAAAATCCGCACCGCTGAGGATTTATACGGTGTCAAATCCCTGGGCTTTCGCGGGGAGGCGCTGTCCTCCATCGCGGCGGTTGCCAAGGTGACGTGCCTCACCCGCATGAAGGGGCAGGACAGCGGATTATCCGTGCAGAACGACGGCGGCCAGATCACCGATATGCGGGACGCCGCCTGCCCGGAGGGCACCTCTTTTACGGTGAAAGACCTGTTCTTCAACGCGCCCGTGCGCCGCAAGTTCCTCAAAAAACCCGCCACGGAGACTGCCGCCGTCAGCGAATTGATGGCGCGGCTGATCCTCTCCCACCCTGAAATCTCCTTCCGGTATATGACGGATGGCAAGACGGTGTATTTCAGCGCGGGCGACGGCAAGGTGGACAGCGCGGTGATGAGCATTTATACCCTGGCCACGCTCAAGCAGTTGACCAAGGTTGAGGGCAACATGAACGGCATTTGCCTGAGCGGCCTTGTAGGCGTGGGCGATGCCGCGCGGGGTAACCGCAGCCACCAACATTTCTTCATCAACGGCCGCACCATGAAAAGCCCGCTGCTCACCGGCGCAGTCGAAAACGCCTGCCGCCAGCGCGTGACCATCGGGCGCTTTCCCTTGTGCGTGCTGTATCTCACTTTGCCCTATCAAAATGTGGACGTCAATGTGCACCCCAACAAATGGGATGTACGCTTCAGCGACGAGGCTGGCGTGAAAGCCGCCGTGGAAATGCTGGTGTTGGAAGCGCTGAATGCCCTATCGCCACAGCAAAGCGCACCGCAGTTGTTTGAGGACAAGCCCGCCGCGCCGCCTGCAGTGGTGGTGCAAAAAGCGCCGCCCCCTGTCGCGGAAGCCCCGGTTCCCGTTCACAATCCCCTGCAAAACCCGCTGCCGCCGGTGATCAAGCGCTCAGCCCCCACCAGCCTTCGCGAATCTCCGTTTTCCGTACCTGCGCCCCGGCCCGTGCCTGTCCCCAAAGTGGAAATACCGCCTCCGCCCGCCCCTGTGCAGGTGGAAGAAGTCCTGATAGCGCGGCAGTTTGAATCCCCGAAGCCGCGTCTAATTGGCACTGCGTTTTTGACTTATGTGCTGGTGGAATGCGGCAATGATCTGTTTTTGTGCGACCAGCACGCCGTGCACGAGCGCATTTTGTACGAGAAGTTCATGCGCGAAATCGCCACCGCCCCGGCCTCGCAGGCCATGCTGATCCCCTGCGTGATGGAGCTATCCCGTAGCGAGTATGAGGTGTATGAGCAAAACACCGATGCTTTGGTCAAGGCGGGATTCGACCTCGAACCCTTTGGCGGCAGCAGCGTGCAGCTGCGCGGCGTGCCTTTGATTTTGGGGCAACCCGAGGCAGAACGCTGCCTGCGGGACGCACTGGACGAGCTGAGCGAAAGCGGCACACTTGCCCAGGCCGACCGCGTAACTCGCATTGTGCAAATGGCGTGCAAGCACGCGGTGAAGGGCGGCGAGCCGCTGCCAACCGATGCCTTGATGGAGCTGGTGCAAAAGGCAATGTCGGACAGCATCCTCCCCACCTGCCCGCACGGACGGCCGCTGATGATCCGCCTCACCCGGCAAGACCTTGAAAAGCGCTTTAAGCGCATCCAAAATTAAATGAAGAAAATGATTTATGGGCTGGTGGGTGCGACCGCCAGCGGCAAAACAGGCGCGTCCATTGCTCTTTGCCATGCGCTGCAGGGCGAAGTGGTGTGCATGGACAGCATGCAGATTTATCGCGGCATGGACATCGGCACGGCCAAGCCCACGCTGGCAGAGCAGGACGGTATCCCCCACCACATGCTGGATGTGGCGGAGCCTACTGAGGCCTTCAGCGTCACGGAATACGCCCGCATGGCGCACGCGGCCATCCAAAGCATTCAAACCCCCGTGTTGGTGGGCGGCACCGGACTATATCTGCAGGCGCTGTCCCTCCCCTTGGATTTTGGTTTCACCAAGGGCGATGACACTGTGCGCGCGGTCTATCAAAAAATAGCGGACGAGCAGAGCAACGAAGCGCTGCATGCGCTGCTGGACGCGCGCGACCCGCCCACCGCCGCGCGCCTGCACCCAAACGATGTGCGCCGCGTCATCCGCGCGCTGGAAGTGTACGACCTGACCGGCCGCCCCTTCTCTGCCCAGGTGATGCCAAGCAGCGAGGACGCGCCCTACGATTTCCGGCTTTTTGCGCTGGATATGCCGCGGGACATTCTCTATCAGCGCATCGATCAAAGGGTGCTGACCATGCTGAAGGACGGGCTTTTAGACGAAGTGAAGGCGCTGCTGGACAATGGCGTGCCCGAAAACGCCCAGGCCATGCAAGGGCTTGGGTATAAAGAATTGGTTCCCGTGTTAAAGGGCGAAAGCACATTAAAGGATGCCACCGCCTATCTGCAGCAGCGCACCCGCAACTATGCCAAGCGGCAGCTGATCTGGTTTAGGCGGGACACGCGCATCATCTGGCTGCCATGGGATAGCAAGAATTTACTGGAACAAATGATTCTATCAGGAGAAAATCAATGAAATCCATCATAATGAACGACATCCCTACACTGTTTTTGCAGGCCGAGCAGGATTGCCTCCCCCATTTTGCCGCATTAGAAGAAATGGAACTCAAAAACACCGCGCGTGTGCTTGACACCTTCAAGCAGCATGACATCGCTACCCGCCATTTTGCGCCCAGCACCGGCTATGGCTACGACGATGTGGGGCGCGACACCCTGGAGCGCGTGTTTGCCACACTGTTTGGTGCGGAGGCCGCCATCGTGCGCCCCCAGATCGCCAGCGGCACCCACGCGCTGTCGCTGTGCCTGTTTGGGCTGCTGCTGCCCGGCACACACCTCTTGGCCGCCACGGGCAAGCCCTACGACACCATGGACGAAGTGATCGGCCTGACGGGCAGCGGCATTGGATCGCTCAAAGAAATGGGCGTCTCCTATTCGCATGTGGAGATGGGCAGCGATGGTCTGATCGACGTGGAGGGTGTGATGAATGCTATCCGGGACAACACCCGCGTGGTGCTCATCCAGCGCAGCCGCGGCTATGCCTGGCGCGCCACGCTGCGCCCGCAGGATATGCAGGCGCTGATTGCCGCCGTGCGCGAAAGACGCCCCGACATCTTTGTAATGGTAGACAATTGTTATGGCGAGTTCATTTGCGAAAACGAGCCCACGCATTACGGCGCGGATGTCGCAGTGGGCAGCCTGATCAAAAACCCCGGCGGCGGCATTGCGCCTACCGGCGGCTACCTGTGCGGCACGCAACGCGCCATTGAGCGGATCGAAGCACGCCTCACCGCGCCAGGCATTGGTCGCGAGGTGGGCAGCTACGCCGCATCCTATCAGCCCTTCTATCAGGGGCTTTTTATGGCACCCCACACCGTCACCCAGGCGCTCAAGACCGCCATCCTCGCCTCCCGCGTGTTTGAAATCCTCGGCTTTAACACCACGCCCGCGTCTGACGCGCCCCGTGCGGACATCATCCAGGCCATTGAAATGCAAACGCCGGAGCGCCTGATCGCCTTTTGCCAGGGCATCCAGGCCGCGTCCCCGGTAGACAGCACCGCTGTGCCGGAGCCTTGGGCAATGCCAGGCTACACCGATGAGGTGATCATGGCGGCGGGCACCTTTGTGGCCGGGGCATCCATCGAATTATCTGCCGACGCGCCCATGCGCGCGCCCTACACCGCCTACCTGCAAGGTGGGCTGACCTACGCGCACGGCAAGCTGGCGCTGCAGCAAGCGCTCAAAACCATGATCGAACGCAACACGCTATAAGACATGAAACACCTCCTTGCTTCATACAGTAGTTTGAAACGAGGAGGTGTTTTTCTTTGTATAAAAAGCTGCCCTCTGCCCCTGACGAGCCTGCGCCTCAGCTGAAATACCTGCCCCCTGCCAAGCCCAGGCGCTCCCTGGCCGACAGCCTGACGCGCAACATCGCGCTGGCCAGCATGCTGCTATTGTGCGTGGTGGCAGTGCGAAGCGCGCAGCTTCCATCGGGCAAAACGGTGCTCAGTGCCGTGCAAGAGATGGTATCCACCGAGTGGGACGAGCGGCTGGGCAAGATTTCGTTTGTCAGCACTTTGCTGCCGGACGCCGTATCAGTGTTTTTTAACACCGCACCCAAGGCCACACTCAGCACGCCGTGCATGGGCACGCTTTCACACGCCTGGACGAAAAGCGAGCCCTACCTTGGCTATACCGCGCAGTCCGCGCAAGTATTTGCCGTGGCGGCAGGCGAGGTGATGAGCATTGCCCATGGAAACGACGACGAGCGCATTGTGCGCATCCGTCACGAGGATGGCCTCGAAACCATCTATTATAACCTGCAATCTCTGGCCGTTGCAGAGGGCGATAGCGTGAGCACCTCCACTTTGATCGGCCAGGCACTGGCAGACGCGCAGGTGGTGATTGAGGTGCGGCGCGGCGGCGTGGCCATCGACCCCACTGCCCTGATGGCGGAGCGGCAGCCGTGACGCTTCGCATCCTCGGCGTGACGGTGCGCATCCATTTCCTGTTGCCGCTCTTGTGGCTGTTTTCTGCCGTCACGGGCGCGGGGCAAAGCATTCTGGCATCGCTGATCGCATTATTTGTGCACGAGATGGGGCACCTCTTGTTTGCCAAAGCGCTGCGCACGCCCATGGAAGACATGGAAGTGACGCCCTTTGGCGCAGTAATGACCCTAGCGGAGCCCGCGGCATTGCCCGCGCTGAACGACCTGATGCTCTCCGCCGCCGGGCCGCTGTTCAGCTTCCTGGGCTGCATGGCATCGGCCGCGCTGTATCAGTGGAATGTCCTCAGCTATGCCACCGCACAGGCCTTTGTGCACGCCAACGCGCTGCTATTATTCGTCAATCTTTTGCCTGCCCTGCCGCTGGACGGCGGGCGCATGCTGCGCGCGCTGCTCAGCCACTTTTTGCCCCCGGCGCGGGTGACCAAAGCGCTGCTGTGGGTGGGGCGGCTGATGGGCTTTATACTGATGGGCGTTTCGCTGCTGTTTGCGCTGCGCGGGCAATTGTTGTTGGCCCCGGCTTTTGCGGGGGTGTACCTTCTGTATGCCGCCGCGCAGGAGGGCAAGCAGGCCACCTCCCGCTACATCACGGGCCTCATCGCCAGGCGGCAAAAGCTGCGGCATAACCAGACGCTGGCGGTGGACTTCCTGGCCGCCAGCGAAGATATGCCCGTGCGTGCGCTGCTTCGTCACCTGGCGGCAGGCAAATACCACGTGGTGCGGGTGCTGCGCGCGGACGGGCAGGGGCTTTGCGGCACACTGGAGGAAGCCGCATTGTGCGAGGCTATTCTGTCCAAGGCCGAACAGACACTGGGGGAAGTGGTGAAGGGTGAAGTGTGATTGCTACTTCGCCATATCCGGCAGCGTTATCTGCACGGTGCCGTACACCGTATCCGTATTGGTATTGTAGATTTGGATATATACCTCATCACTGACAAAATCACCGGGCAGACACAGCATGTATCCAGAGTACACGTAATTCCAATCATCCAGGCGCTGCTCTTTGCCGCTGATGGCAACGCCGCGGGGCAACATATTACCACCCTGATCCACCAGCCGGAAGCCCAGGCGGCGCATACGTGCGACCGCGCGTTGATCAGTGTGAGAATCCTCTGTGAAATGCACAGCCACTTCCAGATTGATATTGATGCTGGTGCGGCGGATGGTCACTTGATCCACGATCAGGCTCAAATCCGGCAGCAGTTGATTGACGGCAAGAATGGTCTCTTGCCGCGGCGCACAAGGAATCACAACCTCCTGGCTCGCCTGCAGCCGCTGTTGGCGGCTGTCCGTCACCTGCACATGCCAAAGGAGGGTCAATTCGTTCTCTTCAGCAGACGCGCCCTCCTGCATACACGCCATCCAAAGCTCTCCTGCATCGTCAATCCACATGTCCACCATGCCGCTCCGGCGTTCTTTGCCTGTGGCCGGATCGGCAAACCAGGTATCCACCGCCAGCAGCGGCAGCCCCACACCCTGCGCATACTCCGGGAAAGTACGGGTATCGCCGGTGGGGTTCAGGCGGTAGTCGTCCACTGCATGGTTATCCCCGATAACACCCGGGCAATACAGCACCGCCGGATCGTCCGGCAGCGACGTGATATGAAACACCGAATACAGATTGCCATCATCCAGGTACACATCGGTCAGCTCAAAGCGCACCGCGCCCACCGTCTGGCTATACCCCTGATCATAGCCCGATTGAAAATTCTCCGGCACGAAATAGCCATGCCGTCCACCAAACACCTGCCGGATGTCCCAAATACCTGTGGCAGCAGCGTACACTACGCCCATGGTGACAAAGGCCAGGGCAGCTGCCAACACAATCAGCCGTGTGCTGATTCTTTTTGTTTTATGCCTTTCCAGCCCTTGTAATGCGCCATCCACACGCGATGAGAAGATCTCAGTCGGGCTGCCAAAGAGAGCCTGCCAATCCTGTTGTTTCATTCCATTGCCTCCTTCAATTGTTCGCGGGCGCGCGCCAGCCGGGAACACACCGTGCCCTTGGGGATGCGCATCACCCGCGCGATTTCTTCTACGTCATACCCTTCCATGTAGAACAGCACCACCGGGATGCGCATCCTTTCGGGCAGCTTAAGAAGGGCGGTCTTGAGGTCGTCTTGGGTATCTTCAGGTGGGCTAGGCCTGTCCGGAACGGCAGCCACGGGCAGCACGCGTTTTTGACGGCGCTGGATGTTGGCACATTCCCGAATCAGGATGCGCGTCAGCCAGGTTTCGAAATACGCTTCCTCCCGCAGGGATGAAAGCGCTTGCCATGCCTTCAGGATGGCCTCCTGCACGGCATCGCCCCGGTCGCAATCGGCATTTAGGTATGCGCATGCCACGCGATACAGCGTGCCCTGCATGGCCTGAACCCGTGCCGCAAAATCATCCTTGGTCATGCTTTTGTTCCTTTCAAATGAGCTCATCACTTGTTAGACGCACAGCAGTATACGCTGATTCCATTTACACAAAATAAAAAAACCGTATCTGTGACAATACGGTTTTGCTTGAGAAAATCAGTCGTCATCTTGCGCCATTTGATAGTATTCTTCGCGGGTGATGAGGGTTTTGCGGGGCTTGGAACCGTCCGCGCGGCTGACCACGCCGCGCCGCTCCATCTCGTCCACCAATCGTCCCGCGCGGGCATAGCCGATGGACAAGCGCCGCTGCAGCATGCTGGTGGAAATTTGCCCGTCCTCAATGGCCATTTGAATGGCCTCGACCAGCAAATCATCGCGCCCGCTTTCCGGGGCGCTACCATCGTCGTTGGCATCATCCGCGCCCTGCTGCGGCTCTGTCACCCGCTGCAAATGCTCCTGAATATCGGGCAGATAATCCGTTTTATACCGCTCGCCAATGTGGGCGGCAATGGCGTTCACCTCGTCGTCGGACACATAGCAGCCCTGCACGCGAACGGGCGGCACGCCGGTAGGCTTGTACAGCATATCGCCCTTGCCCACCAGCTTTTCCGCGCCGTAAATATCGATGATGGTGCGGCTGTCCGTGCCGCTGGATACCGCAAACGCAATGCGGCTGGGGATGTTGTTTTTCACAACGCCGGTAATGACGTCCACAGAAGGACGCTGGGTGGCAACCACCATATAGATGCCCGCAGCACGCGCCAGCGCGGCCAGGCGGCGGATGCTCTCCTCCACGTCCTTCTTGCACACTTCCATCAGGTCGGCCATTTCGTCGATGATGACCACGATGTTGGGCAGCTGCTCCTCGGTGCCCTCATGTGCTTTGTTGAAGCCCGCAATGTTACGCACACTCTCTGCGCTGAACTTCTGATAGCGCTGGAACATTTCCGTAACCACCCAGCTGAGCGCACCAGCGGCCTTCTTGGGATCGCTGATGACGGGCACCAGGAGGTGCGGCACGCCGTTATATACCTGAAGTTCCACTTGCTTGGGGTCGATCATGATCAAACGCACCTGCTGGGGCGAGGCGCGGTACAGCAAGCTGCACACAATGGAGTTGATACACACCGATTTACCGCTGCCGGTGGCACCGGCAATCAGCAAGTGCGGCATGCGGCTCAAATCGCACAGCACAGGCGCTCCGGCAATGTCCTTGCCCAGCGCCACCACCAGCGGAGAAGGATTTTGCCGCATGGCCGGGCTGTCCAGCACATCGCGAAGCGGCACCGGGGTGACCGAACCGTTAGGCACCTCAATACCGATATAATTGGTGCCCTGGATCGGCGCTTCCACGCGGACATGCTTGGTCTTGAGGTCCAGCGAGATATTGTCCACCCTGTTGATCACCTTGCCCACTGGCACGCCTTGGCCGATCTGTATGGCAAAGCGGGTGATAGCAGGGCCGTGCAAGATTTCTTTCACTTCGCAAGGGATGTTGAAGCTGCCCAGGGTCTGCTGGATCTGGCCGGCGCGCTGCTCATCCTCGCTGCGGGTATCGTGCACCTGCTGGTTGCGGCCTTCGTTGAGCAAGCGGATGGGCGGCGGCGCGTAGGGCACTGGCATGCTCATGCGGGTCTGCTTGATGCTGGGTGTGCCCATCTGATCCACGCGGCCGGAATCGGTTTTCGGCTCCGGCGCTTTGCTGATGGCAACGCGCTCCCCAGTCAGCGGCATCACGGGGTCTGTATACACCGGCTGCGCCACTGCGCTTATCAAAGAAGCAGGCGTAGACACAGGCTGCGGCACAGGGCGCACAGGGGGTTGCTTCTTTTCCTCCAGCTCCTGCTGTTTTTGCTTGACCTGGCTGGCCCAGGGGCCGGATGCCTCCGGCGCGGGCTGCTTTGGTTGTTCCGTCCTGGGCTTGCGCGGGGCAGGCTCTGCCACGGGCTTTTGCTGCAGGTAGTTAGGAACCTCCAGCATAGCATCCCAGGGCAGATCGTCCTCTTCCTCGTGCAGCGGTTCCGGCTCGATCCAGATCGGCTGCGGTTCCAGGAGTTCTTCCTCCACCTGCGGCAGCGGAACATCCGGATAATTGATAAAATCCTCTGTTTTGAGGCGCGCGGCAGACACCGGCGTGTAATCGGGCACCGGCACGGGCGGGCGCGGTGCCTGGTACACCGGCTGTTGGGTGTAGGTGGGCACGGGCGCGGCCTGATATGGATTATGCTCTGTATACACCTGCTGGCCGGGGCTGGGCGGTGTGAAAGGCGCATTGTACAATACCGGCTGCTGCTCCAGCGGCACAGGCTCCGGCGTTTGTGCCTGGGGCTGGTTTGCCTGCTTTTGAAGCTTGGCCATGCGGCGGTCTTCCCCGCGCTGGGCGGCAGTATTGAACAGCTCTATGGGATGCAAGCGGAAGAATACGATCAGCGCTGTGATCATCAGGATCGCCAGCATCACCACCGCGCCCATCCAGCCCAACAGCCGCCACAGCGGATACGCCAGCAGCATACCAAGCAGGCCGCCGCCGTTGCTGCCCCGGTGGTTATAGGCAAACTTGAGATAGGACGTAAAAGCAGCAGGGTCGGCCTCGATCCTGCGCTCGTTTTCGATCTTGATATACTCCATCAGGTTGCCGCCGCCCGTCACAAAGGAGATTAACGTGCGGAAAGCCAATAGGCTGAACAGCATTAAGCTGAGCAGCAGCACATCGCGCACTGCCACCTGATGGCGCGCGGACGCGAGCAGCTTGAGCCCCAGCCACATCAGCCAGAACGGCACCAGGATATCCAGCGCGCCGCCGAGGCTGTTGAGCGTATCGGACAGCAAAGTGAGCACATAACTATCTGCCTTGACCACGCGGCTGAGCAAAAATGCCAGCCCGAACGTAAGCAAAACCACCCCCAACGCTATGCACATCGGCGCATAGCGGGAGGAGGTTTGCACATCGGGCTGTTGATTTTTTTTCTGGGGGCTTGCTGCCATTCAAGTACCTTCTTATCAGTTCAGTATCACGGCATACAGGATGCCGTTTGCGTCCGCGTGGAAGATTAACTGATGATCACCCACGGCATAATAATCGCTGCTGCCGGCTTCCAGCAGATACATCTGCGCAAGGTCAGAGGTCATGTCAAAGGTCATCGCCGGCTCGCCCAAAAGCCCCCGCCACTCGGCCTGCGTAGTGATGCCGGGCACCAGCCCAAACACATCGCACCGGGTGCTGATGATGCCAGTCACACGCTCCGCCTGCTCATCCGTCACAATGTATGTGCCGCGATAGCGGGCATCCTCGAGCTCGTAATACTCTCCGCCGGGATAGTAACCGGAATCGATGGTCTGGCGGTACAGGGCGAAAAGCTCGTTGAGGTTATCATTCATGGAGGGGAACACGGATCTGCTGGGGAAGCAGCCTGCCGCCGCCAGCCGGGTGATCATTTCCAGCGGGCCTTCCTCTCCAGAGGCCAGCTCCGCAACCACGCCGCCGGGCGCCCAATCGATATAATCCTTCAGCTCCTGATACAAGATAGACACCGCGCCCGAGTAGCCGGACAGGAAGGACAGTTGGCTGTTTTCGTAGTAGAAGGTAATGGACGTTTCGCTCAGGGAGAACCGCTCCACAGGCAGCGGCAGCAGCTCCCGGTTTTCAAGATACGTAGACAAGTCTGGCTCCACAGTTTCTTCGAGGTAGCTTTCAAGGTATGCTACCGCAGCGTCCGCATCGGTGAACACATCCGAAAGCGTCAGGGCTTCGCCCGTTTGCAGATTGAAGTTCATGGGATAATACACCTGCGAGGGCCGCCCGGTGATCATCCGGCCATTGGCAGAGAAGACCAGCGAGAGGTAGTGATCGGTCATCAGCGCTTCATAGCTCATTTGCAGCCCTGTCGCACCCTCGGTGACACCTGCCAGTACGTTCAGGTATTCCTCCATGTTCGCATTTTGGTAGATGGCCTGGCTGATGGCTTCCGAAGCCTCCGTGCCCTCCAGAGAAGGATACGATACCGTGCTCTCCATCGCGCCGGTGGTGGTGTTGTCCTTCAGCACCGGGGCGGTGGTCTCTTGTGCGTACGCGCCGCCCAGCATCAGTGCCAGGCAGAGCAGCGGGACCACGATGTGTTTCAGCGTCATAGGTGACACCTCCCTTTGTATAGTATAACTCATTCTGCCTTTTGTGGCAATGTCAAGATTGGTTGCATCTGTTCCCCCGCCAGGGCGCAGGCCAGCGCTTGGGGCAAAAGATCAAAGCGCGCCACGACAGAGCGCGGTTTGCCCACCGGATCATCCTGACAGAATGGTACAAAATAAACGTTTCGCATGGTCAAAATCTTCCCGATATTCTCGGCCGAGGTGGCCAAGCCATCGTTTGTGGAGGGCGCGACCAGCACCGGGCGGCCGTTGCGCATGTGCGATTTTGCGCCCAGCAGTGCGGGCGTATCAAAAATACCATGTGCTATTTTGCCAAGGGACGCGCCGGTTATGGGCGCGATTACGTAAATGTCCAGCAGCTTCTTGGGGCCGATGGGCTCCACCTCCGGCAGCGTGGCCAGCGGCTTTTTGCCCGTGATGCCCTCCAATGTAACAAACACCTCTTGCCTGCTGTGGAACCTGGAATCTGTCCGTGCGCTGTGAAAGGAGAGGATCGGCGTTACGTCGTACCCCGCCTTCACAAGCTCGGTGATCTGGGCAAAGGCGTCTTTAAATGTACAAAAGGATCCTGTCAATGCGAATCCAACCCGTGTCTGACTCATGTTTCACACCCTCGTTCTATATATGAAAGCCATATTTCCGCGGCGGTTTTGGGGGAATAGCGCGCCGGAATGCCCGCCTCCAGCCAGGCACGCAGCCCCATGCTCTGCGCAAGGGGAAGGTCGATGCCATAGGGCGCGCTGGCAAGCTCGATCAATAGCGCGCTTTCCTGCATCAAGTCCAGCTCTTCTTTGCCAATCAGGGGTGATGGTACGGTGTTAAACAGCACCTGCACATCAGGCAGCGCATCCTTGATCTGATCGATGGCCAGGCTGCCAGGCCCGGCGGCATCGCGGCTCTCCTGCCGCCGCGCCACCACGGTTACATGAGCGCCCAGGCCCCGCAGCATCCGCGTGAGCACCTGCCCAATGCGCCCATAGCCAATCACCACGCAATTTGCGCCATGCAGGGTATAGGGCGCGTGGCGCATGGCTGCGTAAACAGCGCCCTCCGCAGAAGGGATGGCATTGAGCAGCGTAAACTCCTCATCCTGCAGCACTCGAAGCAGCTGCCAGCCCTTCTCCTGGGCCAGGGCCTCAAAGCTGCCATCTGTCTGCCCCACCACCACACGCTGCCCAGGCGGAAGCATGGCCAGCACTTCTTCTTCCGCCGTCCAGCGCGGAAGGGGCAGAATCACAACATCAAAGGGTGGTTCATCCACCACAAGATGGCCTTTCTCCCGTGCCAGTTCCGCCAGAAAACAAGAACGCTCATCGGCGCCCACGATGTACATCCGCATAAACAACCTCCTTACAGCCTGCGCTTACTGCATCGTATGAGAAAGCGGACGCAGCTGTGCAAGCTGTACTGCGCACAGACGATCCTAATTATTTGGCAAATACAATTGCATCCTTCCATATAATATGCTATGATAGGTGTAACCTGCACAGAAAGAATGACGATGATATGAAAAAGCTGGCATCTACAGTTTTATTACTTTTCATACAGCACGGTGTGCTTGCACAGACGGCCTTGGCAGAAACGGAGCAGGACATCCCCATCCGCTATGAGCTGCTGCCAATATTTATTGCCACGCTGTTTATTGTGATTGCCGGTTTAGCCGGGATATTGATGTATCAGAAAAAACGCAAAGAGCATCACGAGGAAATCCTCAAGAACCAGCTGATGTATCAGCAGCTGCAAGAATCCAAAGACACCATTCAAATCGCGCTCCAAAGCGCCAACGCAGGCTATTGGGAAATTCCCTTCGCAAAAGAAAACGGCGAATACGTGATGCATTATGAAGAAAAATTCGCCAAACTGTTCCGGATTGGCCATACGCGGCCCTTTACCACCAACGGATGGGCCGACTATCTGCTCCCTATATTAGACCCTGTGGTCTATGCCGATTTCTATCATTTTTTGCGGAATTTTGACGAAAAGACAGAGCGGGTGGTCACCAATGCGCTGCTGAAGTTCCCGGACGGCACGAAGACTTACATCACAAACTCCGCGCAAATTGGTTATGACAAAAACGGCAGGCCGGATAAAATGATCGGCCTGTGCGTTGACATCACAGAGCGCGTCAAAGCGCTGGAAGCTGCCAACAGCATGTCCGAGACGCTGCTCAACAGCATGCGGCAGATGATCTATGTGGCAGAGATTGAAACCGACGAGTTGATCTTTATCAACGATGTAATGATGGATGCTTTCCATGTAACCCCCGATTATCCGGGCAAAAAGTATTGGGAAGTCATCACCGATTCCAACATCGCATCCGTCGTTGCAGCCAAGGAGAAGCTGGATAAGAATCCGGCGGAAGCGGTCACCTGGGAGATTTACCAGCCCTACCTGAAGAAAACATTGAGCTGCGTGGCGCGCTATATTTCCTGGATTGATGGACGCACAGTGTGTTTCCGCACCTACTTTGACATATCGGACATCAAAAAAGCCGAGCAAGCCATACAAGAACAGCTTCGCCAGCAGCAGCTGATGACCGAGATTTCCAAGGACTTCATCGCCATGGATGATGAAAAAACCTTGATCGAAAAATCGCTGCAATCCATCGGTGAGTTTCTGGACTGCTACCGCGTTGTGCTGTCCCTCTATAACAAGCAGGACGATACGATGGCCAACGATTACGAGTGGAATAACCCGCGGATCGGCAGCGGCCCCCGGCCGCGCACCGCCATCAAATTTTCCGAAACGCAAATGGCCTATCGGAAAATCATGGTTGAAAAAGTTCCTTATGCGATTTTCACCGATTTTCACCGTCATGCGCATCTGGACGCGGATAAACAGCTTAAATCCCTGCTGTTTGTGCCCTTCTTTGTGGACGGAGAATTTTTTGGGGTGCTGGAAGCCATGCTTTCGGACGCGCAAGCGCCCTGGACAGAGGGGAATATACAGCTGCTGATGATGGTTGCCAGCACCTATTCCATGTTCTACAGTCGTCAGCACATTGCCGAAAATCTGGTGCAGGCCATGGAAGCCGCCGAAAGCGCCAGCAAGGCCAAGAGCGCCTTCTTGTCCAACATGAGCCACGAGATCCGCACGCCGCTCAACGCCATCATCGGCATCACAAACATCGCCCTGAAGGACGAGCTGCCAAAGGAGACAAGCGGGCATCTGCAAACCATTAAGCATGCGTCCGATGTGCTGCTGGATATCATCAATAATGTGCTGGACATGTCCAAGATCGAGGCCGCCAAGCTGGAATTGGTATATGAATATTTTGAGCTGAACACGCTGATAGAAAACGTATATAACATCGTATCTGTCCGTGCCAACGAAAAGCACCAGCAAATCCGCTTCACAGTGGCCGAGAATGTGCCAAACACCTATATGGGCGATTCCCTGCGCCTCACACAGCTGATGACAAACATCCTGTACAACGCCATCAAGTTCAGCGATGAAACCTTCCTGATCAATATGGACATTGGCCTGGTTTCGCTGCAAGACGATAGGGCCTGCCTGAAAATCGACATCACTGATCACGGCGTGGGCATGAATGAGGAGCAGATCGCGCGGCTTTTCCGACCCTTTGAGCAGGGGGATAACCGCACGGTGCGCAAGTTTGGCGGCACTGGTCTGGGCTTAGCCATATCAAAGCAGATTGTTGAGCTTATGAACGGCAGCATCGCCATTGAAAGCATGCCAGGACAGGGCAGCACCTTCACCATCACCGTGCAGCTGTCCGTCGCGAAGCCGCAGGGAGACAGCCCTGCCCTGCCTGGCACAGCGCCAGAGCGGAATTTCAGCGGAAAACGCATCCTGTTGGTGGACGATGTGGCGATCAACCGCGAGATTGTCAAGGCCATTTTGGCGAATACCGGTGTGCAAATGGACGAAGCCGAAAACGGCAGGGCTGCTGCGGAAATGTTCCTCAGCAATCCTGCCGCCTATGATTTGATTTTTATGGACATCCAGATGCCGGAGCTGGACGGCTACGGCGCGGCGCAGGCCATCCGCGCCGCAGACGCGCGCATCCCCATCATCGCCATGACGGCGCATGCCTTCAAGGAGGATGCGGAGAAATGCCTGGCCGCAGGCATGAACGACCATATCATCAAGCCACTGGACGAAAATCTGCTAATCGGCAAGGTATATCAATACATCGATGCGAAATGATGTGTTTCACGGGTTGCCTTTTGAGACTTCGACTACGGCATTCGGGTCATAGCGCTTGCCGATCACGCGGCGCGCTTTGCGGTTCTGCACACTGTCAAATATGATCGAAAAATCATAGTCTTCCGGGTACATTTCCTGCGCTTCCACGATGCGCTTCACGCGCTTGTGGTTCACAGGCCTTTTTTCATCCTTAATTTGTACCAGCAGCATACCCTTATCATCCGCCGTGCGGCAGATAATCCCCATCTCGCGGGTAGGGTAGATCATCACGCAATCCCCACGCGTAAAGCTCTGGGCATGGGTGGCGCGGGGCGGGTCTGCGGCCGCTGTGAGGGTGGATGCGCGGGTGCGTTCGGCTGTTCCCTGCTGCAAATCTTCCCCTGCGCTAACGCGTCGGGCGCGCTGAAGCACGATGTCCGGCAATCCAATGCGCTGCGCAATAGCCAGTGCGCAGCTCTCCCCTGCCCTGCCCACTTCCAGCTGATAGGTGGGTGCCAAAGTTTGCTGGTCAAACAGCATGCGCGCATTCACAAAGCCCTGCGCGTTTTCGCAATAATTTTTGACCTCGGGATAGTGGGTGGTGGCAATCAGCATACAGCGGCGCACGCGAAGCTCCTCCAACACGGCCACGGCCAACCCCATGCCTTCTGCAGGATCGGTGCCGGAGCCCAGTTCGTCCAGCAGCACCAGGCTTTCCGATCCCGCCTTTTCCAGAATGTCCTTTACACGGGTCATGTGTGCAGAAAAGGTGGACAGATTTTCCGTGATGCTTTGGCCATCGCCCACATCACACAGATAGGTATCAAACAGGCACAGGCGCGTGCCTTCTTTGGCGCTGACATGCAGCCCGCACTGTGCCATCAGAGCCAGCAAACCCACCGTTTTGAGTGTGACAGTTTTCCCGCCGGTGTTGGGGCCGGTGACGACAATTCCGTGGGTTTGGGTATCCAATGTCAATGACAGCGGGATGCAGCTGCGCTGATCCAGCAGCGGATGCCGCGCTTCTATCAGGCACAGGCTGCGCCTGGCCGTGACAATTGGCTCCGCTGCGTCCATCTGGCGGCTAAGCTGCGCCTTGGCAAAGGCAAAATCCAGCGCCTCCATGGCCTCCATACTGCGACGAATGATGCCCGCATGATCAGCCACCAGGCCAGACAATGTGTACAACACCCGCCGGATCTCATTTTCTTCTTCAATGTGCAATTCGCCAAGTTCATCAGACAATTTCCGCACAGCAGCAGGTTCCATAAACACCGTGCCTCCGGAGGACGATATATCCACCACCGTGCCCTGCATTTCGTTTCGGTACGCGCGCTTCACAGGCAAAGCATAACGCCCGCCGCGCATCACCACCATGGCGTCCGAAAAAATATGCGTCTTATGTGCTAAACAACTGCTGAGACGCGATTGAATCTGCGCCTTCACGCTGTCCATGCGCCGCCGTATATCCCGCAGCACAGGTGATGCCGCGCTATCCACCTCGCCGCCGCGGATGCAGTTTTCTATTTCTTCGCGCAGCGCAGCCAGATCGTCCATACCGCGCCCCACCAGCGCCAGCGCCGCGCCGGTTGTCTCCGCACTTGCCAAATAGCGGCGCATGCGCCCGCAGGCCACGGCAAAACGCGCCACACTTTCCAGCTCCGTTCCCGATAGCATGCCGCCCGCCTGCGCCAGTGCCAGCACCCGCTCTGCTTCCTCCATGGAGGTGAGGGGCGGCGAGCCGCAGGCATCCAGTATCCTGCGCGCAGCAGTCGTCTCTTCCTGCATCTGGCGGCAGTGCGCTTCATTCAAAGAAGGTGTCAAGGCCAGAAGGCGCTGCTTGGCGCGCTCACAGTGCGCCGCATCCGCCAGCATATTCAAAATGACATGAAACTCCAGAGTTTGTGCATATGTATCCAATGGTATCTGCCCCTTTCATTTTAGGGCGCACTTCAAATCAAAAATAGACATGATTTTTCACGTCATGCCCACACTGACTGGTATGCAATCAGCAGGACGTTGTATATCGGCGCGCCCGGTGCGGCGGCAACTGCAAACAAACGGGGTTTTTCCCCCCGCCGCGTGCACTTCCTTCCGCGGGTTGTATATTAGTTGTTGGTATTCCCCACAACTGCGCTAACCGACATCAAACGTCCTCCTTCAAATTATTGCATTTAGTATATCAACCTTTGCCCGCGCTGTCAAGTGGTATCCACTTACAGCGCAAAATGCTCCACAATCATGCCTGCCACTTCCTCAGGGGAAAGCTGCGTATTATCCAGCCGCAAATAATGCTCTTTCCGAATCTCTCCGGGCTGCGAGTTGAGGCGGTATTTCTCCTCCAGCTGCACAAACCGGCGTTCAGAGCTTCCTATATCCCGCTTGCTGGGCTTGTTTATCAGGCGGTTTTCAGTAGTGTTGCGTTCCAGCCGCACCTCCTTATCCGCCAGCAGCTCCACATAATACACCTGCGCGCCATGTTCTGCAAACAACCGCTCCAGCCCGTCCAGGTAGGCCGTATCCCCCGGATCGTCCAGTGCCCACATGAAGGTAAATATCATGCCGTATTCTTCTGTTTTCACAAACGCTTCGAATACTTCCCGCCGAAACAGCGCAGTCAAACGCCACATTTCCGCCGGATAGTTTGCAAAAATATCGCACACCGGCTCGATCGTCATATGGTTATGGAACAGCTTGAGCCCCGTTTTCTTCGCCAGCACCTGCCCTACTGTCATTTTGCCCACCGCATGCGGGCCAAAGATGATCACAAGCTTCATTCTGTTTCCTCCATCTTTTGAAAGCGTAACTGCGAAACGCCATCATGCATCACCGTTTCCTGCCACATGCCATACGGGCGCACCCAGATGCCCTGCGTATCGTACAGGGCCTGATACACCACCATGGGCTCCAGCGTTTCAGAATGCAACGCGATATGCAGTACGCGGTATTCCTTGCCCTTAAAATGACGGTACTTGCCGCAAGGAATGCGGCGTTTCACACTTTCCAGCAGCAGCCGCGGATAAACCTCCGCCCAATAAGAAGCCTTGGGCACCTGCGATGCCAACACAGGCTCAGCCAGAATATCCTCCGGCAACACCCACCGCACCGCCTGCACTTCGTCCTTTTGCAATTGCATGCAGCCGATGGGCATATCCTGCCCCACCAGCCACACATCCCGGTGGCAGCCGCGCATATCATTGGTGCACTGGTATATCAGGTGTGCGTGGCGCATATCCGGCACAAAGCCCAGTTCCTCCGTCACTTCCCGCATCAGGGCTGCTTCGCTGTTTTCACCTGCCAGTGCCGCCCCGCGTGTAAATGTCCACGCACCGGGGTGCGTTTCTTTGCCATCCGCGCGCTGCTGCAGCAAGGTCTGCCCTTTGCTGTTGATGAAAAGTACATCCACAATCAAATGATACTCTCCGGCCGCCATGCTCTCGCGGCGGGTCACTGCCTTGCCCGTCAGCTGCCGCTTGCTGTCATACACATCCCACAGCTCCATCATATACCCACCCAACTAAAAAATCCCCACCGGCATCATACCAGTAGGGGATTCATTTGTCAAAACATAATAATCGTGTCAGAATCACCTTCCACATCCGCCGGCTCCTCAAACGTGGCATACAGTATCGCCGAGGACCATGTGGAGTATGCCATGACCGAATAATTATACAAATCATTGCGGAAATAGTCGAAATATACGTTAGAGTACAGCGGCACCAGCGGCAGCACTTCCACAAAGCGCGTCTGGAATTCCAGCCATTTCTCCGCATACGCCTCAATATCATCCGGCGCAGTCTTGCTCATCTCCAGCGCCAGTTGCATCAGCTGCTCGTCGCGCAGGCCAGAGCGGTTCATCACGCCTTGGTATTCATCTGCCGTATGGTAGGTATAATACGGATCGAAAATATAGCTGAAATTTGTGGCGACAAAGAACATATCATACGTGCGATCTACCTGCCGGTAGTAGTGCTGCAATAGCTGCGCCATGGGCAGCGCTGTCACTTCCAGCGCAGCACCCAGCACCTTGAATCCTTCCCGAAGCTGCGCTTCCACCGCATCCGCCGCATCGTTATCCACGGGTTTTGCCATCTTGAGCACCAGTGGCTCCAGCAGTGTGGCATCCGTTGCGCTAACACGATAACGCAGCGTATCCATACCCACTACAAACTCTTCTCCCCGTTCATTCAGCGTCCAACCCTCTTTGATCAGCATATCCAACGCAGCGTTGATGTCCTGCTCGTAATAGTCCAACGCCAGCAGTTCTTCGTTCATCTCTCCGACCATCCATTGCCCAAACCCATAATAGCCATACACCGGCTGGCCATATCCATTCAGCACGGTGTCACACAATAGCTGGCTGTCAATGGTGAGTGCAATGGCCTTGCGAAGAGCACTAGAGGACGGAAGGTCCCGTTCACAAGCAAAAGCCAGCATGCTCAAGCCGGAGCGCAGATAGTACGCCGCCGTAATTTCCTCGCGCATGTACGCAGCCTGCCCCTGGGTGATCACCGCGCCTTGGGTGACCTTGTTGATCAGCCCAATTTCTCCCGTCAGCAGCTGATCCAGCATCGTCTCGTTTTTCACCTCGCGAAACTCCAGCTTTTCGATGGACGGCATTTGCCCTTCATAGTTGCCCATGTAATAAGGATTGATGGCAAACCGCGCGACATGTGTGGCTTCATTATAGCTTGTCAGCGTGTACGCCCCGCTGACCACCTGCGGGTGAGAGCGATAGCCCGTCACGGGGTCCAGCACCGTTTTTTGTAACAGCTCCTCCGTAAAGCTTCCCGTAATATAGGCGCCTTCGCCGTCATCCCGGATGTTACAGCCCGGTGCAATCACTGCCATGGGATACGGGGTAACTTCTACAAGGCTCAGCTCGTAAAAGTAGGGCAGGCATTCTGCCTTCACTGTCAACTGAAATTCCGTATTCGATAGGAAACGCACACCTGAAAACACATTCTTGCTGCCCGCGGCAAAGGCGTCCCAGCCCACCAAATGCGAATAGTTGGTGATTTGCGCCTGCAGCTGCGCCATCTGCGGGGCAGACTGCAATAAGATAGAAAACACGTAGTCCTTCGCCGTGATTGCAGAGCCATCACTGAACTTCATATCATCACGAATGATGAATTTGTAGGTATGATTGCCCGTTTGCATATTGACTTGGGTATCTATCTGCTGCACAATGTTTTCATTGATTGCGTAGTTGCCGCTTTCCATCCATGCCACTGTACTGGCATCATGCAGCAGCACGCGTACATCCATATCCGCCGTGTTGTTTCCCCATATGTTTGTAAAAAACGAGCCATTCATTTGAGTGGTAGACCCTACTATCAGCAGGTTTTCATCCGCTTCCTGTGCAAAGGCCACCACCCCCATCAGTAGCATCAACACCATACACAAGGCAATTGCACGTTTCATGCTTGTCCTCCTTTATCCCATCTACCCGACCGGCAAAAACCGGTCGGGTAGATCATTGAATCTCTTATTGGTTTGTTACTCGAAGCAATCGCCCACGTTCAGGCTGCCAATGCCCGCGCCCAACGGAATATCAATATCAATAATGATTTCACCTGGCGTAACCTTGACATAGTACACCTTAATCACGTTTGCTTCCAGTGCAGGAGTCACAAGCAACGGCACGCCTTGGGTCCTTTGCAAGCGGTAGCCACCAAGTGCCTTGCCTTCGTAGTTGTTGATCAGTGTGCCTACAACGGTGGTGTATTGCTCAGTTTGGTTCGCATCCATTACACCATCATAGTAGTATTCTACGCGATACTGCGCCAGCTGATTATAGATGAACACGATCCTGTTGCTCTCATTGATCGCAGTCACGACAATCTGCTTGGACGGCTGATCCTTCAGCACATACCCTGTGATCTCAATAGCATTTTCATCGTAGGTCTGGCCAAAGACACAGTTATCCACTGTCTTAGCCGGGGCGATTTCAGCGCCATTGATGGTGTTCAACCTGTATTCAACGCGGTAGGTCAGGGTATTCATGCGCGTATAGTACAGATTGATTACCAGGGAATTATCGGCAGGCACCAAAGCACCCTTGGGCTCTGTCAGGCTGTCATCAAACACAAAGCCCTCATAGATATTGGGGGTATACGCCGCCACATCGCCGAACAGTGCCTGGGTCTGGGTGGTATCTGCCGCCATCAGTGTCCAGGTGTTACCCATCGCCTGGATATAGTGGTTCACAGTGTATGAGTAGCTAAGCCGTTGCCAGACGGCGTACAAGTCGATGCTCGTCAAGCCCATAGGCAGAGAGCGAACCTTGTCTTGCGCAAATTCCGGCGCAACCGCGTTCTTGTCCGTGCTCCAGCCCAGGAAGGTATAGCCCACTCTGACCGGCAACGGGGCAAACATCACTTCAACCATGGCATTGTATGCATAGCTCTGATTATCTTCAGGGACTAGCACATTTTCCGTGGCCAGCGCATTTGCGTGATAGCGCACCTGGCCCAGCACCGTCAGATCACCCTCGATCGTGACGATGTCATAGTTCCCCGCCACCGTGCCTTCGTTCAGCACATACGTGAAGGTGTTCTTCGAAGAACCCACGTCCGTCTGGCTGCCCGTCACGTTGTACGTTGCGCCGTCATCGCCCACAAACCCTGTGACCGTCATTTCGTCATTGGTCAGCGCCGTGCCGTCGTATTCTTTTTCGTCCGTCGCGCTTACCATCGTCACAGTGCGCGGATC
>JAVBRU010000044.1:0-3266 GCA_031547595.1 Eubacteriales bacterium
TGATACCTCCTGTCCTGTGGGGGGGGAACGCTGGGGGCTGTCAGCCCCCAGACCCCCGACCAGAGCGCATTGCCCTCTGGACACCGGTAGTGGATATATTATTCAATAAGTTGCTTGATTGCTTCTGGCGCAGTGGCGAGGGGGATTTCCTGCTGCTCCCGCGTGTTCATGTTGCGCAGCAGCACTGTGCCGCGCGCGCGCTCGTCGCCGCCCACCACCGCCACAAACGGCGCGATCTTGCCGGCAAACTTGAACTGCGCCTTCAGGCTTCTGCCCGCATGGTCGCACTCCGCCTTCACCCCTGCCGTGCGCAGTTTTTGCGTCAGCAGATAGGCCTCCGTGCGGTCATCATCAGTGATGGCCGCGACATATACGTCGGTGATGGTGGGGGCGACAGGCTCCGTGCCCGCATTTTTCAGTTCGATCAATATCCGCTCCAGGCCAATGCCAAACCCTGCCGCCGGGGTGGCCGGGCCGCCCAGCTCCTCCACCAGCGCGTCATAACGCCCGCCGCCGCACAGCGCCAGGCCCTCACGCCCGGTCTGCATGATGATTTCAAACACGGTACGGGTGTAGTAGTCCAAGCCGCGCACGATGCGCGGATCGATAGCGTACCCAATGTCCTGCGCGCTCAGCAGTGTCTTAAGCCCCTCAAAGTGATCGTGGCAGCCCTCGCACAACATATCCAGCATGCTGGGGGCGTCCTTTACGATGGCTTTGCATTTTTCTTCTTTGCAATCCAGGATGCGAAGGGGGTTGCGCTCAAAGCGCTCGCGGCAGGTGGGGCACATTTCGGAAATACGCTCGCCCAGGAAATCCTTCAGTGCCGCGTGATATTTAGGGCGGCATTCCTTGCAGCCGATGGAGTTGATGTGCACGGACAGGTTTTTGATGCCAAGACCAGAAAGCAACGAGAACAGCGTGGAAATCAACTCTGCCTCCACGGTGGGCTGCGAGCCGCCAAAGCATTCCATGCCAAACTGGTGGTGCTCACGCAGCCGCCCCGCCTGCGGATTCTCATAGCGAAAGATCGGCGCGTTCAAGTAATACATTTTGCAGGGAAGCGCATCGGCATACAGGCGGCCTTCAATAAAGGCGCGCACTGCGCCCGCCGTGCCCTCGGGCTTGAGGGTGATGCTGCGCTCACCCTTATCCAGAAAGGTGTACATCTCTTTTTGCACGATGTCGGTAGTACCGCCCACGCCGCGCAAAAACAGCTCAGTATGCTCAAACACCGGGGTGCGTACCTCACGGTAGCCCGCCAGCGCCGCCACTTCGCGCATTCTTGCCTCAATCATCTGCCACAGGTGCGCATCCGCCGGCAGCATATCCCGGGTCCCCTTGGGCGCTTGCGTCAACATACCAAATTCCTCCCAAAAAAATATGCCCCATACATCGCATGGGACGAAGCTCACTTCGCGGTGCCACCCTGCTTGCAGCCTTCAAAGACTGCCGCCTTGTGCTCCTTAACGCGGAAAACGTTCGCTTTTCAGCGAAGGCTCAGGGGTGTCTTGCGGGCCATCCACCACGCAGCTCTCACCAATGCCGCGCTCTCTTTGGGTGAAACCGGGCCGCCCCGTCCCGTCATAGCCGGATAATCATGTATTATAATGAAATGCCTGTTTTTTGTCAAGTGCTTGACAGCTGCCGGAAATGCGCTACAATATAACAGATATGCATAACGAAGGAAGCGATGCCTGTGCCAACCGAGCAAAAGAGCAAACAACTGTTGCAAATGGCCAAATTCACGCTGTTTTCTATTTCGGCGGGGATTGTTGAGCTGGGCGTTTTCACCCTGCTGACAGAGTGCACCGATCTTGGCTATTGGGTGTGCTATCTGACGGCACTGATCCTCAGCGTGTTATGGAACTTCACATTCAACCGCCGCTACACCTTCCGCTCCGCCGCCAATGTGCCCGAGGCCATGCTGTTGGTGTTCGCGTTTTATGCCGTGTTCACCCCTGTTACCACCGTAGTGGGCAATTGGCTGGAAGGCCGGGGCATCAATGAATACATCGTGCTGGGTGGCACGATGGTGCTCAATTTCATCACAGAATATTTTTATCAGCGCTATGTGGTGTACCGCGACAGCATCGACACCAGGGCGTAAATGTCATAGACAGGGGGTGTGATCTGTGGGAGCTTTTTCAAACGGCAACGGCGAGGAGCAGCCCAATCACCTGCTCGCAAACGTGCTCAACGGCATGGACGCGTTGATCTATGTGACCGACCCTGCTGATGACAAAATCCTTTTTATCAACGACAAAATGCGTGCTCACTTTGGCGCAGAGGATGCCAGAGTGGGTGCTTGCTGCTGGCAAGTGCTGCAAAAGGACCGCACCTGCCGGTGCGAATTTTGCCCCATTTATCAGCTGGAGAAAGAGCCAGGCAAAACCGTCATCTGGGAAGAGCACAATACCGTTACCCGCCATTATTACCGCAATTCGGACAGCCTTGTGCGCTGGATAGACGGACGGATGGTGCATATGCAGCACTCTGTAGACATTACCGCCAACAAGCGCAGCGAGGAAATACTGGCCAGGCGCCTGGCGCAGCAGCAATTGATGTCGCAGATGATGCAAAACTTCATCACCACCGGCGATACCGATCAAACCATCTACACCGCACTGCAATTGACAGGCGAATTTACCGGCTTTGATTGCATTTTACTGGAGCTGTATAACGAGCAGCAGCAGGCCTTCACCCCCGCCTACGAATGGCGCAGCAGCAGCCTGGAAAACCAAAAACGCCGCACGGTTAACCTGCCCTTTGATCCCGGCAGCGATTTGCACCAGAGTTTCTTAGTAGAGCATCTGCCCTTTGTGGCACAGGATTATTTCGATTGCGAATCGCACGTGCTCACCAAGGGCTCGGGCATCACGGCATACCTGATCATGCCCATAGAGCTGAACGGCCAGGTGATTGGCATCCTGGAGTTTCATCAGTGCGGCTTGCCCTACCATTGGACCAACAGCGACGTGCACCTGGGCACGCTGGTTGCCAACGTGTTTGTGGGCGTATTGGAGCGGCAGTTGATCGAGAAAACCCTCAACCGCACCAACGCCATCATCACCAAGTCCCCTAACCTGGTGGCCTACCTGATGCCAGACGATCACTTTGGCTACATCAATCCCGCCGCAACAGAGCTGACGGGCTATTCCTACCAAGAGCTGATGGCAGAGGGCATTGCACCGTGGTTTGACAGCACTGTCATGCGGCTGCTGCACAAAAAGCTGCTGCCCCTCGCTTTTGAGCAAAAAAGCATC
>JAVBRU010000103.1:0-11296 GCA_031547595.1 Eubacteriales bacterium
CAAGACGCTTGGCAAGGATGTGCGCCTCGTGCTGATGGGCGAAGATACTCAAGTGGATGCGCGCATCGCGGACGGTGTTTTTCCCGCGCTTTTGCATCTGGTGCGCAACGCCATCGACCATGGGATCGAGCTGCCGGAGCAACGCTTGGCCGCAGGCAAAGCCGCGCAGGGCACCCTCAAATTGTCCGCAGCGATGACGGGGCGCGGGGTGACGATCACCCTGCGCGATGACGGCGCGGGCATCGACCGCAATGCCGTCAAGAAAAAGGCAATCCAAAACGGCCTGATCTCCCCCGAACAGGCCGAGAAGCTGACCGCCCAGCAGATCGACGCGCTGGTGCTTCGCCCCGGCTTTTCCACCCGCAACGAGGCCAACGAGCTCTCCGGGCGCGGCGTGGGCATGGACGCTGCGCTGAACAGCACAAAAAGCCTGAATGGAAAAATGATGCTGCACAATAATCCCGGCAGCGGCCTGACGGTGGAATTGCAAATCCCCCTCACCACGGCCGTGATGGAAACCATGCTGCTGCGCAGCGGGCAGGAGCTGTGCGCCATCCAGATGAGCGCTGTCAAGCAAGTGCTGCGCGCAGACGAGCATCCCCTGCATATCGTGAACAGCCAGGAAAGTGTGATCATTGACGAGCTTTGCTATCCCGTGATCCGCTTGACCGACTTCTTTGGCCAACCGCGCCCGGAGGATGACGCAGGCATGCTGCTGCTGATCGATATGGTGGAACGGCCTTATGTGCTGCTGACACCCCGCGTAGAAGAGCTGCAAAGCGTGGTGGTGAAGCCCGTGCCCCCGCTGCTGCGCGGCACAAAGGGCATACAAGGCTGCACCATGCTGGGCGACGGGCAAATCCACCTGATCCTGGACCCTGTCGGCCTGATGCAAAGCAATAAGGGAGGCAATTTATGAGCGAAGTGTTGATCGAAAACGTCCCGGAAGAGCTGCAGAATCAATATCTGCTGTTTCGCCTGGACGAAATATATGCCTTGGAGCTAAGCCGCATCGTTGAGATCATGGAGCTGCCCCCGGTCACCACCGTGCCCGAAACACCCGCCTATATCACCGGCATTGCCAATTGGAAGGGGCAGGTGCTTCCGATATTGGATTTGCGCGTCCGATTCCACCGCGCGCCCGCCGGAGCGGAGGTGCGCCGCTGCGTGGTGGTGGTGCGCTTTGAGCAAACCGCACTGGGCCTTGTGGTAGACGCTGTGGAAGATTTGCTGCACATCCTGCCGGAGCAACTGACGCCCCCGCCGCAGGTGGGAGAGGATTATGCGCATGTGTTTGTCAAAAAAATCGCGCTATACGAAGAAGGCAAAATCGCCATGGTGCTGGATGGCAACACCCTGATTCACCATAAGGATTTGGAGCTGCTGCAGGGTATAGACGCAGAGGATACGTCAGGGGCTACTCGCCCCTGAAACCCTCGGCAGGAGATTTCATCTCCTGCACCTCACTTTTATGTTTATTCTAAAGTAAAAAAGAGCCACACAAGCCATTCCCGGCTCATGTGGCTCTTTTCTCGCATATTCACGCAAGCAACATTTTCTATAACAGAATTGTGGGTGCAGGGGCATCATGCCCCTGCCGTGGGGTCTGGGGCGAGCAGCCCCAGCGTTCCCCCCCCCATCCCCATTAGCCGATCACGCCCTTGATGCGGCGCACGCCGGCGGAGGAGGATTCTTCTTTTTGGATTTTGAAAGACTTGAGGTCGCCCGTATTGTCGGCATGGGGGCCGCCGCAAATTTCTTTGCTGTACTCGCCCATGGTATACACACGCACCTTTTCGCCATACTTGCTTTCAAACAAACCCATAGCCCCCTGAGATTTGGCTTCTTCCACTGTCATTTCTTCCATCACCACGGGCACAGCGGCGGTAATGGCGTCATTGACCAGCGCTTCCACCTGCTTGATCTCTTCATCGGTCATCTTGCGGCCAAAGGTGAAGTCAAAGCGCAGGCGCTCGGCGGTGATGTTGCTGCCCTTCTGGTGCACTTCATCGCCCAGCACTTTGCGAAGCGCGGCCTGCAAAAGATGCGTGGCGGTGTGCAGCTTGGCAGTTTGCTCGCCGCTATCGGCCAGGCCGCCCTTGAAGCGCTGCTCCGCGCCCGCCTGAGAGGTGGCCTGATGCTGCTTGAAGCGCTCGGCAAAGCCCTCGATGTCCACACTCATACCATGTTCCTTGGCAAGCTCGGTGGTGATTTCAATGGGGAAACCATAAGTGTCATACAATTTGAAGGCGTTGCGGCCATCCAAAGTGTCGAGGCTTCTGATGTGGCGGGTCATCTTATCGGCAAAGCCGATGATGTTGCGCACGGAATCGCCAAAGGTTTTGAAATCCTCGATCATCTCCAGCATTTCGGGCGCGGGGCGCAGCGTGCTGCCCACATTCTTGGCGGCCTCTTCGGCGGCCTGGATGCGCTGGAGGTTTTCGGGGGTAAAGATCGTGGAGGTGAGGGTGTCGCGCAGCGTTTGCAGCTCCTGCGCACGGCGGATGAGGTTGCCGCGCACCTTCTCAAACTCCTTGATGCCCTGCTTGAGGGTGCGCTGGAAGCGCTGCTCTTCCAAGGTCAATTGCTCAATCACGAAAGCACGGTTTGTATTCAGCTCGGGGTACACATCCTGATACTGGTCGATAATCACGGTGGCGATATCGGTGGTGAAGCCCTCGGGCATGCCCAGCTGCATGCCATAGCGGATGGCGCGGCGGATGAGGCGGCGCAGCACATAGCCCTGATCCACATTGCTGGGGGATACGCCGCGAATGTCGCCCAGGATGAAGGTGGAAGTGCGCATATGGTCGCCAATGATGCGGAACGCCTTGGTGGTTTCGGCATCAGCGCCGTATTCCTTGCCGCTCAATTCGGCGATCTTGCCCAGGATTTTTTCAAACAGGTCGGTCTCATATACGCTCTTTTTGCCGGTCAACACACAAATGGTCCGCTCCAGGCCCATGCCGGTGTCCACATTCTGCTGCGCCAGCGGGATGAACGTGCCGTCTGCCTGCTTGTTATACTGCATGAACACGTCGTTCCAGATTTCCAGGTACCGCCCGCAGGAGCAGGCGGGGCTGCAATCGGGGCCGCAGGGCTCTTTATCGGTGATGATAAACATCTCGCTGTCCGGGCCGCAGGGGCCGGTCAGGCCCGCAGGGCCCCACCAGTTGTTCTCCTTGGGCAGGAAGAAAATGCGGTCTTCCGCCACGCCGCAGCTGCGCCACAGGTTGAAGCTCTCGTCGTCGCGGGGGCAGTCTTCGTCGCCCGCAAACACAGAAAACGCCAGCCGTTCCTTATCGATGCCCAACCACTGCGGGCTGGTGAGGAACTCCCAGCTCCAGGGGATCATTTTTTCTTTGAAGTAATCGCCCAGGCTCCAGTTGCCCAGCATTTCGAAGAAGGTGAGGTGGCTGTTGTCGCCCACATCGTCGATGTCCCCGGTGCGGATGCACTTTTGCACGTCGGTGAGGCGGTTGCCCGCAGGGTGCTTTTGCCCCATCAGATAGGGCACCAGCGGATGCATGCCTGCGGTGGTGAACAGCACCGTAGGGTCGTTTTCGGGAATAACGGACGCAGAGGGGATCACCTGATGTCCCTTCTCCTGGAAAAACTGAAGGAACAGCGCGCGCAGCTGATGGGCAGTTAAGGCTTTCATGGGTGCAAGACTCCTTTTACTCTATCAAAAATTCATATCCACAAAGGCGAGCAGAATTTGAAGGGCGCTGTCCATATCACGCATGTCGATCACTTCGCAGGCGGAGTGCACATAGCGGCAGGGGATGGAGAGCGTGCCGGCAGGAATGCCGCCGCGGGTGTGCTGGATGGCCGCGCCGTCCGTTCCGCCAAAGGGCAGCACCTCGCGCTGCACAAGCGCGCCGGATTTTTCGGCTGCCGCCAGCAGTGCATCGCGCACCATCGGGGTAGCGATCATGCTGCGGTCCATATATTTGACGGCAGCGCCCGCGCCCAGCTTCACGGCAGGCAGGGTGACTTCCGGCGTATCGCCCCAGGCGGTCACGTCAATGCCTACACCCAGATCAGGGTTGACGGTATATGCCGCCACGTTCGCGCCGCGAAGCCCCACTTCCTCCTGGGTGGAGAACACGCCGATGATGGTGTTCTTCTGGTCTTTGGCATTCAGGAGCAATTCCACCAGCAGCGCGCAGGCGCAGCGGTCGTCCATCGCGGGGGCGGCGATGCGGTGCGCACCCAGCTGGAAGGCATCGGGCGCATACACGCACACATCGCCGATGTTCACGCGCTTGAGGGCGTCCTCTTTGTCGCTGGCGCCAATATCCACAAACAAATGCTGCATGCCGGCGGTCTCGCCCTTGGTGGGCTGGCACACGACCACGCCGTGCACGCCATTGCCAAACACCACGTGGCGGGTTTTGGTCATATCAAGCCCCACGCCGCCCACATTGGTGACGCGAAGATAGCCCTCTTTTTCCACATCCGCCACCACCAGGCCGATGTGATCCATGTGTGCGCTGAACATGATTCGCTTGCCGTCCGGCGCGCCCTTCTTCTCCACGATCAGGTTGCCCATCACGTCCACCACGGCGCTGTCCACATGCCCGGCCAGCAGCTTTTTGACGGCGGCAACCACCGCGCCCTCATCCCCCGTGGGGCCATAGGCGCTCAGCAAGGTCAAAAGTGTATCTTTCATCATTTTCGCTGTCCTCCTGTTTCTCAAAGGGATGCCACAAAGGCCTTAGCAAGCGCATACTGCGCATCAATATCGGAAAGCTTGGCCACAGATGAAGGGCCGTGGATGTAGCGGCAGGGCACGGACAAAACGCAGGTTTTCGCCCCGGCCGCGCTGCCCTGGTATGCCCCGGCGTCGTTGCCGCCGGTCACGCCGCGCTTGGCCTGGTGCGGGATGTTTTGTGCCGCCGCCAGCTCAAACAGCTGTTTGTACAAGGGGCGGTGCGCAATGCTGGCATTGTCCATAAAGCTGATGGCCACGCCCTGGCCTACGCTGCACACATGGCGCGTTTCCGGCGCATCGCCCATATCACCTGCGGCAGTGCCCTCCAGCACAAGCGCGATATCCGGCTGGGTGGCAAACGCCGCGCCTGTCGCGCCGCGAAGCCCCACTTCCTCCTGGCACACAAAGGCGCAGGTGAGGTCGGCGGCGTAGGTGCCCTCCAACACACGCAAAAGGTTATAACAGCCCACACGGTCGTCGAGCGCCTTGGAGACCACGCAGCCCTCGCCAAAGGGCGTGTATGCGCCGTCAAAATACGCAAAGCAGGCTTCGGGGCAATCGCCCAGCGCTTCGTCCTTGGATTTTGCGCCGATGTCGATAAACAGATTGTCGTAGTCCAGCACGCGCTTTCTGTCGGCGGCGGTCTGCAGGTGGATGGCCATCGCGCCAATCACGCCGGGCACCCTTTTGTCACCCACCACCACATGCTTGGACACCACCACGCGCGGGTCGATACCGCCCACGGGGCGGATGCGCAGCATGCCGTCCTCGGTCGCGCCCATGATAATGAAAGCTACTTCGTCCATATGCGCGGAGAGCAGCACGTGCGGCTTGCCGGTGCCCGTGCCCTTCTTAAAGGCAATCACATTGCCCATCCGGTCGATCTTCACGCTGTCGCAAAGCGGTTTGGCCGCCTCGATGATGGCGTTTCGGACGTCTTTTTCGTTGCCCGGCGCGCCGTGCAGCTCGCACAAAGTTTTCAGTTCCATAATTGATCCTCCCAGCTTGCGTCTACCGCGCGCAGGTAGTGCGCCAGCAGGCGCGCCCCCTCTTGCAATGCACGCATGTCAAAGGTTTCTACGTTGGTGTGCATGTATTTGAGCGGCAGCTCCAGCAGCACCGTGGGCACGCCGGCGCGGGACAAGCCCAGCTCGTCCGCGTCTGTGCTGGTATAGCGCGGCACCACGCCCGCCTGCAGTGCAATCCCCTGCCCCTTGGCCACTTCGTCCAGCTTGCCGCGCAGGAAGGTGTGCAGGTACGGCCCCTTGCCCGCCACCATGGAATCAATCTTGTGGGTGCGCAGTGCGGGCGCACCCGGCGTTTCCGCGTGGCATACATCCAGCGCCACACCATACTCCG
Organism: Eubacteriales bacterium; assembly: GCA_031547595.1. Classification (GTDB taxonomy): domain Bacteria; phylum Bacillota; class Clostridia; order Christensenellales; family Aristaeellaceae; genus JAVBRU01. The sequence continues at coordinate 6,077 of JAVBRU010000103.1, forward strand.
GCGCGGCTGCATAGCCCGCCGTCCACGCGCCGAAGCTGCCGATCTCTTCTTGGCAGGTGGATACAAAGGTGATATCGGCATCATGGTGCATGGTCTGCAGTAGCTCCGCCGCACGCAGCATGATGGCCACGCACGCGCGGTCATCCGCCGTTTTGGTGGCGACGCGGCCATTCTTCAGCTCCTGATACCGCGCCTCAAAGCACACCCAATCGCCCACGTGCACCCTTTCGCGCACCTGATCGGCGCTCATGCCCATGTCCACATACAGGGTTTCGAAGGTATAGTTGGCTTCGCTCTCCGAAGCGGTCTGCAAATGTGGCGCTTTTGCGCCCACCACGCCAAGGTACTGCTCTTTGCCATACACGCGCACGCGCATGCCCGGCAGCACGCGGGGGTCCACACCGCCCACGCTTTGCATGCGCAGGCTGCCGTCCTCCTCGATCTTGCTCACCAGCATGCCGATCTCGTCCAGGTGTGCGCACACCATCACCCGGGGGCCGGTGCCCGCCTTGTGGGCAAACACGCTGTTGAGGGCATCAATGCGCACATCATCGCAATACGGCGCAAATGCCGCAGCAATATATTCGGATACCGCGCGCTCCTGGCCCGTCAGCCCGGGCAGCGCTATCACATTGCGCAGAAATTCGTCGGTTTTCATAGTTCGCCTCCTGCCGTGGGAAATATTCTGTTTATTATACAATATTTTGTGGATAAAGTACAGCGCAAAAATTAATAGAAAAGCCGCGTGACCAATGGCCAAACGGCTTTTCTTTATGGGATTTATCAGGTGCAAACATCAAAAGATACGAACCCTACGCCCTCGCCCCGGCATTCCATGCCCGCTTTGCCATAGAGGTAAGCATCCGGGTCGGCATAGTGCAAAAGGAGGATATCGCCTTGATAAACGGCGATGTGATTGCCGCTCGCCTCGCACCGGAGCTGCAGGCGCATATCCTTGGGCGCGATGCGCGCGGTGCACAGCACCTGCTCGTCATAGTCGTTCTTTGCAAGCTCCACCCGGTCCGGCAAAACGCGCACGCGGTAGCCCTGGCGCGCGTCCTCCACCTGGGCGTGGAACCAGCTCTCGCCGCGCACGCGCAGGAAGATAGACGCCTGGCCGTTTGCAGACTGCGGATCGAGGTGCAGCACGGCGTGCACGGCATAATCCTGCCAGCCCACAGCACCGACATAGCCCTGCCCATGATTTTCTGCGCAGGTGAAGCCGCTGTATTTGTGCAGCAGGCTCTTTTCAAACTTATGGCCGATGATCCTCAGCGGTGCATCCGGCACAAGCTGCCCCTCCGCCACCACGGCGCAGGGCTGCACGGGCGTTGCAAATACCAGCTGGATACGATCCAGCAGCATATCCTGAGGCGCGATGACCGTAAAGGTGCCCGCGCCCGCCTGCAGGGCAAAGCTGCCCGCCGCTTGCCAGGTGAGAACACCATCGTTCATCACGCGAAGCGCCAGATGATACAGGCCGTCATCCCGCGCGTTGACGGGGAAGGTGAGGGTGTCGCCAGGCTTCAGGCACACGCCCCGGCAGCCCGCCTCGGTATCCGCTGCGGGATAGCGCGCGGCATCGGGGCTGTGGATGGCATCCAGCATGCCGGGCACATTTTGATGTGCCTGCGTATCGCCGCTGCCGCCCGCCACATCGGACAACGCCACGAAGCCAAGGCTTCCCAAACCAGCCACAGACAGCTGCCGCACAGGCAAGCGCTCCGCTTCGCGCTTTACAAGCTGCATGCCATTGACCCACACGCGCAGCGTGCCCTGCATGTCCTGCGACAAGCGCACGCACAACAGGCGCGACCAATCGATGTTTGGCGGGCACGCACCGCCGCTGCCGTTCAGCATCCAGCCGCCTGCGTTCAGGGCAAATGTATGCCCCGCAAAGGCAAATGTGGCAGCGCCGTGAAGGATGCCGTTCCATTCCACGGTGAACACCTCTGGCGCATCCACAGGCAAGGTATACAGCGCATCCTTTTGCAGCAGTCCCTCGCCACCGCGGCAGGTAAACAGCGGCGCGCGCGGGGCAGCCTGCTCCCAATACGAGGCGTTGACATACATGCGGTCGCCATTGAAGAACAGGCGGTCAAGGTTCAAGCGCCGCCCCAGCGGGTGCCCCTTGGCATTGAACTCGTTATTATGGTACACAATGTACAGGCTGTCCATATCCGGGGCCAGGCAGGTGCTGCTGTGGCCGAGGGCATAGAAGGGGTCCTCGGTCTCCAGCAGCAGCGTCCTGTGGCGAAGCTGATGCCAGCCCGCCTTCGGGTTTTCCCGCGTGACGCAGTAATCCACGCGGTAGCCGCGGCTGATCACATGGTTGCCCGTATAGGTGAGGAAATAGCGGTCGTCCCGCTTGACGATCATCGGGCCTTCCGTCCAGTGATCCATGTAGGTGGCGGGCAGCACCTGCCCGTGCACGTCGATCTGATCGGGCCCTGGCATATCATGAAGCTGGATGCCCGTGTGCCCCGCGCGCAAAAAATAGCTCTTGCCGTCGTCATCCACAAACAGGCTGCCGTCAATCAGCAGGCCGATATTTTCGCTGATCACCTCAAAGGGCCCGAGTGCCTCGCGGCTGCGCAGCAGATAATGCCCGCTGCCCACGGGCGAGGTGACCATATAAAACCAACCGGCGTTATATGAGACTTCCGGCGCGTATGCGCCCGTGATGCGCGCATCCATGCACACCATGCCATAGTAGGCAAAGCTCGCCATGTCCTCGCTCGTCCAGCATTTGATGCCCTCGCCAAAGCTGGAGCTATACAGGTAATACCGGCCATCGTGGCGCAGGAGGAACGGGTCGCCCAGCTCCCGGCCATGCCACATTTCATCCAGCACCATCATGTTTTTCATGTGTGTTCTCCTACCTCGCAAGGTTGATCCTGCGGACTTCATCCATGGAGACCTTCATATTGCGGTGCATATCCATCAGGCCGTTGACCTCCTGGAACACATCAGTCAGCTGGGTGTAGCAATAGCCGCAGAAGAATGGCATGCGCTTAAAGCCCATCGTGATGTCCTCATAGCGGCTGAGGAAGGCCGCTTCATCGCTGGCCGCGCCGTTATAGCCCCAGTTTTTGTCCGTTTTGTCTTTCTGCATGGCGATGCCGCCGTATTCGCTGATCAGCATGGGCTTGCCGCTTTGCTGATACCCCTCAGCGATAATAAACCGCCCACCGTTGGGCGCGCCGCTTAGCACGGCGTCGGCGTTTTTGTAATCGTGGCTCAGCTGCGCGGTGAAGGCCGTGTAATCGTGCACCGTCACAAGGTCGGTCGCGGTCTGCTCCCAGCCGTCATTGCCCGACACCAAGCGCGTGCCGTCCAGCGCATGCGCGGTGTGATACAGCGCATCGGCCAGCTGCTGCGCCTTTTTGTGGGTCTGGATGAAGCGCACGCCCCAGCTTTCGTTGACGGGCACCCACACGAGGATGGCGGGGTGGTTGTAGTCGCGCGCAATGGCCTCGCCCATGTCGCGCAGCAGGTTGGTCTTTTGCCGCTGGGTCAGCCAATAGGCGCTGGGCAATTCGCCCCACACGATCAGCCCCAGCTGATCCGCCCAGTACAGATAGCGTGGGTCTTCAAACTTCTGATGTTTGCGTGCGCCGTTAAAGCCCATCTTGAGCGTCAATTCTACATCTTTGCGCAGCGCATCGTCGCTGGGCGCGGTGAGCAGCCCATCCGGCCAATAGCCCTGATCCAGCACCAGGCGCTGATACAGCGGCACGTTGTTGAGCGTTATTTTCCCATTGTGCATGCCCACCTGGCGCATGCCAAAGTAAGTGCTCACATCGTCCTGCACCGTACCGGCCACCAGCGTTTCGATGCGCAGGTCATACAGGTTCGGCGCGCCCGGCCACCACAGCTTGATGCCGTCAATGCCCTCGTCATGCGAAAGGTGCAGCGCGGTTTCCACGTACCGGTCGGTGATCGTAACCTCCTGCTGTGCCACAAGCTTGCCCTTGAAGGACGCGGTGAGGCGCACACGGCCATTTTCCGGGCGCTCGTTATACGTCAGCTCGCACACCACGCGCGCGTTTTCCACATCGGGGGTGAGGCGGATGCCGGTGGGATAAAAGTCCCCCACGCCCTCCAGCCACACGCTTTGCCAGATGCCGCTGACAGGGGTGTACCAGCACTCAAAAGGCTCGGGGCGGAAGCTTTGCTTGCCGCGCGGCTGGTCTTTGTCCAGCCGGTCCTCCACGCGCACAGTCAGGCGGTGCGCAGCGCCAATGCTGATCAGATGCGTGATATCAAACACAAACGGCGTATAGCCGCCCTCGTGGCCGCCCAGGTATTGCCCGTCCAGCCACACACCGCACAGATAATCCACCGCGCCAAAGCGGAGCAGCACGCGCCTGCCCGCAAAATCCGCGCCCACCGTGAAGGCGCGGGTGTACCAGATCACATCACAGGCGCGCTGGTCGTTGATGCCGGACAGTTCGCTTTGGTAGGCAAAGGGTACCTGAATGGTACGCTCCAAATGATCCTTTGTATACCACTTGTCCTGCAAGCCTATATTTTCTTCGTCAAAATCAAACGCCCAGGGGCCATTCAAGGTCTGCCACACCGCGCGCGCCTGATCCGGCCGCGGGTGCTCGCTGCGCAAAATCGTGTCCATGTTCCCCTCACTCCTCGTCATCCTCATAATCCAGCCGCATAGAAATCCCCTGGCCATAGTCCCCAAAATACTCGCCAAACAGGTTGATGCCGCCCTGGTTGGGCGATTCCTTTTTGACGCCGATGCGAAGGCTGATATACGGCTTATCCGCCAGCCCCAGCGCGGCCACTTTCACAGCGGACAGCGGCGTTTCGTCCAGCTGGCAGCCGTTTTTATCCACATACCAGCGCTTCAGCATGCCATACTGGGTGGACGCGTCCGGCCACCAATCGGGGTTGTTCTTGCCCCTGCGCCCGCCAAAATCGCCCGGGCACGTCCAGGTGCCAAGCTCCACGCCATTGATCCACACGGTGATGTCGCTCGGCCAATCGTTGCGGTAGTTGGGCGCTTCGGAGCACGCCTCGAAGCTGACCTCCAGCGCCTTGATCCTGCGGCCGGACACCGCGCGGCTGGCAAAGCGGTATTCCACATACCCGCGCCGGAACCACAAAATCTGCGCGCTGGTACGCTCGTTATCATAAAAGCTGCTGGTCTCGTCTTCAAAGGCAATGGGATGTTCGCGATTGGCCAGGCCGCACACCGGCTCA
>JAVBRU010000105.1:0-17142 GCA_031547595.1 Eubacteriales bacterium
TTTTCAGGATGTGGTGCTTTTCAACGACACAGTGTTCGGAAACATCCAAATCGGTAAAAAGGACGCAACCCGTGAAGAAGTTTTGGCGGCAGCGAAGGCGGCAAACTGCGACAGCTTTATCAGCCGTATGCCGGAAGGGTACGACACAGTCATTGGGGAAAACGGCAGCACACTTTCCGGCGGCGAACGGCAGCGCATTTCTATCGCGCGAGCAATCCTCAAAAACGCGCCGGTTGTCATTCTGGATGAGGCTACCGCCGCGCTTGACCCGGAGAATGAGGTGGAGATTCAGCAGGCGCTGTCAAAACTCACAAAGGATAAAACTACGCTGGTTATCGCCCACCGCCTGCGCACCGTCACAGACAGTGACCAGATTATTGTGCTGGACAATGGCAGAGTGGCCGAGCAGGGCGATCATGATGAACTGATGAAAAAAGCCGGGCTGTATGCGAGGATGTACAATATCCAGCAAAAGAGCCTCGGGTGGACAGTGTAGGAGGAGTTGTGGCTATGAAAGTCAGCCATATCATTTTGAAGGTTGCTGATCTTGACAAAGCGGTTGCCGATTTTCGAAAAAAAGGATTTGTTGTAGAGTACGGCAAGGAAAAGAACCCCTACAATGCCCTGATCTATTTTTCAGAGGGGCCGTTTCTGGAAATCATGGCATCCACGGGCATGCAGGGGTTCATAAAAAAACTGCTGCGGTTGTTCGGCAAAGCCAAAGTCGCCGAACGGCTGGATTACTGGGACGCACATAAAGGCGGGTACTGCGGGCTTGCACTTGAAAACTACGAAACGAACCTTGATAAAGAGACGGCGATTCTGAAGAAATACGGTGAGAAATGGTTTCTGATGAACAACCGCAGAAATGACACAAAGGGCAGAAGGCTCAGGTTTAAGTGCGTTTTCCCTGACAACCTTGCCATACCGTTTTTTATGACCTATTTCAACGTCGACCCGAAACCAAAGGATTTTATTCATCCAAATGGGATAAAGGGAATTAAATCGGTATCCTTTGGAACTGCCGAAACGTTTATACCGCTGATTCGGGAGTTGTGCGACGATTCTATGCTGAGACTTGATGTAGGCGACGGTTTGGATGTTGAGTTCGAGCAATAATGCAAAAGTATATGCTCTTGTAGCATTAAAAGAGACACACCCGTTCAAAACAGAGAAAGTCAGTCAGTGTTCGTAAGTATGGAGTTGTTATTAAATGTTTGACACGCAATAAATATCATCATTATAATTAAAGGAAAGAACTTAGAATCAACTGCCATATCTTTATTAGTCGCTCAGGCTCTACGGTTGATATGAAAATTGGAGCTAAAAAAACTTGGCAAGCACAGAAACCGTTTTATGTAGCACTGTGAAGTGATTGCTCCAACGGTGTACTGGGAGGACGACCATGAAACCGAAGAAAATATGTTTTTTTCTGGCACTATTTGCAGTTTCGGTTCTGCTGTTAGGCTCTCGCGGTAAACAGACAGCGAATACAGAAAGGCTTAATCAAGCTGATAACCCGGCCTCCATGCAAGAAACTTCGTCTCCAGCTATCGAGGAGCCTTCTCAATTAGAAACGCCCAATATCGAAGCTAAGACGGATTACGCCATGTTGTATATCGGCAACAGTTTCATTTATATGGGTGACGTGCCGGGGCAAGTGAAAGCAATTGCATCAATGTACGGAATCGAAATCGATTATGACCAGATTGTGCCGGGCGGAGCAAAGCTTAGTCAGACAAAAGATGAAGCCACGATAAAAATACGGGATAACGAGTACGATTTTGTCGTTATACAGGATTATGGCGAGCGGCCGATTGACGAGAGCGCCGACTTTAATACTGATGTCAAGGCTCTTTGCGCCGCTGCGAGGGCATCCGGCGCGGTGCCGGTTCTTTATAGCCCCGCATGGGCGAATATTGACGCGAAGCCGGACGTCATGTATCAGGATATGCTCACTGCCGCTTATGCCGAGGCCGCCGATAAAAATAACGCTATCTTTGTAAATGCCGGGGATGCCTGGGTTTACGCATACGATAAGCTGCCCGGCCTTTCGCTCTATCTTCCGGGTGATTATCACGCAAATGACGAAGGGGCGTACTATACTTCCTGTGTGTTTATTTCGACGCTATTCAATACATGTGTCGAGGATATCCGCTATGAAAACGAGCAATATCACGGCGACAACGCGGTGTTACTGGGCAAAACGGCTTGGGAGTTTATAAACGGTACACCGTAACCAATATTGACGATATTCTAAATAAAGGTTGGGAGGTGTGACCGTGCATATATATCTGGTTCAAACATTTGGAGAAGAGCGAGGAAACTCGATATATGCAAAGTAGCAGCAAAGATATAACGAGCTGCAACCATATTTAGAGAGCAAGACAACGACTCAAAGAAAAACGCTGCAAAGCAAGATCCTTCCAAGGATTGCGTTGTACCAAATTCTTCTTACGGAGCTGGATTCAAAAGAGGCGACGCTCAAAACAATGAATGATTATATGACAGTTGTAGCAGTGGAAATGGGCAAATCAATGAAAAAGCTTGAACGCATACCACTGTTTTATCCGTTGTTCAGGAAAATTGCATCGAGCTTTATGAGCAAGAGCGATAACTGGAAAGTTGAGATAGCAAAAAACGATGAAGGGCCGCTTGCGATTAATGTAACAAAATGCTTGTGGTATGAAGCCTGTGCAGATCATAATTGCCCGGAGTTGTGTCTGTGTTTCTGTAATACTGATGATATTACCTATGGTTCGCTCAAGAAAATTAATTTTTGGAGAACCAAGAATATAGGCTATGGCGGTGAGTGTTGCGATTTTCATTCGAACCACCCTGCTGAAAGCCAGGTTCAGCAGCTCGTCGTCGTGAGTGATGATGAGGATGGCTTGCCCCTCGGCCGCGAGGCGCTTGATGATTTCTACCACGCTTTGCGTGTTGGCAAAATCCAGGCCGCTGGTAGGTTTGTTGAAAATGAGCACCGGCGCGCGGCCCACAGCCGCAACTGCAATGGAGGTGTGCTGCTTTTGCTCGCCGGACAGGGATTGGGGGTGGCGACTGGCCAATTCCGCCAGAGACAGCGTGCGAAGCGTTCTATCCAGCGTTTCCTCATCGGGCGCGGCTTCGTCTGTGATGGACAGCCGCAGCTCCTCTTCCACGCTTTCGGTAAACAGTTGGTAGCTTAAATCCTGCATCACGAGATAGATTTTCCCGTGCCGTTTTTTGGCCGACATGGCGCTGCCACCGATTTGCACCGTGCCGTCGTTTTCTTTGTGCAGCCCGCACAGTACCCGGGCAAGTGCGGTTTTGCCCTCGCCGTTTTGCCCCACGATGCCTACTATCTCCACGGCTGCAACTGAGAGGGAAACCTGCCGCAGTACCTCCTTGCTTTTGCCGTACCCTGTGCAGAGGTTTTCCACCTGCAATATCGGCGCCGAAAGCGCGGGGCTTTGCGGCCCTTGCGCACGGGGCAGCCAGTTGAAAGCGCGCAGGCCCAGCGCTTCCCGCTGTTCCTGCCGAAGAGCGCCAAAGGCGTCGCCCGTCCACTCCTGCGTGATTTCGCCGTCCTCCAGCAGGACAATGCGGTCGGCGATGCCATTCGGGTAATAGAGCCGGTGCTCCAAAACAAGGATGGCTTTGCCTATGGCTTTCAGCTTTTCCAGCAACCGGGAAAGCTCCGCAATGGCCGCTGTGTCGAGGTTCGAGGAGGGCTCATCCAGCACAAAAATATCGGGGGACAAAGCAAACACGCTGGCAAAGGCGATAATCTGCTTTTCACCGCCTGAAAGCTTGAAAATGTTTTGCTCAAGCAGCCGCTCGATGCCCCTTACTCGCATGGCGTCGAAGATGCAGGAAAACTCCTCTTTCGCCGTGGAGAAGAAGCGCACGGTGACGGCAAATGGGATGACGACGGCCCGTGGCAGGTGCATTTTTTGCAGCGCCGAAACCAGATCCCCAATTTCGGTGGTGGTAATGAATGCGGTGCCGAACAGCATGGGTGGGAGGAACAACTTTACGGTCAACATGCCGATGGCAATCAGGCTGCTGATAACCTGCGGCGTGAAGCGGGCGATGAATAAAAGCAGCAAAACGACCCAAGGATGTAGCATAGCGAATGTCGAAGTAACACCCAAGAGGGGTGAGGGGGATGAGCAAACGGCACGAGTTAACGTAAAGAGAATGGGAACGGATCAAACCAATGCTGCCCACTCGAGAAGGGTTACAAGGGCGACCGGCGAAAGATCCCCGGTTATTGATCAACGTGATGCTTTGGATCGTTGCAACAGGGGCACCTTGGCGTGACCTGCCCGACCATTACGGCCCGTGAAAAACTGTATATAATACGTTCCAGCGTTGGACAAAATCAGGATTATGGCAGCAAATCTATGAAGCGCTGCTGGAGAATGCCCCAATCTCCAATCCGGTAGAATGGACAATTTGGGAACTCGACTCAACTTCCTGCAAAGCCCACCAGCACGCCGCTGGTGGAAAAGGGGGCTCAAGCCCAGTGCGTCGGGCGCTCCAGAGGCGGACTGAATACCAGAATCCATGCGCTTGTGGATGGCAACGGAATTATTCGACGATTCGTGCTTTCGCCGGGTAAAAAGCATGATGCTCCATATGCCGTGGCGTTCCTGGAAAACGTTGATTTGGAAGGCGCTTTCGTTCTTGCCGACCGGGGATATGACAGCGACAAAATCGTTCCGTACATTCTGGATAATAACGGCATCGCCGTCATTCCTTCCAAAGTCAACCGAAAGGTTCAGCGGTCTCACGATGCGGTTCTTTACAAACTTCGAAACGTCATAGAGCACTCCTTTAATCGCCTCAAACAGTTTCGCAGGGTCGCCATTCGCTTCGGCAAGGTGGCTCTCTTTTTCTGCAGTTATTCTCCTCGCAGCCATTCGTATCCTCCTCTCATGTTTTAGGGACACGCCCTAGTTGAGAACTGCCCGAATGGGTTCGCGTATATCCAATACCGGGGAACACTAGGCTACTGCACAAAACAACATATACATAACATTAGGTGATGAAGGGGTTGTCGCTGCATAAACATAGTCTTATGACTTTGTCGAGTGCACGAAGCATGAGTGATCACAGGGGCGGAGCCGGATTTAAAATGGAACGCCATACACGTTTTCACGACCACGGTATTCAGTTTCTTGTTACACGATCCGAATGATAGAAAGTTGTGGGAAGGGTATGCGAACAATCGTGAAATGTGTAATCTCCATCGTCTTGATCTTGATTCAACTGTTTATTTCCACGACTGTTTATACGCAGACAGATCGTGACGCAACGCTATCCCTGCTTATCAGCTTCCAGATAATCCTATAACTGATAACCCTATTTGCTTTGGCTGTAACGCTTGGGAAGTTATACTCAAAAAAGCATAAGTAATGAAGAATTAGTTCTATTCTATAGCAGGTATTTAGCCGATGTGGACTACGACCGGAACGAAACCGCCCTGCCCGCCCCGGCCGCGCCTTCTACACTCGGCGTAGCGCTGCTACACCTCGCTTCGACGGCTTTGCCGGGAACGAAAACCTCTCGCAATCTTTCTGGCAATCTGAAAAGAAAATTGGTATTACTGCCCTGTTTTCTCATATTGCAATCACATCTTTGCTCTTTTCCAAGTGCCAGATAAAGCCCCGCAAACATGAAGATGCCGCCCAAATTTGATACGCCGGGTAGGATTGCCAGGGGCTTCAATAGTCCGCCCAAGACTTGCATCGTTAGGATGTTGAATACCGCTGCCCACCGGGGAAAGCGAGTTTTCCCGCTTAGGATGCAAATGGCCAAGAGAAAGCTGGCACTTATCATGCCCACAAAACAAATTGTGGTAATGGGCATATGCGCCAAAAAGAAATCCGTCACCGCACTTTCAGCCGCGGTTGTTCCTCCCAGCCGCGCATAAAACCACGCGGCCGACGTGCAGAGGAAGTGGAACACGGCGCCCGGCACGCAGGCAAGTAGTCCGCCGGCCAATATCACCATCGATGCTTTTGGCAGGTTGGGCCGTATGAGCCGATACATGCCGTAAAACCCGATGAGCACCAACATCATCGCCAGGCTGCCCAGTAACCCGGATAGCGAAAACCGCCACAGTGGCGTATTCGTCCAGGCCGGATCTATGGCAAAACCGCCCACACCGCCCAGCAGCAAATCGCCCACCCAACAGATGATATTGCCCGCTAATCCAATAAGCAGAAAAGTCCTGTACCGCTTGCCAGTATCCATTGGCAGCACCTCTGTTTTCTCACTTACTATTTGAAGCAACGATGCAAAGCCACTTCTTGCCTTGGGCATCATTGGTTTGAACCGTGAAGCCCGCCTGTTTCAGCAGGCTTTCAAGCTCCCCGCCCGAATAAATGCGCATGCCGTCAATTTTACCGGACCATGTGGTGTCCTCCGGGTCATTCATTTCGTTGCAGATCAAAAAAATGCCGCCCGGCTTCAAAACGCGGCGCACCTGGCCAAAGTCAGCAAGAATGTCCGGCCAGAAATAGACCGTCTCAAACGCCGTCACCACATCGAAAGCGCCCGCACCATAAGGTAATTCGCTGACCGAGCCCTGCCGGACTTCGCACCTGTGGCCCAGTTCGGCCGCATTTGTCTTTCGGCTCACCAAAACACTCTGCTCGGAATAGTCGAGCCCTTCCACCGATCCCTGCGGGCACATGGCAAGTAGCCGTTTAACGTTTGCCCCACCGCCACAGCCGATATCCAGCACACGGGCATCCATTTGGAGATTCAAATGGGATAGCCCCCATCGGCTTACGCTAGAGTGGCCGCCGTTCATGCTGCGAACAAGCATTTTCCCCGCCAGGCCCTCGGGCTTGCGGCAGTTTTGCAAAAGTTTTTGAATCATAGGGCCTCCTGTCGCGCGTGCGCGCTGACGATTTCCTTCATCACATCTTTCAGCATTTTGGGGGACTGATGGGATTCCTTTTCGTAAGTTCGCATGGATGCATCTTTAAGATACCCCATGGTTTTTTCGGCAATCGCGTAAGGTACCTCCGCGTCACTTCTGCTGTGGAACATCCTCACAGGCTGGGCCACTTCCTCAATCTCAAAGCCCCAGGGCAAAAACTCCAGCCTTGCCGTTTGGGCCATCCCCATGCACCCGCCCTTGACGGAATCGCGTATCATCGGAATCTTCCGCATTCTCTTTGGCATCGGTTCAATATACGCCTTGTAAAGCGCGGACGCGATGTCCGCAAGGCTGCTTTTTGTATACAGTTCGATTGCCTGCGTAAGCTCTGGGGACTGCGGGTACAGTGTAATCACCTCGGGCTTGTAAATGGCGCCGATTCCGCTGTAGATGCAGAGGGCTTTCACCCTCTTGGGGAATGCCGCCGCCAGCGCATAGGCATACACGGCCCCCGCCGACATGCCCACCACGTCAAATTCCTCTATGTTGAGCTTTTCCAACAGGGGTGCTATCTCATCCGCCCAGCAAAAGGCGGTTTCCATTTCATAGAAGTCCGACTTCCCATAGCCAGGCCGGGCAATCAGGATGTAGCGCAGGCCGGCTTTTGCCAAAGGCCTATCCAGCCCCTTGGCCTCCACGCTTCCGGCAAGGCCATGGCAGCCGATGATGGGATATCCGCCCTTTGCGCCATAAACGGCATAGGATATGGTGTGATTATTGGGCAGCGTAAACAGTTCTGCCATCTGGCACCTCATTTCAATGCTTCATAGCCGGTGGCGTTAATGGCTTCGATGATTTGCTCCAGCGTAACCAGGGTCTCGTCATACTCCACGGCGGCCTCCTTTTTTCGCTTGCTGGCCTTGGCTTTTTTGATACCTGGCAGCTTTCGGATGGCGTCCTGCATTGCAATTTCACAATGGCCGCAGGACATGCCTTCAACTTTGATGGTATCGGTTTTCACCTTCCGTCACTCCTTCCGTCATTTACGCAGGATATCGATATCCATATTGCCCATGTAGGTGGGTATACCCGCCAGCGTCCGTACATTGCGAAATCCCGCCTCAAGCGCCGCGTCGGCAATCATGCCGCGGGGCATGCGGTAGTCCATCCCCTGCAGGCCGGAGACCAGCCATCCTGCCAGAATGTCTTTAGGCCCTATACCGTCGCCGCGGACGCCATCGCCCACGCATACCATCACGCCGCCGTCGTTCAGGGCGGCGCGCACCTTTTCCATGAGAGGTACAAGGGCATGCTTCGCAAAGTTCAGCGTGCCAATGGCCAGCACGATATCGTAGCCGGAGCCGATGTCGTCCGTCAGGTAGTTGCCGCCCATGAACCGGACGCGGTCTTCCGCCTTTCGCTGGCGGATACTCTCCCGGACGGCGTCTCCCATGTCCGGCACATCGAATAGAACTCCTTGCATCGTTGGGTGGGCCTGCACTGCGGCGATGCCGATTAGCCCTGCGCCGCAGCCCAAATCCAGTATCTTTTTGGCACTTTCAAATTCAGACAGACCGCGCAGTATTTCGACTGCTTCCACTGAGCGTCCGCCCATCTGCATTTTGCGCATCATGTCCGCCATGTCCGTAAAGGACACATTGGCCATGGTGGCCGGTGTTTCATTCGCGGGGCCGCACCGCACCATTTTTGCCAAATCGGCGCCATCATTGCGGCTGGCATTGTAAAACGCGACGACATAGTCGCCGATGAAGTCCGCCTTGCCACGTAACAAATACCGGTCGGCCACCGGCGCGTTACGGTATGTGCCCTGTTCCTTCCTTAAAAGACCCAGGCTCGCCACCGCGTCCAAAAATAGTTCGGTGTTGCCAGCGTGCCAGTTTTGCTTCTCAGCCAGGGCCGTCGCCGTTTGGGGTTCTGCCAGAAGCGTGAAAACATCCATTTCCATGGCCGTTGTGCATATTTTGCTGTACATGGGCGCATAGACCATATCCAGTACTTGCTGCACGTCATGGTCGATCCCGTTATAAAGTTCCAATGTGATTCTCCTTCTAATGTTAGTTAGCTACATCTAACTCTATTCTATCACTTTTCCCTTCCCACCGCAAATTGTTTGTAAAAAAGCACACTATATAGAAAGCCTTATCTCTGCAAAGCACAGCCACAGAAATCATATCACTTCCATTTTCATCTTGCCGAAATCTTGCGTCCATAAACACCTTCTTTCCGGTGGTATGTATTGGGATTTGCTCCGCTCTTCAAGGATTTATAGGGCGCTATCATCGTTGCTCTCCTTTTCATCCTTGTTTTCGCGCAGAGCATGCTTCTCTTTCAGTTTTTTAAATGAAATCCAGCCGAAAAATTCCCTTCAATCATTAGAGTGGCGGCACATTAAGGTGCGAAACAGAATTACAGCTTAACAAGGCACAAAAAAGCAGGGAGCATGGCGGCCAAACGGCTATCACGCTCCCACTAGTTTTCTCTATTGTGAATTGACAATTGCCCTATAGAGTGTTATCTTATCTTTATACCCCACAGGGTATGGAGGTGAGAATATGCGCCAATGTATGGACGCTGATAATATTCATCGCAGAATGAATAAGGTAATCGGGCAACTAAACGCTATCAATAAGAGGGTAGATGAAGATGTCCCCTGCGAGGATGTTTTGATGCAGATCAACGCTGCAAAATCCGCACTGCATAAAATCGGGCAGGTCGTGCTTGAGGGGCATCTTAATCATTGTGTCCGTGACGGAATTGAACACGGCGATGCTGAAAAGACCATAGCAGAGTTTACAAAAGCGGTTGAACATTTTTCGAGAATGACATAATACCCTTTCCATTTTCATCTTGCCGAAATCTTGCGGATTTTTTCGTCCCCGGCCGCGTCTTCTACACTCGGCGTAGCGCTGTTACACCTCGTTTCGATGGCTTTGCCGGGAACGAAAACCTCCCGCAATCTTTCTGGCAATCTGAAAAGAAAATGGGTATAACAAACACATGCCCCACCAAACAGGCGCAATTTTGCGTCTGTTTTTTCTTGACTTCATATACCTATAGGGGTATAATATGCCCATACCCCCATAGGTATAAAGGAGTGTGGTTAGTTGATAGCATTTTTGAGGCATGAGCAAAAGCGAGGCGTCTTTTTTCTCATGTTGTCCGGCGTGGCTTTGATTATCAGTTTTATTTTTGCAAAATCCATGCCGGTTGACCCTGCATGGATTGCCATTATCCTGTGCGGCATCCCCATCATGAAAGGCGCTGCCGTGGCACTTGCCACAGAGTTTGACGTAAAGGCCGATTTGCTGGTATCACTGGCGCTTATCGCTTCGGTGATTATCGGTGAAATCTTTGCCGCTGGTGAGGTAGCCTTCATTATGACGCTCGGCGCGATGCTGGAGGAACGAACAGTGGCGAAAGCGCGTGCAGGTATTGAAAAACTTGTGCATCTAACGCCTCGCACTGCCCGAATATTGCGTGACGGCGAGGAAGAAATTGTCCCCGCCGAGCAGGTACAGGTCGGTGATGTGCTGCGGGTGATTGCAGGAGAAACGATTGCTGTTGACGGCGTAGTTACAAGCGGCCAAACATCCATCGACCAAAGCGTTATAACGGGCGAATCCATGCCGGTGGATAAAGGCGTAGGTGACGAAGTCAAAAGCGGGACTGTAAATCAATTTGGTGCTTTTGAAATGCGAGCGACGAAGGTTGGAGAAGACAGCTCCCTCCAGCGCATGATACGGCTTGTGGAATCCGCTGACGCGGGTAAGTCAAAAATCGTTGGACTGGCCGACCGATGGGCAACATGGATTGTTGTTATCGCACTGGTGTCTGCGGGCGGCACATGGCTCATCACAGGCGAAATTATCCGCGCCGTGACTATTCTTGTTGTGTTTTGCCCCTGCGCTTTGGTTTTGGCTACCCCCACCGCAATTATGGCAGGCATCGGCAACGCCACAAAGTATGGTATTTTGGTGCGTGAGGGCGATGCGCTTGAACGGCTTTCGCAGGTTACGCATATTGCTTTCGATAAAACTGGCACATTGACTTATGGCAATCCATCTGTTGTCGCTGTGGATAGTTTCGAGCAGGAATTATCAGGGGATGCGCTTTTTGCACTTACAGCTTCGGCAGAGCGGTTGAGCGAGCATCCCTTGGGAAAAGCCATTGCAAAAGGCTACACAGAAAAGTTGGGGGCAATGCCAGCCGAACCGCAGGTGTTTTCCCTGATTGCCGGGCGCGGTGTAAAGGCAATAGTTGATAAACGGTCTGTCCTCGCGGGCAATGCGGAGCTGCTAACTGAGCATAGGATTGGCATCCCCGCCCTGATACTTGAAAAAGCTGCCGCATATAAAAATGACGGCTGCACTGTCATCTATGTTTCGGTGGATGGCTTGGTTGTGGGAATTGTTGCGTTGTCCGATGCACTTCGCAGTGATGCTAGGCAGGTCATACAGGATATTGAGAAGATTAGCATAAGCCCTGTTCTTTTGACCGGCGACAACGAGCACGCTGCGGCACATATCGCAAAAGAAGCGGGTATCAAAGAGGTCTATGCCGACTGTATGCCGGAATTAAAACTAAGCATGGTTGATCGATATGAGCAAACGGGTGAACATGTTTGCATGGTTGGCGATGGCGTCAATGACGCGCCCGCTCTAAAAAAAGCGCATGTGGGCATTGCGATGGGTGGCATCGGCAGTGATATAGCCATTGATGCGGCGGACATCGCTCTTGTGCGGGATGATATAAAGTATTTGCCCCATCTGCTACGCCTCGCAAAAAAGACAATGGGGAAAATCAAAGTCAATCTCGCGGCTTCAATGGCGCTTAACTTTGCGGCTATCATCTTGGCGATGACCGGTATATTAAATCCCGTCGTTGGTGCGTTGGTACATAATGTCGGCTCGGTTGTTGTCATCATCAATTCATCATTGCTATTAAGTTTTAAGGAGGACTAAAATAGGCGGCGTCATTTTCACAATTGTTGGACTGCTTGTAGGTGCTGGACTGTTGGGGGCAGGGATTTACTATTTTATAAAAGAGAAGAACGATAAAGACTCGCGAAAAATATATGGTACATTCACTGGAATAGGTGCTGTATTAATAATTGGCTTGGTAATAAAAATAGCAATTGTTGGTTTTTGACTCCGGCAAACAAAAGAGCAGGGAGCATGACGGCCAAACGGCTATCATGCTCCCTTGTTCTTCGGGTGCTTTTCTACGCTTATACCAATTTTCTTTTCAGATTGCCAGAAAGATTGCGGGAAGTTTTCGTTCCCGGCAAAGTCGGAGGACACCGGTTTTTCAATGATGGGGGCGCGGGTGGCCGGTGTGCCTAACCCTTTTATTCTGCGTCATCTCAATGTGCTCACCGGCGCAGCCGGAACTGGGTGCAGCGTCACGCTGCTCTGCCGTTTCCATCGCGGACAAAAGCGTGTCCTCGATGTAGGACTTGGGCGGCGATGGCCGCGCCACACTTTGCTTTTCTGCGATGATAAGTTGCATTCAAATCCTCATTTTATTGTTTTTGGGGTGGTCTTGGTATATAATTAACGTAATATATTTGACGGGGATGATTGAATGAGCGAGTTGTCAAGCTTACCGAATGTCGGCAAAGTGCTTGAAAATAATCTAAAAGCTGCCGGTATTACTTCGGCAGAAGAATTAAGGGAAGTTGGGACAAAAGAGGCTTTTATCCGCATCCGCATGATTGACAGCGGCGCGTGTATTCAAATGCTATATGGCTTGCATGGTGCTGTTGTCGGAGTGAGAGATAATGACCTCCCCAAAGAAACTAAGGACGAGTTGAAGCAGTTCTTCAAAAGCCTCTGACCGCCGCGCCTTTGACGGAGGAGCCTATGAAAATGCCGAATGACATTGACGATATGATGTTTGCCCCTTGCGGGATGAATTGTACCGTTTGCTATAAACGCGTTGTAGCGCGGAAAAGTGCTAAGCCCTGCGGGGATGTTTTAATGTAGCGAGTGCAGTAACCCGGAACGCTGATTAGCTTTTGGCGGATAAGATACACTAATTCCACCCCATTTGGGGCATGTTAATATGCATTGCTTGTAGCAATGGCTGACTGTGGATAGAATAAAGCCATAGGAGGTATGGCTATGTTTAATGAAAACCTAAAGGTACTTAGAAAATCAAAAGGACTTTCACAGGAAGAGCTTGCAGTTCGGCTCAATGTCGTTCGACAGACAATATCAAAATGGGAGAAAGGATTGTCTGTTCCAGATGTGGATGCCCTCATTCGGATTGCTGATATATTCGAGGTGTCGGTGAGCGAACTGTTGGGGGCAAATATAAGCAACGAAAAAGATGTCAATGCTGTGGCAGAACAGCTATCCAGAATCAATGAGCAGCTTGCGATTAAAAATCGACGTTCACGCTTAATTTGGCAAACCGTTATAATTATTGTTGCGGCTATTGTCGCTATAAATATCATCTTTGCGGTATTAGGCCTGACATCCTATAACAGTTTCAAAAATGACGTAACACCATCAGCTGGGCCATCATCGGAAGCTACTATTTCTGCTTTTGGATCTCCTCCGATGTTTTTTGGAAGTCCAAAATTGCGGCCCGACTGGCCCTCTTGGGGTGCTTGCCGCGCGGCATGACCTTTCGCCAACCGTGTTTATGTAGAATATAGTAAATGGCACTTCGGGCTACCGGATGCCCTACCGCTTTCTCGTATGCCTTGTGGATATCGGCTACCTCAACCACTGTCCCTGCTTCATCTTGCGCCATGAATCTTGCCAGAAATGTTGCTTCCTCTTCTCTTGTCATGCAGCGATTTCCATGGTCATGGCGTTTGGTCACCAGGGCCTGCAGTCCTTCTTCATCATAGCGCTTGATGATACGATTTACGCTCGTCACATGCAATCCCAGCTTCCCGATTTGCGCACCTCCAAGCCCATCCACTCTTTTGAGCTTCAGCGCTACGCCGCGTGTAGAAGCGCGGCCGGGAACGAAAACCTCTCGCAATCTTTCTGGCAATCTGAAAAGAAAATTGGTATAAGAAAGCTGCTCCCTCTTTACGATTCTTTAGATGACGCTATCTGTTCTGATTTTCAAGGGCTTTAGCTATATATCGGATTCATGGGCATTTTGCAATAGGTCTTTGGGAATCTCCAGGGCATGATCATGAAAGAAACCGGCTCAAGAGCACAAGCGTCAAATACTCAGAAGAAAGGGCGCACAGATACCTCTTCTGAGGAGTCGAGAGCTTGGAAGTCATGAGCATATCCAGCGCCTCGTTGGGTGTGGATCAAGCAGTTCAGGGCAATGCAGGCTCTAGCTGGGCCTCCAACTCACTCCAGCGCACATAGCCACTGATGAAAGGATGAGTGGAAATGTAGACCCAATCATGATCAATCCACTGCTGCTCCCTGTAACCGGTATCAACGTCGTAATGAGCAAGCCAACGATCAAAACCATGAGTCCAAAGCGTTATGACTGTATCAGCCGAAAGAACGTCGCCTGTTTTGGCATTGTCGAAGGGGTCCTTGTGCAGAGTGATCTCGCTCATGGTTTTGTACTGGGTGCTTTCAGCACTATCAGGTTTACCGCCAAGGTCGCTCAACTGCATAAAGCCGTACTTGCCGTCCTGCGCGCGCACGTGGCCCCACTCGCCAATCACACCCATCACTTCGATACCGCTGCCTTCGGGGTAGCTACCGATTGGGTCGGAGGTTACCGATGGATCAGGGTAGAGCTTTGCGCCTTCACCGGCAGTCTTGGTGGTAACCAGCGGCGGTAAGTAAGGGAGACTGTCACCGCAACCGCTACAAAAACTGTGCAGATTATCATATTGAACATACCCAGCAACTCCGAAAATCTCCACACGCGGCCATCCCTCCGGGATGTGGCTGGAAAACAAGAAGTTGACCGTCGTACCGCTGTAATACTCGCCGAGCAACTCTGCCGACGTGCTTGGGGCGGTGCGAAGGGCCAGAAGGGTGCGCGGATCGTCAAAGCTGATAGTGTCCTCCATATGATTACTGACCTGAACGAAAATGGAGGTTGTGGGCACGAACCCCATGATGGCATCGTCAAAGGTACCGTCGTTTTTCTCGCCATACGGAATGTTCATCTTGCCATTCGGATCGTCCATCTGTTTATATAGTATGGACACCCACTGCTGATCCTGCGTGATGCCTAATACCCGTACAGCAGCCCACACAGGAACATCCCCCACCATGGCGGAATCACTGGTGGGGTGCTGGCGCACTGGCAAGGAGGCCAGGTCCCCCCTTCTTGCGACGTAGCCCAAACCGCCATTGCGGGGACTCGTATCGTCCTTATCAATATCGAAAACCAATTGCTCGCGCAGCATGTAGCCTTCCAGATTGCTGACACGTACGTGTGCCCAATCATCATCCCCGCCGTCTAGCAGATGAACCGTGACCCCGTCAAAACATGTTGCGATTTCGGGAGCATTCGCAGCAGGCTGCTTGCGCAGAGGGACCTCCCATTCTTTTGTCAGTGCGAAGGCTTCGGTTGACAAGGCGGCAGGTTCCTGCGCACGTTCGAATGTAGTGGAGATCCGCGTGCCGTTGATAGTAGTAGTCTCCGCGGCAAAGGCCTGTGAAGACAGCAAGGAAACAATACAAAACACAGCGCACAGGCTTATCAACTTGTTCATGAGACGGATCACCTTTACTTTCTCTTAACTGTTGACCATAAGACGGACAGGAAAGGATAGTTATTCCAATGCTGCGATACGTGATAGCCTTCTCTCAGAATGAAAATAGAGCCTAATGGCTCTGAAAAAAATGACTGTATTTTTATAATTCAGAACTGAGTTGGGGGAACAGGTCTCTCTGTGCGCCAATTACCGCCGTATATGACAATTACTGGAGGCAAGTGTACAATGGAAGAATATCATTTGCTTATTAAACAGTTTATTGGCGCTTTGCTTTATTCCTTTTTCAAGCCCAATCTTAGCGATATGCCGTAAGTGTTCTTGACCAGCGACTGATATAGTGGACAAAAGCAATATCTGTCGTCCTTTACAGAATTCTATCAAGGGGAGGGCAATCCCGCGTGAAAAGAAATATAAAAGTTAAGCTTGCGGTTATTCTTATGAGTGCTTTTGCTATACTATTACTCACTATGCTTTTTATGCCCTTTGATAAAACCGCAGCATTTAGAGCGGATGATTTTCAATATAGTATGGATTACGTCAAAGAACTATCCCAAATTCCCGTTTTATCACAAGAAACAAGCTACACCTGCAATATTGCCTCCATGGCAATCGTCAAAACTTACCTTGGGTTTGAAACCACTGAGCAGGGAGTGAGAAGTGACTTAAACCTGCTGAGGCACAACACAGGAATGCTTCCTAATGAATATCTGAAATATGCCAATGAAGCCTTTGAACCGCTGTCTTACTCTGTAACGCTGGTATGTCCGAGATCTGAGGCTGAAATACTGAATGTGATTTCCGCTTCATTGGAGCGCAATCTGCCGGTAGTCATTTTTTACTTGGCAAAAGATGATTGGAACGAGCCGCATTACAATACTCATTATGCTGTGATTTATGGTATCGATATAAAAAATGCGCTTGTTAAAATATCAAATCCTTATGGATATTTACAGCAGCTATCCTTTGTGGAATTATTCGATGGGCTGGCCTTTTCAAGCTACAAGGCGGAACCGTTGCTCTTTCGGCTGGGAAGAAGATTAGGCGTTGTAAAGAGCAATAGTATATTTTTGTTTAAAAATATCCAATAACCATGCAATTCAAGGCAGCCGTGGATGTCGTTTTTCGAGCATCCTCGCGTTATTACTCCGGCATCGAAAAGTCGGAATTGAGCGAGACATAAGCGACCCTAGGATGGCAAAAGAAGGAGCGGACACGATCCTTATGATGCTGTAACCTGCGCATGAAGGAATGAACCTTGTGGATAATGTCATCACAGGTGCGGGGATGCTTGCGCGAATGAACATCACGTTTCAGAGCGTGGTTCAAGTATTCGTCGGGGTTTAGCTCCGGCGAGTAAGGCGGAAGAAAGAATATCTCGATCTTTTCCGTCCGTTCCCCGAGCCATTTTTGTAAAAGCGTACCATGGTGAACGCGAAGGTTGTCCAGAATCAGAAAAACCTTTCTGGGTACATCATGGATGAGGCGAGTTAGAAATTCGATCAAGCGTTGCTGCGTCATCGTTTCACGATACAGCATAAACCGCACACTTCCATAATTGTTGATCGCCGAGATCATGTTCACGTGC
>JAVBRU010000104.1:0-11525 GCA_031547595.1 Eubacteriales bacterium
CGGTCGCCCTGTGCGCCGGAAGTGCTCTTACGATAACGCGCACCTTCGTCTTCCCAGCTGCTGTGAGAGTTCAGATGATCTGCGCGGGTGGTTTTCTTGGGTTTCGCGTCCTTGTAGAATGCCATAAAAGGCTCCTTTCAAATCGTGAGGTCATCACGTAGGGGTTATAAATGGAGAAATTGTTTGCGCATGGCGGCTGCTTTACCGCAGGTTTTTTCGCCTTCGGGGCAAGCGCCCGCCACACAGCCGGGGCCGGCATCTGCAAAGATGATGGGCGCCACCTGCTTGCACAAGCGCAGCATTTCGGTGGCCATGGCGCGGATTTCCCACTGTGCGCGGCTGCAGCAGCGCAAGCTGAAGAAGTGGAGCAGCTCGCGTGCGTTCATCGTCATGGTCAGACGGGTTTCGCAAGCGCTGGGCAGCACGAAGCGCGCGTCTTCCTTGGCCTCTATGCCCAGTTTCTCATTCCAGGCGCAATACCATGCGTGCATCTGGCGCATTTGCGCGTCATATTCCTGCACGGCGTCTTCGCCAAGCTCCGCAATACGGGGCGGGAGGATGTAGGAGAAGTTGTCCACCAGCGATACATAGCGCTGGCTCTGCACGCAGAAGCTGGCGATGCGGTGCCGCGTCAGCTGTGCCAGCGTCACGCGGCTGATGCCCTCTATCGCGAAGGTGAAGGAAGCATGCTCCAGCACGGCCAAATGGCCGGAGGCCATCACGCGGTGCAGATAACCCGCCTGGTCTTGGGAGGATACTTTTTCTTTCAGCTCATCTACCCCGATCTTTGCATAGCACATGCGCGCGGCCAGGGCGCACACTTTCTCCGGATCGGGCGTGCAGGATAAAAGTTCCACATGCAATTGTTTTACGGGCATGATGCCACCTCGCAGCTTTGATCGTATAAATAGGCCAGGCGTTCCACATCGCCCGTCAAATAGAGAAAGCCAAATAACGTTTCAAGGCCGGTTGAACCGGCATAATCGCCGGGTGCGGCGGCCTTGGGCGCAGGATGATGGGCGTGGGCATTGCGCCCGCGCTTCACAAGGTCGATCTCTTCTTCTGTAAGCAGCGGCAAAATACGCTCCAGCGCCTTGGCCTGCGCCGTGGCGTTGACCGCGCGCGTGGCCTTGAGGTGCATGCGGTGCAGGTTGCCCGCCTGCGCCACCAGCGCACCGCGCACCATGAGGTCGTGCACCGTGTCGCCCAGGAACGCCAATTGAAGGGGAGAGAGCATCCGCGCGTCGGCCGGGGAGAGCACAGGCGTCAAAAACTTCTGTTCCGTCATTTGAGTGCCGTCTTGCTGTAGGTGGACGGGCTCATGCCCACGATGTTTTTGAAGGTTTTGGAGAAGTGGTACGGGTCGTTCATGCCCACTTCAATGCCCGCCTGGCGCACCGTCAGGCCGTCTTTGAGCAGCGTCTTGGCGCGCTCCATTTTGCAAAACAGCTGGTAGCTTTGCGGCGGCATGCCTACTTCCGTGACGAAGCGCTTGCGGAAGGTTTCTACCGGCATGCGGCTGAGCGCGGCCATTTCGCTGAGGGAGAAGCTATCGCGGTATTGATTTTTGCGCATGGCGTCCACTACTTTCGCAATCTCGTGCGAGAGCACGGCGTCCATGGCCACGGGCTGGCCGCTGTGGGATGCCAGCATCGCCCACAAAAGCTGCTGCAGCTGCGCGGAGGATGCGTCCTGCGACGCAGCGATGCGCACTGTGGCCTGCAGGATATGCCGCGCAAGGTTGAGCTGAGAGGGCAGCGCGCCCTGCTTCATGATGCGGCGGGGCAGAGCGCCCATGCGCTCCAGGAACGAGCCGGACAGCGGGCCACCCACCATGAACCACAAAATGCGTGCTTCTTGGGAGACCTCCAGCATCACATCCTGCGTGCCTTGGGGCAGCATGCAGCAATCGCCGGAGCGAAGGGACAAAGAGGTGTCTGCGCTGCTCAGCTCCAGCGCACCCGCCTCCACCGCCAGCCATAGCCAGTGGTCGGACGGCAGCAGCGCTTCGCCGCCTGCCTGCAGCATGGCGGAGCCGGCGGCAGAAATATAAACGCCGCTGGCGCTGGCCAGCGCGTCGGGCTTATGCACGCCCTCCACAAGCAGCGCGGAGGCGTCTTTTTGATCATCATGATGTGCGAGTAACAGGGACATTGCCATGAACATAATCCTCCATTCTAGTATACCAACCTATTCTACTTGCCATTTTGTACAATGTCAATATGCTAGACCAAATATCACAAAATGCACAGAAAAATGGCGCTTTATTGCCGTATTTTGACCATTTTATTGGCATCAGCGTTACAATTGTAAAACCTTATCTGGCCAGCATGGGTATATTTACAAACGCCGCAGCATCGTATATAATGAAAGCGTGAGAACCAACCACCAAGAAAAGGGGAGAATCTGCATGAAGAAGAAACTGGTATTTTGCTTCCTGGTTGCCGTATTGGTGTTTGCCACCTGTGCGGCAGTGGCGGCAGATGATTTGACCATCAAGTATAACGGTGCCAAGACCATCTCTGCAAACGAATGGGCGGAGGTGCTCAGTACCACGGTCACAGTGCCTGCCGATACCACGATCACGATGTCTGTAGAGGAATATAAGAGCGGCGCATTGCTCTACCGTGTGTCCTATGCTATTCCTGCGGGCGAGAACACCCTCAACTGGTCCATTCCCTTCGACACCACTATGACGCTGGATGCCCCCATCAAGCGTGTGAAAGTCACCTTTGAAGTGGACGCGAAAAAGGCTACCTACACCCTGTATTACAACCTGGAAAAGAACAAGGATGGCGGGCTGAACCTGACTATCGAAAAGCTGACTTGGTACCCCAACAACACCGCGTGCAGCTTTGGCCCGCAGTTTCGCGAAGTGCGGCCTTCCCTCACCGACAAATGGTATATGTTCACCCCCTTGGATTTGAGCAAGGATGGCGTGCAGGAGTTTGAGTATATTGCCGGCAATGTGTATATCATCGGCAAGGTCACAGTGGAAGTGAAGGGCGATATCCTGACGGTCAACTACCGCAACTACTACAAGGATCAGGGCGGCAACACCGAGACCAAGAGCGAGTTCTACACCTTTTTCCGCGATTTGGCCAGCGTCACCGAGGTGGAGCCGGAGAAGATGGACGACCGCGGCTATGTGTTCGGCCAGCAGATCAGCATCCAGAACGACCTTGGCGGCGACACCAACGTGCTGCTGTTCATCCGCAACACCGTCACCTACAGCGATTATGTGACCAGCACCAAGAAGCTGACCCGTTTCTGGATCAACCTGCCCGAGCGCGTGACGCTTCGCAACGCCATGTTGGCCATGATGGACTGATATTGAATCACCCAAAAGGGCGCGCTGTTCCATGCAGCGCGCCTTGCTTTTTGAAGGGGAAACCATGCAGACACTGACGCACATTATCACAGTGGCGGAGGCAGGTGCTACCGTCAAGACCATTGCCCGGCGCGTGCTGAACATATCCTATACCCAGCTTTCCAAGCTGAAATTTGCGCACGGCATCTTATTGGACGGCGAAGCGGTGTTTGTGGATGTGCGGGTGTGCGCGGGGCAGATGCTGACGTTTTTGCTGGCGGACAAGGAAAACCAGATGGAGCCCTACGCGATCCCCCTGGATATTGCGTATGAGGATGACGATCTGCTGATTGTGAACAAGCCCGCGCCGCTGCCCTCCATCCGCTCTGTACATCAAAGCGCCGAGACGCTGGAAAATGCAGTGTACGCATACTTTGGCTGCCCGTCGGATTATATGTACCGGCCCGTCAACCGTCTGGACAAGGGCACCAGCGGCCTGATGGCCATTGCCAAGCATGCCCATGCCCAGCACCGCATGCAGCAAATGCTGCATACGCCGCAGTTTGTGCGCAAGTATTGGGCGGTCACGGACGGCATCCCGGCAGAACACGAAGGTATCATCGATGCCCCCATTGCCCGGGAAGCGGAGGGTGTGCGCCGCTTCATCGCGCCGGAGGGGAAGCCTTCCGTGACGCATTATCGGGTGCTGGAAGCGCGCTGCAGCCGCGCCCTGGTGGAGCTGACCTTGGAAACGGGGCGCACCCACCAAATCCGCGTACACCTCCAGTCCATCGGCTGCCCCGTGTGCGGGGATTATCTGTACGGGCAGGAGCATCTGCTGCTGCCCGGCCGTTTTGCACTGCATTCTTTTTATCTTTGCTGCCGCCATCCCCTGTCCGGTATGGAAATCCGCTGCCAGACGCCGATGCCTGTACAGTTTGATGAACTGCTGAATGCCAGTTTATAGCGTGCGTATTGTGTCAAATCCACTTCTCTGATATAATATACTGGAGGCTTTGAGCCGAAGGAGGCAGTGCGGTTGAAGTATTTGCGCAGATTTGTATGGTATCTGGCGTCCAGGTTATTGATTGTGTGTTGTGTGCTGGGGCTGATGACCACGGCTTTTTACTTTGCCATGAACGCCACCAACATCTATATCATATTGAAGGATGGCATGGCCAAGCGCGCACAGGTGATCATGATGGACGATAGCTCGGCAGAGCTGACCAATTATTTCACCCGCACGTATCTGGAGCGTGACGATGATTTGCGGCGTACCTACAATGGGGAATCACCCTACATCAATTTCTACAACATCACAGGCTTTGACCACCGCATCAGCATGACCTGGATGTGGTGCTGGCCCTGGGACGACACGGCGCGCGCCACGATTATCGAAAAAATCCCCGGCATAGACGGCAAGCTGAAAACCACCATGAAAGAGCAGGCCACGGCCGTGGGGCTGACGAACTCTCCGCCCAAATGGCGCACGTCCGAGTACAGCGTGGTGCTGTCCAGAGAAAACGGGCAGTGGCGCATCAAAAATATCACACTGGTGCGCGTGATCACCGAGGAGTAGGCCGGATGCAAATCGTACTTGCGCCCATGGCGGGCATTACGGACAAGCTGTTTCGAAGGCTGTGCCTGCTAAAGGGCGCAGACAGCAGCACCACAGATATGATCAGCGCACAGGGCTTTATCACTGCCCCCAAATCCAGCAGCGCATACCGCTTTTTATTGGAGAAGGATGCCAGCGAAGGGCTGCTGGCGGCACAAATCTTTGGGCACGAGCCGCTGTATATGGCAAAGGCCGCAGCGCAATTGACGGAGCTCGGGCTGTTCACGGCCATTGATATCAACATGGGCTGCCCGGCGCAGAAGGTGGCAGGCGGCGGCAGCGGCAGCGCGCTGATGAAGGACGAAAAGCTGGCCGAAAAAATCATGCGCGAGGTGCAACGCACTACGCTATTGCCCACCACCGTCAAATTCCGCCTCGGCTGGGATGCGGAGCATGTCAACGTGGTGCAGCTTGCCAAAATCGCGGAAGATTCCGGCATGACGGCCATCACCGTGCACGGGCGCACCCGTGCGCAGCAGTATAGCGGCAAGGCTGATTGGGATATGATTGCGCAAGTGAAGCGTGCGGTGTCCATCCCCGTGATCGCCAACGGCGATGTGACCGACGGCGCGTTGGCACTGAAATGCCTGGAGGCAACGGGCGCGGATGGCCTGGCGATTGGCCGCGGTGCGTTGGGCAACCCTTGGGTGTTTGCGCAGGTGCACTCGGCAATGAGGGGCGAGGCATATCAGCGCCCTTCGCTCCGGGAAGTGATTGACACGGCGCTTCGCCATGCGTATGACATGGTGGCATGGAAGGGCGAGCACTCCGCACTCCTTGAAATGCGCAAGCATTTTGCCTGGTATCTGCGCGGGGTGCGCGGCGCGGCAAAAATGCGTACGGAGATCAACACCGCGCAGTCCATCGCGCAGGTGGAGGATGTTTTTGCCCGTATATTGCGGTTAGAAGCTGCAAAAGATGATAATCAACACGATATGTAGCAAAAACCCTGGTTTTATAAGAAAAAGAGGTTGACAAACTTTGGCCTAAACGATATAATGTCGTACGGTCACGATTGGAGTGGTGTAATTGCTGTTGGACATTTCCCCTGCTTTACGCACCCCGGGTGAGGAGTTCTCCTTCACCCATCGTGAGGAAATCCCTCCGCAGGATATCTTTTCCGAGACTGTAGGATTCGACCCCGTGGTGTTCAACGGTGTCTTCTCTATGGCCGGGAACAGCTTGCATATCCGTGGACAAATTTCCACTACCGCGCACACAACCTGCGCGCGTTGCCTGGCTCCGCTTCCTTACCCCGTCACCGCGCCGTTTGACGAGATTTTCGTCAGGACAGAGCGCATCGTGCGGGAGCAAGACGATTTCCTGGAGCAGGACGAAGACCGTCTCGTCTTTGAGGGTTCCAAAGTGGATCTGTCTCATTTGGCGTTGACGCTGGTGCTACTGGAGTTGCCCCTGCGCTTTGTTTGCGCAGCGCCCTGCGAAGGGCCGGTGGCCAGTACACTGGAAGCCCATCAAAAGACGCATGCTTGCCAGAAGGACACGCCCGACCAGCATCCTTTTTCGGCATTGCAGCAATTGCTGACAAAGGATCAGGAGGTGTAACCCACATGGCTCTTCCAAAGGGAAAAGTATCGAAAGCTCGCGGCCGCAGCCGTCGTGCTAACTGGAAATTGACTGTCCCCGCTATCGTCGAGTGCTCTCAGTGCCACAAGATGAAGCTGTCGCACCGTGTTTGCAAGTATTGCGGCTATTATGATGGCAAGCAGGTTGTCGTCGTCGATCAGGACAAAAAGAAGGCGTAAAAGCCTTATAACCCACTAAGCCGGAGGAGTACCCTGTTTCATCCATCAGAGAGGGCGGCACATGGCTGAAAGGCCGCCTGGGAGTTGAGGCAGGGGAAGGTCGCTGGGCCTTGGGCATGAATGAAATCATCAGTTCATGCGCGTCACGCCCGTTATCGCGTGTCAAGGCAGTGCTTGCGCTGCGAAATAAGGTGGTACCACGGGTCGCCCCGTCCTTTAATCAGGATGGGGCGGCTTTTGCTTTTTTATATAAGGAGGATGGGCTTATGGGCGAAATCAACATGGAAAAGACCTATAATCCACAGGCGATAGAACAGACGATATACGAAAATTGGGAGGCGTCCGGTGCGTTCACAGCCAAGCGGGTGCCCGGCAAAAAGCCCTTCACCATTGTGATGCCACCGCCCAACGTCACCGGGCAATTGCATATGGGCCACGCCATGGATTGCGTGCTGCAGGATTCGCTGATCCGCTATCACCGCATGAAGGGCGATCCCACCCTGTGGCTGCCCGGCACCGACCATGCTTCCATCGCCACCGAGGTGAAGGTGATGGATAAGCTGCGCGAGCAGGGCATCAGCAAAGAAGAGATTGGCCGAGAGGGCTTTTTGGAGCATGCCTGGGAGTGGAAACGCGAGTACGGCGGCCGCATCACGAAGCAGCTTCGCCGCATGGGCGCCAGCTGCGATTGGTCGCGCGAGCGCTTCACCATGGATGCGGGCTGCTCCGAAGCCGTGAACGAAGTGTTCGTGCGCCTGTATGAGCAGGGCTTGATCTACCGGGGAGACCGCATCATTAACTGGTGCCCCGTGTGCAAGACCGCGCTGTCCGATGCCGAGGTGGAGTACGAATCCCAAGCATCGCACCTGTGGCACATCCGCTACCCCGCAGCGGATGGCGGCGAGGGCGTGGTGGTGGCGACGACCCGCCCCGAGACCATGCTGGGCGATACCGGCGTGGCCGTGAACCCGAATGACGAGCGCTATACCCATCTGGTGGGCAAAAAAGTGGTTCTGCCGCTGCTCAACAAAGAAATCCCTGTGGTGGCGGATGATTATGTGGAGATGGAGTTTGGCACCGGCGCGGTGAAAATGACCCCCGCGCACGACCCGAACGACTTTGAGGTGGCCAAGCGCCACGGCCTGGACGTGCTGCGCGTGACCAACGACGATGGCAGCATGAACGAAAAAGCGGGCGCATACGCAGGGCTTTCTGCCAAGGAATGCCGAAAACGCGTGGTGGAAGAGCTGCAGGCGCTGGGGCTTCTGATCAAAATCGAAGATTACACCCACAACGTGGGCACCTGTTACCGCTGCCACAACACCGTAGATCCGCTGCTCAGCCGCCAGTGGTTTGTGAAAATGCAGCCCTTGGCCGAGCCTGCCATCGCCGCCGTGCGTGAGGGCAAGACCAATTTTGTGCCGGAGCGCTTCAGCAAGATTTATTACAACTGGATGGAAAACATCCGCGATTGGTGCATCAGCCGTCAGCTGTGGTGGGGCCACCGCATCCCCGCGTGGTACTGCGCCGATTGCGGCGAGCTGATTGTGGCACGGGAAGCGCCCGCGGCCTGCCCGCACTGCCAGTCCTTGAAGCTTGCGCAGGATGAGGACGTGCTGGACACCTGGTTCTCCTCCGCACTGTGGCCCTTCTCCACCCTCGGCTGGCCGGAAAACACCGAGGACCTCCAGTATTTCTATCCCACCAGCACGCTGGTGACGGGCTATGATATCATTTTCTTTTGGGTGGCGCGCATGATATTCTCTGGCATTGCGCATATGGGCGAAACGCCCTTTGACACCGTGGTCATCCATGGCCTGGTGCGCGATGCGCAGGGCAGGAAAATGTCCAAATCCCTGGGCAACGGCATCGATCCTTTCGAGATTATCGACCAATACGGCACCGATGCGCTGCGATTTTCCCTTTGCATGGGCATTAGCCCCGGCAATGACACCCGTTTCTCCAACGACCGTGTGGAAATGTCGCGTAACTTTGCCAACAAGGTGTGGAATGCTTCGCGCTTTGTGCTGATGAACCTGGATGGCATCGAAGCACTGGACGGCAAGCAATTGCAGCTGCCTGACCAGTGGATTTTGACCAAGTACGCCGATGCCGTGCGCGAGGTGAGCGGGCATTTTGAGCAAGCCGATTACGGCCTTGCCGCGCAAAAATTGTACGACTTTATCTGGAGCGAGTTCTGCGATTGGTATATCGAGCTGGCCAAATCCGGCCTGATGGGCGAGGATTTAGGTCGCAAGGCGGCGGTGCGTGCGGTGCTGCAAGCGGTGCTTTCGGGGCTTCTGCGCCTGCTGCACCCCTTCATGCCCTTTGTGACGGAGGAAGTGTACAAGAATCTGCCCGGCAACGAAAATTCTTCCTGCATGCAAGCCGCTTGGCCGGTTGTGGACGAAGCCTATGTGTTCGCGGACGAAGCGCAAAAGATGGAGGGCATCATGGAGATGATCCGCGCCATCCGCAATGTGCGCGCCGATATGAACGTGCAGCCCAGCATGCGTGCCCGCCTGATGGTGCGGCCCGCCGCAGGCTGGCAGGATGTGCTGGCATCGTCCGAAAACTACTTTATGCGCCTTGCCGGGGCGTCCTCGCTGGAGCTTTTGCTGGATGGCCAGGTGCCAACCGAAAAGACCGTCAGCGCCGTGTGCATCCCGGGCGAATGCCTGATGCCGCTGGGCGATCTGGTGGACTTTGCCAAGGAACGCGCGCGCTTGCAAAAGGAAAAAGCGAACCTGGAGGGCGAGATCGCCCGCTCTGAGGCCAAGCTGAACAATGCGGGCTTTGTGGCCAAAGCGCCCGCCCAGCTGATTGCGGACGAAAAAGAAAAGCTGGAAAAGAACAAGCAAATGCTGCCCGCGCTGGTCGAGCGCATCGCGTCCCTCGGATGAGCGGCATTGTATTTGAGCATCAGCCCGTAATGCTTGCCGAGGTGCTGGCGTATCTTGCGCCAGCGCCTGGCGGCGTGTTTGCGGACGGAACTTTAGGCGGCGGCGGCCACAGTCAGGCCATTTTACAGCAGATTGGCGGCACCGGTGCGCTGTATGGCATCGACCGCGACCCGGCTGCGATTCAGGCCGCCAGTAACCGGCTCCAAGCGTATCCCGCGTTCCACGCCATTCACGGCAACTTCCACGATGTGAAGGCGCTGCTGCCGGAAGGTGTGCTGCTGGATGGCGGGCTGTTGGATCTTGGCGTATCCTCGCATCAGATCGACACGCCGCAGCGCGGGTTTTCCTACCACGAGGATGCGCCGCTGGATATGCGCATGGATACCACGCGCGGCGTGACGGCTGCCGAATACCTGAACACTGTTGCCGAAGCAGAGTTCACCAGCATTTTGCGCGATTATGGCGATGAAAAATGGGCAGCGCGCATTGCACGCATCCTGATTGAGCACCGCAACCAAGCGCCGCTTGTCACCACGCAGGATTTGGTGAAGGTAGTGGACGCTGCCATCCCCAAGGCTGTGCGCCGCAAGGATGAAGGGCACCCCGCCAGACGCACCTTCCAGGCCGTGCGCATCGCCGTCAATGACGAGCTGGCGCCGCTTACCCAGGCGCTGCTGGACTGGGTGGATTGCCTGAAAGACGGCGGACGCTTGTGCGTGATCACCTTTCATTCCATTGAAGACCGCATTGTGAAGCACACCTTCCGCCACTTGCAGAACCCTTGCACCTGCCCGCCCAAAGCGCCCATTTGCACCTGCGGCAAGCAGCCGCTGGGCAAGGCCATCGGCGGGGCGATCCGCGCCACACAGGAGGAGCTAGCGCTTAACTCCCGTGCGCACAGTGCTACGCTGCGGGTGTTTGAAAAAAGGCAGGGGGATGAAGAGTGACATTGTTTGTTGTGGCCACGCCCATTGGCAACCTGTCGGACATGAGCCCCCACGCCATCGAAGCATTGCGGAATGTGGCGCTCATTGCCGCCGAGGACACCCGCGTCACCCGCAAGCTAACCACGCATTTTGATATCCGCACGCCGCTCACCAGCTGTCATCAGCACAACGAGAAGGGCAAGGCGGACGAGATTGTGCAGCGCATGCTTGCTGAAAACATCGATGTGGCGCTGGTCACTGATGCGGGCACCCCTGCGATATCCGATCCCGGCACCGCGCTGGTGCAAAAGGCTGCACAGGCGGGCATCCCCGTGATTGCGGTGGCAGGCCCGAGCGCCATGGCTGCTGCGCTGTCTGTCAGCGGGTTCGACCTTACGGAGTTCACCTTTTATGGCTTCCTGCCCCGCGCCAAGCAGGAACTGCGGGACAAGCTGCTCTCCATCGCACGCCGCTCTCAGTGCGCGATTGTGCACGAATCCCCCCACCGCATCAAGGATTTGACTGCTGCGATTTTGGATACGCTGCCCGGCGCGCTGATGAGCGTCAGCTGCGATCTGACCAAGCTGCACGAATTGACGCTGCGTGGCACACCGCAGTTTATTCTCGATCAGCTCAACGCCAACGAGAAGAGCGAGAAGGGCGAGTATTGCATCGTGATCGACCTTCGCGGCGTGTCTGTGCCGCCCGAGGCACCGCCCGTGAATGCTTCGCTGGAGGCGCGGCTGTTTGATGCATTGCTTTCTGGCGCGTCCATGCGCGACGCCGTGGCGGCACTGGTAGAGCAGGGCGAGAAAAAGAACGCCGTGTACGCGGCGTCCTTGCGCGTAAAAGAGGTTATGGAGTAGGGGGAGGGGGACGCTGGTGGCGCCACGCACCCAACCCCCCCCCAAGACCACACAAAACAACCACAAGGGATAATTCAAATAGAAAAAATTGTAGTAACAAAAACAAAAAACAAAATGGACAGAGGTATGTAAAATACAC
>JAVBRU010000096.1:0-3883 GCA_031547595.1 Eubacteriales bacterium
CAAAAGTTGCCCAAAACATCTTTACATTTAATAAAAAATCGCTATAATGGAAAGGGAAAGTTGCTCAAACAGAAGGGCAGGACGGGTTGGTCGGGAATGAAAGGACGCAGCCGGACGGGCAGACAGGCGCGGACGCTGTGAAAAACTCTAAACACCTGCTTCTATTATAGCACAAAAAGACCGAAAGTTATAGAAATTTCACGCACGGCACAGGAGGGCGCTTTATGCTGGTGAACATGCGGGACATCCTCAAAGATGCGCAGGAGAAGCGCTATGCCATCGGCTCCTTCAGCGTGGCCAACATGGAATGCGTACTGGGCGTGATAGACGCGGCGCAGTCCCTGCACGCCCCGGTGATACTGCAGGTGGCGCAGCGGCGGCTTGGCGCGTCCCCGCTGCCCATTTTTGCGCCAATGCTGTTGGCGGCGGCGCGCAGCGCACGGGTGCCGGTGGCCGTGCATCTGGATCACGGCGAAACGCTGGACTGCATCCAGGAAGCGCTTGGGCTGGGCTTTACATCCGTGATGTTTGACGGCTCTGCGCTGCCATTAGAGGAAAATCTAAAAGACACGCAGCTGGTGATGAAGATGGCTGCCCCCTATGGCGCAGCTGTGGAAACCGAGGTGGGTCGCGTAGGGCGCACGGAGGACGGCGGCGAAGCACCGGAACTGATGGCGGACATTGCAGACTGTCTGGCCATGGCAAAGCTCGGCGTAGACGCGCTGGCGGTGGGCATTGGCAATGCGCACGGCTTTTATGCCGCGCAGCCGCTGCTGCGCTATGATATTTTGGAGCAATTGCAAGGCAAAGGCTGCCCCGCGCTGGTGCTGCACGGCGGCACCGGGCTGACGCCGGAGCAGTTTTCGCGGTTGATCGCACTGGGCGTATGCAAGATCAACATCGCCACAGACATCTTCCAGGCGGCGGCAACCGCAAAGAAGAACGGCAACCTGTTTGACGACATCGCAGCGGCGCGAAGCGCTGTTTGCGAGGTGACCGCAAACTATATCACGCTGTTTGGCAGCGAAGGGAGGGCACAGTTTGTTACAATTTGATCTGACACGGCCGCTGCACATCATACCGGTCGGGCGCGTGGCCATCGACTTTAACCCCACGGATTACTTTAGGCCCCTCAGCGAAAGCGAGCATTTCAACAAATACCTGGGCGGCTCGCCTGCCAACATTGCGGTGGGCATGGCGCGGCTCGGGCGCAAGGTGGGCTTTCTGGGCAAGGTATCGGATGATCAGTTTGGCACGTTCGTCACCCGCTTTTTTGAAAATGAGGGCATAGACTGCAGCCATATCACCCGCTGCCAAAATGGCGAAAAGCTGGGGCTGACCTTTACTGAAATCCTCTCGCCCACGCAGAGCAGCATCCTCATGTATCGCGAGGGCGCGGCAGACCTGATGCTGCACCCGGACGATGTGGACGAAGAATACATCAAAAGCAGCGCGTCGCTGTTGATCTCCGGCACAGCGCTGTGCACAAGCCCCACCCGCGAGGCCGCGCTGAAGGCCCTCATCTACGCTAAGAAAAACAACGGGATCGTGATTTTTGATGCCGATTACCGCGCTTACACCTGGAAAAATGACGACGAAATCGCGCTGTATACTTCGCTGGTGGCGGAGAAAAGCGATATGATCCTTGGTTCCCGCGAAGAGTTTGACCGCATGGAGCGGCTGCTCGGGCTGGACGGCACAGACAAGGGCTCTGCTGCCTATTGGCTGCAAAAGTCCGCTAAGCTGCTGGTGATCAAGCATGGCAAGGAGGGTTCCGCCGCCTACACTGCCGAAGGCGCGTATGCTGTGAAGCCCTTCCCTGTGTCCGCGCTCAAGGGCTTTGGTGGCGGTGACGGCTATGCCAGCGCCTTCCTGCACGCGCTGATGCAGGGCGAAAGCCTGCAAATGGCACTCACCATGGGCAGCGCATCTGCTGCGATGCTGGTCAAGAGCCACGCGTGCAGCAAAGATATGCCGGGCGAGGACGCGATCAGGGCGTTCATCGAAGAATCCGGCTGCGCAGACCAAATTGTGACCAAGTTATAAGGAGATAGATCATGGCAAAGACACTGCAACCCTTTATCAACGGCCAGTATGTCGATTCGGCAACCACTAAGTTCAACAGCGTGTTTGACCCCTCCACCGGCAACGAGATCGCAAAGGTGCCCTGTTGCACACAGGACGAAGTGGAGCAGGCCATCGCTGCTGCCAAGGCCGCCTTCCCCGCCTGGCGCGATACACCGGTGCGAAAGCGCGCGGGGCTGATGCTGAAATTGCGTAACCTGATTGAGCGCGATATGGAAGAGCTGACGCTGCTTTGCGCCACGGAGAACGGCAAAACGCTGGACGAGGCCGCCGGGGACGTGGGCAAGGCGCTGGAAATGACAGAGCTGGCCGCCAGTGCGCCAAGCCTCTTGATGGGCGAAAGCCTGATGGACACCTCCAGCGGCTATGACACCACACTATACCGCGAGGCGCTGGGCGTATGCGCGGGCATTGCGCCGTGGAACTTCCCTGCCATGATCCCCGTGGGCTGGATGGCACCACTGGCCATCGTATGCGGCAATACCTTTGTGCTCAAGCCCGCCAGCCCCACGCCCATGACCAGCCTGCGCTTTGCCGCGCTGTACCGCGAGGCGGGCTTCCCCGCAGGCGTGCTCAATATCGTGCCCTGCTCCCGCAATGAAGCGGAAATCCTGCTGACGCATCCCGATGTGCGCGCCGTCAGCTTTGTGGGCAGCACCTCTGTAGGCAAGCATGTATATGCCACCGCCGCAGCCCATGGCAAGCGCGTGCAGGCGCTCTGCGAAGCCAAGAACCACGCGCTGATCCTGAAGGACGCGCCCATCACCCGCACCGCCGCCGGTATCATGAACAGCGCCTTTGGCTGCGCGGGCGAGCGCTGCATGGCGCTGCCCGCCATCGTGGTGGAAGAAGAGATCGCCGATCAGCTGGTGGCCGAAATCGTGCGCCTGTGCAAGGGGCAAACGATTGGCGCGGCCTATGATAAGGCTGCGCAGCTGGGCCCAGTGAGCACGCTAGCCCACAAGCAGTTTGTGGAGGGCTGGATTCAAAAGGGCATCGACGAGGGCGCGCAGCTGGTACTCGACGGGCGCGGTGTGAAGGTGGACGGCTACGAAAACGGCTACTACATCGGCCACACCATATTCGACCACGTGACGGAGGACATGACCATCGGCCAGCAGGAAGTGTTTGGCCCGGTGCTGTGCGTCAAGCGCGTGAAGAGCTTCGAAGAAGGCCTGACCCTCATGAACAACAATCCCTTCGCCAACGGCAGCGTGATATTCACCCAGAGTGGGCACTACGCCCGGGAGTTTGTAAAACGTACAGACGGCGGCATGGTGGGCGTCAATGTGGGCATCCCGGTGCCCATGGGCATTTTCCCCTTCTCCGGCCACAAGCTGAGCTTCTTTGGCGATTTGCATTGCCACGGCAAGGACGCCTTCCGCTTCTACACCGAAAGCAAATGTGTGACCACCCGCTGGTTTGACGAAGAAGAAAAAAAGAACACCCAGGTGAACACCTGGGATGGATCGTTATAAAAGGAGATAGAGCATATGAAGAAACTCAAGGTTGGTATCGTTGGCGCAGGGCGTATTGGCAATGTTCACGCGCAGTCCATCGTGTACCATATCCCGCAGGCCGAAGTGGTGATGGTGACCGACGTGTTTGAAAACGCCGCCAAAGCCCTGGCCGAGAAGTACGGCATCCCTTCCTACGGCACCGATTATAGGGACATCGTGAACAATCCCGAGATTGACGTGGTGCTGGTGTGCTCCCCCACCCCCACCCAAGCGGATATCGCCATTGCCGCCGCCCAGGCCGGCCAGCACATCTTCTGCGAAAAGCCGGAGGACCTGAC
>JAVBRU010000109.1:0-3610 GCA_031547595.1 Eubacteriales bacterium
GTATTTCGGGCGTCGGGAGCTGCGGTAAATGACAAACAGTGGGCGGCGCAGCCAAGGCTGCGCCGCCCATTTTATGCGGGGCAAACTTTACATTTCCTCATTCCATGTTATAATGAAAAAGAATATAGTGACAGGGAGACGTATTTGACATGAGCACACCCCGAATGAAAAGCAGCACCCTGATGAGGCGCTTTTTGCCTTACTATAAAAAGTACACACGCTATATCGTATTTGACCTGTGCTGCGCCATGCTGACCACGGTGTGCGAAATTGTATTTCCCCTCATCATCCGCGCCATCACCAATCAGGCGGTGGCGGATTACACGCTGATCACCACCAACTGGGTGCTGAAGCTGGGCTTTGTGTATCTGATCCTGCGCATCATTGACGCGGCTGCGAACTACTATATGTCCTGCCAGGGGCACGTGATGGGCAGCAAGCTGGAAACAGACATGCGCACAGACCTGTTTGGGCATCTGCAGCAGCTCAGCTTCTCGTATTACAACAATACGAAGGTCGGCCAGTTGATGGCACGCATCACCAGCGACTTATTTGACGTAACAGAATTCTCGCACCATTTCCCGGAGGAAGTGGTGATCTGCACCCTCAAAATCACAGCGTCCTTTATTATCCTCGCTGGCACCAACCTGTGGCTCACGTTATCGGTGTTTGTGCTGTTGCCCTTCATGCTGATTGGCACGCGGTATTTCAACAAAAAAATGCGCGCGGCGTTCAAAGATGCCCGCCATCAGGTGGGCGAGATCAATGCCCAGGTGGAGGACAGCCTGCTGGGCGTGCGCGTGGTCAAATCCTTTGCCAACGAGGATATCGAGGCCGAGAAGTTTGACGAAGGCAACCAGACCTTCCTGCACCACAAAAAACGCCAATACAGGTATATGGCCGGGTTTGGCACGGTCACACGCATTTCGGACGGATTGATGTATATCGTGGTGGTGGTGCTGGGTGCGCTGTTCCTGGCCAATGGCAGCATCACGGTGGGCGATTATACGGCGTATCTGCTGTATATTAGCACGCTGATCACCTCCATCCGCCGCATCATCGAGTTTACAGAGCAGTTCCAGCGCGGCATGACGGGCATCGAGCGTTTTTGTGAGGTGATGGATGCGCCGGTAGAAATCCATGATGCGCCGGACGCAAAGCCCATTGGAGAGGTCAAGGGCGAAGTGAAGTTTGAGGATGTCAGCTTCCACTATTCGGACGATACCGAGCATGAGGTGCTGGCGAATGTCAATCTCCACGTGCAGCCGGGGCAGAACGTGGCGGTGGTCGGGCCCAGCGGCTCGGGCAAAACCACGCTGTGCAACCTCATACCCCGCTTCTATGACGTAACAGGCGGCCGCATCACCATCGACGGCCAGGATATCCGCGATATCACCCTCAAGACCCTTCGCGGCGCCATTGGCATGGTGCAGCAGGAGGTGTATCTCTTCTCCGGCTCGGTGATCGACAACATTGTGTATGGCCGCCCCGGCGCATCGCGCGAAGACGTGATGCTGGCAGCCAAGCGCGCCGGTGCACACGACTTTATCTCACAGCTGCCCGATGGCTACGATACCTATATTGGCGAGCGCGGCGTCAAGCTATCCGGCGGGCAAAAGCAGCGCCTGTCCATTGCGCGCGTGTTCCTCAAAAACCCGCCGCTGTTGATCCTGGACGAAGCAACAAGCGCCTTGGACAACGAGAGCGAACTACTGGTGCAGCGCTCCTTGGAGCAGCTGGCCAAGGGCCGCACCACCTTCACCATCGCGCACCGCCTCACCACCATCCGCAATGCGGATGTGATCTGGGTGCTGACTGAGAAGGGTGTGGAGGAGCAGGGCACACATGAAGAACTGATGCAGGCGCGCGGGATTTACTTTAACCTGTACCGGATGTATAGTGAAAAAATGAGCGCGTAGGTGGGGCGGGGGAACGGAAGTACGCTGGGGCTCTGCCCCACTCCCCGCAAGGGGAATCATTCCCCTTGACCCCGCTTGGATATTGAGCCAAGATACTTGAGTGATTGTGCGCGCATATGAAAAACCAGACGTTTGACCTTAGGAATGCAAGCATTCCACGGTCACCCGTCTGGTTTTTCTGTTCCCGGTCTTAGGCCGGTGAACCGCCTTGCCAGCACGGTGCACGCACGCATAAGAAGCAAAGGAAACCGTTAGGCCGTTAGGAAAAGCGCTTTCAGTATGCTGCCTCGTTCAGCAGCTCCGATACATATAAAACGGAATCATTATCGAAGATATTGGACCCATGAGGCAGCCTTTTGGGAGGTGCCCGATAAAATGAAGAACTCATTTTGTTCGGAAGGACTTACATTTTCACATCGTCCACCACGCGCAGGGTGACGCCAAAGTCGATATACTCGCCGTCGCCAATCTGGGAAAGGTCGATGCTCTGGTTTTCCAGCTGCTCGGCCAGGCCGGTGGTGCGGTAGATCTTCACACTTAGCGTATCGCCATCCTTGCAGCCACGCACATAGTCGGTCACACCGGTGGAGGAAGTGATGAGATTTCCGTCAATTTCCACGATGATGTCGCCCACCTGGATGCCCGCTTCTTCTGCGGGGGAGCCTGCGGTGACGGCCATCACGATGGCACCCTGGGGCAGGATGCCCTGGGAGCTGCCGGTCAGCATATTGATGCTGACGCCAAGGCGCGGCTTGCCGGTGAGGTCGTTGGTGCTGCCGGTGGCGTCCTGCGTTTCATCCTTGGCCTGCACGTCCGCCACGCCGCTGTATTCCTTCATCACTTGCTCGATCAGTGGCTTGGCGACGTTGATGGGGATGCACATGCCGATGTTTTCAACCGACGCGCTGCTGCTGAACAGGCTGGCAGTGGTGGAGCCATACTTGCGCGCCGGGATGCCCTGCAATTGCCCCAGCACGTTGAACATGCCGCCGCCGGAGTTGCCGCTGTTGATGGCAGCGTCCACCTGAACCATGCTGTTGGTGATGTTGATGCGGCGGCCGTAGCGGTCATAGGTGCTGTCGGTCACTTCACGGTCAAGCGCAGACACGATGCCCACCGTTACGGAGCGGGCAAAGTCCTCGCCCAGGGGATTGCCAATCACGATCGCCCATTCGCCCACCTGCAGTTGATCGCTGTCGCCCAGCTCCACGGGGGTAAGGCTCAGGCCATCCACCTGCAAAATCGCGATGTCAAGATCGGCGTCATAGCCTCCCACGGTGGCCACATGCTCGGTTTCGTCATCCGCCACGGTGATGGTGACGCGGGATGCGCCCTCTACCACGTGATAGTTGGTCAGGATGTGGCCGTAGCTACTGATGACCACGCCCGAGCCTGTGGCGGAGAGCGATTCGCGGGATTCCTGCTGCTGCTGGCGGCCATCGTTGAAGCCGTACCCGTAGGAGTAGGAGCGCGAGGAGGCGGTCACATAGTTGTTGACACCCACAATGCTGTTGCGCACCTTGTTAGAAACTTCTGTGAAGGGGCTGGATACTTTGGATGCGTCGGTGGTGGTGTTGATGATGGAATTGATCTCGTCCGGGCCGATAACGCCGGTGCTGGCACCCGCGCCTGTGATGAGGACCGTGCCGAAAATCATAACAGCGGTCAGAGCAACAGCCACAACGCCCATC
>JAVBRU010000012.1:0-71458 GCA_031547595.1 Eubacteriales bacterium
AGGGGGAGGGGGACGCTGGTGGCTCCTCGCCCCCACCCCCCCGGCAGGAGACCACTCTCCTGCACCGCGGTTTTAGTCATATGGAATGATTTGAGGTGACAAGCACATGAAACTATGGGCAGGACGGTTTGACAAGGGCACTGACCAGATGGTAGACGATTTTCACTCGTCCCTCTCTTTTGATAAGCGGATGTTCGATCAGGACATTCATGGCAGCATGGCACACGCCCGGATGCTTTGCAAGCAAGGGCTGATCAGCGCTGCAGACGAAGCCGCCATTCAACAGGGGCTGCAAAGCATACTGGAAGACATGCTTGCGGGCAAGGTGGATTTCCCGCCCGAGAGCGAGGACATCCATATGCATGTGGAAACACTGCTGACAGAGCGTATCGGCGAGGCGGGCAAGCGCCTGCACACCGGGCGCAGCCGCAACGACCAGGTGGCGCTGGACATGCGCATGTATGCCAAGGACACCTGCGATGAGACGATACTTCTCCTCAAAGAGCTGTGCGGACTTTTGCTGGACTTGGCAGAAAAACATGCGCAGGACATCATGCCGGGATACACCCACCTGCAGCGGGCACAGCCCATCACCTTGGGACATCACCTGATGGCGTATTTTGAGATGTTCAAGCGCGATGTGCTGCGCATCCGGAACGCCAAAGCGGCGGCGGACGTGATGCCGCTGGGCAGCGGCGCGCTGGCCGGCACCACCTATCCTTTGGACAGGCAGTTTGTGACCGATCAGCTGGGCTTTGCCGCTATGACGGAGAACAGCCTGGATGGCGTGAGCGACCGTGATTTTCTGCTGGATTATATGGCGGCAGCGGGCATTGGCATGATGCATCTGTCCCGCTTTTGCGAGGAAATCGTGCTATGGAGCAGCCATGAGTTTGGTTTTTTGACGCTGGATGACGGGTTTGCCACAGGCTCCAGCATGATGCCGCAAAAGAAAAACCCCGACGTGGCGGAACTGATTCGTGGCAAAACAGGCCGCGTGTATGGCGATCTGATGGCGCTATTGACGGTGATGAAGGGCCTGCCCTTGGCCTACAACAAGGATATGCAGGAGGACAAGGAGAGCTTTTTTGACACGCGGGACACGTATATCAAGTGCCTGCACGTGTTTGCAGGCATGCTGAAAACGGCACGCTTCCGCACCGGCAACATGCTGCAAAGCGCCAAGGGCGGCTTTGCCAACGCTACCGACTGCGCGGATTACCTGGTGAACAAAGGCGTACCCTTCCGCGATGCGCACGCGGTGGTGGGGCGGCTGGTGGCCTACTGCCTGGACACGGGCTGTGCACTGGATGATGTGGCGCTTGCCACACTGCAAACTTTCAGCCCCGCGTTTGGTGAAGACATATATTCTGCGATTTCACTCGATACCTGCGTGGCACAGCGCAGCCTGCCCGGCGGCCCGGCCCCGCAGCAAGTGCTGCAGGCTGTGCAGCGCGGGCATGAATGGTTGCTATTTTGACAGAAAGAACATCGGCCTGAAAAGCCGATGTTTATTTTTGATTTAATATGTACAAACTGATAGAAACTGTACGAAATCGCTTGTATTCTGAAGTGGTTCGGAGTATAATCAGGGTTCGGAAAGGGGTGATGCTGTGGTTGGGGTGCTGTTAGGTACGATGCTGGGCGCTGTAGAGTTCTATCTGCTGAGAAAGCTCGTCAATCAGATCACCGCTGGGGAGATATTCTCCTGGTGGCTCATTCCGGCAAAGCTGGGCGCATTGGTGCTGTTTCTGGTGCCGTGCGGCTTGCTTGCCCCCAAAGAGTTGCCGTTAGCCGGGATTTCTGTTGGCGTTGTGCTGATCATAGGCGCAGGCGTACAGTTTTTACATAACATGAATAAGCAGAAAAAAGCGGCGGAGGCTGCCGCAAACAACCAGGGAAAGTCATAAGGAGCGTATTATGGAATATGCAATCATGGCCGCCGCGCTGATTTGCGCGCTTTTGGGTCTAATCTTTCGGCGCGCGGCAAAGAAACAACTATTGGTCACCCCAGACGACAAAAAGGCCAAGAAGAAACGCAAGCTATGCACCATGCTGGTGGTGATCGGCGCTTGGCTATTCACGGTCACGCTGCTGCCGCTCTTGTTTGGCGCAAAGGAAGCAGAGCCGCTGACGGTTGAAATCTCGCCGGAGCGGGTGAACCTGATGGGGCTGTCGCTGAGCAGCAGCGTCGTCGCCATGTGGGTGGCGATGGCGGTGATTCTGCTGCTGGCTGTGCTGGCGCGGGTGTTTGTGATCCCGAAATTCCAGGCCGTGCCCCGCGGCGTGCAAAACGTGCTGGAACTGATGGTGGATGGCATCAGCACCTACACCAACAAAACGGCGGGAGAGCTTGGCAATAACCTGAGCGCATACCTGTTCACCATCGCCGCGCTGATGATCGCCTGTGCCGCGATGGAGCTGATCGGCGTTCGCCCGCCCACGGCGGACCTGGCTATGACCTTCTCCATGGCGCTGATCTCCTTCTTCCTGATCAACTATTACGCCATTCGTCACAAAGGCTTTGGCGGGCGCATCAAGTCACTCGCCAGCCCGACGCCGGTGGTATTGCCGCTGCGCATGATCAGCGATGTGGCGGTGCCAATCTCTCTGGCGTGCCGGTTGTTTGGCAATATGCTGGGCGGCATGATCGTGATGCATCTGTTGTATAGCGCGCTTGGCAGCAGTGCCATTGGCATCCCGAGCGTCATCGGCCTGTACTTCAATGTGTTCCATCCGATCATCCAGGCGTATATCTTTATCACCTTGACACTCACCTTCATCAATGAAGCGGTGGAATAATAACAATCATAAACGGAGGGTATGAAAAATGAGTCTGTTACCGATCGGTGTGGCACTGTGCCTCCTGTCCTGCGCGGGTTCTGGTATTGCGATGGGTCTTGCCACGGGCAAGGCTGTGGATGCTGTCAGCCGCCAGCCGGAAGCCTCCGGCAAGATCAACTCCATTCTGCTTCTTGGCTTGGCCTTGACCGAGTCTACCGCCATTTACGGCTTTGTATCGGCACTGATCATGATGTTCACCATGGCGTAAGCGCTATGCCGGAAAGGGGTCGCCCATGGATATTCAG
The DNA here is from genome assembly GCA_031547595.1 of Eubacteriales bacterium. Taxonomy (GTDB): domain Bacteria; phylum Bacillota; class Clostridia; order Christensenellales; family Aristaeellaceae; genus JAVBRU01. Next base: position 3,090 of record JAVBRU010000012.1, read on the forward strand.
CCCTTGGATATTGTTATCTATTTAATCAACATCGGCGTGTTGTTCGTCCTACTGCGGATGGTGCTGTTCAAGCCCGTACGCAAGTTTCTGGACGCGCGCAGCAGCAGCGTGGCCAAAGAATTGGACGATGCCAAGGCCGCGATGGCGGATGCCGATGAACTGAAAGCAAATTATGCCGCGAGCATGCAGGATGCTGATCAGCAGGTGAAAAAGCTGATCCTGGAAGGCACCCGGCAGGCCAACGTGCAGGCGGCGCAGATCGTGGACGCAGCCAATGGCAAGGCCAAAGAGCTACTGAGCGATGCGCGCGAAAAATCCGCCGTGGAGCGGGAAGAGGCCATTGCCGCCCTGCAAACCCAGATCACCGATATGGCGGTGGCGCTGGCAGAGCGTATTTTGCAGCGCGAAGTGAATCAGGCGGACAATCAAAAGGTGATTGACACATTTTTCTCTAAAGCGAGGTGAGCGCAGTGCAACAGGCAACGGTGAAAACGGCGGCGCTGCTCGCCCCCGTGGAGCAGCAGCGCCTCATAGACCAGCTGGCAGCCTTGCTGGGCGAGGCTGTGGAGTGCACCTTTGAGCACGATCCCACGCTGATTGGCGGCTTCCGCGCATATTGCGACGGCGTGCTGTACGACATGAGCATGCAGACCAAGCTGGAGGAAATGCGAAGCGCAGCGGAGGCTGCGGCGCAAGCTGGCGGCTTCTACAGTGAAACCATCAGCGAAAACTTCCTGGAGCGGTTGGCCCAGATGGATGTGGGTGCGCGCTCGTACGAATACGGCATTGTCAAAAGCAGCGCGGACGGCGTTGTGCACATTGACGGGCTTGGCGACAGCAAATACGGCGAAATCCTCAGCTTTGAAAACAACGTGTTTGGCATGGCGCTGGATTTGTCCATCCATGGCGTGGGCGCGGTGCTGTTCTCGGGCGAGGACGCGGTATCGGCAGGCTCCGTAGTGCGCGGCACCGGCCGTGTGCTGGATGTGAAGGTAGGCAGTGCGTTGCTGGGGCGCGTGGTAGATCCGCTGGGGCGCCCGCTGGACGGAAAGCCGCTGGTGACCAAGCGCCTGTGGCCGCTGGAGAATCCTGCGCCTAGCATTATGGACCGCACGTCTGTGCACCAGCCGCTGCAAACGGGCATACTGTCGGTTGACAGCATGATTCCCATCGGCAAAGGCCAGCGCGAGCTGATCATTGGCGACCGCCAGATGGGCAAGACCGCCATTGCCGTCAGCGCCATGCTGAGCCAGAGCAAAAAGGGTGTGATCTGCGTATACTGCGCGATCGGCCAAAAGGCGGCGTCTGTGGCGCAGCTGATCCGCACACTGGAGGACAACGGCGCGCTGGAGAATTCCATCATCGTGGCCGCCACGGCGTCCGATAGCTCTGCCATGCAGTACATCGCGCCCTATGCGGGCTGCGCCATCGCAGAATATTTTATGAACAAGGGACGCGATGTGCTGGTAGTGTATGACGATTTGTCCAAGCACGCCACGGCGTACCGCACGATGTCCCTGCTGCTCAAGCGCCCGCCCGGTCGCGAAGCGTATCCGGGCGATGTGTTTTATCTGCACAGTCGGCTCTTGGAGCGTGCGGCCAAGCTGTCGCCCGAAAGAGGCGGCGGCTCCATGACGGCGCTGCCCATTGTGGAAACCATGGCCGGCGATATTTCGGCCTATATACCCACCAACGTGATCTCCATCACAGACGGCCAGATTTATCTGGAAAGCGAATTGTTCCACGCGGGCGTGCGCCCGGCGGTGAACGTTGGCCTGTCGGTATCCCGCGTGGGCCGCGCGGCCCAGCCTGCCGCCATGAAGAAGGTGAGCGGCGCACTGCGCCTGGCACTGGCGCAGTACCGCGAGCTGTCTGTGTTTGCGCAGTTTGATTCCGATATCGACTATAACACCCGCAAAATGCTGGATCAGGGCGAGCGGCTGACAGAGCTTCTCAAGCAGGATCAAAGCACCGTGTTTGCGCTGTCTGATCAGGTGGCAGTGCTGCTGGCCTATCAGCAGGGGATGTTTGACGGCTTCCCGATGAAGGATGTGTGCGCTGTGCGAAAGTCCCTGTGCGATTATCTGCATAAGAGCGTGAAGGGCACGCTGGATGCCATCGACAACACCGGAGATTTGAGCGACGCTGACAAAACCAGCCTGCTCATGGCCATAGAGAATTACCGCAAGCTTTATACGCCGGCGGCCAAGGAAGAAGCGAACCCGTATGCGTGATATGCTGGAGATTCGCCGCCGCATCCGCGCGGTGGAGCAGACGCGCAAGATCACCAACGCCATGTATCTAATCTCCTCGGCCAAGGTGAAAAAACTGGTGACCCACATGGCGTATAACAAGCTGTATGTGGATAACATGCATTCCGCCATGCAGGATACCCTGCGCGCGCTGGAGGATATCAATCACCCATACCTTCGCGACCGTGGGGACAAGCGCAAGGCGTATATTGTGATCGCGGGCGAAAAGGGTATGGCGGGCGCGTACAATGCCGATGTGCTCAAGTTTGCGCTGCCGCATGTGAAAACGGGCGACTATCTGATCACGGTGGGGCAAAACGCCGGTCAGTTTTTCAAAAAGCAGGGCGTTTTCCCAGATGTGCAGATCCGCGAAAGCGCGCAGGAACCCATCATCCGGGAACCGCGCCACATCATTCAGGACGTATTCCGCCTGTATGATGAGGATCTGGTGGATCAGGTGTATGTGATTTATACCAAGTTTATCAGCACCGTCAAGTCCTTTCCGTGCATGGAGCGCTTGCTGCCGCTGGCCACCGTGCCCGCCACGCAGAACACCTATCAGCAGGAAATGCTGTATCACCCTTCCCCAAGGGAGATGTTCCACCTGATGGTGCCGCAGTATACGGTGGGCATCCTGTACGGCGCACTGATGCAGGCCTATGCCGCCGAGCACTGCGCGCGCATGAACGCCATGCAAAGCGCCACCCGCAATGCGGATGAGATGCTCAAAAAATTCAAGGTGCAATACAACCTCGCGCGCCAGGCCGCCATCACGCAGGAAATCAACGAGATTACCAGCGCGGCACAGGCCTTGCAGGAAAAGGAGCCTGAATATGGACAATGCTAATCGCCAAGGCAAGCTGACACGCATCAACGGCCCTGTGCTGGAGGTCACTTTTGAAGGAAGTGCGCCGGTCATTCACTCGCTGTTGATCACGCAATCGGGCATCCATATGGAAGTGGTGGCGCATGCTGGCAATGGCGTGGTGCGCTGCATTTCACTGGAGGCAACCGAGGGGCTGAGCTGCGGACAATCCGTGCAGGATACCGGCCACGGCATCGAAGTTCCGGTGGGCAAGGAGCTGCTGGGGCGCGTTGTGAATGTGTTGGGCAAGCCCATTGACAACAAGGGCAATATCGGATCTTCTGTGCATTGGCCGATTCACCGCGCCGCGCCGCCGCTGCTCAAGCAAAACCCCGCTACCGAAGTATTCGAAACCGGCATCAAGGTGATCGACCTGCTGGTGCCCTTTGCCAAGGGCGGAAAGATCGGCCTGTTTGGCGGTGCCGGTGTGGGCAAAACAGTGCTGATTATGGAGCTGATCCACAACATCGCGACCGACCACGGTGGATACTCGGTGTTTACCGGCGTTGGCGAGCGCAGCCGCGAGGGGGGCGACCTGATCAGCGATATGCGCGAATCTGGCGTTATGGACAAAACCATACTGGCCTTTGGGCAGATGAACGAATCGCCCGGCAGCCGTATGCGCGTGGCGCTGACGGGGCTGACCATGGCAGAATACCTGCGCGACGAGCAAAAGCAGGACGTGCTGCTGTTTATTGATAACATCTTCCGCTATGTGCAGGCGGGCAACGAGGTATCGGCGCTGCTGGGGCGCATGGCCTCCGCCGTTGGCTATCAGCCCACACTGCTCAATGAACTGGGCGAGCTGGAAGAGCGCATCACCTCCACGAAAGACGGCTCCATCACCTCCGTACAGGCCATTTATGTGCCCGCGGATGACTTGACAGACCCTGCGCCAGCGGCGATATTCTCGCACCTGGACGCTACCACGGTGCTGTCCCGCCAGGTGGCAGAAATGGGCATTTATCCGGCGGTCAGCCCCTTAGATTCGTCCTCCCGCATGCTGAACCCTGGCTTGGTCGGGCAGGAGCATTATGACACTGCACGCGCCGTGCAGCAGTGCCTGCAGCGCTATAATGAGCTGAAGGACATCATCGCCATCCTGGGCATGGATGATCTGTCGGAGGATGACCGAAAGACAGTCTACCGCGCACGCAGGATTCAGCGCTTTTTCTCGCAGCCGCTGTTCGTGGCGGAAGCTTTCACCGGCATCCCCGGGCAATCAGTGCCGCTAGAAAAAACCATTGACAGCTTCCACGCCATCATGGCGGGCGAGGCCGATGACCTGCCGGAAGAAGCCTTCTTCATGGTGGGCGATTTGGACGATGCACGCCGCAAGGCAAAAGAGCTGGAGGCGGGAAGACGATGAGCGCCACATACCGGCTGGAAATCTTCACGCCTGAGTATCAATTCTTTGATGACGAAGTGGAAGCGTTGACCATCACCACCACCGATGGGCAGTGGACCGTGCTGCGCGGCCACGCGCCGCTGATTGCGCCGTTGGTAGTGGGGCAGCTTTCTATCAAAAAAGACGGCGCTTGGCGAAAGGCTTTCCAATCGGAGGGTTTCCTGGTGGTAGAGCCGGGCTGCACCCGCGTGTTTGTGCAGGCCTGCGAATGGCCGGAGGATATTGATATGGAGCGCGCGCAGGCCGCCAAGGAGCGCGCACTCGGCCGTATGAAGCGCCAGCAAAGCCGCGAGGAGTACGAGTGGAGCCGGATTGCTTTGGCGCGTGCTACCGAGCGGTTGAAGATCAAGCAATAAAAAAACACAGTATGGGTTGATTATTTTGCCGAATGTGGTAAAATTAATATGGAAAAAGAATGGTTGCAAGGTAGTTGCGACTATTGCATTTTTTCGAGCTTGTGATATAATAGCCAAGTAATGCCCAGAGGAGAGGAATCAACATGGGTGAGCAAAATCGTGAGGAGGCATCTTTTCTGCCCTATATGGATGTGGCAGATGGGTTGGCTCGGTTAAGGCAAAATAAGCGCATATACACCATGCTGCTTAACAGCTTTGTGTCGGATACTTCTATCATGAGCAAGCTGGAAGGTGCATATGCACAGGGCGACGCCAAGGAAATGCAGTTTCAAGCCCATACGCTAAAAGGTGTTGCGGCGAACTTATCTTTGGTGGCGCTTACAGAGGTGATTGTGCCATTTGAGGCCAAGCTGAAGCTGGGCGAAATCGATACCGATGCCATGCCCCTGGTGGTGGACTGCTATCAGCAAACCATCCAGATGGTGCAGATGTACTTACGAGAAGAATAAGCTGCTTCTGGCAGATAAAAAGGGTCTAAACGATGAACAGAGATTTGATACTGGTAGTGGATGATATAGAGATCAACCGATTGATCCTGGATAACATTCTAAACAGTCATTTTGACGTTGTGCAGGCTGAGAATGGCAGGGAAGCGGTGGATTATCTATTTTCTGACGCTCCAAAACCGGTATTGGTGCTGCTGGATATCATCATGCCGGAGATGGACGGCTTCCAGGTGCTCGAGAAAATGCAGGCCGATCCGCGTATACAGCGCATTCCGGTGCTGTTTATCACTGCTGCAGATTCCCCCGCCAGCGAAACCAAGGGCCTGGCCATGGGCGCGGTAGACTATATCCCCAAGCCTTTCCGCCCGGAGGTTGTCGAAAGACGCGTGCTCAACCACGTGAAGCTGTACAAATACAGCGAATCGCTGGAAGAAATGGTGGATCAAAAGGTTGCGGAGCTTGTGCGCACCAAGGATAAGCTTCTGGAAACCATGGCGAACATCATCGAATATCGCAACCTGGAATCGGGCGAGCATGTCAAGCGCACCCGCGAGCTGACGGAGATTATGCTGGATTATCTGGCGCTCCATCCCATGGAGGACGACGAATATCAGGATTTGATGGCAGACCGCGATCTGGTGCTCAAGGCCGTGCCGCTGCATGATATCGGCAAGATTGGCATCCCGGATAATGTGCTGCTCAAGCCCGGGCGCGTGACGCCGGAAGAGTTTGAAATCATCAAGACCCACACCACCATCGGCAGCGAAATCGTAGAAACCATGTTGGATTTCGAAGACGAAAAATACTTGCGCTATTGCCACGATATCAGCCGCTATCATCATGAGCGCTGGGATGGCAAGGGCTATCCCGATGGCCTCAGCGGCGCAGATATCCCGCTGGTGGCGCGTATCGTGTCCATTGTGGATGTGTATGACGCGCTGGTGAGCGAGCGTGTGTATAAGCCCGCTATGACGCGTGCACAGGCCGAAGCCATTCTGTTGGACGGCGCGGGCAAACAGTTTGATCCGTATTTGATTGAGGTCTTTCAGGCCGTGGCAGATCAGTTTGCGGAAAAATATCAGTAAGCTACTTTATAGAGGCTGTGACGGGTAAGACCGCGTCGCAGCTTTTTTTCTTATCGTCAAAATTATTTTTTATTTACTGGCATTTATGCTGCCCTGCTTCGTCTAAAGAAGTGAAGGAGGCTGAGAGGGTGAGTGTAATCTCGGCAATAGAAAGGGACGCAATGCTGGAGAAGTGGATCGACGAATACAGCGATGCCGTTCTCCAGACGTGTTTTGTGTACCTTGCAGATAGAACCCTGGCCGAGGATGCCATGCAGGACACCTTCATCAAGGCCTGGAAGGGCATGGAGCAGTTTGAAGGCCGCTCCGGCAGCAGCGAAAAAACCTGGATTATCACCATTGCCATCAACACCTGCAAGGACTACAAGCGCTCGTTCTGGCTGAAGCATGTAGATTTGTCCAAAGCGTTGGAGGATCTGCCCCAGCCCCTGCTGGCGGTGACGGATGACTCCCGCGCGATGTTCGTAGATTTGCTGGGCTTGCCCGGGAAGCTCAAGCAAGTCGTCCTGTTGTATCATTTCCACGGTATGACCATGCTGGAGGTAGGAAAGGCACTTCACATTAGCCGTTCTGCGGTGCAGAATAGACTGCAGAAGGCGTATACCCTGCTTCGATACCAGCTGAAAGGAGGGGTATCGGATGAAATCGAATGACCCGATTCAATCCATATTGACAGAAAATCTTTCCGGCTTGAGTGTTTCACTTGCGCGGCGCGCCGCGCTTTACACTGATATCACAGGAGGGAGAAAAATGAAAAAGAAGCTATCGTTGAGCTTGGTGCTTATCCTTGTGCTTATGCTTGTCACGTTGACGGCGCTTGCCATGACGGCTATTCCGGCTTGGACGGATAAGGTGACGGACAGGACGGTGGACAGCCCAAAGCCCTGGCTTGAAGAAGTGGCGGATATGATCGTAGACGGTGTGCTGGATGTGTGGGGGCTGGATGAAAAAGCCCGGTTTGTGGATGCCATGTGCGAGAGTGGGCTTACCGTAGACGAAAGCCTGTATGCTGTTTTGAAAAATGCAAGTTTGGATGGGGAAACCCGCAGCGATGCAGCAGATCAGATTATTGACAAGTATTATGGCGATAGGATGCGCACGCATGTTGCAGCCAAGGCTCGCCCCCCGGCAACTGTTGTGGGCATGGCACCGGATGAATCCGTCATCTTCCGCGATGCATACGATGCGGAGCATCCGAACGCCACGAAGCAGGAGCATGACGATGCGTATGCCTATTGGAGCCGGGAAATCCGGCGGCGCAGGGATGCGGCCAGCGAGGGCCTTGACAAAGAAATTGTAGAGCTTGTTGATGAGACGGCGGTTATCGATAGCATCAAGCAGCTGATGATTGACGATCTGCATATGACACACGACGATATCAGAAAAATGAACATGCAGGCGACGTATAATCAGGAATATGAAGTATGGGTGTATCGAACCATAATTCCTGAGGCTGCCATCCTGAATCCAGACAATGGTTTCGGGCTTCCCCAGGTTGGTGCATATTATAGGCTGGATATTTTGGTCAACAAATACGGAAGAATGACAATCAACTGCGCGCCGAATGAATATGAGTTATATATGGGTAGAACATCCGTGATGAACTATTCGTATACGGAGGTCGGAGAAATTGCCTTGCAGGGTTTGACGAAGGCGTTTGGAATGTCTGCGGAAGAAGCCGACCGATATTTCGCATTCATAGCCGGTGGACGCAGCAGCGAGGACGGCTATGAGCTGCCTATTGTTATTCTGAAGGAGCATTACAATAACAATAAAAACGACTGGAGTTATGTGGTGATGGTGCATGCGGGCACTGGGGAAGTGCTGGAATATGTGGATCCCCCCGGGCTTTGGGCAAAACTGCCCGTGTACGCTGAGCGGCTTATGGGCATGACACATGCCGAGCAATATCTCTTTTTCAGGTGGTTTTTAGATGAGCAGTACAGCCCCTTTGGCAAATATGAAAGCTGGACGGCAGAGCAAAAGGTGGAATGGGATGCTTTGATGGGGCCCTATGCAGACCAAACATCCGATGAGGCCTACATGATAATGTACTTGATGAAAAAATGGATGAAAAAATAAAAACGAAAAGGCTGTGACGAGTAGAAATTCGTCACAGCCTTTTACATGTTGCCTACTTCACCGGGAAATCAAACGATGTATCGGGATACGGCTCGCCCACCAGCTTATAGTGCCACCACTCCTGTTCAAAGGCGCGGAAGCCGCTCTTTTCCATCACGCTTTTCAACAGGTTGCGGTTGTCGGTCTGCTCTGGGGTCAAGCCTTTCGCGCCGTGCCAGGAGGCCGTGCCAAAGTAATCAAAGCAAGTGCCCATATCCAGCGGCACGCCGTCCATCGTGGTCAAGGTGAGGTCGATCGCGCTGCCACGGCAATGGCTGGAGTTGCGGGCAATATAGCCCTGATCCACAATGCGTTTTTTGTTTTTGAACTCCGGATAAAACTCGCTTTGCATGCGCATGTCATCAAGGTCCTGCGACCAGCGTACAAAGTGTTTGACGGCGCTCTGGGGGCGGTAGGCATCGTAGATGAGCAGCAGGTAGCCCATTTCCCGAAACGCGTCTGCAGCCCTTTTAAGCGCCTCTGCGGCAGGGGCGGTGAGGATGGCGAAATTCCCTTCATAGCCGTCAATCACATCGCCCACAAAATTGTGCGTGCCGGCGTAGCGCATGTCCAGCTGCACGTCTTCAATGATATCATGCACATACACAAAGCCATGGGGCAGCTCGTAGGCGGGGGAGAGGGGGGTGTCTTCGGCGTTTGCGTGGGCAACTCCCAGCATGGCGGTCAGCAGCATCAAAGCAATCCATCCCTTTTGGCATTTCTTATGGCTCATACGTAAACTTCACCCGGTACGGCCTTCCCCAGATATAGTAGGTGATGTGCAGCTGGCGCACGGTGTGCGGCTCGCCCTTGACAACCAGCACGCACCACACATCGCGGGTCTGCCCAGGCTTAATGCTTATTTCGCTGCTGTCGGTGTAGCTGAGGATGTCGCTGTCACCAGCCGCCACTTGAATCTCTACCATTTCCATGGGCAAAAGGCCGTTGTTCTTGAGGCGCAGCGTGTAGACGTAGTACGAATAATCGCTGGGGTTGATCAGCGCATCGGCCTGATAGATAGTACCTATCACGCTTTCGTTGGCAACGTTGTTTTGCAGCGCCGCAAATTCCTGCGGGTTATCCGCAGCGGCCAGCTTGTTAAAGCCCTTGCCAACCACCACCAGCGAGGTGTTGAAGGCCTGATAGATCACGACACCGGTGAGGGCCAGCACCAGCACGATCAGAAAAATTGCAAGATACTTCATGGTGCTCCTATTCTATGGCGGAGAGGATGCGGTTCATCTCTGTGATCATTTCCTCGTCCTTCATACGGAACTTGAATTCCACACGGCGTGAATTTTCCATATTGACCGTGCCATCAGCGTTGTATACCAGATCCATAAAACTGCGGCCCTTGGGGGTGAGCAGGGTGCGCAACTGCTGCTTCTGGGCGTTGGTCAGCCCGGACATTTCATCGCAGTAGATGGCTACGGCGCGGGCGCGGTTCATGGACAGCTCCAGATTTTTAGCATAGGTGCCCGCATTATCAGTATGCCCTTCGATGATAATTTCACCCACATAATCCACATACGCGGGGCTGAGCAGCACACTTAAATATACGGGAATAAACTGTGCCAATAGCTGCTGGCCGCTCTCTTTGATCTGGAAGGAGTTGGTTTCAAAAAACACGGTGCTCTCCAGCACGATATCGCCGGTGGCGTCATCCACGGTGGCGCGGATATTGGCTTTCTTCAGCGCGGCGCTGAGGTCGTGTATGATGGAGGTGCGCACGCCAATCATGTTGTCGATGCGTTTTTGCTGCGCTATCAGTTCGTCTTTTTGTGAGCTTAATACCAATTGAAGGTCGGCCAGGCTAAGCTCCTGATCGGCCAATTTCAGCTGCAACAGCTTTAGCGCATCCTCTTGGGTGATCAGCGCCGCCTGGGCGGCGTTCAAATCCTGCTCTTTTTGGTCCAGCTGGATTTGGATCAGTGCCACTTCCTCCTGCTTGCCCATCAGGGTCACGTTGGCTTTCTCCAGCTCCTCCTCTTTGAGGGTGAGGGTGATCTGCGCGCGCGATAATTCTGCCTGCTGCTCGTTCAGCTGATTGGTTTTGATCTGCAGCATGTTGTAATACTGATACACGCTGTAGCAAATGGCCAGCACAAAAACCAGCAGCAGCGACGCCATCATGTCCGAATATGATATCCAGTGCGCGCCGCTGTCGGTGCTGGCGGGACGCCGCGCGCGGTTACGCACCTTGACAGCGCCCATATTATGCACCCTCCATCAGGGGCTTTGGCAGCGCATCTGCGATATCACTGATGCTTTGCTGCAGCTTGGACAGGGCTGTGATGTAGCCCTCCGTCTGCGTCTGATAGCGCTGCGCCTGCTCCGGTGCCTGCTGCACCACTTTTTCCAGCGCACGCAGCCGGTCGTTCAGCGTGTTCAGCACGCTGTGGATGTTCTCGTCAAACATGCCCATGGAGCGGGAGAGACCGGTGCTCAGCTGCTCTACAAACGATGAATAGCTGTCTGCCAGCAGCTTGCCGCTTTGCTGCATCTGCCCGCTCATCTGGCCGGACAGCCGCAGTGCGCCATCGGATTGCTCTTTGACGGCGCTCAGCACCTGGCTGCTCCATTTGCTGTAATCTTTCATGTCTGCTTGCAATTCGCGCTGGCTCTTTTGCAGGGTGTCAATCAGCGCAGCCTGCTCCTTGGCGGAGGTCATCATGCCTTTGAGAACCTGAGAGCCATGAGTGAGGAACGCGTCGTTTTGGACGTTGTTATTCTCCATGGCGTGGATGAAGCTGTCATAGCGCTGCATCACGCGCTCTGTAGTGCTTTGGATGTTCATCATGTTTTGCATGATCACATCGGCAGAGGCCATGGCGCGCTCAATTGACACAGCACTGATCTCCTGCGATTGGTTGATACCTGAAAGCGTTTTCCCAAGCTGCAGGAATTGCCCGCCCAGCGCGTGGTTCATCTGGCCGATGAACTGCTGCGCGATGTTGGCAATGCCATCCATCTGCGCTTGCGTTTGGCCCAAGATGAAGTTGTTCATAGACAGCGTGATCGGCTTTAGGCTGCTTTCAACTGCAGTAATAATGCCATCGCTCACCCGCATGCTCATATCGTTCACTGCGTGGCGCAGCAGCGTGGTTTGATCCTCCTGCTGGCAGATGGCTTTTACGTTGTCATCCAGCGGCGTTTGCATCACGATGTCGGTGAAAGCTTCGTTAAAATCGTCAATGGCGCGCGTGGCACTGCCGGTGGCCATGCGGTTGAACATATTGAACATCAGCGAGCAGGAGATACCGGCAATAGAGGTGGCAAAGGCGAAGGTCATGCCGCTAATCAGCATGGGGATACTTTCCATCGTCTTGGCGGCGTCGCTCATATCCAGGCCACTCAGGCCATTCATCAGGCCGATGAACGTGCCCAGGATGCCAAGGCTGGTGAGCAGCCCCGGGATCACATCGGCCAGCTGCACATGTCCTACAGCGTAGATCACGGAATCGTCATTCACATAGTCGCCCACATCGCATGCCAGGCCGCGCGCGTCCAGCTGCTCGGCATTGGTTAAAAACTTGCGCCAGCTGCCCTGCATGGGCTTGCCCAAAAACAGCACATCCTGCCAGGCGGGACGCGCGCCCTCGGTGTCCGGCAAATGCTCCATCATACGGATGGCACGGCGCAGGCGCGCCGCAGCGGCACGCACCGGAAGTATGCATTTGAATAGCCCAACAATCGTCACCAGCGCGATGGCGCCGTACACGGCCACGTCTACCAGGTTCGATGCCAAGCTCTGTAAAATCTCGTCCAACACGTTCACTCCTTTTGCAGGCTGTTATACTACATTATTTTAACGGATTGTTATCAAAAATGCAACACAATTGTCAAAAGATCTGGCGTTCCGGCGATAAGTTACAAAAAATAGACATCTGCCCCGGAATAACGTTGTCCGCAGGGCCAAATGCCTATTAATATATGTTATAACTGAGGTGCAGGAGATGAAATCTCCTGCCGGGGAGCCTGAGGGCGAGTAGCCCTCAGCGTTCTCCGTTCTCCGTTCTTACCCCTGCTTGCCGCCGCACTCGGGGCAGAACTTGGCTTCGCGCGGGATTTTGCAGCCACACTCGCAGCAGAACTTGGTCTCGCCCGCGGGCGCAGCAGCAGCGGGGCGGGCTTCCTGCGCGGGCTGGGTGGCCTGCTGCATCATCTGGCTCATCATCGCGCCGGCACCAAAGCCTGCGCCCATGCCGGACATGCCGCTGGGGTTGTTGGCCGCATCGCGCATGGCCTCGGCAGCCTGGAACTGGGTGTATTTGTTCAGATCGCCCACAACGCCCATGGAGGTGCGGCGGTCCACCGCTTTTTCCACTTCTTCGGGGAGGGAGATATTCTCAATCACAAAGCTGCTCAGCTTCAGCCCCAGCGCGGCAATGCGGGGGGAGAGGGTCTGCAGGGCGTACTGGCCAAGCTCGTCATAATTGGCGGCGAGGTCCAGCGCGGGGATTTTGCTTTGCGCAATGGCGTCGGACAGGCCGGACACCAGTGTACGCTTGATCTGCCCGGTCACACCCTCCACGGTGAAAAGATCGGACGTGCCAAACACTTCCTTGAGGAAGGTCACAGGATCGGCCACGCTGAAGGAGTAGATGCCAAAGGCGCGCAGGCGGATCATGCCAAAATCGCTGTCACGCATCATCACAGGGTTGCTGGTGCCCCACTTGCAATCCAGAAATTGCTTAGTATTCACAAAATAAACTTCCGCCTTGAAGGGGGAGTTGAAGCCGAATTTCCAGCTTTTCAGCGCCGTCATGATGGGCATGTTCTGGGTGGACAGCTGATAGCGGCCGGGCTGGAACACGTCGGCCAGCTTGCCTTCGTTGACCATGACAGCCACCTGGCTTTCGCGCACGGTGAGCTGCGCGCCCATCATGATTTCCTTGCCGTTGTGGTCATAGCGGTACACCATGGTGTTACGGGAATCATCCATCCACTCAATGACATCCACAAACTGGCCCATAATTTTAGAAATAATGCCCATCGAAGTAGTCCTCCTTAAATGATCAATCCTCTGTTTTCACTAAATGCCGCAGCCCTTCAATGGTGCGGGCTTCGAGTACATCCATATCCAGCCCCAGGTATTCTTTGATGTTGGCGATACTGTCCTGCACATGCTCATCCGCGCGCCGCGCCAGCTGCATCACGTCCTCAGCCTGCTCGCTTTGCACAGGGATGGCAGCCAGGCGGATGTGCCGGGGGGTGAGGACGGCCACGGCGTAGAAAATGCCGTCCACATAGCGGCCAAAGAAATTATTGCGAAGCGCACTGGCCAACCGCTCCTGCGCATGGTTGCGGTGCTCGGTCATATAAACTTCGCCTTGCGGCATGTCGATTTCGTACAATATGCAAGGCTCGTCTGCGGAAACGCGGGCGCGGAACAGGTGCAGCTGCCGCTCCAGATACTCAAAATCAGTGATCTCACCGGCCAACAGCTGGTGGGTCAGCTCGTCCCGCATCAGGGTCATCATGGCTTCCTCGGCATACGGCTCGTCTGCGTAATCGCCGTGCAGACGGTCGAGCAATCTACCGAGCTCCTTAAGCGCGGTGACCTGCCGCTGTACTTCGCGGCTCACATCAAACACAGGCAGGCTGGGGCGGCCATAGCTCAAAAAGCGGGTCAGCACGGCACCCTGGGTATTGCTGAAATAATACCCGATGGCATCGATGGGTTTGGTGTTCAAAAGTTCTATGGCTTCTTCGGGCGAGGCGGCGACGAACGGACGGTGGAAGTTGAGCGCGTGCCAATCGATTTCGTCACGAAAGAACGCCTGTACGGCGGGCTGATCTGTTGCTAGAAGCAGCTTATACATCAGATACCTCCCGTGTTTTCCATATTGCCTATAATATTATACATGCAATTGTGCACATTGACAAGGCAAAATCGCATACTTTGCCAAATTATTACGATGGCAATGTAATGCCAGCTTCCTTGGCGCAGTCCACCAATGCATCCAATGCCTGAATAATCTGCTCCGGATGATGCTCGGATATCACACAGAAGCGTAGTCGGGCCTTGTTTTTGGGCACGGCGGGGTATACAGCCGGGGGAACAAACACACCGTGTGCGCGCAACAGGTTGCTCAGCAGGAAAGCATCTTCGTCCTTGCCCACCAAAATGGGCACAACAGCGGTGTGTGCTGCCAGGCAGGTGTTGAAGCCGCGCTTGTGCGCTTCTTCGATAAACACATTCACGTTGCGCTCCATGCGCTCCATGATGGAGGGGTCATTTCGCAAAAGGCGAATGGCGCACAGCGTGGCGGCGGCAAGCGGCGGGGAAATGCCCACGGAAAACACAAAGCCGGGCAGGTTGTAGCGCATATAGTCGATAATGGCGCGCGGCCCCGCCAGATAACCGCCGCAGGTGCCCAGGCCCTTGGATAGTGTGCCCATTTTGATGTCGATATCCTGCGGATCAAGGCCAAAGTATTCGTCTACGCCGCCGCCGGTTTTGCCAATCACACACGCGCTGTGTGCCTCATCCACCATCAGGAAGCAGCCGTATTTTTTTTTCAGCTTCACAAACTCCGGCACCGGTGCGATATCGCCGTCCATGCTATAGGCACCCTCAATCACAATCAGCACCTTGGCAAACTTGTGGCGCTGGGTGCGCAGGATGCTCTCTAGCGCATGGTAATCGTTGTGGGGGAAGGGCTTGGCAGTGGCGGCGCTCAGGCGGCAGCCCTGCTCGATGGAGTTATGGGAGATCGCGTCATAGACAATCAAATCGTCCTTGCCGCAGAAATTGCCCACAAAGGTGACGTTGGTGGAGTGGCCGCCCACCAGCACCAGGGCGGTTTCGGTGTGCTTCCATTCTGCGATTTCGGCCTCCAGCTCCTGATGCAACAGCTTTTCCCCGGCCAGCAGGCGGCTGCCGCTGGCGCTGGTGCCGTATTTGTCGATGGCGGCCTTGGCGGCGTCCATGGTTTCCTTGCGGCCAGACATACCGGCGTAGTTGTAACTGCCAAAGTTCAGCACAATCTGGCCGGCCATGTTGCTGGTATCGGTGAGGGGAGACTCATGGCAGACAAAATACGGGTTTTCAGCGCCGCTGCTCAGCAGCGCGGCCTGACGCGCGGCAAAGTTCTGGAACTCCGGCGTTTCGGTGAAATCTGTGATGGGGGTGACGGCTTCGCTGCGTTCGGTGACGTTTTCGTATGCCACGTTGCCGCGGATGCGCGCATATAAGAGGGAAGAAAGATCGTTGATGGTGGTGCAGTGGCCGTACTCTTCGGTGGGGATCAGCACGTTGAACAGCTCTTCCACCTGCAAGGACATGCCCAGCACCTGCAGGCTGTCGCCGCCCAGCTCATCAATGAAGTGCGCGTCATCCCGCAGCTGACTCTCGGGAATATCCAGCGTTTCGGCATATACGCGGCGCACCTTTTGCTTAATCTCCTCCATCTGGAGGTTGGAGGGAGTCTGCTCCGGCTGCGCAATGGGCTCGGCCTTGGCTTCCGAGGTATCTTTGCGGTTGAAATCCACCTCGCGGTACGCCAGCTTTTCGCTTTCCAAGTCCTTTTTTAGCGCCAGACGCTTCACCTTGATGCCGTTGGCGGTCTGGAAGCGGTCGGGTGTCACCAGCACGCGGGTGATGCGCTTCAGGGTGGGCAGCTTTCCATTTAGGGTACGCACCTGCTTCATCAGTTCGTTGATGTAGGCATCGTCCTTGTAATGGTCGCCAATGCTGAGCACCAGCGTAATGTCCTCATATTCCACACCGTGCTTTTTGCGGGGCAGGAAATGGGTCTGCTTCTTATCGCTGTGACGAACCCCCAGCACGCAGAATTGATCCACGCCCTCCAGTGCGCCAAACACGTCCTCGATTTCATCGGGGTACACGTTTTCGCCGGATTCGTTGATAATCACATCCTTGGCGCGGCCTTCCACATACATGCGGTTGCCCTTTTCCAGGCGCACGATATCGCCGGTCTGGTACCAGCCGTTTTCGTCCAGTGCGGGCGGCAACAGTTTGCCATCCACCAGCCGTCCGGTGTGCAGGGAAGAGCCGCGGATGAACATTTCGCCGCGGTTGCTGCGCTTGCCGTCAGACTGCACGCGGTATTCCGCGCTGATAAAGGGACGGCCGACAGAGCCGGAGGTGCGGGTCACGACATTCAGGCCGCTTTCTACCGAGGTGACGGCGGTTTCTGTCATGCCAAAGCCGGATACCGTGTAGTATCCAAGCGCGCTCAGCGTGCGCATATGCTCCGCCGGGGTGTGGCTGCCGCCCAGAATGATGCAGCGGATATCGGTGCCAAGGATTTGCGATACCACCGATTTGAACAGCACATTGCGTGCAAAATCAATGCCAAAGCGCGGGAAAACAGACTGAAGTCCTAAACTGAAACCGCGCATGGTTTTGAACATCGTGCGCTTGAAAGCGGGCTCTTTGGATACTTTTTTGCTGAGTGCTACCGACAGGTTATTGGCCAGCAGCGGCACGGCCAGCAGGTGCGTGATGCGGAAACGCTGGGCTGTTTCCTGGATGCACTTGGGGCTGCGATCCTTGAGGAACACCGTTTCGCCGCCGAGGAAGGGAATCCACAGCACGCACACCATAAAGCCAAACACATGGTGGAAGGGGAGGAATGCCAGGCTGCTCATGCGTGAGGCGGCGGTGTTGTTGATGATGCGCGGGTTGGCATCGTGCAGTAGTTCGCCGTTTAATACCTGCTCGCAAAGCGCATCACAATCGTACACAAAGATGCGACTGGTGTCGGTGGTGCCGCTGGTGCACAGCGCTACTTTTGTTCCAAACTTCGGTTTGGAATGATCGGATGGCGCGGCGATGTTTAGCTCTTTGGGGGTGATTTGGGTGATGCCGGCATCCAATGTGCGCGGCGCGCGGGTGACAAGCGCCGTGGCCCCGGCTTGTTTCAGCATATACCCCGTCATTTCGTCAGACAGGCTGAAATCCAGCAAAAGCGCGTTGTATCCGGCAGCGATGACACCCCAGAAAATGCTCACCCATTCGGGCGAAGTATCCAGCTGAATGCCCACAAAGCCCGTGGCAGACGGTGTGCCCAGCCCTTTGCGCAGGGCGGCCGCATAGCGCAGCACATTTTGCTTGTATTGGTCGAAGGTAATGCTCTTCTCCTCGTTGTCTTCTATATAGCGCGCCGCAATGGCATCGCCTGCGCCATAGGTCAGCTCAAACAGCGTTTCCAGTGTCTTTTTCTGGCGAAGGGCAGTGCTGCGTTCTTTGATGGGGTTGACAGTGGTCATAGGGGAGCCTCCTTTTTGCCGGAACGAATGTAATAAGAAAGAATGATGCCTTCGAACAGGCGTCCGGGAAGAATCTTGTGCAGGATGGCCGCCAGATGCTGGCTGGGCAGGGCTACGCGCAGGCGCAGCGGAAGCCGTTTTCGTTTGAGTACGCGCACGATTTTTTTGCCCAGCCGCGCCGGGTCGCTGCCCGTTTCTTCGTCATGGGCAATGACGGCGGTCGCCTCTGAAAACATACTACGGTATGGAGAATCGGCCTTCTCGGAAGCCAAAGCAAACTTGCGGTATGTTTTCGAGCCGCTTTGGTGGTCGCCGGGCTCCACCAGCATCACCTCAATGCCAAAGGGCTTCACTTCCATAGACAGGCTTTCGCTGTAGCCCTCCAGCGCGTGCTTGGCGGCGGTATAGGCCCCTTGAAAGGGGATGCCCATCAGGCCGTTGATGGAGGAGAAGTTGACAATGCGCCCGCTTTTTCGCGCACGCATCAGGGGCAATGTGCGGCTGATCATCGCCGCTTGCCCCAGGAACACGGTATCCATCACTTGCCGCAGTTCTTGAACCGTATATTCTTCACAAGCGCCCAGCGTCAATACGCCGGCGCAGTTGATCAATACATCAGGAGGCCCATACATTCGGAGTGCCTTTTCGCAAAATGCATCCATGCTGGCCTCGTCTGTTACATCCAGTGCCAGGCGGAACCCGGCGGTGCTTTCTCCCTCATTGCCGGCAAAAGAACGTGCGCCGCCCAGCACGGTATATCCCGCGCTATGCAGTGCCTGCGCCGTGTGCAGCCCCAGGCCGCTGGACGCGCCGGTAATCCAGGCAATTGCCATGCGTAACCCCCTCTCGCAAAGCAGAATCCCTCGTTGAATGGCTTTTTCGTTCGATTTATACGCCAAAACAGCGCATAAACATATGCATTATACGCTAAGTTGTGGTATAATGCAAATATTCTGTTCACAAAGGGGATTTTTATGGCAGCGGCTATTTTGTTACCGGGCAAGGAAAACCGTGTTTGGAGCGGTCATCCGTGGATTTTTCGCAGCGATATCGCGCGTATGAAGGGGGTTTACCAGCCGGGAGATGTGGTGGATGTGACGGCATCCAATGGGCGTTTCCTGGCACGGGCGGTGTACAATCCGGCTTCCCAGATCGCACTTCGTATATTGACCTATTTTGACGAGCCTGTGGATGCGGCGTTTATCCACCAGCGGGTGAAGCGCGCGGTGGATTACCGCCGCAAGTTTGCCGATATGAACTCCTGCCGCTTGATTTTTGCCGAGAGCGACGGCCTGCCTGCCGTGATTGTGGATAGCTTTGGCGGCGTGCTGTCGCTGCAGTGCCTGTCGCTTGGCATGGAGCGCTTTGTGCCGGACATCTGCGATGCGCTGGAAGCAGAGCTGCATCCGCTGGGCATCTATGAGCGCAATGACGTGCCGGTGCGCGAAGTGGAGGGCATGCGGCAGGTGACGGGTGTGCTGCGCGGCACGGTGCCGGACCGCGTGGAGATACAGGAAAACCGCGTACGCTTTTATGTGGACGTCAAACACGGCCAGAAGACGGGATTTTTCCTGGATCAGAAGGAAAACCGCGCCGCCATTGCGCCCTTTGTGAAGGGCGGCCGGGTGCTGGACTGCTTCACACACACGGGCAGCTTTGCGCTGCACGCGGCGCACTATGGCGCGGCGGAGGTGGTTGGCGTTGATATTTCGGAGTTTGCCTGCGAATGCGCACGGGAGAACGCCGTTCTCAATGGTTTTGAAAACGTTTCTTTCGTGGCGGAGAACGCTTTTGATTACCTGCGCAATGGAGTATATAATAATGATCAGTTTGATGTGGTCATCCTCGACCCGCCCGCCTTCACCAAAACGCGCACAGCCCTGCCCGCCGCCATCCGCGGCTATAAGGAAATCAATTTGTCAGCGATGAAGCTGGTCAAAAACGGCGGGTACCTGGTGACCTGCTCCTGCTCTCAGCACATGCTGTCCGATGCCTTCCGCCAGGTGATTGCTGATGCGGCCATGGACGCGCACGTGATGCTGATGCAAGTAGAATACCGCACCCAGGGGCGCGATCATCCCATATTGGTATCTTCGCCTGAAACCCAGTACCTCAAGTGCGGCATATTCCGCGTCGAAAAGTAATTATGCACATAAAATGCATAAAAAGCTTGAGAAAATGCATGAAACATAAATAAATCAAAAATTTCTGAATAAAAATTCAAAAAAGGTGTTGACAAGGGAATCGACGCGTGCTATACTCACGTCATTCCCAAGAAACATTCGATTTGGAGGATTTAGAAAATGAAGAAGCTGCTTGCTACCGTATTGGCCCTGTGCCTGATGCTCACCTCTGTCGCCGCGTTTGCCGATACTCTGTATATGGGCACCAACGCCGCGTTCCCCCCTTATGAGTTCTATGACGGCGATGCCATTGTGGGCATTGACGCCGAAATCGCCGCCGCTGTTTGCGCCAAGCTGGGCTATGATCTGGAGATCGTGGACATGGACTTCAATGCACTGATCGTGGCCGTGCAGACCGGCAAGATCGACTTCGCCATGGCCGGCATGACGGTCACGGACGAGCGCTTGCTCAGCGTTAATTTCTCCACCAGCTATGCCACCGGTATCCAAGCCATCGTGGTTAAAGAAGATTCTCCCATTACCTGCGTTGACGATCTGTTCGCCGAAGGTGCCAACACCATCGTGGGTGTGCAGCAGGCCACCACCGGTGATCTGTACGCCACCTGGGACATTGAAGACGAAGGCCTGGGCAAGGTGATGGCCTACAACGTCGGCGCGGACGCCATTGGCGCTCTGCTGGTTGGCAAGGTGGACTGCGTGATCATCGACATCGAGCCCGCTAAGGCGTTTGTAGCTGCCAACCCCGGCCTGAAGATTCTGGAAACGGAATACGCCATCGAAGACTATGCCATGGCCATTGCCAAGGAAAATACCGAGTTACTGGATAAAGTGAACGCCGCGCTGGAAGAACTGATCGCCGATGGCACCGTTGCCGCCATCATCGAAAAGTACATTCCCTCCGATGCGGAATAACAGCCCTGTATGAGCCAGTAAGGGGAGCGAGCAATCGCCCCCTTTCATCTGTTTATTAGACTGGAGGCGCTGTGTTTGGCGGAATGGTTTGAAAGCTTGAAAGCGGAGTTTGTGCTGAACTTCGTCACAAAGGACCGATGGAAGTACCTGCTGGATGGCCTGGGCGTGACGCTGCAAATCACGCTTTTTGCTTGTTTGATCGGTATTGCGATTGGCGTTGTGGTGGCCATTATCCGTGCCACGCACGACAAAACGGGCGAAACGATGCGCTCCGGCATTGGCAAGGTGCTGCTGAACATCGCCAATAGCCTGTGCCGCGTGTATTTGACGGTTATTCGCGGCACGCCTGTAATTATTCAGCTGATGATTATGTATTATGTTATTTTAGCCAGTATGCGAAATGGCGTAGTGGTTGCGATCGTGGCCTTTGGCATCAACTCCGGCGCGTATGTTGCGGAGATCATCCGCGGCGGCATCATGTCCGTTGACAACGGCCAGTTTGAGGCGGGGCGTTCGCTGGGCTTCAATTATGTGCAGACCATGCGCTATATCATTATTCCACAGACATTCAAGAGCGTGCTGCCCTCGCTGGCCAACGAGTTTATCGTGCTGCTGAAAGAAACCTCCGTTTCGGGCTATGTCGCCTTGCAGGATTTGACAAAGGGCGGCGATAAAATCCGCGGCGTCACCTATTCTCAGTTCATGCCGCTGCTGGCAGTGGCGCTGATTTACCTGTTACTGGTCATACTTTTCTCATGGCTGGTGGGTAAACTGGAAAGGAGGCTGAGAAACAGTGACCACTGATGTGATTATCAATGTCACCGGGCTGCACAAGCATTTTGACGGCGGCAAACTGAAGGCACTGAACGGCGTGGACGCGAAAATTCATTCCGGCGAGGTGGTGGTGGTCATCGGCCCCTCGGGCAGCGGAAAATCCACTTTCCTGCGCTGCCTGAACCTGCTGGAGATCCCCACCAAGGGCCGTATCACCTTTGAAGACGTGGATGTTACCGATCCGAAGGCCAACATCAATACCCACCGCCAGAAGATGGGCATGGTGTTTCAGCACTTCAATCTGTTTCCCAACATGACGATCCTCAAAAACCTGACGCTGGCGCCTATGAAGCTACTGAAAAAAAGCAAGGAAGAGGCGCAGAAAAAGGCCATGGAGCTACTGGAGCGCGTGGATCTGGCAGACCGCGCCAACGCCTATCCCAAGCAGCTTTCCGGTGGGCAGAAGCAGCGTATTGCCATCGTGCGCGCCCTGTGTATGGAGCCGCAGGTGATGCTCTTTGACGAACCGACCAGCGCGCTGGACCCTGAGATGGTGGGCGAGGTGCTGGATGTGATGAAGCAGCTGGCCCGGGACGGCATGACGATGGTGGTGGTCACCCACGAAATGGGCTTTGCCCGCGAGGTGGGGGATAGGGTGTTGTTTATGGATGAGGGGCTGATTGTGGAAGAAGGAAAGCCCGAGCAGGTGTTCACTGCCCCCAAGCAGCAGCGCACCCGGGAGTTCCTGAATAAAGTTCTGTAATCCCATATGGAGGACGCATGAGGAATTTGGCCGCATCACAGCGCCAAATTCTTTCTGCGTTCAGCCGTTATCACATCTAATTAGGAAAGAAGGCATTCAAAATGAGCGAATGTACCCATGATTGCAGCTCTTGCGGGCAAAGCTGCAGCAGCCGTGAAGCCAAAAGCATGTTGGAAGCGCCCCATCAGGGCACGAAAATCAAAAAGGTGATCGGCGTTGTCAGCGGCAAGGGCGGCGTGGGCAAATCCCTGGTCACGACGCTGCTGGCCGTGATGGCGCAGCGCATGGGCTATAACACGGCGGTGCTCGATGCTGACATCACCGGCCCGTCCATCCCCAAGGCATTTGGCATCACGCAAAAAGCCATGGGCAATGGGGAGGGCATTTTGCCTGCGGAGAGCAAAACCGGCATCAAGGTAATGTCTGTCAACATGCTGCTGGACGATGATACCGCGCCGGTGGTGTGGCGTGGGCCGGTTATTGCGGGCACTGTCAAGCAGTTCTGGACGGACGTGCTGTGGGGCGAGAGGGACATCATGTTTATCGATATGCCCCCCGGCACCGGCGATGTGCCCCTCACGGTGTTCCAGAGCATCCCGGTGGATGGCATCATTGTGGTGACCACCCCGCAATCGCTGGTTGGGATGATCGTGGAAAAGGCCGTCAATATGGCGGGCATGATGAACATCCCGGTGCTGGGCCTTGTGGAAAATATGAGCTATATCGAGTGCCCGGATTGCAAAACGCGCGTGAATGTGTTTGGCGAAAGCCACGCGGATGAGATTGCCGAAAAGCATCATTTGAAGGTGCTGGGGCGCATCCCGATCGACAGCAAGCTGGCCGCAGGCGTGGATGCCGGGCTGGTGGAGCTGTTTGACGGCGATTGGCTGAATGACACGCTTCGGATGATATTGCCAAACTGAAGCATAAATGCCACTGAAATTGCATAAAGTATCGCATGGGCGTCACATTTTTGTAATGGACGCCCATATTCTATATTTGTATGCAATTTTACTTAATGCAGGGTTCATTTTCTGTGAAAAAAAAGAAGAAATAGGGGAATATATATCTTGTAAACAAATATGATTTATGCTATAATCATTAAAGTTATATCCACCATTCAATGAAAGAGGAGGAAACCAAGAATGAAAAAAACTCTTGCTACTTTGCTGGCGCTGATGATGATCATCGCTATGGTGCCCGCAATGGCAGAAGAAGCCGCCCCGTCCTATACGTACAATACGTATATGGCTGCCAGCCCCCTCAACTGGAATCCCCATGCGTGGGAAATGAGCAACGAAAGCGACCTGATGACCTTCCTGGAATTGCCCCTTGTTGATTCCACCATCGCTGAAGATGGTGTGAACTTTGAGTGGATCTACGAAGGCGCCGATGCCGTCACCGACATCACCGCCACCTTCGCCGACAAAGCGAAATATGGCGTGCCCGCGGATGCGACTGAAGCCTATGTGTATCAGATCGATCTGAACCAGTATGCCCTGTGGGCGGACGGCACTCCCATCAATGCGGATACCTACATCTACTCGATGCAGCAGTGCCTCGATCCCGTGATGAAGAACTACCGTGCGAACTCCTACTTTGACAGCACTGCGCAGCTGTACAATGCACGTGCGTACTTTAACAACGACAAAGCTGGCGTTACCGAGCAGGTGTCCATTGGCTCCATGGCTTATGAAAGCTGCGCCGATGTCCTGGCTGATGGCAAGCCGCTGTATGTTGATATGGGCTTCTGGGGTGTTGCCGCTGAAGACGGCTCCACCATCCTGCCCATCGAAGATGAAACCCTCATCCGTGACGAAGCGGTTGAAGAGGGCCAAGACGAAGACTACGTATCTGCCAAGTACCTCTATGAAACCTACCTGGCCGATGGCGCTCCTTATTCCAGCTATGCAGCCGACTACATCTACACCGACATCACCTATTCTGCAGTGGAATGGGACGACGTTGGCCTGCTGAAGACCGGCGACTACCAGATCGTCTACATCACCCAGAACCCCTGCGATATGTTCAACTTCCTCACCGCCTGCACCAGCAACTGGATTGTATACGAGCCCCTGTACGAAGCTGGTAAGGAAACCAAGGCTGGCCTGATTGCCACCAACTATGGCACCAGCGCTGAAACCTATATGTCTGCTGGCCCCTACAAGCTTGTGAGCTTCGAAAAGGACAAGCAGCTGGTTCTGGAAAAGAACGAAAACTGGATCGGCAACTTTGACGGCCGTCACGATGGCCAGTATCAGGCCACCAAGCTGAAGATCGACATCATTGGCGAACACACCACTGCCCTGCTCCTGTTCAACCAGGGCCTGCTGGATAGCGTGGATCTGACCAGCGATGATCTGCCCACTTACCGTATGTCCGATTATCTGCAAAAGACCGATGAAACCTACACCTTCCGCTTCATGTTTGCCACCAGCCTCGAAAGCCTGATCGCTCTGGAAGAGCAGGCCAACGATGGCAGCAACAAGCAGGTTCTCAACTATAAGGACTTCCGCAAGGCACTTTCCTTGTCCATGGACCGTGCTTCCTTCTGCGCACAGGCGACCTCTGCATTTAAGCCTGCGTACTACCTCTACAATTCCCTGTACTACTACAACATTGCTAACGATAGCAACTCCATCTACCGCAACACCGACATCGCCAAGCAGGCTGTTTTGACCCTGTATGGCATCGAATTCGGCGAAGGCACCAACTATGCCACCATCGATGATGCGTACAACGCTGTCACCGGTTATGACGTAGAAGAAGCTCGCGTTCTGTTCCAGGCTGTGTACGAGCAGGCGATTGCAGATGGCCGCTACACCGATGGCCAGATGATCAACATCAATGCCATGATCTCTGCTGCTCAAACCCTGAGCGCGGATGACACCAAGCAGCAGGATATGATGAATGCTTTTGTTGCCGAAGCCACCAAGGGCACCGGCTTCGAAGGCAAGATCACCTTCAAGTTCCTGTGCGGCGCTGCCAACCGTTATGATGACGTTGCCAATGGCCGTTACGAAATGATCCGCGGCGCATGGGGCGGTGCGGCATTCTATCCCTTCTCCTCTATCCGTACCTACACCGAACCCGATTACATGGGCGGCGTCAGCAAGATCCATGAATCCAACGGTTGGGATCCCACCAAGGAAACCTTGGATGTCACCTTTGACTTTGATCAGGATGGCACTGCTGAAACCGTGACTGACACCTTCCAGAACTGGGCCAAATCCATCAACGGTGGCGGCCAGTATTATCAGATGCCCGAATACCAGCTCAACATCCTGTCGGCCCTCGAAGCCGGCGTGCTGGGTGCGTATCAGTGCATTCCGTGGGGCGTCAGCGTTGTCGCTTCCCTGTACTCCCAGAAGGTCGAATTCGCTACCCTCGACTATAACATCATGTATGGCTACGGCGGAACCCGCCTGATGACCTTCAACTACACCGATGCTGAGTGGGCCGACTATGTTGCTTCTCAGGGGGGCCAGCTGAGCTACGAGTAAATCCATCACCATGTGGACTGTCGCGTTAGTGTATAGCTGACAGAGGCTCGGCCGCAGGGCCCGTTATGCGGGTTCTGCGGCTGAGTTGTTCCTAGGCATAGAGCGTTGATCTGCACAAAAGACGCATCTGGTGGCACTTTGTGTGGCAGACGGTAGTGGCAATCCACTTGTCGTCAGGAAAAATAACGGATAAAGGGTGTAGCCAATTATGTACATGTTCAAATACATCCTCAAGAGAATAGCGGCAATGCTGCTGGCATTTGCCATTATTACGACGGTTTGTTTCGTGCTCATTCGTCTGCTCCCCAACGAGCTGCCGATGATGGGCTCCCAGGCGGAACTGGAAAAAGCGCGCCGCGAGGCGCTGGGCTATTACGAACCCATTATGGTGCAGCTGGGCATGTACGTAAAGGGAATCTTTACTTCCGGCGATTTTGGCACCTCCTGGAAAATTGATTACATGAAACCGGTGGCCGCGATTATTGGTACTCGTCTGCCGCCTACGGTGATGATCAACGTCTATTCGCTCTTGTTCTCGTTGCCCTTTGGTATTTTGCTGGGCGTTTATGCGGCACTTCGCAAGAATAGATGGCAGGATCACGTGATTTCCACGCTGGTCATGGTGGTTGTTTCGGTGCCCTCCTACGTATACGCATTTCTTGTGCAATACTTCCTTGGCTATAAACTAGGCTTATTTCCGATCATTGTATCGTCTTTATATGATGCGGGCGGCACGTGGTTTTCGGCCACGATGTTCCGCTCTATGGTGTTGCCGGTGCTCTCGCTTTCCTTTGGCACCATCGCTTATTTTACGCGTTTCACCCGCGCAGAGCTTACGGAAACGCTGACCAGCGATTACATGCTGCTGGCGCGCACCAAGGGCCTGACCAAATCCCAGGCCACCATGCGGCATGCCTTAAAGAATGCCATGGTGCCAATCCTGCCTTCCATCATTTCGGAGTTTATTGGTGTGCTGGGCGGATCGATGATTATCGAAAAGATTTTTGCCATCAATGGCATTGGCTATTTGATGGTACAGTCCATTACGCTGCGAGATTACGACGTGTTTATTGCCACGACCATGTTCTACTCGTTGATTACACTCACTTCTACGATCATTGTGGACTTGAGCTACGGTTTCCTCGATCCTAGAATCAGACTGGGGGCGCGCTAATATGGAAAACAAGAACAGCATGTCCCACTTGTCCAAGGATGCGTTTGAGCTTGTTCAAAAGGACGGCCGTATCCACGATAAAAAGTTTGAGACCAAGCCCATCGGCTATTTTCAGGATGCGTGGATTCGTTTCAAGCGCAACAAAGCCTCCGTTGTAGCCGCCATCATTATCATCATTATCGTTATATTTGCATTGGTTGCGCCGGTGTTTTCTGAATATAAAATTTCGGATAGCGACGGCGTATACGCCAAGATGCGCCCGAAGGTTTCCGCGCTGGAAGACACCGGAATTTGGGACGGCACCTATACGAAAAAGTTGAATGAGCGCTTTTACCAGTATCTAGTCAGTATTGGTATGGGCTATGAGGATACCGATGGTTACGGCGTTACTTGGCAGGAGGGCATGGACTCTGCTTATAATCCGATTCGGGTAGTAGGCGAAGCTTATATGTCTCAGGGCAAAGAGTACCACAATTGTGGCGTAGACTCCCTTTATGAGGTGGGGTTCCGCTACATGAACATCACCCGCGCCAAGTTTGAAGAAATCCAAGCGTGGGAAAAGGATTCTGGCCTTCAGGTGCTGTATCCCATGGTGGATGTGCAAAAATCCGAGAACCCGGATGATGCCAACTACTGGTACAAACATGCTGCCAATGGCACACCTTTGAATGCTGCCGGCAAGAAGATGACGCAGGCTGATGTCGAGGCCACCGGCCTTGTTGACAACTACAAGCGCGATGCCGATGGTAATATTCAATACTTCATTGCAAAAGACAAGAGCATGATCCAGGTGCGCGTGTTCTATTACAACTATTATCAATATACCAATGGCCATACTCCGAACTTCTTGTTGGGAACCGATGGTCAGGGTTATGATATTCTGACACGCCTGGCTGCCGGTGTGCGGCTGTCCCTGGTGCTGGCGCTGTGCGTTTCCGTGATCAACTTGACCATCGGCACGGTGTATGGTGCTTTGGAGGGTTATTACGGCGGTTGGGTGGATATGCTGGGTGAGCGCATCACAGATGTTATCAGCGGTATCCCCTTTATCGTGGTAGCGTCGCTGTTCCAGTTGCATTTGGTATTGCCGGGCAAGGTATCAACCTTTACAGGATTGGTATTTGCTTTTATTGTGACGGGCTGGCTGGGCACGGCATACCGTGTGAGAACACAGTTCTACCGTTTCAAGAACCAGGAATACGTGCTTGCGGCCCGCACGCTGGGCGCGAAGGATATCCGCCTGATGTTCAAGCACATTTTCCCCAATGCGCTGGGCACGATCATCACATCCTCTGTTCTGGTCATTCCGGGCGTGATTTTCACAGAATCGTCGCTGTCTTACCTGGGCATTCTGAACTTCAATAGCCAGAATCTGACCTCTTTGGGCACGCTATTGGCGAACGGTCAGGGCTACTTGAATACAGACCCGCACATCATTCTGTTCCCAGCGATCGTCATCTCGCTGTTGATGATTTCGTTCAACCTGTTTGGCAACGGCCTGCGCGATGCGTTCAATCCTTCGTTGAGAGGGGCGGAAGACTGATATGGAAAAGAAACTTGAAATCAAGAACCTGCGTATATCCTTCCGTACCAACAATGGCACGGTGAAAGCGGTGCGCGATATTTCCTTGGACCTCAATAAGGGCGAAACATTGGCCATTGTGGGCGAGTCCGGCTCCGGCAAATCGGTGACCACCCGCGCCATCATGGGTATTCTGGCGCCCAATGCGATCATTGAAAGCGGCGAAATCATCTATGACGGTATGGACCTTCTGAAGGTCACCGAGGATGATTTCCATGCGCTGCGCGGCAACCGCCTGGCCATGATCTTCCAGGACCCGCTGTCCTCGCTCAACCCCATCATGCGTATTGGCACGCAGCTGACGGAAGCGATGATCCTGAACAACCAAGAGCGCCGCAGGGACGCCAAACGCCGCTATGACACACAGCTTCGCCTGTTGGAAGATGCCATGGTGAAAGCCAAGGAAGAAGCGCACGTAGCCGATGCCAAGGCTGAGGTATCTGCGAAGATTGATACGCTCAAGAAGTTCACACAGGCGGGTGTCCAATTGGAAGGCGCGTACACGCTTGCGCATGAATCACTGGTTGAGGCGCAGGGTGATTTGGAGAACCTCCTGGTAGAAACGCTGCAGGGCCAGCCCAAGTCCATTCGTAAAAACCTGAAGATGGTGCTGCGTACCGCCGAGAAGGCACACAACGAATATTTGATTCCCGGCGAAAAAAAGCAACGCTATCAGGCAGCTATTGACGCCGCGAAGCCCTACATAAGCAGCTATTCCACTGCAGACTCGAAAGAATTGACAGAAAAGCTGGAGAAGCTGCAAGGCGTGATGGAAGAAATCCTGGCTGCCGAGCAACCGAATTTCTTCCGTATCGGCTATACGAAGCTGAAGGGAAAAATAATGAACCCTGCGCAGCAGAATGTGGCAACCATCAATGCGCTCGCCAAAAAGATGCTCGATGACGAGTTTATGATCGGCTTTTTGAAGGATGTTGAAAGCGCGATCGTGTATTCTCACGGCGTTTCGCTGGCGGCGCGTAAAGCCGCCCTGCCCAATCTGAATGCTACATTGCCTGTATATCAAAAGACGGCGCTGGATAAAACCGAGTGCTTGCATACAGCAAAAGAGCTCTCCGGCCAAGTGGAGAAGGCGATTGACCGCCTTGCTATCCACAAAGATAATCTTTCCTACGTGTTTTCCACCAGTATGAACGCTGCGATCCAGATGTACTTTGCGGGCTTGGGCAAAAACCCCAAAGAGCAGAAGCGCGTGGAGCAGGACGAAAAAGAATATCAGGCCAAGGTGGAAAAGGGCAAGTTTGCGCCCTCTGTGGTGCCGGCCAACCTGGTAGATGTGGATTTGGCGCGTGCCAACATGCTCAAGACGATCAATGACCTGGCCGCGTGCTATGAAGCCGATATCGAGCAAGGTCAGCTGAACAACGCGTCGGAGTTGGCGGTGCAAATGGTAGATTACCTCAAAGAGCAATCCTCTGCCTATGCGTACAAGCTGACCTCTGGGATGGCCAAGCACCGTGCGTTGGGCCTGATGAACGAGGTGGGTATCCCCGAGCCGCGTAAGCGCTATCGCCAGTATCCCTTCCAGATGTCTGGCGGCCAGCGCCAGCGCATCGTAATCGCTATAGCCCTGGCGGCAGACCCGGATATCCTGATTTGCGACGAGCCTACAACAGCGCTGGACGTGACCATTCAGGCGCAGATTCTGGAGCTGATCAACAGCTTGAGGACCGAGCGCAATTTGTCCGTCATATTCATCACCCACGACCTTGGCGTTGTGGCCAATATGGCAGACCGTATTGCCGTGATGTATGCGGGCAAAGTGGTAGAATACGGAAACGTGGATGATGTGTTCTACGATCCGCGTCATCCCTATACGTGGGCGCTGTTGTCCTCCATGCCGGATTTGGAGACGAAGGAGAAGCTGGAGGCGATCCCCGGCACCCCGCCCAACATGATTTTGCCCCCCAAGGGCGATGCCTTTGCGGCGCGCAACCAGTATGCTGTGAAGATCGACTTTGAACAGCAGCCGCCCTTCTTCCGGGTGACGGATACCCATTATGCTGCCACCTGGCTGTTGCACCCGAATGCGCCCAAGGTTGATCCCCCGGCGATTGTGACGGAACGCATTGCCCGAATGAAGCAACAGGAGGCGGCAACCAATGCAAAATAATAATGAAGTGTTGCTGCGCGTAGAAAACCTGCGTCAGTATTTCAAAATGGGCAGAGGCTACATCAAAGCGGTGGACAACGTCAGTTTTGACATCAAGCGTGGTGAGGTGTTCGGCCTGGTAGGGGAGTCCGGTTGTGGAAAAACCACCACTGGCCGCTCCATCATAAAGCTGTATAACCCTACTGGCGGGAAGATATACTTCCACGGCCAGCGCATATCCACGGCCAAGGAAGGCGCTTCGCTCCTTCGCAAGAGCGAGCGCGAAAAGCTGGACGATGATGTGAAAGCGCTGGAAAAGCGGATGGCGGATGATATTGCGGCAAAGCCTGCCAATGAAGCGGCGATCCGTGTGAAGTATGCCGAAGAAATCAAGCGCATGAAGGCCGCGTTTGAGCAGTTCAGCAAGGAGCTGCAGGCAGACGTCGCCCGTTCTCAAGAGGAAGTGCACAACGCAAACCGCATTTACCGCGAGAACCGGCAGCAGGAGATTGAGAAGAAATACAGGCCCGGCTCTGTGGAATATACAGAAGAAATGAAGCTGCTGAAGAAGGACACCATCATGTCCAAAATGCAGATGATTTTCCAGGACCCGATCGCTTCTATAAACCCGCGCATGACAGTGCGCGAGGTGATCGCAGAGGGGCTGCGCATCCGCGGTGTGCGGGATAAAAAGTTCATCGACGAGAAGGTTTATGAAGTGCTGGACATGGTTGGCCTGGTGCCGGAGCATGCAGACCGTTATCCGCATGAGTTCAGCGGCGGCCAGCGCCAGCGCATCGGTGTGGCGCGCGCCATCGTGCTCAAGCCCGACCTGATCATCGCGGACGAGCCGATTTCTGCGCTGGACGTATCGATTCAGGCGCAGGTGATCAACCTGCTGAATGATCTTCGCAATCAGATGGGCCTGACCATTCTGTTTATCGCGCATGACCTCTCGGTCGTAAAGTATTTCTCCGATCGTATTGGCGTGATGTATTATGGCAAGATGGTGGAACTGGCAGAATCGGATGAGCTGTTCAAAAACCCGCTGCATCCCTACACCAAATCCTTGTTGTCGGCCATTCCGCTGCCCGATCCGCATTACGAGCGGCAGCGTCAGCGCCTCACATACGTCCCCGCGCGCGCGCATGACTACTCCAAAGAAGAACCCATCATGCGCGAAGTCAAGCCCGGTCACTTTGTGTATTGCAACAGCGAAGAGTTTGCAACCTATCAAAAGGAACTGAAATGAACAGCCAGAAAGAGAGCTATCTGAAATACGGCATTACAACGTTGGTTGGCGTGGTGATTACGTTGGCGGTTTGCTGGGCACGAGGCCTGTTCTCCTCCCAAGCGGCGGTAGATACGTACCGCATCCTGTGTGATGGCTGCTTTGTGAGCGCAGTGCTGCTGATTGGGGTTGGCCTGATGGTGCTGGTCAGTAATACGGGTGCGTTCGACATCCTGAATTATGGCGTGCGCAGTTTCTTTGGGATATTCAGCAAGGAAGCGGAAAACAGAAAGCCAGAAGGCTCTTTTATCCAGTATAAAGAGCGCAAGGCGGCGCAGAAATCCCCCTATCTGTTTCTGGTGCTGGTTGGCTGTGGTTTTCTGGCTGTGGCATTTGTATTTGTTTTCCTGTATAGCGCGGCATAAGCCGCATTACGCAAACCGCACCTATCCTCGGATAAGTGCGGTTTTATCTTACATGGAGGTATAAAAATGAATTTGTGCAACGGGAGAATCCTTTTGTGGCAACAGGACGCGCCATGGGCGGAGCTATGCAAAGCGCAGCCCGCTCCCACGCTTACCCCTTATATTGCTCCGGGTTCCCGCGGTGCGGTGGTGGTGTGTCCGGGCGGCGGATATCAGATGAAGGCGCAGCACGAGGGAGAGCCGGTTGCGCTTATGTTGCAAAACGCGGGTATATCCGCCTTTGTGCTGGATTATCGCGTGGCGCCCTGCCACCACACCACACCCCTTGGAGATGCCAAGCGTGCCATACGCACGGTGCGCGCCATGGGCTATCAGAAAGTGGGCATTTTGGGCTTTTCAGCAGGCGGGCATCTGTGCTGTTCTGCTGCCATGCAGTTTGATTTGGGCGATCCGATGGCAGAAGACCTCATTGAACGTATATCCTCGCGTCCCGATGCGTTTGTGCCCTGTTATGCTGTGGTCAGCTTTGGTAAGCACACGCATCAAGGCTCCAGAGAAAAGCTGTTGGGTGAACAGGCGACCGACGAAGCGCTGATCCGGCTGTACTCCAATGAGCTGCAGGTGTGCAAGGATACACCGCCCGCGTTCATCTGGCATACATCGGATGACGGCGCGGTGCCGGTGCAAAATAGCCTGCTGTTGGCGCTTGCCTTGGCGGATGCAGGAATTGCGCATGAGCTCCATGTATATCCCAACGGACGTCACGGGCTGGGCTTGGCGCAGGAGTTAAGTGATGTGTCCGGCTGGGCGGGGGACTGCGTGCGCTGGCTGCAGCGCCAGGGCTTTGGCGCATGAATGTGCAATATCAAGCACTGCTGCAAAGCGAGCCGGTAATCGATAAAGGCTATCTTGCTGGTTTTCTGCAGCTGAAACAGGATGAGCATATCGCTGCGGTTGAAATCATCAGCAACCAAAACACCCAGACGGCGCGGGTGATACGCCTCAAAGCAGCCATCCATTGTGTTGAGGGCTTGTTTGAGAAGGCCTTATTTATCAAGACTTCGAAGCCAACCGATCCTGCAAACACCTATCAAGCCATGTGCATGCGCGAATGCGGATTTTATCGGCTGTGTGAGGCGCAAGGAAAGCAGCTGCCCGTGCCGCATTGTTATGACGCCCATACTAATGAGAATAGTTTTGTGTTAGTGCTGGATGATGTATCGGGTGAGTATGCGGCAGTGGATCAAGAGGCGTTATCTTCTTCCCATACATGGCTTCGTTGTGCAGACAGCTTGGCCTGCTTTCATGCTGCATTCTGGGAAGCGGATTGCATTGGCACTGGTGAATTAGCACCGGAAAGCAAACAGGCACTGCAGGAAACGAAAAACCATGGACGCGCTTGCCTGTCACAGTTCCTGGCTCAAAATACCGATGTGCTAGATGAGGCCATGTGTCAGGTTTTCACCCATGCGCTGCTTATCAACGAGCTGTTAATAGACGAAACCAACGCACGAATTGCGGCATGCAGGCATGTGACCCTCCAAAATGGAGATTCCCATATATACAATTTTCTGTTGCCGAAAGAGGAAGAGGGCACGCCGCTTTTGGTAGACTTCCAATTTTGGGGTGCAGGCTTGGGTGCCGGCGATGTCAGCCATTTGACGCGGGTTGGCTTTTGCGATGAACAAAAGCAGCAGCTACAGATGGAACTGCTCCGGCATTATCATGCGCGACTGATGCATTATGGTGTGAAGCATTATCCTTGGGATACTTGTCTGCGCGATTACCGCATGTGCGTGGCGGCCATGCTCCTCATTCCCATGTGGCAGGCAGTTGTCTTCCATGTGCCGCGGGAGCAATGGCTTCCGGATGTGGCCGGGCTTCTCAATAACTATCGGTATATGCTGTGTGATACGCTAATGGGAAAATAAGGTTACACCACAAAAGAGCGCCCGCTGGGCGCTCTTTTTGCATGGCACATTACTGATCGAAGAACAGAAACTCTACTTTGGGATAACTGACGGTTTTGGAAGTGCCGTCACCATTATCCTCCCTCGTGATATAATCCTCCACCACCGTGCCATAGAATTTCACTTGCGTGCCTTCGGCATACAGGGGGGCCTGGTAGCTGCGCATATAGATAATATCTTTATAAGTATCTTTGTTTTTGGTCAACGCCATTCTGTACACCCACTCTTGCCCGGCAAAGGTTTCCTCAATGCTGACAATATAGGCAGTGTAGGTGACCACAGTGTTAATATACTTTGAGGTGCTGGACTTGAGCGTGCTGTAAGCAGGCTTCTTGGCAGTATCTTTGATTTTGGCTTGTCTGTCGGATTCGTCATAAGCGCGGGTGCCTTTGTAGGCGGTATGGCGCTCTGCCAAGCCCTTTTTTTCAATAGTGAGGGAAAAGACGTATTCGCCCTCAGCACTGGTATCGATCTTGAAGGAAAAGTTGGGGCCGGTATCCGTCTTGTGGATGGTGACAGGGCCGGTGACGGAGAGCTGTACCTTTGCGCCAGACAGCGTGGTGCCGGCGATCACAGTGGAATCGCCAAGGACGCTGGCAGGTTCGGAGGTTATGGATACAGGCAGTGTGCTTGCATTATAGGAGACGGGGTAAGCCGAAGAGTTCTCCAGCGCACCTTCTTTGGTGGCAGTGATTCGGATGCTGTATGTCCCCTGCGCAGGCAGCTTAATGGCCTGCGAGAACGCGCCGGAGGAGGTGGCGGTGACATTATAGATTGTCGCGTCTCCGGATGTGGAGGGGGTGACTTTGATTTCCACATTGGCTTTGGAGCCTGTTGTGCCCTTGATGGTGATGTTGGCGTCGTTGGTTTCGCGGGGGATGGCGGAGGACAGGATCAGCTTGACGGGGACCGGCGGCATGGGCAGCTGCGTGGTGAACTTGAAGGTGGTCATGATCTTTTCCAGCGCCTTTTCGTCGGCATCCTTGGCGGCGCGCCCGGCCGGCACCTGCATATCCAGCGTGATGGTGTAGCCGTTGTTGATGGTGCGGCGCTGATAGCCGCTATACTTCACTTCGCCGCCCTCACTGAGGGAATACTTGGTTTGCAAGAAACGCAGCACATTATCGCCATAGTTTTTCCACACGGCGCTGGTGTATGTGAACCCCAGGATGCCGTATGCGCTGCCGTCCGTGTGCGATACGCGGAAGAAACGGCGCATTTCTTCGTCCTGCTGATTGAGGTTGAAATAGTTGTCGGCGTCTGTATTTTTCTTGGCTGTCAGGACGAACACACGGCCATTGGTCAAGTCGTGCGCCTCCAGCAGGATGGATTCTTCCTGCATATAATTAGGATAGGCATCAGGGTCTATCCCTTGCTCTGTCAGCCAACCGGTATTTTGCGTCACGTTATCCTGCGTCAGCACCACATCATACACGCCGTCCGGGATGGTGAGCTGTGCATGAATGCTATCAAAGGTATACGTTTCCGCCACTGCGACAGGAAGCAGCAATAGCAGCAGGATGGGCACGAGCCAAAGGCATTTCCGCATGAAAACACGCCTCACTTTCGTATGCAATCGTACATGCAAGTACTATTTTAACATACTTCCGCGTATCTGACAAGGACTCACATTTTTTGTTACATACCGTCTCTTTGGTTTATTGTTATGAAAAAACCAGGCACATTTGGTAGTGCAGGGGGCGGGAGGGACGTTCTAGAAATGCCAATTAAAACCGGGCTGCGCATTTTTCATGCGACAGCCCGGCAATTGCCCGACGAAATTACTTGATTTCGACAGTGGCGCCAACTTCGGCGAAAGCAGCCTTGATCTTCTCGGCTTCTTCCTTGGTTGCGCCTTCTTTGATTGCCTTGGGGGCAGATTCAACGAAGTCTTTGGCTTCCTTCAGGCCCAGGCCGCTCACGTACTCACGTACGATCTTGATGACCTTGATCTTTTCGGAGCCGGCATCCTTCAGGATGACGTCAAATTCGGTCTGCTCTTCAACGGGAGCAGCAGCGGCAGCCACAGCGGCGCCGGCAACAGCAACGGGGGCGGCGGAAACGCCAAACTTTTCTTCCAGAGCTTTGACCAGGTCGTTCAGTTCGACGACGGTCATCGCCTCAACAGCGGCAATGAATTCAGCATGAGTCATGGTATTACCCTCCATTTAATATGTTTGTAGTAGTAGTGGGGAGATCAGGCGGCGATTATTCGCCGGCCTTTTGCTTGCGGATCGCTTCCAGAGCGAATACCAGACCAGAGATGCTGGATTGCAGGGAACCGACCAAACGTGCCAAAAGCACCTCGCGGGAGGGGATTTCGGACAGCGCCTTGACTGCCTTTTCGTCCAGAACTTCGGTGCCCAGCAGACCAGCCTTGACAGAGAGAACTTCCTTTTTGCTCTTGCCGATGAAATCATAAATGATTTTCGCGGGAGCGGCAGGATCCTTCATGCCAAATGCGAATGCGCTGGGGCCTTCCAATTTGTCGTCCAGCCCGGTGATGTTCAGCTCGGCCAGAGCGCGGCGCACCATCGTGTTCTTCAAAACGCAGTATTCTACGCCAGCTTCACGGAACTGATTGCGCAGGCCAGTCACTTCTTCCACCGTGATGCCCGAATAATGCACGATCACCATCGACTGCGCGTTCTTCAGCTTTTCTACGATCTCGGATACGACAACCTTTTTTGCTTCCAGATTGTTGCCCATTGTGTGTTTCACCTTCCTTGCGGCTGTGAATAAAAGAAACCCTTGTGCGAAATGGCACAAGGGCAGAATTGACATCTACATCCTCGCACCTCGGCTGGCGGTTTCCCATTAAGCGCAGAAGCGCACCGGCTGTCTATGGCACAGGCTCTTTCAAGCCAGGTGTGATTTTAGCACATTTGCACAGGCTTGTCAACTAGTTTTTTGGAAGCTGCTGAACCACCCAGATGTTGCCGTCTGTTTCCATGTGGATAATACCGCGTGTGGCGAACAGATAGGGGATATGCAGCCGGTCCAGTAGCTTTTGCCCGTTCACACTGTCCACTCTGCCATGGGGAATATAGCAAAACTCGGGGCTGACGGCGTTCATGAACTCCAGCGGCACGTTCTCCAGGCCATGGTGGGGGTACTTCATGATGTCCGCGTCAATCTCGTAGTTCCGGGCAATGATCAGGGGGGTTTGCTGGTTGATGTCTGCGGTGAACAGTATGCTGGTGTTTTCCAGCGTGATATACAACAGGGCGGAGTTGCTGTTGAGGGTAGTCGCTTTTTCATTGCGGAACATCTGCACACGCACATCGCCAAAGGGGATGTGCGCGTGATTCTCCAGCACCGTGATGGGGATATTCAGCTCATTCAGCCGCTTGACGGCAATGCGTTGATGGGAGCCTTCCTGCCGGTCATCCAGCGCATAGGGCGTGAGGAACATTTCGCATCCGATCTGTGCCAGCACGGTTTGGAAGCCGTCGATATGGTCGTCATGCGGGTGGCTGTTGAAAGCGTATGTGACATTGGACACGCCCAGCATGTTCAACATATCGAGCACCTGGCTTGCCTGGTTCTTTTTGCCGCAATCCAGCAGCATGCTCATATCGCCATAGGAGATATAGCAGCTGTCTGCGCCCAGCAGATCGCCCACATAGATGTTCAGGTGCGGGCGTGTGTTATCCAGCGGGGGCGCGTCGGGGGCAAAGAACACCCTTTGCACAGACTCCGCCTGGGCATTGCAACACAGAAAAATCCAGAAGAATATTAACAATACAGGGGATTTTTTCATAATTAATCAACACCGTTTACAAATAGTCGTTGGCATTATATCAAGAGATTAATCAAAATGCAAGCACGAATTTTGATTGACGATCATGGATGGATAATTTGCGTGGTTTGGTGTATAATGCCTATGTACTGCATCACAAAGGTAAATTGGAGGATGTTATGAGCAGACTGGGCGATTTGATCCGGCTGGAGCGCACACGGCAGAACCTGACCCACAAGCAGGTGGCCAAAAAGTGCGGCGTCAGCGATAAGTATTTGATGGAAGTGGAAGCGGGCACGCGCATCATCGCGGATGATCAGGCGCGGCGCATTTTGAAAGTGATGGGCATGTCCCAGCAGACGGAGACGGACTTTACCTTGGACGATATTGCGGCCACGGTGGATTTGCAAAGTGCGATGCCGCAGCTGCAAAAGGCAGTTGAACCCAAAAAGCCCGCCAAAGAACAGGAAAAGGAAAAAGAGGATGCGGGCGTTGCAGGCTCCATCTGGCTGGATGCGCTGTCTGGCGTGCTCAAGCATGTGCCGATATATAACGCCGTGATGAAGGAAGTGGATCACAGGCTGCTGCCCATCACCAATGGCCGCATCGAAGGCGCAGCGCCGGATAAGGTGTTTTATTTTGTGGCACCCGATAACGAGATGCGCGGCTTTCGCATCATGAAGGGCGATTATGTGCTGGTAGTGCCCGCGCAGGCGCCGGTGGATGACGGCATTATGCTGATTCAAACGCCGCAAGGCCGTGTGCTTCGCAAAACAAAAAAACTGGAGCACTTCAAGGTGATGCTCCAGCGTTATGACGCGCAATGCGAAAGTGAAATCATGAACCTTAACGAGCTGAACTGCGTGGGCCGCTGCGTGCGGCTGGAGGCAGAGCTCTAGGGCGTGTTTCAAAACTCCGAAAGTACAGTAATCTACGCCTTTTCCGCCAAATCTGCGTCGTTATCCGCTTAGAGTACCTCCAGTACGCTGCACTCCTACTCCTTGATTTGACGAAAAATTCTTGATTTCTGCACTTTCTCCCCTTTTGAAACACACCCTAATTCTCCAAGCGCTCCATCGCGGCAAAAATCAAATCCAATTCATCTTCAGTGTAATACTGTAAGATGATTTTGCCGCGCTTGCGGCTGCCCTGCAAGGTGGTGCGTACGCCCAGCACATTGCGAAGGCGGCCTTCCATGTCCTGCAGCTCCAACGGCAGGGCACGGGGAATGGGCTTGTCCATCACGGTCTGAACGGCCTTGGCGGCCAGCTGCTCCAGGGCGCGCACGCTCAGGCCTTCACGGATGGTTTCTTCCGCAAGGGCGATCTGCCGCTTTTCACCTTCCACACCGGCCAGCACGCGCGCATGCCCTGCAGAGAGCTTGCCCTGAGTCACGGCATCCTGCACGGGTTTGGGCAAGGTGAGCAGGCGCAGCAGGTTGGCAACGGCAGGGCGCGATTTGCCCAGTCGCTTGGCGGCGGTTTCCTGTGTATAGCCGCACTCATCCATCAGGGAGCGCACGGCGGCGGCTTCTTCGATGGCGTTCAAGTCTTCGCGCTGCAGGTTCTCAATCAGTGCCGCCTCCATCTGCTGGGCGGGGGAGAAATCGCGCACAATGCAGGGTACGGCATCAAGCCCCGCCATCCGCGCGGCGCGAAAACGGCGCTCGCCCGCCACGATGCGATAACGCGCGCCATGGGCGACCACGAGCAAAGGCTGCAGCACCCCGGCTTCGCGGATGCTGTCTGCCAGTGCGCGCAGCGCTTCTTCTTCAAAATCTTTGCGGGGTTGATCGGGATTGCGGTCGATCAGGTTGATGTCTATTTGTGCGATTTGGCTTTCGAGGGACTCGCTCTCAGGCAGCAGCGCGTCCAGCCCGCGCCCTAAACCAGTTTTCTTCATGCTACAGAAATTCTCCTTAACGGTTACGCGCAATCACTTCTTGCGCCAGAGA
The DNA here is from genome assembly GCA_031547595.1 of Eubacteriales bacterium. Classification (GTDB taxonomy): domain Bacteria; phylum Bacillota; class Clostridia; order Christensenellales; family Aristaeellaceae; genus JAVBRU01. The sequence continues at coordinate 43,207 of JAVBRU010000012.1, forward strand.
GCGGTACGCCTCTGCGCCGGAGCTGCGCGGATCATAGCTGTGGATGGGCAGGCCGTGGCTGGGCGCTTCGCCAAGGCGCACATTGCGCGGCACAGTGGTGGCAAACACCTTGCCCTTGAAGTGCTTCTTTACTTCATTCACCACCTGAATGCCAAGGTTTGTGCGCCCATCCAGCATGGTGAGCAGCACGCCCTCAATCTCCAGCGAGGGGTTAAGGCTTTTTTTGACGCGGTTGATGGTGTTCATCAGCGCCGTCACGCCCTCCAGGGCGTAATATTCGCATTGGATGGGGATGAGCACGCTCTGGGATGCTGTGAGCGCGTTGATTGTCAATAAGCCAAGGGACGGCGGGCAGTCGATCAATATATAATCAAACTGTGCGCGCAGGGCTTCGAGGCCCGCGCGAAGGCGGTATTCACGCCTGTCCAGCGTGGCCAGTTCCAGCTCGGCCCCGGCCAGACGGATATCGGAGGGCAGCACGAAAAGCTGCTTTTGCCTGGTCTTTTCCACGGCGTTCTCGAATGTGATTTCGCCCAGCAGCGCCTCGTAAACAGTCTTTTTTCCGGCACGCAAACCCAGCCCGCTGGAGGCATTGCCCTGCGGATCCAGATCCACCAGCAGGGTGTTATAGCCCTTCTCTGCCAGGCAGGCCGAAATATTGACGGCAGTGGTGGTTTTGCCCACACCGCCCTTCTGGTTGGCGACGGTTATGATTTTTCCCAAGGTAACCCCTCTTTACGTATCAAATCAGCCATCCGCGCAGCCGGTATTCGGGATGACATCCGCGCGCGGTGCGCGCCAGCACTTGCAATTCTTCGGGGGAGTGGTAGTGCGAAAAGCGTGTGTACAGTGCGCGAAGCGCAGCCAGGCTCTCGTTTTGCAGCGCGTATTCGCGTATCATCAGCAGGTGCTTTTCATCGGCCTTGAAATCCATAAACAACAGCAGCATCAGGTCGTCCGTCATCACGGAAAAATCGCTGATCTGCACCCGCACAGGCACGTCATCATCCGTGATGATCACCATGCGGGTGTTTGTGTAGCTGCGTACGGTTTGGAAAAGCAGGCTGTCCAGATACGAGCGAAGGCCGTTCAGGTTGCTCCGTTCGTTATAGGCGTTGAGGTGAAAAGCAATTTCCTCCACTACATCGAAGTGATAGGATAAAAAGCGTTGCCCCAACCACGGCTGTAATGTTGTTGCTACCTGTGCGATGGCAATCAAGCCGCTCCCCCCTCTATCCCTTCAAACGATACCACAGTTCGGCTCAATTGTCTAGATAGAGGGCGCGAAAAAAGGCATCCTCATTTGATTACGCGAAGACTACTTTTCTGTTAAATTTTGAAACGATTCCATATGTGCTGCAATAATATACGATAGTGTTTATAAATATACACGACAAGAACATTGTTCCCTCCATTCCTAGTGGTGTAAGGCAGAGAACACCACAAGCAGTAGAAACCAGAGTTATCAACAATCACTTCTCCATACACAGACCGAAAATCATCGAAAATACAGAAAAACACTTGAAAAACCCCTTTGAATCTGGTATTATAGCCGTGTGGTCAAAAGAAGACCTAGTTATCCACAATAAGTTATCCACAACCTGTGTGTGTACATTGCACGCACGGTGTTATTTTTACTGCTTACATCTGCATTTTTTTGCATGAAGCAATACAGAGGCGGAGGAAATACTTTGGACACTGCAGCGCTATGGGACAATGCGTGTGTGATAATGCGCACCGAAATGAGCGAGGTTACCTATAACACCTGGATTTCGATCGCGCTTCGTCCGCTGGGCATCTCGGGGGATCGTTTTTTTGTGGAAGCGGTGACGGACTTCTACTATCAGTTTGTTGTGCCGCGTTATGCTATACTGATCAGCAATGCCTTGTCCCAGGCCGCAGGGCGCCCTTTGCAGGCGCAGCTTTTGACGCCCAAACAGGCCAGCGAGTACCGCCAGGGCGCGACCAGCGTCAATACCCAGGCGCAGGAAAACATCGCCGGCCTCAATGCCAAATATACCTTCGATACCTTTGTGGTGGGCAATAACAACCGCTTTGCGCATGCCGCCTCTCTGGCGGTGGCAGAATCTCCGGCAGATACTTACAACCCGCTGTTTATCTATGGCGGCGTAGGCCTTGGCAAAACGCACCTGATGCATGCCATTGGGCACTATGTGCTGTCCCAAAAACCGACCACCCGGGTGCGCTATATCACCACTGAGCTTTTCACCAACGAGATGATCAGCTCCATTCAAAACCGCACCATGGCCGAGTTTCGCGAAAAATACCGCAACATTGATGTCCTTCTGGTGGACGATATTCAGTTCCTGTCCGGGCGCGAAAGCACCCAGGAGGAGTTTTTCCACACCTTTAACGCGCTGCACGCTGCAGGGCGGCAGATCATCATTTCGTCCGATAAATCGCCCAAAGAGATTGCCAAGCTGGAAGAGCGCCTGCGCAGCCGCTTTGAGTGGGGCCTCATTGCCGATATCGCACGGCCAGACCTTGAAACCCGCGTGGCCATCCTGCAGCGAAAAGCGCGGGATGAAATGCTGGTGGTGGAGGAGCAAGTGCTGGAGCTGATCGCCGAACGCGTAGTCAGCAATATCCGTGAGCTGGAGGGCTGCCTGACGCGGTTAGTGGCGTATTCTTCGCTGACGGGGCGCCCGATTGATGTGGAATTGGCCAATGAGGCACTTCGTGAGGTATTCGCCCGCAGCGAGCCGCGCCATGTCACCTGCGCCGATGTGCTGACGTTTGTGGCCAAGTATTACAATGTGACAGTTGAAGATTTAACGGGCAGCCGCCGCAACCGGGAGATCAGCGTGCCGCGCCAGGTGGCCATGTATATCTGCCGGGAGCTTGTGGATGTATCCTTGCAGGTGATTGGTGAGGCGTTCAAGCGCGACCATTCCACCGTGATGCATGCGTGCGCCAAGATTGGCGATCAGATGAAATCATCACCCACCATGACTGCGTTGGTAGATGATTTGTGCCATCAGCTACAAGATAAATAACAGACTATCGAAAAAGGCCCACCTGCGGGCTTGATGCTGAGCCACAGATGAACCTATTTTGATTATTCTTTGCGTTATGGAGCTATGGTGAGCATGGCTTCTTTTTATTGCCGCGCTTCAAACGCCGCATACAAATGCCCCACATCACCCTGATGCCCGGCTTGCAATAGCTTGGTGGCGCGGGCGCTATCGCCAACGGCCAGGCAAGCCATGCCCTGCTGATAATCGCAAACGGCCTTGCGTAGCGCGGCGGGCTGCTCGATATAGCAAAGGAAGAACGGTGTGGTGCGGTAGAAGCCCGCATCACGTTTTTCGCGCGCCTGCCGGTATTGCTCAAAGTGATGTGCCGCCAGTTGCCGTCCCATTTCGGCAGCACCGAGCTGCCGCAGCGCCATCGCCTGCCAGCAGGGCAGTTCGGGCAGGTGCATATCGCTGAAATAATCCTGCTTCTGATCAGCCACAGCCTGCCAAATCTCCCGTGCCTTCGCTTGTTTTCCGAGCTTCGCCAAGCATACTGCCTGATAATATAGGTGCGGCGTCTTGAGCACTTCATTCCATAATCCTGCGCCCAGGTTATTAGGCAGGGTTTGCGCTTGCCCGAAGTGCTGCAAAGCTGTTTGCACATTCCCTGCTTGTAGTGCTGTGCGCCCCAGCGCATAATGCGCAAACATAAACTGCTCCGCAATGGCATGCTCGCCCCCCTCGCAGGGCACAAAAGAGTGTGTGGACAGGATGCGCAGCGCTTCTTCATAGCGTCCCGCCAGGTTTTCGGCCTGTACGAGCTCCACCAGCAAATCATCGCGCGGCGATTCTGGCATATGCTGCCGGATGAAAGCCGCCTTTTCCTGCGGCGTGCAGCTAACGCGCAGCATCACGTATGCGGTTTCGTATATCAGTTGCTGATCCTGCGGCTGCAAGGCCAGTGCCTTTTGTAGCAGCGGCAGCGCTTCTTCTTTTTGATTGAGGTGGCTGAAGCACGCAATTGCCATGCCGCGAAGCGCGCCCACATGCGCTGGATTCACCTGCAGGGTTTGCTGATAACAGGCTGCCGCTTCTTCGTAGCGCCGCATGTTGTACAGCAGACAGCCAAGGCCAAAGCTCGCTGCCGTATCGGCGGGATTGGCGTCCGCATGCGCTTTGAGCGCCTGCTCTTCTTCCAGCCTGAAGGGGAATACGGTGTCCACGGTTGGCTGCGGGAGTGCGGCAAGCAGCGCCTCTGCCATTTCACTTTCGCCGCAAGCCTTCAAATCCCACGCCACGTCCATGCAGGTTTGCAGCGGATTTGAACACAAAATCTCAAAGAAAGCTTCCTTACCTTGATCGAACAGGGATACCTCGATCCAGCGCAGCAGATGGTCCAGCGGGTCTGCTTGGGTGCCCTCTGCCAATATGATTTGCGCCTGTTGCGTATCGTTCCTGTGCCACAGTGCCAGAGCAAGCAGCGCCTTGGCATAACCGCAGCGGCTGTCGGCCGTCAGCGCCTGCCGCGCGTGATCGGCCATTTCTGCATAATCTTTGCGGCGGCCATCGATGCAGGCAATGCGGATCATGGCAGGCGTGATCACATCATGGCACCAAGACGCGCGGTAGAACCAGGCATAGGCGTCCTCATCCTGCTGCGTATTATCGGCCAGCAGGCCCAGCAGAAACTGCAGCTTGCCGCTTTCCGGCCGGTCGTTCCAGCGGGCGGTGTTGAGCCACGCCCGCTTGGCAAGCGCAGCTGCTTCTTCATAGCGGCCTTTTTGGTAGCGGAAGTATGCCAGCGCGGTCAAAGAGGGCACATGCTCCGGCTCCCGCTGCAGGGCTTCCGTCCAATACGCGTCCGGCCAGATGGCGGGATCGCGGTATTGCTGCACATGCACGCCGGCCAGATAACCGTCCTGCGCGGTGATGATCTGATCCAAAGTGGGGTTGGAGGGCAGCGCTTCCGGCATTTCCAGCGGGTGTTCTTCTTTCTTTTTGTAGGACAAAAGAACAGTGCCGTCAGCCTGGATGAGGTCAAAAGACGTACAGCGTGCAACATCCAGCCGCACAACCTTGCCCGGATATAGGCTGTCAACAACAAAGGCTTTGCCATTAAGAATGACTTTGGCATGATTGAGCGCATATACTGCCTGAAAGCAAACTTCGTTATCACCCAGACGCACAGCTGCATGCTCGTTGGCGCAGTCCGGCACCCCCATCGCGCCGATGGGATACCAGGATTGACAGAAGGTTTTGGTTTCGTAAGGCTCCAGCCAAGAGAAATCTGGCTGATTGTTGGTGTAGCTGCCTGCCATCAATTCGGCATACGCGCCATCGATGTCGGTCAGCGCCTTTTCCCAGCTGCGGGAGAGCTGGTTGTATGCCCAGGTGAACATCTTTTTGCCGGGCGCAGTGTGGCAGTTTGCCACATGCACTACGCCCGCTTGCTTGCCCTCGTCATAGCCGCCAAAGAAATCATAACGAGATGCCGCGGCAAAATACGAGGTGGGCTGACGCGTGTTTTTGTGATAGCTGATATCGGTACCCTTACCCAGACGGATACCGTTGTATTGCCCCTGCGCGATGGGGTAGGTGGTCACGTTTTTGCGGTAGTGGAACTGCACATGTTGCACATCCGGCGGGAAGAACAGCCGGTACTGCTCGTTCACCGGCACGGCTGCGTTTTCCCACCAGAGGAAGGAATGGCGAAGGGGCGTGCGGTTGTACAGGCGCATGTGCGTTTCCAATAGGCTGCTGTTTGGCGTGAGGCGGATACCCACCATGCCTTTCATACGGTCCAGCGGCTCATGCTCGCTGAGCCACACGGTGGCAGCGCCGTCCTTGGTGCGCTCAATATAATAATCGCAGGGCATATAAGTGGACGGACGGTGATGACACGGCCAATTGAACTCCACGCCGCCGGATATCCACGAGCCAAGCAGCCCGATCAGCGCGGGCTTGATCACATGCTGCTTATAGAAAAAATCATAGCCGTTCACCTTGTCATAGGCGCTGTAAATCCTGCCGCCCAGCTGCGGCAGCACCACCACACTCAAATAGTCGTTCTCTATGCGGATGGCCTGATAGGCCACATTCTCCAAGTGAGAACGATCCACATTCAGCACCACGCGGCTGGGGTAGGGGTTGCCGCTGGAGCGCTGATGCACGCGGTTCTCCGCAAACATGGGATGCGCTTCATAAGGAGCTTCGGGGTAGGTGGGTAGTACCAACTGTTCCATAGTGACAACGACGGCTTTATACATCATGATTCTCCTCCGGGCTTGCGGTTTCTGTAAAAATAGACTACAATATTTGCGGGAACATCACAAGACAAAAACTGCGGAGGCTTTTCCCCAAAACCTTGCCAGAGAAAGCGTGGTGGGCTGCCGGTGCTGATCCCTGTGCTGATTGAGCCGCAATACAAAGATGCCCTGTGGTGCCGCCAGACGCTTGGCGGCATTGAGGCTGCATGCGCGCAAAAAAAGTACGTCTGCAAGGTGCTGTCGCTGGAGGAATGCCTGCAAAGCGCCACGCCGCCATTGCCCATTATTATGATTGGCACCAGCCAGAGCTGGGTGCCGGGCACGATTGCGCAGCTTCGGCAAAGGAATATCTATTCGCTCCTCGTCAGTTACGTGGATGTGGGCAGCGCCGACGCCTGCGCCACCATTTCCATCAAGCATCAACAGGCGGTGGAGAAGATTGTGCAGTGCCTGCAGGCGTGGGATCGCTTGCCCGCGGCGCTGTATGGCGCCAACCCCAATTCCTCTGCCGACAGGGTCAAGTGCCGCACCTTTGAGCGTTTGGGCGGCCATGCGGATGCGATTTTTTGGAATCAAGGCTCCTTGGAGACTTGTGCAAACCGGTTTTTAGAGCAGGCGAAGCAATTTAGAAGCGTGATCGCGGCCAATGATCTGGCGGCGGTTGCCATGATCCGCCGCGCCCGGCAGCAGGGCATTATGATCCCCGGCGATCTGTACGTTTTTAGCTTCGTGGGCTGCCGCATAGCGCGCGTGGTGTCGCCCACGATTACAACAGTGGCCGTGGATCATGCAGCGCTGGGCGCGCAGGCTGTATCGGCGTATTCGTATCTCTCGCACTGTGGGGCCGATATTCGCTTGTCCATTCAGGTGCCGTACAAGATCATCTGCGGGGAGACGACAGAGCACCGCCCCATCCCGGCGGAGGCACCCTGTTGGGAGACGCCGGATGCGCCTGCGGTGGATTTTTATCAGGATCAGGATTTGCAAGAGGTGTTTCAGCTGGAGGGCATTTTGCATGCCGCCGACGAAACGGATATTTTGCTGCTGCAAGGGCTGCGCGAGGGGCACAGCTATGAACGGTTGGCCGAAAACGCGCATATCGCGCTGGGTACCGTCAAATACCGCCTCAAAAAGATGCTGCAGGCGGGCCGCGTGGACAGCCGGGATGCGCTGCGGGCGCTGCTGATGACGTATATGGGCGAAACGTAAAAAGCGGATGACGCCATGGAAAAAACGCAGGGCGTTTATCCCCATAAAAATCCCGCTTGCTATGCGGGATTTTTTAATTGGAAAAATAAAAAAGAAAATGGTGAAAAACGGTTGACAAAATCCAAAACATGGTGTATAATGTAAATAAGAAAAAAATTACATTTGGCCTTGCACGCCCGCCGGTCTCCGTGGAGGTGAGTCCAATGATCTGAATAAGCGTATGCTGAGCCTCCTTTTTCGCCCTCCCTGACCGACCATTACGAGGAGGATGTTACATGAAAAAGAAGAGCGTACGACTTTTGGCGATGGCAATGACTGTCGCTTTACTGATGAGCGTGTTTGGCAACGCATTGGCGCTAATTTCCGTTGGAAGCTATGAGTTTGACAAGCCGCCGGGGTGCCAAAACACAAAGAAAATAACGATCCACGCTACCTATTCCATGTCTCGCATGTTGCAAGCGGTGACCCAGTGGGCGTATTTTAACGGCCAGAACGCATTGACGGTCTCGTATTCCCAAGAGGGTAGTGGCACCCATAGCATCAACGGTGGGGTGGAGGCCCAAATATTCAGCTACTTCTCCCTAGAGTTTGGCTACCAATATTCTTGGACCGCCGGTGAAGTGCAGGGCTATAGCTACCTGATTGAAAGTGGATCGCGAGTAGGATATTACCGAATGGAATACCGCAAGGGCTTCTATGCGCAGCCTTTTACAACCTATACGCGTACCTCCACCATCTTTGAAACCGGCCCTTGGGTGATCTATGCAACGGGCACTATTCATGAGGAAACCAGTAGCGAGCCGTACTTCTATCTGGCATACTCTTCCTCCACCTGACTTTGCGGGCAGCGGCGCGTACTTGTGCAAGGGACAAACGCGCCGCGCCCCTTTTCAAATGAAAGGAGCCATTGTTGCATGAAAAAGATCATCTGTCTCGGCCTTGTGCTGTGCTTCTGTCTGCCTGTCGCCGCATTAGGGGAAGAACGCGTGCTGTATGGGGGTGACATGCTGTATGTGGATCGATTGGCGTCGGAGGGAAGCCTTATCGTGATCAACATACCGCTGGTTACCAATCTGCCCATGGCTTCGGCGGTGATTACAGGGCTGACGGACAAGACCGGAGCACCTATTCCGATGGATTTGCAACAGCAAAATATCGACACGAATTTCTTTTATACAACGTCGAATGGCTGGTATGAGTATATCCTGACATTGCCTTTTTCCATGAGGGAAAACGCCATCCTGGCGAACAGCATGCGCATAGAGATCGACGCGGTGGAGTATATGCTGCCGCTGGGACATGTATCCATTCTGCCTTACTCGCCCACTTCTGAACAGAGGCTCCTTTCAGGCTCAAGACCCCTAAACCTGCCCAACCACCGGACGGAGCTATACGAATGGCAGCTTTTCACAAAAAGCGATGTGGTGCTGCAAAGCGTGAAGTACAGCGCAGGCTTGGATGTGCCGATGGTGTACATCAACGGGGTACGTTATGATAAAACGGAGGATATGGGGCTGAGGCTGCCGGGTGATGAGGAAATTCTGTTGGTAGTGCAGCAGCAGGATCCGCCAGGCGAGCGCCGGTGGTCTACCACCACGCTTGATCTGGTGATCACCTACACGCTTCCCGGTGAAATGGCGGTGCATGAGCTTCGGATTGGGCCGATATGGCTCACATTTCATGATTATGAGCGCCGCTGCGAGGAGCTGACCGAGTATTTGCAGGGCAAGTGAATGAATCCGGGTTAAGGAGGAGCGATGTTCAAAAAGATCATTCAGCTCATTACATCCGTGGCATTGCTGGGCTGCTGCATTGTGGGACTATGGATATTGCAGACGCAGAAAAACATCATTGAGCAGCAAAACGAGGCATTGCAGCCACGCATGATAGGCATAGTGGAAAAAAATGCAACGTATTATACCACGCAGCCGTCCTTTTTGACGTTGGAGGAAAAAGAAATCTTTGAGGGCGTTGTGGAGAGCGAGGCGCCATTTCGCGTGCAAACGCTGATTTATGGCGCGCAGCCGGTGGAATACCACAAACAGCCCGGTGATAAGGTACAGGTGGGCGATGTGCTGGCCGAGGCGGACGCCGCCCTCCTTTCCAATGTGCGCGGAAGGCTTGTAAAGATCACGGAGCAGGGCGCGGTGGCCAGCTTTGAGCTGATGGATTATGACAGCCTGCGCGTGCGCGCGGCGGTATCCCCGGCGGCGGCCGCCACATTGCGGCGCGATAGCCCCGTGGAGCTTCGCTATGGTGCCGATATTACATTTTCTGGCAGTGTTCGGGATATTGCCTATACGGTAAACGCGCAGGGGCTGGTGGATACGGTGATTGATTTTTACGATGAAGGCTGTGTCACAAGGCTTGGCGCTGCCATGCAGGCTGTGCTTGTGATAAAGACCGTCGAGAATGCCATGGCAGTGCCGTTGGCTTGCGTATTGAAAACAGCGGAGGGGGCCTATGCGGTGCAGGTGGCCACACCGGAAGGCACCTATAGTCTGGTGACGGTGGAAATCGGCATTAGGGAGCGGAATTTTGTGCAGATCACCAAGGGCATCAACGCGCAGTCCACGGTGCTGGTCAATCCTGATAAAAAATATGGCACGCCGCTCAGCCGCGAGGGAGAGCAGCCATGAGCGCGCCGGTGCTTGTGATGCGGGACATCCGCAAAACCTATGACGGAAAAAGGATGATCCTGGACGGGCTTAATTTTGTCTTGCCGCCCCGGTGCATTTGCGCTGTGATTGGCGCCTCCGGCTCTGGAAAATCCACCTTGCTCAACATCATGGGGCTGCTGGACAACTGGACATCGGGCAGCTATCATTTTGAGGGCAGGGAAGTGAGCCGGCTGAAGGACAGCCAGCGGTCGCTGTTTCGAAATCAGCATGTGGGATTTGTGTTTCAGGACTATTGCCTTTTGCCCAACGCCACCGTTGCGCAAAATCTGCTGCTGCCTGTGCTGTACAGCCAGGAGAAGCTGGACGGGCGCATAGACAGGCGCTTGAATGAAATATTGGGTACACTGGCGCTGGGCGCATTGCGTAATCAGAATACCTGCTTGCTTTCGGGCGGGGAACGGCAGCGGGTGGCGCTGGGGCGGGCACTGATGCTGCGCCCGGCGCTGCTGATAGCGGATGAACCAACGGGGAACTTGGATGAAGACAACTCCCGCATCGTGCTGGAGCAGTTGGTGCACTGTAAAAGTCAGAACTGTTCCGTGGTCATCGTCACCCATGATTTGCGGCTGGCTGCAAAAACGGATCTTACATACCGGTTGGCAGAGGGGGTGCTGCAGCAAGTTGTGTAAGCGGTTTTGGACAAAGCTGGTATTTGATATTCGGATGATGCTGCAGTTCAGGCTGCGTTTCTGGCTGTCGGTGCTGGGCATCGTGTTGAGCATCTATTTGTTTGTGCTGCTTGGGATCATGATTGATTCTTATGTGATGGCGTCCTACAAAAAAGCCGAGGCATTTCCGGATCAGGAGCTTGTGATATCCGGCGAGCTGGAGGCGGGTGAGTTCCTTCAGATGGACGCCAACCCCCTGACGGCGGCATACAGCGTGTATACCTACCCCCTCCGGACTTTCCTGGAGATTGGAGCCGGCGTGCAGGATACCGACTGGTATATTATTGATTTTGATCTGGTAGGCACCGATGAAACCTTCACAAGGGGCGGCGCTCTGCCGCAGATGGCGGGCAAAGTTGTGACCGATCCGCTTTTGCTGGGCGAGGGGCTGACTCAATCGCCCGAGAATGTGTGCTGCATCGCCATATCCAATTATGCCGCGCAACTGTTGTTTGGCAGCGCGCAGGAGGCGCTGGGAAAGCAGATTCGCCTGCAATCTATGGAAACTGTGGAGAATGGCCGCTATGCCACCCGGGAATCCGTTAATTTTTTAATAACAGCCATTTTGCAAAATGGTGCCGCCGATTACTCGGCGGAGGAAATGATTGCGCAGCAGCAGGAAAGACATACCTCCGGTCAGCCGCGCAGCTACAACATTTTGCTGAACGCGTATGTTCCTCTCAGCACGTACCGCACCCTTCAGCCGGTATTGAGCAAGAATTATAGGGTTTCTTTGATGTTTGCCACTGTGCATATGCAGGACGATATCGTGGCGACCGAGCGCGCCGTGCGCGAGATTTATCTGAACAAAGCCGGCGTCATATCCCGCGCTTCCGTTGTGAAGGATGCATATAACACCTTCTTGGGCTACAGGATGATGCTGTTTGGGCTGATACTGTTCGTAAGCGTCTTTTCCGGGGCAAACATCGTCAATGTGATGGTGTTTTCGATCAAGGAACGCACGGACGAAATCGCGATCCGCAAAACGCTCGGCGCGACAAACACGCAAATACGCAACCAGATCATGCTGGAATCGTGTGTGGTTGCCATGATCGGCTGGGTGATTGCCACGGCGCTGGCTGTGCTGACGGCGTATGGGGTTTATCTGGGCTGGTACCAACAATTACAGGAGAATTTCCGTCTGACAGTGGAGGCGAAAACCATCCTGTCCGGATTCTTTCTGGCAGTCATTATGGGCGTGACCTTTAGTGTGATCCCGGCGATGGTGGCGGCACGCGTGCCCATCGCCACCTCGCTGCGGCGGAATCTATAGCGTGGGAGGGAAAGAGTAATGAAAAAAGTGTTGTTGGTCGCGTTGATTGTGGTTTGTATGCTGCAGGAGCAAAGCGCCCTGGCTTTGTCGGCAGACAGCTTTGTGGGCTGCGTGGTGCCGGCGTATGAGTTTACGCTGCTGTCGCCTCAGGAGGGAGTGGTCTCCCGTTTTCCGTGGCAAACGGGGCAGCGGGTGGAAGCGGGGCAACAGGTGGCGCAGTTCGAGCTTGCACGCTATTATGCTCCACAAGACGGCGTTGTAGACTACGTCTGGGGAAAGCCCGGAGACGATGCCGATCTGATCACCGGCCGCTATGGGATGGTGGTGGTGCTGGCACCTCAAATCCGCTATACTGTGCGTGCCAGCATCGCAAAAGCCTATCGAACGGTGCCCACCCGCTACCTGCACGTGGGGGATCTGGTCACCGTACAATCGGTCAACCTCACCAAATATGTTGCAGAGGGCAGAATATGTTCCATTGAGAGTACGGAATATCTGGTCGAAATTATCGCGGGCGATTTGCTGGTGGATGATACCGTCAATTTGTACAACGATCCGGCCTGCAAAAGCGCTGATATGATTGGCCAGGGGACTGTGCAGCGCGCGCCTGCCAATGGAACGATAGGCAGCGGTATCATCGAAAAAGTGCATGTAAAAAAGGGGGACGCGGTGAAGAAAGGAGACTTGCTTTTTGAAACAAGTCTGGATTATAGCCCGTCACCTTTCCTTTTCCCGGAGGCGGGATATGTACTGGGTGTCAAAACTGCGCAGGGGGAACGGGTTTCGTATCAGCAAGCCTTGATCACCTGCTGCCCCAGCAGTATTGCGGATGTCCTGATTCAAGTGCCGGAAAACTGCGTTGCTGCCTTTGCACCGGATATGACTGTCTATGTACAAATTGAAAACGCCGCATTCTTTGCAGAGGGGAAGGTCATTTTTGTGTCGTATGTCAGCACACCGGATGCGGAGGAAATCACGTATGCCGTACGGGTACGCTTTTCTCCCTCCGCATCCGTCCGAATGGGAATGAGTGCAGAAATACTCCTAATAAATGAATCACTGAATAAATAAATATAATATAATATGCTGGTTAGAATGTCAAGCTAAAGATCCCCAACGATGCCAAGCGGTCTTTTTGTATTGAAGGAGGGCTATTGTTCTTGGTACAATACAGGCATGAAAACCGAAAGGCAGGGTTTGTTTATGGCTGTATCCGTCCGGCATAGCAAAATGACCATCCCTACATACGAACCGCATGCGGCCAACACATTGCCGTTCTTTCTGGAGAAAAAGGCGTACCAGGGCGCGACAGGGCGCGTGTATCCCATCCCCTATACCGATGCGCTGTCCAACGAAGCTGTAGACCGCGAATATGATGCATATACATTGGAAAACGAGCATATTCGCGTTGTTTTGCTGCCGGAAATTGGCGGTAAAATCCACGGGGCTGTCAATAAACACGATAATTATGAGTTTATTTATCAAAATACAGTGATCAAACCGGCGATGGTGGGGCTGGCTGGCCCCTGGGTGTCCGGCGGCGTGGAGTTTAACTGGCCGCAGCATCACCGTCCAACCACCTTTCACCCCACCGAAGCCACCCCAGTGAACCACGCGGACGGCTCTGTGACGGTGTGGATGGGCGAGGTGGAGCCCTTCCACCGCATGCGCGGCATGGTCGGCATCACGATGTATCCGGGCAAATCCTATGTGGAGGCCAGGGCCGTGGTGTATAACCGCACAGACGCACCGCTGCCCTTCATGTGGTGGAACAACCTGGCCGTGCGCGTGCACGGGCAATACAAGGCCACTTTCCCGCCCGATGTGGCGTATGGCAACGATCACGACCGCCGCGCCGTCATTCCCTTCCCGGTGATGAAGGGCGTGTACCAGACGGCAAGGCCGTATGATTATGGCGAAGGAACGGATGCTACCTGGTTTTCGAATATTAAGCTGCCCACCTCTGTGATGGTGATGCGCGGGCAAAGCCAGATGGATTTTCTGGGCGGGTACGACTATGCTGCTGATGCCGGCACGGTCACGGTATCCGACCATCACACCTCTACAGGTAAAAAGATGTGGACATGGGGGGACGGCGCGTTTGGGCGTGCTTGGTGTGCCAACCTGACCGATAATGACGACCGGTATATTGAGCTGATGACTGGCGTGTACACCGATAACCAGCCGGATTTCACGTATATTGCCCCCGGTGAAACCAAAGTGTTTTCTCAGATTTTCTATCCCGTGCACGGCATTGGCGAAGTGAAAAATGCCTCCATGGACGCCGCAGTTTCGCTGGACATCCGGGATGGAAAGGCAAACTTTGGTGCGATCCCAACGGCAGCGCAGCAGGGCGCAACGCTGCGGCTGACGGTGGGAGGGAATGTTGTTTACGAAAAAACAGCCGATCTTTCCCCGGCGAAATGGCTGAAGGATGGCTGCGATATGCCGTCTGATCCGGAGGTTTGCATTGCCTTGTTGGCGGCGGACGGCCGCACGCTGGTGGAGTACCGCCCTGTGGATGTGTCTAATAAGCAGCCGCCCGAAGCGCGCCCCATCCCGCCAGATCCCAAGGACGTCGAAACCCTGGAGGAACTTTTCCTGCACGGTGCGCACCTGGTGCAGTATAAGCACCACACCTATGAGGCAGAGGATTATTTTGCGGAAGCGCTGCGCCGCGATGCCACCGATATGCGCTGCAACCTGGCCATGGGCAAGCTGATGTTGGAAAAGGCCGATTACGCAAAAGCGCGGTTCTATCTGGATGCGTCCATTGCCAAACTGAAAATGCGCAACCAAAACCCTGCCGACCCAGAGGCCATCTATCAACTGGCGCGCCTAGAACGGCTGGAGGGCCATATCGACCGCGCGTATGATCTGTTCTTTGATGCCAGCTGGCAGTATGCCTGGCGCAGCCCCTGCTATTTTGAGCTGGCCTGCATCGACAGCCTGCGCGGGCAGCAGGAGAAGGCGATCGAGCACTTGCGGCTGTGCCTGGAAACCAATGCCCGCCACTACAGCGCGAAGGCGCTGCTGGGGTATTTGACGGCAGATGAGGGGATGCTTGGGAATATTCTCAACCAAGCGCCGCAGGACGGCCTTGCGCGCTTCTGCCTGTATCTCTTAAACGGCGCTCCGCTCAGCGATTATTTGCTCAGCCGCAGCGAGGATATGATCGATATCGCGCTGGAGCTTATGCATGCGGGGCTGACAGGCGAGGCCGTGACGGCGCTTCAATGTTGCACCCAACCCAGCCAAGTGCTATACTATCACTTGGCGGAGATGACGGGAGCTGAACCCCGGCATATGCACTTGGACTACTGCTTCCCCAACCGTTTGGAGGATATTCCGGCGCTGCAGCGGCAAGAGTGGCAGGCGCAATATCTGCTGGGCTGCATCTATTACGACCGCATGAATTACCCGGCGGCAATCGCTGCATGGGAAGCGGCAATAGTGCTCAACCCGCAGCATGCGGCAGCGAAGCGCTGCCTGGCGCAGGCGTATTTTGATCATGCAAACCGCCCGGCAGAGGCGCTGACTTTGCTGAAAGCGGCGCTTGCGCTTGCCCCCGACAACGCGCGTATACTCTACGAGCTGTTGCAGATGCTGAAGAACACAGGCGGCACGGTGAAGGAACGCCTTGCGCTCTTGGAAGCGCATCCAGCGCTTTGCCGCAAGCGGGACGATTGCTTCCTGGATCAGATCATCCTATATACGCAGGACGGGCAGCTGGAAAAATCGCGGGAGCTGCTGCTCAGCAAGCGTTTTAACATCTACGAGGGCGGTGAGGGCAAGCTGACCCGCCATCACTGCTGGCTGTATACGCAGCTAGCCTGGCAGGCGCTGCAAAAGGGCAACCCTGAGAAGGCTTTGGAATGGCTGCAAACCGCGCTGATATACCCGAAGAATTACGGCGAAGGCCGCCACTACAGCGCGCAGGAAGGCAACGTGTTTTATTACACCGGCTTGGCGTATCAAGCGCTTGGAAACGACGTGGAAGCCGCGAAAGCTTTTGAGATGGCCGCCCATCAGCCCGATCAGGTGACGGAAATGCTGTTTTTTACGGCCCGCGCGCTGGAAAAGCTGGGGCGGCAGGAGGAAGCGAACACTGTGTACCAGCGCATGCTGAGCGCTGGGGAAAAGCAGCTGGCAGCCTGCCACCGCTTCGGGTACTTTGGCGTGGGTATGGCCTCGCCCTTGCCCAGCGAGCTGGACATTCGCCGTATGAACAGCATTGAGGCCTATATCCTGATGGCGCTTGGGCGCACGGGGCTTCAGCAGAGTGCTGCGAGCGAACTGCAGGCGCTTATGCAGCTTGATCCCTATAACGTAAAAATCGATCATTTCAAAAAGCTGGGGTTGCTATGAGCAGAATTACCCTTCGAAAAGGTGTGCTGGAGGCCGTGATAGACCCTGCGCACGGCGGAAATCTTGTCAGCTTTTCCTGCCCTTCCAGGGGCCTTCGCAGCCTACGCACACCGCCGGAGGATTGGGCGGTGCAAAATGTGTATCTGTACGGCACGCCGCCGCTGTTCCCGCCCAACCGCATTGCGGGTGGGCGCTTCACATGCAAGGGGCGCGATTATCAGCTGCCGGTCAACGAGCCTGCCACGGGCTGTTTTCTGCACGGCACGCTGCACCGGATGCCTTTTGAGGTGACGGCGCGGGCGGAGGATGCGGCCTCCCTTTGCTACCGGGCGAAGGCTTTGGAATACCTTGACTTTCCGCATGCTTTTACGATCCGGCTTTCATACCGGCTCTCGGAAGAGGGGCTTGTCCAGACGATCGCTGTCTGCAATGACAGCACGGAGGAGATGCCAGTGGCCATCGGCTACCACACCACGTTTGCGCTGCCCTTTGTGGAGGGTAGCACGCCGGAGGATGTGCGGCTGCGGGTGGGCGTGGGCGAAGAGTTTGCGCGGGATATGAACACATTTTTGCCGACATGGGAGCGTATTGCCGGTTCACCGCTCAAAAATGCGCTTTGCGAAGGGAAGCTGGCACCTTGCCGGGAGACATTGTCCCGCCATTTTCGGCAGGACGCGGCGCATCAGATGATCCTCACCGATGTGCGTACGGGCGATCAGCTGGTCTATGACACCCCGGATTTTGATTTCTGGATGATCTATAATGGCGGCGCCAAGGATTTCATTTGTGCGGAGCCGCAAACCTGGGTGAACGATGCGCCCCATGCACCATTCCCTGCCAAGGAGAGCGGGTTTGTAGCTTTGCTGCCAGGCGAAACAAGGGAATATCGGTGCATGCTGCACTTTGAATGAATCAAAACAGGGCTGGACGTATCACACGCCAGCCCTTTCCTATTTCCGCTTATTTGGCGGTCACCATCACTTCGCCCAGCGCACCCTCGCCATCCAGCTGAATGCACAGGCTGGTGATCTCCAAATCCTCCGCCAGCGGCAGGATAACCGAACTGCCGGGAACATCCTTGCAGGCGGAGAAGTCCAGCGTCGTTTGATACTGATCATTTACAACCAGTATGCCCGTCCCCACAAAACCATCAGCAGGGTAGATTTGAATCATGTCAGACACAATGGGGACATCCCAGGTAAACTCTGCCGTTTGGTCGTGCCAGATATGGTTTTTCGAGGCGGGGGAGGCGCAGATATCGCCATCCATCAACAACGCGGGGCCGTTGGCTGCTGCCATGCCATTCTTTAGGCCAATATCCTGCAGCGGCAATAGCTGCCACGATTTTGTGGTGGGGCCGCAGATAAATGCAGTGCCATCGGCGTGATAGCCGCTGCGGTCGTAGGCCAGCTGGCGGTTGCCGGTGGGGTTGGTAAGGAAGGTGTGCACGTGGTAGGAGGTGAAGGTCTCTTCGCCCACCGTGAAAAAACCGTTGTGGCCTGGGCCGGAGACCAGCACATTGCCATCGCTGTCTGCCTGCCAGGTGAGCAGCGGATTGGTGTCTGCCTTGGTGTAGGGACCAAGCGGGCTGGTTGCCGTGGCAACGCCTACGCCGTATTCCTTGCTGGAATACAGGTTGGCGCTGTAATAAAGGTAATACGTGCCGTTATGCCTGCGCACGATGCCGCCCTCGTTCCACAGCGGGTTTTCAGAGCACATTTCCCATTCCTGGCTGGGCTGGATAAGCAGCACCGGCTCGTCCACGATAGCCAATAAATCGCTGGAAAGCTGCACGCCGTAGGTGTGGCTTTCCTTGCGCCCGTTCACGATGTTTTGAGAGCAATCCCGCGAATAGAACAGGTACGGCGTGCCGTCGTCATCCACAAACAGGCTGGCATCTATGGTGCTGTAGCCCAAATCGAGGAGCGGTTCGCCGGGGCAGATGTACGGCCCCTGCGGCGTATCCGAGAACGCAATACCCAGCACATGGTGATAATCCTCCGGGTTGCCGCTCTTTACGCAGGAGAACAGCAGCGTATAGCGGCCGTTGTAGTAATACGCCTCCGGCGCCCAGTGCTTGATCGCGCCAAAGGGCGCGCGCTGCATGGCAGTGAATTTGTCTATTCGAGACCATTCGGCCAGTGTTTCCGTAAAATACCCCTCAAACTTGGTGTCACCCTTGGTGGCAAACAGGTAATACTTTCCCTCGGCAGGCAAAATAAAGGGGTCGCCAATGCTGGTGATATCCAGCGGGTTTTGATAGAAGCGATGCTGAATGTCTTCAAACTCTTTAAGTGGCAGCGGCTCCAGGCTTTCCGCCCTCGCGGGGGAGAGCATCGCGCACAGCGGCAGCAACATCAGGCACAGGATCAGCAATCTCATTTTCAATCTCCTACTCGGTCAGTTGAAGAATTTGCAGCCCAATTCCGTTTTGGTTGGTGGTGGTCACCTGTGGGAAGGCGGCCAACACGCGATCGCCCGGCAGCGGCAGCAACGAGCCCCAGAACCCGTTAGAAAACTCCCCAAAGAAGCTCTCCGGCGCGTCGAATGCTGCGTTTTCATCGCCCGCGCACACGAAGAACTTGCCAAAGTGATTGTAGGACAGTGCCGTTTTGCCCGAATCCAGCGTCACGATATACGGCCCGGCGGCGGCGCGGAAGAAGTTGATGCGGTGCTCGGGGCCGTCCTCATCAAGGGCCAGGTCTTTGGCCCAGTTATCGTGCGAGAAGGCCAAAGACAGGTGATAGCTGAGGTCTGCCGCCTTGGATTCCAGCGCCAGGGCGATCGTGCCGTCCAGCAGCTCTGTGGCTACCGGCATCTGATCGGTATAATGGCGCACGCCCTCCACATCGCACACGTATTGCTGCGCGACGCGCTGGGCGGCATAGGGCGGCTCTTTCACATCCGGCGTCCAGGTGAAGCCACCGTCCATCGAGCGGATCAGCCCCGTGCCCGAGGAGCGTCGCAGCTGCTTGAAGCCGTGCAGATACACCTTGGGCGCAATCTGGGTGAAGTACACTTGGATTTCGCCGGAGCGCAGAAGCAGCGTATGCGGCTCCCAATTGCTGCCCACGTAGATGATTTCGGGGGGAGAGAAGCTCTCGCCGCCGTCTGTGCTACGCGCCAGCACCAGGCCATTTTGGTCAATGGCGGTGCGGTAGTGATCGTTCACGCGGTAGGACGCTACCACCAGGATATCGCCGTTCTCCTGCACAATGGCATCGGCGGTCATGTACTTGCGCAGGTCCTTCTCGCCATCCGGCATGCGCACGTGGTGCGCGCTCATCACCGGGCGCGGGGCACTCCACTGACGAAGATCGCCGGAGTAGGCAGCATAGATGGTGCCGCCCAGCTGGCCAACTTGGAAGATCAGCATATAACGGCCATCCTTCAGCAGCTTCACACGGGGATAGTGGGCATCGGCGTACAACGGGTGGGTGTGGGTATCCAGGTAGGTAAACGAACCTTCGATGGGGACAAAGCGCATGGTTGCACCTCCTCTGGCGATGGATCATCGCACTATGATTTTTATCATCTTCTTCATTATGGGGGAACGCGAAGCAATGCGCAAGTCAATAATTTGCCTGAAAAATCGGCAAAAATATGGCCATTGCCGAGGTGAAGGTGAGAAAATTTCGGGAATTTCCGCTGGATTCTTTGCCTTGCGCTCATTATCAAAATGTCCGATAATGTATGTAATGGCAGGAAACGTCCCGAAGAGCCCTTTAGTACGACTGCTTTCTCTTTTATTTTGTCCGAGGGGGGATTGATGTTGAAATCCACTATAGCCACAGGCGGCCCCACCAAGCGAGTCATCATCCGGCGGGATCTGAAGCGCAACAAATGGGTGTACTGCATGCTGATCCCGATTTTGGTTTATTATTTGGTGTTTAAGTATTTACCCATGCTGGGCGTCACCATGGCTTTTCAGAATTATAAGCCGGCGCTGGGGTTCCTTAAAAGCCAATGGGTGGGTTTTGATAATTTTACTTCTTTCCTTAATAGTTTTTATGCATGGCGCACCATCCGAAACACCCTTTTGATCAACGTATACCAGATCCTCTTTGGTTTCCCGATGCCGATTATCTTTGCGCTGCTGCTCAACGAGCTTCGCAGCAAATCTTATAAACGCCTGGCGCAGACTGTCAGCTACATGCCGCATTTCATATCGCTGATCGTCGTATGCGGCCTGCTGCGCATCTTCACAGGCTCCGAAGGCCTGATCAACGTCATTGCCCGGCTGTTCGGGCAGGACTTTGGCAACCTGCTCACCAAGGCCAAATATTTTCGCACGATTTATGTGGCCAGCGGTATCTGGCAAAGCATGGGCTGGGGCAGCATCATCTACCTGGCCACGCTGTCCTCGGTGGACCCGATGCTGTATGAAGCGGCGGCCATCGACGGCGCGGGGCGCTTCCGCCGGGTGCTGCATGTGACGATGCCTGCGCTGGTGCCCATCATCACCGTGCAGCTGATCATGCGCCTTGGGCACATCATGAGCGAGGGCTACGAAAAAGTGATCCTGCTGTACAACGAGGGCACCTTCGAAACAGCCGATATTATTTCTTCCTATGTATACCGCTATGGCCTGGAGGGCGGCAAGTTTGGCCGCGGCGCGGCGGTTGATCTGTTCAACTCTGTGGTGAACATCATTGTACTCACCAGCTCCAACTGGATATCGCGGAGAATATCAGAAGAAAGTCTGTGGTAAAGGAGGTGTAATACCATGGTTGGCAAAAGAACGCTGGGCGAAAAATCCTTTGACGTATTCAATGTGATCCTGATTGCTGCTTTGACGCTGATCTTTTTATATCCCATGTATTACACCCTGTGCGCGTCTTTCAGCACGCCCATTGAGGTGGTGAAGAATCGCGGCCTGTATTGGAAGCCGCTGGGCTTTTCGTTGGACGGCTATAAAGTGGTGCTGAACAACCCCAATATCCTGTCCGGCTACAAAAACACACTGTTCATCCTGGTGGTGGGCACGGTTGTGAACATGGTTTTGACGATTATCGGCGCGTATGTGTTGTCACGCAGGAATCTGTACTTCAAAAAGTTCGTGACAATCCTGATCGTGTTCACCATGTACTTTGGCGGCGGCCTGATCCCTACCTACATCGTGGTGAAGGGCGTGGGGCTGTATGACTCGCACTGGGCGCTGATATTGCCGGGCGCGATTTCCACCTGGAACCTGATCGTGATGAAAACGGCGTTCCAACGCATCCCGCCCTCGCTGGACGAATCGGCCATGCTGGATGGTGCCAACGATTTTGTGATCCTGTTCCGTATCATTTTGCCGGTGGCGAAGGCGACCATCGCCGTCATCGTGCTGTTCTACGCGGTATCGCACTGGAATGCGTGGTTTGGCGCATCGATCTACCTGCGCCAGCGCAGCAAGTATCCCCTGCAGCTGATTATGCGTGAAATACTGATTGATAACTCGCTGAGCAATACCTCGGGCGCGGTGGATGCCAACGTATCGGAGGCGTTCCTGCTGGAGGAAGTGATCCGCTATTGTACCATCATCGTATCCACGGTGCCCATCCTTTGCCTGTATCCCTTCCTGCAAAAATACTTTGTATCCGGCGTGATGATGGGCTCAATCAAAGAATAGAGAATCTTTATCGGGTGATACCCGGTTGAGAATATATCAACAAGGAGGAACCACTATGACACGCAAGCTCGTATCCCTTATGTTGGCACTCGTCCTGCTGCTCACCTGCACTGCAGCGCTGGCCGAAGTGACCTACCCGATCGCGGCTGAAACAATCAAGCTCAACTATTGGTGCTCCCTGCACTCCAACGCCCGCGTGTATATCTCCAGCTATGACGAGAACGAAGCGTACCAGGCGATCGAGAAGAACACCGGCATCGATCTCAGCTTTATCCACCCCGCCGCCGGCCAGGAGAAGGTGGACTTCCAGCTGATGATGACAGACATCAAGACCCTGCCCGACATCATCCAGTACGACTCCTTTGCCTCCGTGTATGACGGCGGCTTTGAAGCTGCCATGGACGAGGGCATCATTCTGGATCTGACCGACCTTTTGCCCCTCTATGCCCCCGATTATTGGGCACTGGTGAAGGATGATCCGCTGTTCCAGACCGCCGATGGCCGCTACGCCGCTGTGTATAAGACCAACTTTGGCCCGTACGACGGTGCCTGGCAGAAGATCATCACCCGCAAGGACTTCCTCGAAGAATGGGGCAAGCCCGAGCCGGACACTCTGGCCGAGCTAGAAGACTACTTCCAGTGGATTCTGGATAACAAGCCCGGCGTTATTCCCTTCACGCTGCCCATTGCGTCCTCTTCCTGCTGGTTCCTCATTCAGGGCACCTTTGGTTTCATCAATAGCTGGTATGTGGATGAAACCGGCACAGTGCAGTGGGGCTACGCTGCGGGCGATGCCTACAAAGCGTACCTCGAAACCATGAACCGCTGGTACGAGAAGGGCTATCTGTCCAAGGACTACACCACCTATGTGGAGAACGACTATAAATCCGGCTTTGCGGCGGGCACCATTGCCACGATGATGGGCTCTGGCACCGATATGCGCACCATGGCGACAGCCGCGGGCTTCGAAGCGCAAACGCTGCCTTTCATCAAGCTGGACGAGAACACCATGCACCATTTTGACGCCCTCAACAACCCCAACCAGGGCAACCCGGCTGTAATCACCGCCAACTGTAAAAATGTCGAAGCCGCACTCAAATTCCTCAACTACGGCTACACCCAGGAAGGCGCTGACATCTACAACTATGGTGTGGAAGGCCTCAGCTGGGAGCGCGCTGCGGACGGCACCATCCAATACCTGCCGCACATGACGGCCCCCGAGAAGTTCACCACCGAGAATGCAAACTACATCCTCCGCATCCACTTCGCGCCCAAGGCGGGTCTTCGTGACACCGTGTGCCACCCCGGCCTGCTGGCTGATCCCGCGATGATCGAATACAAGAACCAGTGGGATAATGACCCCATGGTGGATAACGCGTACCGTATGCCCACCGGTGTGTCCCTCACCAGTGATGAAACCAACAAGCGCGCGGAAATCATGAACGACCTGAACACCTACGCCAAGGAGCAGGAAGTGCTGTTCATCAACGGCCAGCGCGATCTGAGCACATTCGATACGTACATGAGCCAGATCAATTCCATGGGCTTTGCCGAGGCGCAGAAGATCACCCAGGCTGCGTACGACCGCTATATGGCAAACGCTGCGAAGTAAATCCTTGAAAAGAGGGCGCTGGCTGTGGGATGCATGCATTCCGGGGTCAGCGCCCTTTTGATGCGTATTCTTGACAGGCGTTCAAAGGCTGGTCTATAATTAATCTGAAGTGCAACGCAAAGGGAGGAACCGCCCATGCATTATTATATGATGATAGAACCGGCATTTGCGGGCACCTATTGGTGCGAGCAGAGCCTGCAAGGTATCCGGCAGGAGATTTTTCGCAACAAGGGCATCCCTATCACGGTGGAGGCGGGGGATGAGCGGGCGCTGAACGAAGTGAAAAATCAAGAACGTCCGCTGCTGATCCTGGTCGGCTCCCTCGTCACATGGATCACAAGCACCGTGCTTCGCATGGAGGAGCAGGGCATTCACTGTATTTTGCTCACCGCGCAGCCACCGGACAGCTGCATCAACGCCAGCACGATTTCCATGGACTATCGCCAGGCGATTCACGACCTGCTGCAATATTTGGAGCAGGCGGGCAAGAAACGTGTCGCGCTGTGGGGTGTTCATCCAAACTCCATTAACGATTTGACCAAGCTGCAGGCATTTCGCACGCTGCGCGGCGCGCAGGACGATGCCGAAATCTTCTGGAACACCGGCGATGTGGATGCCTTGTGCCGTGTTTTTTTGCATCGAATCGAAGCATTTGACGCGGTGCTATGCTCCAACGACATTATTGCCATCCATCTGCAGGATACCCTGATCCGAAGTGGCGTCTCGGTGCCGGAGCAGATGCAGCTGGTCAGCCTGGGCGAGACGCGCCTGGCCGGGCTGGTGAAGCCAGGCATCACCACCGCGGCCATCAGTTTTAGCAAGCTTGGCAAAAACGCGGTGCGCCTGTATAATATCTTGCGCAAAAACGAAAGCGCGGCTTCGTTGCACATGAAGCTGTTTGGCAGCATCACAGTGCGCCAATCCACCGCCTTTGCGCCCTGCGCGCCGCAGCGGCAGGAGAACCGCTTTCACGAGCAGCCGCCCGAGCAGGGCTTTTATGAAGATCAGAACGTGCGGCGCGTTTTTTTGCTGGAGAATTTGATTTCCCACTGCCAGCCGATTGATTTTTCGATTTTGACCGGGCTGATGAATGGCACGCCATACCGTATCATTGCCGAAGAAACCTACACCTCGGAAAACGCCATCAAGTACCGCATCAAACGCATGATTGAGCTCTTGCAATGCGAGAATAAGGATCAGCTGGTGCAGGCGGTGCGCCACCATCTGCCGCCGGAAAACTTGCCCATGGAATAAAGAATTATCGAAAACAGCGGGCGCTTTTTGTCTTGCGTTCTCTGGCGGCACATACGATAATGATGCTATCAATTACGATTCATCAGGGGAGGTGCACCGATGGGTACACGATGGAGCGCGGAAAGAGCATGGGCATGGTATAATCAACATCCCTGGCTGCGGGGCTGCAATTTTATGGGCAGCGACTGCGCCAACCGCATCGATCAATGGCAGGAAGAGGGCTTTGAAGAAAGGCTGGCAACTGCCGATGTGGAGCTGGAGCTGGCCGCAAAAACAGGCTTCAATACCATCCGCATCATTTTGGAATACTTCGTGTGGGAGCATCAGCACGATGGCTTTATGCAGCGGCTGGAGCGCTATATTGCCACCGCTTGGAAGCATGGCATCAGCTGCATGGTGGTGTTTGGCAACGACTGCATGCAGCCCAAGGAAATGACAAAGCCCATGAAGTTTGGCGAGCAGCATTATGATTGGGGCTATCACGGCGGCCGCAAGCAAAGCCAGCACGGCATATTTAAGGGCATGGGCTATCACCTGCTGGACGAGCCCGAGCTGGCGCTTCGCCACTACGCGTGGGTGCGCGAAATTATTGAAAAATATAGGAATGACGAGCGCATCGTCATCTGGGATATCTATAACGAGGCCGGAAACTCCAAGCGGCAGGATGTGACGCCGCCGCATCTGAAGAAGTTCTTCGAAATCGCGCGCGAGATTGATCCCATCCAGCCCCTGACCGCCTGCACCTGGCGATGCCCCTCTGATATGCAGGTGGAAATCCCCGAAATCGAGCGGCTGTGCCTGGAGCTTTCGGACGTTGTTTCATACCACAACTACGGCACCTACGAAGCCAATATCCGCATTATCAAGCGCCTGAAGGCGTACGGCCGCCCTATTATCAATACGGAATGGCTGGGACGCTGCCTGCACAACACCATTCAGGAGCTTTTCCCGCTGTTTTACCTGGAGAAAATCGGCTGCTATAACTGGGGTTTTGTGGCGGGGAAGTATCAGACATACGAGCCGTGGAACGCCACCTGGCAGCGCTATGAGGCCGATCCGGCGGCAAGTAACGTAGACTTCACCAAATGGTTCCACGATCTGTACCGCCCCAGTTTGCACCCCTATGACCCCAAGGAGATCGAGATCATCCAGCGGTTCAGCAAGCTGGCGGATGAGGATTTTGAAAGAGAACGTGGGTAAAGACCGAGGAACGCGGGGGCTACTCACCCCCGACCCTCGGCAGGGAGCAGTGCTCCCTGCACCCCCAGTTCTCAGAGGCACATACGTTGGTTGATTGATCTTATTAACAGTGAAATAGTACAGCAAAAGCCCGTCAACTGGGAAACACCATTCCCAGTTGACGGGCTTTTGCTATCTGTCTACTGCTCGATCAGCCACTCGGGCTTTTCGCCCACGCCGGCTTGTAGCAGTGCATCCATAAACTTGACCACGTTGTCTTCATTCTGGTTGAGGATCGCGATGCACATATACATGCCGCGGTTGTCAAGGTTCATATTGCTCATATAGCCATAGTAGCTATCCAGCGGAATGCCATACAGGTACGCCGTGGTGTTCAGCTCGTCGTCCTCGTTGTAGGTGGCCACATAGCCGCTCTTGAGGTCTACGCCCTCCACATTCAGCGCGCCGCTTGCAACATACTCGTCCAGCGCCACAAAGGAGCCCTGCGCCGCGAAGGTCTTGAAATCCTTGGCGGGCAGCAGATACAGATCGCCCTCGCCGGTGGCCAGATACAGCATCAGCTGCGTGTTGCTGGTGTATTCGTCATCCAGCTGCATCAGCGCGACGGAGCTGACCGTTTCCATATCCGGCACAGTGCTGTGCCAGATGGGCGCCAGGAAGGCATCCATGCGCTCGGACGTGGTGGTGGAGGTCTTGACGTATACGTCGATACGCTTGTCCTGGGGCGAGCGGTAGGCCGTCTGGGTGTAGATCAGGCTCCACATGCTCACGCCCACCACCGCTACCAGCACATACTTCCAGCTGTTGTAGGCAAGGTGGTGTTTCAAGCGGTCTTTGTTGATCGGGGTACGAATGATAGCCATGAATGCCTCCTAGTATTATTCGCGCGGCTTCATGGTGGGGAAGAGCAGCACATCGCGGATGGACGGGCTGTCGGTCATCAGCATAATCATGCGGTCAATGCCAATACCCAGGCCGCCGGTGGGCGGCATGCCGTATTCCAGGGCGTTGATGAAGTCTTCATCAACCTGCGCCTGGATGCCTTCCGCGCGGCGAATCTTGACCTGGTTTTCAAATCGCGCGCGTTGGTCAATGGGGTCGTTGAGCTCGGAGAACGCGTTGCCCAGCTCGCCGCCGGTGATGAAGAACTCAAAGCGCTCTGTCATGTCCGGCTCGTCCGCCTTGCGCTTGGCAAGGGGAGAGATGGCAACGGGGTAGTCCGTGATGAAGGTGGGCTGGATGAGGGTGGCTTCCACAAACTCGTCAAACAGCGCGGCCAGGCAATCGCCCTTGGTGGCGTTCTTTTGCACATGCACATTGCGCTTTTCGCAGATGGCTCGGGCATCCTCGTCGCTTTGCCAGGTGTAGTAGTCCTCGCCGCTCATTTCCTTCACGGACTGCGCCATGGTGATGCGCTTCCAGGGCGCCTTGAGGCAGATGATATGGCCTTGGTAGGGAACATCCGTAGTGCCCAGCACCTGAAGTGCCACGAACTCGTACAGATCCTCCACCAGGCGCATCACCTCGTGATAGTCGGCATAGGCCTGGTAGCATTCCATGGTGGTGAACTCAGGATTATGCCGGGTGTCCATCCCCTCGTTACGGAAAATTCGACCGATTTCATACACCTTGTCAAAACCGCCGACGATGAGGCGCTTGAGGTATAGCTCGGTCTCAATGCGCAGGAACATGTCAATGTCCAGCGTGTTGTGGTGGGTCTTGAAAGTGCGCGCGGCAGCGCCCAGCTCCAGCGTGTGCAATACCGGCGTGTCCACTTCCAAGAAGCCGCGGCCGTCCATAAACTGGCGCACGGCGGTCATAATACGGCTGCGCTTGCGGAAGGTATCGCGCACCTCGGGATTGACGATCATGTCAAGGTAGCGCTGGCGGTAGCGAAGATCGGTATCCGTCAGGCCGTGAAACTTTTCGGGCAGGGGCTTCAAGCACTTGGTGAGGAGGACAAGCGCCGTCACATGCACGGATACTTCGCCGGTCTTGGTCTTGAACACCTTGCCCGTCACGCCCAGCATATCGCCCAAATCGTATTCCTTGAAAAGGGCATAGGCATCTTCGCCAATATCGTCCCGGCGCACGTAAACCTGGATTTCGCCCTCGTTGTCCAGCAGATG
>JAVBRU010000018.1:0-83282 GCA_031547595.1 Eubacteriales bacterium
AGGAATGCAAGCATTCCACGGCCACCACAGCGTTTTTTCTATCATCTGCTACGCAGCTGAATTGCAATAGATACCCGTGAGAACCAAACAGTACCCCCTATCGGCTGCACGGGTTCTTTGCACTTTTCTTGTGTGCATATGCCGTGCTGGCACGGCGGTTTCCCAGTCAGGGCAGAGAAACAGAAGAAGGCCGTTTTAGGCGAGGAGCCATCAGCGCCCCATCCTCGTCAGCGCAACAAGTCCCAGTTATCCATCTTGCAAAGCGCCACCTGACGGAAGGTGCCCTGCCAGTTGGTCAGCCATTCGGACAGGGTGAAATAGCGCTTGTCCGGGCGTCCCCAGCGGGTGTGGCGCACCGATTCATCCTGGCTGCCTGCGGGGCGCACGCGGTTGTTGAGCACCAGTGTGCCATCAGAGATCAGGAACGAGCCGCTGTACCACAGGGCGCGTGCGCGGCTGCGCCAGATGGGGTTGCCGGTCAGCTCCGCAAGCTCCGCATACTCGGGCACATAATAGATGCCGTAGTGATCCAGCGCGTTGTGCGCGGCGGATACACTGGTGCTGCCGTAGGTGTCAAAGCCCGATTTGCCCGCCATGGAGTCCTTCGGGAAGCTCACGCTGTAGTGCCACTGCCAGGTGGCAAGGTAGTAGGCAACTTCTTCGGCGGCATTGATATATTTGCGATCCTTGGTGGCGTGGTAGCATTGCAGCGCGGCGCGGATAAGCGGCGCGGCGGATTCTTTATCGATGCAGTTGCTGTCCAGTGCACCCGCGGTGGTATAGCCGGTGCGCATAAACTCGCCATAATAGAAATCAAAGGAGCGGAGCGCGGCGGTGAGATATTTTTGGTCGCCGGTTTCTTCGTATGCGGCAAACAGAGGCAGGGTGAAGAATACGCCGATGACGCCATGCTTGGCATTGATGGTGCCGTCCATGAACCAGCTCTTGGCGAACTCGCCGGTGGGCTGCTGCACGCGGCAGGCAAAATCGCACAGCCCGAGCGCGGCCTGGCGGTAGGACGGGCGGGGAGAACCACTCTTTTCGGCCAGTTTCGCCGCTTCAAACAGGTAGGTGGCAGCGGTGCCGAGGTTGCACGCGTCCAGATCAATCGGGATATCGCCATTGATGACAGAATCCACATGATCCGGCGGTGCAACCAGCTTGGCCAGCATCATGCCATTCTCCAATACGCCATGCTTCATCCAGGAGTCCAGCGCACTGAGCGCCTTGTTCTTCAGGTCTTCATCGCCGGTCGCGATGTATTGACGCAGCAAATGGCACGCAACGGAGGCGTTCTGGCCTACCCAGCCAATCTCGAAGCCGTTGCTTTTGACAAACGCGGCCGCGCTATCTTCCCAGTGCATTCCGGCGCGGAAGCCCACCAGCCCGTCAAACTGCTGGTGCCACAGCTGCCGAAAAAACAACGTGTCCAGCTTGATCAGCTGCTCGGGCGTTTTGGGCATTGTCATATCGCGGGCAAAGAACTGCCAGGCAAAGTCCAGCAGGCCGTGATAGCCCTGGCGGATTTCCTTGGCCTCGGCCGCGTAAACAATCGCGACAAAGGTGTTTTGCGGATCCATCGTGCCATGAAAGGGCTCCATCCAGCAGCGCTTGAAGAGCACCTTCGGGCCTTCCTGCTCCGGCCACAACAGCGCTTGGCGCGATGCGCCGCCTTCTTCCCAGATCGAGCCGCTCATGCCGCCCTTTTCTTCGCCAAACAGACCGATGCAAAAATGCTCGCTTTCCGCATAGGTGCATGCGGGGATGGCGACGCGGTGCCACGCGTATGTCCACGGCTCGCCGTCTAGCGCATAACCGGAATACTGCGCCCCGCTGCCCCAGCCATTGCCATTGTAGTTGACGGAGGGCACCTGCCAATAGCGCACGGCGTCCTGCGCGTTGAGCTGCATTTTCATTTCTGTCACGGGTACGGCGGTGCGCCGCGTCCAGCGCCAGGCGTTATCAGAAAGCTGTTCGAAGCTGTCTTGGCAGTCTTCGTACACGGGGATAGCAAGCACCTGCTGATTGGCCGATTCTAAAACCCAAGATTGACCTTGCTGTTTCCAAATAAAGCTCATATGCGACTCCTTTATTCAAATGGCATGGGCTGCGGCGTTGTGCTGGGGCCGTACACTGTCAGGATATCCGGCCCGCCCTTGGGATCGAGCACAAACTTCATGGGGTCCAGGCATGTCATGCGCGGCTCCACGGTGTCGGGGGACACGTGGCGGTGATAGCCCATGTACATCTTGGACTTGTCCTTATTATACACTACAATGCCGTCTCCCGTGCCGTCCGCGCGGAAATGATGGTGCAGGATGGGGTTGAATGCATGGCGGATGTAGGGGCCATAGATGTTATCCGCCACGGCGTAGGATTCGCCGTAGTGGCCCAGATAGTGCCCGTCTGCGTAGATCATATAATACATGCCCTTGTGCGGGATGATCACGCCGCCCTCTACAATGCGTCCGTATTCGTCCACCTCGTAGGGGGCTTCGGGGCTGAGGATGTGGGTGAGGGTGGCATCGTCCGGGGTGATTTTGCCGTCCTCCACAATCAGATGCTGCAGCCAGATGTGGTTGCCCTTGTCAAAGTGTACGTAGGTGATGTAGCACTCTCCGTCCTCATCCACAAAGGGCATGCCGCCAATTTCCTGGGTGTGGCTGTGCAGGGGGAGACGGCTTGGCCGCAGGAAGGGGCCATCGGGCGTGCGTGATACGGCATAGTGGATGTGGAAGCTCTCATCGCCATTGGTGCGTCCGGCAGCAAACAGCAGGTAGAACCAGCCGGCCTTTTCAAACACATTGGGGCTCATGCAGAAAGCGCCCTGCAGCCCTTCATCACGTAAAAACATGGGCTTGGTGGGCGACCAATGCACCAGATCGGGCGAGCTGGACACGCGGAAAATGGCATCCACGTCCCCGGCTTCGTCGAGGCTTGCTTCCTTGCTGCCGTTGTAGAGGTAGGCATCCTCGCGGGAGTTCGGGTCGTTGGGAATGCGGTTATAGAGGTAGTAGAGGCCATCATGGTACAGGATGTCCGGGTCGGCACCCACGGCAACGGGGTTGATATACTGCGGCGCGTCGCTTTCAAGCGGTACATATTCGGAAACAACAACATCCTTAAACTGCGCAATCCCGCGTCCGCTGTCCAGCCCGATGCCGGTTTTCAGTTCCACTTCGAACTCGTACTTGGGCCAAGGCTCTGTATCAAGCGGGTTCTGATTAAACCATACCTTCAGCACATGGCCGTCATAGCATGCCTCCAGGGGATACCAGGTGCCCAGATCATAGTCGAAATACCTGAGCCCCCTGTCCAGCAGCACTGCGCCGCCGCGCTTGACCTCCATAAAGTGCACTGCGTAATCTGTGTGGTTCAGCATCAGGGCATAGCCGCCGCTGTATGTGTTTTGTACGCCAAAGTGTACGCCAGCCCAGCCGTCCGCCGTCAGCAGCACCTTCGCGGTCAGCCGAAAACAGGAGGGTGTGTCCAGATACTGCACTTGCCCGTCGTTGGGAATGGCCTGCTTAAACTGAATCCCCATACCTTGTCTCCTTTAAACATAATCCATAAGCGAAGGGGGAAAGCCGGGCTGGCCTTCCCCCCTTGCCTCCCATGGTTAGTCCGCCAGGTAACGGTCCAGGCCTGCCTGGGTGATGCTGAGGGCTTTATCCAAGCCGTACTTGTTGATGGTCTTTACATAATTGTCAAAGTTGGAGAGCGGTTCCGCGCCGGAGATGAATTTGAGCATCATTTCGTTGGCGTAGGTGTTCACCTCAATCAGCGCATCAGCGCGCGCGGAGGATTCCTCGGTGGTGAGGCTGATAGGCGGGAAGCGCAGATAGTTCTGCTCGTTCACGTCATCCTTCCACATGGTGCGAATACGCAGCGCTTCGGTATTGGAGGCGGTGCCGGGGTGGCCGATAGAGTCGGGATAGCAATAGCGGGAGCCGAAGTGGATCTTGAGCGCGTAGGACACGTTGGAGATGGTCATGCCCTTGGGGTTGTTGAGGATTTCATCGGTGAACTTGGGCACGCCGTCTTCGCCCCAATTCCAGTGTTCGCCTTCAACGCCGAAGCTGAAGGGCAGGGAGCCTTCTAGGGTGTAGCCATAGTTGAGGTATTGGACGGCGGCTTCAACATCTTTGCAGGAGGTGGAGATGACGGTGACCCATGCGTTGTCGTTGTCGACCGGCCAGTTGGGCAGGCTGCAACCAACGATGCTGTCGGCTTCCTTGCGCATATAGGGCAGATTGGTGACGGGGAACTTGCCGGTGGTGGCAACGCGGCTGAACGTCAGGTCTACGGAGTCAGGAATGCAGGCAAGCTGGCCCGCGTCAAACATGGTTTGTGCTTCCGTCAGGGTTGTGCTCATAAAGTCCTTGCTCAGATAGCCTTTGTTGTACCAGCTGTTCATCAGGGTCAGGAACTCTTTGTAGCCTTCTTCGTTGGCGAAGTGTCCGGCAGTGACGCCGTCGGGTTTGAGGTAGAAGCCACGCAGGACGTCAAAGGCGCCCATCAGCAGGTTGCACTGCTCGCCGCTGTCATATTGGAAGTAGAAGGGGATCACGCCGGGCTTGTTGTCCAGCACGGCTTGGAAGAACGCTTCGTATTCCGCGATGGTCTTGGGCTCACTCATGCCAAACTCGTCCAGCCAGTCCTTGTTCACATTGAAGCGCACATAAGGCATGGGATCGGCATAGGTGATTTTGTAGAAGCCAAGCACTTTGCCATCCTGAATAATCTGGCGCTGGGCGGTTTCATCGGCCATGATCACTTCCAGATACTGCGGTGCATATTCTTCCAGGTAGGGCATCAGATCAATGATAGCGCCGTCCTCGTACAACGCTCTCAGACCGCCGGAGTACCAGCTTTCCACCTGCAGCTGCAGCATATCGGGCAGATTGGGGGAAGCCATCAGCAGACGGAAGTTTTCGACGGCTGTGCCGGCGGCGGGATGAATGAAATCCAGCGTCACACCCGTTTCCTTCTGGATCAGCTGATAGGAGGGGTTCTCGGCGTAGCTGGTGATGAAGTTGGCGGCACCCGCGTTGATGGCCATCCAGTAGCTCAGCTTCACGCCTTGCTGGGAGATGGGGTACTGGCCCTCATTCATAGGCGGCGGGGTGTAGAAGCCTTCGAGCTTCTCTGCGGCAAGCGCGCTGCCAGAGAGCAGGAGAACCAGTGCGAGGAAACAAGCAAGCATCTTTTTCATGTGGATAGTCTCCTTTCAGAATATATATAAAGGCCGGAATCAAACGCACCCAGGCCCCTATATTCATGGGGATTACTCCTTGACGGAGCCGAGCATGACGCCCGTCACGAAGTACTTTTGCACAAAGGGGTAAATGCACAGAATGGGCAGTGTGGAAATGATAATGGTACAATACTTGATCAGCTCATCCAGAAACAGTGCGCCGTCTATGGAGTTGCCCTCGCCCGTGGCGCTGTTGGCGGCGTTGTTGATGAGAATCTCCCTCAGGAACATTTGCAGCGGATACTTGTCGCGCCCACGCAGATAGACGGATGCACCAAACCATGCGTTCCAATGTCCCACAACGTAGAACAGCAGGATGACGGCGAGCGTCGCCTTACACACGGGCAATATAATGCGAAACAGGGTGGTAAAATCGTTCGCGCCGTCGATCATGGCGGATTCCTGCAAGGAGGCAGGCACGGCGTTGATGGCGGTGCGCATCACGATCATGTTGTAGGTGCCAATCGCGCCGGGCAGGATCAGTGCCCAGCGGCTGTCGTACAGCCCGAGGTCGTTGATGTTGAGGAAGGCGGGGATGAGGCCAAAATCCACATACATGGTGAATACGATGAGCAGCGTGAGCGGACGGGTGAACATGCTGCCCTTGCGGGACAGGCCGTAGGCGCCAATCACGGTCATCACCATGTTGATGGCTGTGCCGACAACCACATAAAAGAGGGTATTGCTATAGCCCACCCAGATGTTCTGATTGTTGAATACCACCTTGTACCCTTCCAGCGAGAAACCGATGGGCTTAATCAGCAGGCCCTTGAAACCAATCAGCGAGAGCGGATCGGAGAAGGAGGCCATCAGGCAGTGCCACATGGGATAGAGGAAAACGATGGTCAGCAGCGTGAGTATGAGTATGTTTGTGCCTTGCATTACTTTTTCGCCGGGGCTGTTTTTTTCTACAACGGCCATGTCCGCATTCCTCCTTTCACCACAGGCTTTCTTCCGTCACCCGGCGGACGAAGGTGTTGACGCTCACCAGAATGGTGATACTGATGATTGCATTGAATAGGCCGATGGCAGCGCCCATGGAATATTTGCCGTTGAGCAGGCCGTAGCGGTACATATAGGTGGAAATCACGTCCGCGGTTTCGTAGGTCATGCCGTTATATAGCAGTAGGATCTTTTCGAAGTCCACCGATACAATGTTGCCCAGGCGCATGATCAGGCGTACGATGATGATGGGCACCAGCCCGGGCAGCGTGACGTGCCAGATGCGCTGCAGCTTGGATGCACCGTCGATGTGCGCAGCCTCGTACAGCTGCGGATCGATGGTGGAGAGGGTGGCCAGGTAGATGATGGAATCCCAGCCCATCGATTGCCAGATGGAGGAGCCGATGTGAATGGTGCGGTAGTATCCCGATACACCCAGTAGATTCTTGCTTTCCCAGCTGGAGTCAAAGAAGCCGATCAGCTGATTGAAAATGCCATTGGATGCACAGAAATTGCGGATAATGCCGCATACGACCACCAGTGAAATAAAGTGCGGCATGTAGCTGACCGTTTGCATGATGCGCTTGCCCGCCATGTTTTTCACTTCGTTGATCATCAAGGCGAAGAGGATGGGCGCGGGAAAGGCGAAGAGGATGGAATAAAAGCTGAGCATTAGGGTGTTGCGGATCATGCGCCAGCAGTCTTTCAACTGAAAAAACTTCACAAAGTTGGCAAAGCCCACAAACTTGCTGCCGGAAATACCCTTGCGAATGTTGAAATCCTGAAAGGCAATGATCATGTTGGTCATGGGTTTGTACTTGAACAGGATAAAGTACGCCAGCACGGGAATCAGCATCAAATATACGTATTTGTAGCGCTTAAAGTCCCTCTTTAGCCGTAAGCTCAGGGGTTTTTTGGCCATACCAGGGTTTATTACCGCTTTTTGATTCATGCAAATCCTCCTTTGAATGAATTGATATTACAAAGCAATTATGTCAATGTGATGGTGAAGCTGCGCGTGCACTGCTCGCCGGGCAGCAGCTCCAGCGCGCCGTCCCGCTGGGATAAGTACAGGCTGGGGTGCGTGCCAGGGTGCAGGCTGGTGCAGGGCTCCAGACAGATAAGCGCCGCTTCCCTGATGGGCATCGACCAGATGGCCATGTAGGGATACTCACGTCGATCGATCTTGGCGCTATGGCTGTGCTGGGTGGAGGCCAGCTTCACCCAGTTGGAGCGGAAGTGCCTCAGGCTGCGGGTGTAATTCTTGAACAGATCATGGTGCAGCGGGCGCTTGTCTGTGCTATCCAGGAACGGAGCTTCCCAGCCAAAGGGGTTGAAGGATTGCAGCGTTTCCGCCTGCTCAAATTGCAGATAATAATCGGTATCTGTGTCGGTGTCAAACAGCGGCCATTTATACGCTGTGTGGCAGCCAATGCAAAAAGGCATGGTGTTTGCGCCGCAGTTTTGCACGGTATGCTGCACAATCAGGCCGTCGCCCTCCAGCGTGTAGGTCACAATCAGGTTAAACTCAAAGGGGTACTGTGCGCGGGTGCGGGCGTTTGCGGTCAACAGCATGGAAACGCTGGTCTCGCTGTGTTCCACCACTGTAAAATTCTCATCCTGCGCAAAGCCGTTGATGGTCATGCGGTAGGGCTGATCACCCACAAAATACGTATCGCTGAGGAAACGGCCGATGATGGGGAACAGCGTGGGGCTGGTGCGCGGATAGGTGTCCACATCACCCTGCCACAGGTATTCAAGGCCGCTTAGCGCCAGGCCTTTCAGCTCCGCGCCAAAGGGGTTGACATGGGCGACGAGGTTTCCACTTTTTAGAATGATGTCCTTCATAGATCAACCTCCTTTATGCAAACAGATGCCAATCCTGCTCTTTGGCGGCGGTGGTCAGGCGGTCGAGCGCCGTCAGCCGGTACGCCGATACCCAGGAAACCAGCCAATCGTTAAAGTGGCCGCGCTCCTCGCAATCGGGGCGGTATTTCGTCCAGCGTGCCTGGAAAAAGCCTTCATTCTGGCTGCCCAGGGGGCGGGGCTTGCCAAGCACGATATCGCCCTCCTGCTTGGTGATGCCAAGCAGCGCCTGGCACCACATCATGCGTGCCCACAGCAGCCAGTTTTCATCGCCTGTGAACTTCCACAGCCGCACAAACTCCGGCGTGAGCAGGCTGCCCCAGGGGTCAATGGCGTGATGCTCGGCAGAGATTGCCGTGCCACCTGCCGTGTAAAAGCCATATTTTTTGAAATCGCTGCTGTCCGGATACAGCGCATCATATTGAAACGTCCACGAATAAAAATAGTATGCAGCCTTCTTGGCATATTCCAGGTATTTCCCTTCGCCCGTCAGTTCGTATAGATCCAGCGACGATATCACAAAGGGGAAGGCCGTTTCTTTGTCTACCGCCACGCAGTCGATCGCCCCGGCGGTGCATACAAACTGGTTGACATCGCGGTTAAAGTAAAAATCCAGCCCGCGCTTGGCGGTGTCGAGGTAGGCGGCATTGCCGGTGGCGCGGTAGGTGTCGATCAGGCCGTTGATCATAAAACCGCCCACGGAGCCGGTGGTGTCAAGCGGCTGCCCCTCCAGTGTGAAGGACTTGCCAAACCCGTATTCATCGCTGTAGTTCTTACAAAAGAAATCGCAAATCCGGGTGGCAAAGCGCAGATATTCTGGCTTGTCAATGCCGTTTTCCTGGAGCAGTAAATAGATTTTGCTCATTTCGGACGCGCCCCAGCCCAGGTTGCACACCTCGGGGAAGAAGCCCTCGCAAAGCGATGCGCGGCTCAATCTGCCGCTCTGCTTTGCTTCCTCCAGCTGCGCGTACCGCTCGAAGTGGGCGAGGATCATGCCGTTTTCTTCTTGCTTTTCTACCCACGCATCCTGCATGGAAAGGCAGGCTTGCAGCATGTCCATATCGCCCTTTTCCAGCGCTTCTTTCATGAACATCCGGCAGATCAGGAAACCTTGCCCCGCCCAGCCGATCTCGTAGATCACGCGGTTGTAGCCAAACACGTTGTTTTCGCGAACATCCATCGCGCGCTGCATGGCTTCCGGGTCTTTCATGGTCAACTGGCCGATGGCCTGCAGGCGGGACACCTTGGTGTCCATGCCGGCGATGATCAGCTTTTGCCCCTGATAATCGTGGATCAGGCGCTTCAAATAGGCCATGCCCAGCTCCCACACGCGGTTCGGGGTGAAGAGCGGCTGCTTGTCGAAGGGGAAAACCTCCGGCATGCGGTCCAGCAGATTGGCGCAGGCAAAATGCCCCCACTTCGGCGTGCAGGCAAACAGATAAAAGACCACGCTGAACTGCTCGCCCGGGGTGAGCGTGATGAACTCGTCATGCCGGGGTTTCATGATGTTTTTGCTGGCGTAGGTGACGGGCGCTTCTGTGACGGGGTAATAAATCCGGTGGATAAAGCAGCCGTCGTCTTGCTTGATCAGCGATGCGGAGGTGCGCAGGCTGTTTTCATCCTCGTCGCTGGCAAACAGCGCAAAGCCATAATCCAGATTTTCGGTGAGCGTGCAGGAGGGGATGCCTATCCTGTCATAGGCAAACACCCAGGGCTGGCCGTCGTAGGTGAGTCCCTTGGGGGAGTTGCCCTCGCCCCAGTGGTTGCCGTTGTACATCACGCAGGGGATCAAATACTGGTCGGGCGTAAAGAGCGTTTTTGCTTCATTGATCAGCTTGAACACGCGGATTTTGCCGCTTTCGTTGGCGAGGGTGCGCCGCACCTGATACAGCCCCAGGCCTCGGTCAACCATGCAATCGGTGCAGACAAAGCCTGCGGCTTCGGCGGGGGATTCTGCGCCGTTTTCTTCAATCACGGGGGGCAAAAGCTGCGCAACCGCCTCGTTGTTTTGCATGATGATAAGCATTTTCGCAAGCCCTCCCTTCCCGTTAGCGCTGTACGCGGCCGGTGGCGTTGCCCTTTGCAAGCGCCAGCACTTCGCTTTCGCTTTGCAGGGCAAAATCCTGCTCGATGCTGTGCTTGAGGCAGCTGGCGGCCACGGCGTAGTCAATCGCCTTTTGCGGCTCGAAGCCGGATAACAGGCTATGGATCAGGCCACCGCCAAAGCTGTCGCCGCCGCCCACGCGATCCACAATGTGTACGGAGTAGACGGGAGAAAAGTACGCATTTTCTTGGGTATACAGCATGCCCGCCCAGTTGTTGTCGTTGGCAGACAGGCTGGTGCGAAGGGTGATGGCCACCTGCTTGAAGCCAAAGCGCGCCTGCAATTGCTGTGCTACGCTGATATAGCCCGCATATTCCAGCTTACCGGATTGCACATCGTTGCCCTGCCCGGCGCTGATGCCAAACACATCATAGGCGTCTTCTTCGTTGGCGATGCAAAGATCTACATAGGGCATCAATTGCCCCATCACTTCTCCGGCCTTCTCGCGCGACCAGAGCTTGCCGCGATAGTTGAGATCGCACGAGGTGGTGATGCCCTTCTCGCGGCATATTTTCAGTGCGTCCAGGCAGATGGCGGGCAGTTCGCCGCCCAGCGCGGGGGTGATGCCGGTGAAGTGGAACCATGTAGCATCCTGCAAAATACTGTCCCAGTCAAAATCCTTTGCCGTAGCCAGCGCAATGCTCGCGCCCTGGCGATCGTAAATCACCTTGCTGCCGCGCTGGGAAGCGCCTTTTTCTACAAAATAAATGCCAAGCCGCGGCCCGCCACGCACCATGTCCCGCGTGTCCACGCCATAGCGGCGCAGTGCATTGATGGCACATTGACCGATTTCGGTGGCGGGCACCTTGGATACAAAGCAGGCATCATGCCCATACTGCGCCAGGGAAACGGCCACATTGGCCTCACCCCCGGCATAGGAGACTTCAAAGGAATTCGCCTGTACAAAGCGCCGGTATCCTTCGGGGTTCAGGCGCATCATAATTTCGCCAAATGTCACAACACGGCTCATAACGCGTCCACCGCCTTTCTGTATGTACGGGCCATTTCGGTGATTTTATGGGCTTGCCCGTCCTCCAGCAGCTTTTGATTGACCAGGCTGCCGCCAATGCCCAGCCCCATGCAGCCGGCAGCTAGAAAATCTGCCGCATTTTGCTCGTTCACGCCGCCCACCGCCATCAGCGGGATGTGGGAGAGCGGGGCGCGGATGGCCTTGATGTAGGCGGGGCCAAGCTGCCCGGCGGGGAACACCTTCACGGCGTCCGCACCGGCTTCGTGCGCGATCACAATTTCCGTGGGGGAAAGCGCGCCGGCCAGCACATACAGGCCGTTGACCTTGGCTGTTTCAATCAGACGCGGGTTGGTGTTCGGGGTCACGATATACTGTGCGCCCGCGTCCTTGGCCTGCTGCATCTGGTCGATGGTCAGCACCGTGCCCGCGCCGGGCATCACTTTGCCTGCAAACTGCGTGGCCAGCGCCGCGATGGCGGCACTGGTATCGGCAAAGGTTTCAGGGTGCGCCTGGTCGAAGGTGACTTCGATCCAGTCAATGCCGCCCTGGTATAACGCGTCTGCCAGTTGCATAGTGTTTTCTTTCTTCAAGCCCCGCACAATGGCAACAATCTTTTGCCTGTAAAGCCATTCCATCGTCATTTGCAATTCCCCCGGTACGCACATTCGCTTTTTTAGAGTATACAAAGAGAAAGCGCCAATCGTCAAAGAGGAAAAGCAAGCGTAACGCTCAAAAAAATCCACCTTGCATAATTTGGCGCGGTATGATAAAATAAAAAATTTTAATCAGATATCGTGAATAAAGCTGAGCGAAGTCTCTTCGCCCAAGTGTTCCTTCAGCAGCGCCTCAAAGCCCTTGCGGCTGTCCACACCCGCGTCCTGATAAATCTTGCGCAGACGGTAACGCAGGGTGCTGTCGCTGACAAAAGTTTCCGATGCAATCTGCTCGTAGCTGTTTTTGTTCAACAGCCCCTGAATGATGCGCATATCCAGTGCATCCCGCTGGGAAAAACAGTTTTCGATGCCTACAATGGCAGAAATGGTTGGATTTAGATAAAAATTATCCTTTTGAAGCACGCTTGACAGCCCGGCCGTGAAGGTTTGAATATGCATGTCCGCAGTGCTTTGGCGCACCAATATGCGGCTTGGTGCTGTGATTTTGAGCGCGCTTTGCCGCAGGCCCTCTTTCATCATCAGAAATTGCCAGATGTTAAATGTCAGCTCGCCCACGTGCGTCATGTCCATTGTCATGGTGGTGATGGAGGGCTGGTACAACCGCCCGATGGTGGTGTTGCCAAAGGAGGCCACAAACAAATCCTGCGGCACGCGCAGGCCGTGCGCTTTGCAGTAGGTGATAAAGCAGATGGCCATCATGTCGTTGGGGCAAATCACGGCATCATAGCGCTGTGCTACGGGGCGAAATGCGTCGAAGCACGCGCCAGGGTCGTGCTCCCACAGCCACACATCCTCCTGGGTGAGGATGTTGCCCCAGGCGGCCACGGCGCTCATGGCGGCGTGGAAGCGGAAGTTGTCGTTGATGGAGTGTCTGCCAAACCCCACCAGCGCAATGTGGCGGCGCTGGCAGTGGTACAGATAGTTGACCAGCTGCTGCGTTTCCGCGCGGCGCGACGGGGTGGCGCAGGATACACCGGGGCCAAATTGCTCGGCATCCATGCCTGCCAAAATGGGGTGCAAATCGTTGTCCCGCAAGGCGTTGATCACTTCTTGGATGTAGACCAGGTTGGCGCTGGCGA
Source organism: Eubacteriales bacterium (assembly GCA_031547595.1). GTDB lineage: Bacteria > Bacillota > Clostridia > Christensenellales > Aristaeellaceae > JAVBRU01. The sequence continues at coordinate 12,893 of JAVBRU010000018.1, forward strand.
TGATGGCGGCGGTATCAATCCGCGAAAAATCCACCGTGCCAAGCGTCTGTTCCTCCGCCATTTGCAGGCGCGCGCCATAGCGCGACGCTGCGGTGCGAAGCCCCTGCAGCATGTTCGCATATTGCGAAGCCGCTGCCGATTTCTCGTCATAAAACACCCAGATGAGCTGTTCCCGCATGGTCGGTCTCCTTCCAGAAATAAGAAATTTCAAAATTTTATATTATAACATACATCAAAGAATAATGCAAGGTGAATTCTCTGAATGCATACTTTCTTTTTTCGCGTTGAGAATGCGAAATTCCTGCCGTACAATGTAAAAAACATGAGGAGGACAATGCATGACTTCTCTGATACGATTGGCGCCGGATATTTACCGGCTGGGAGTGCCCTTCGCCGGCTGCTGGACAGGCGTTGTTCTGGTGCTGGGCGAGGAAAACATCCTGATAGACAGTGGCGGATGCGCGGAAACGGTGGACAGTTGTATCGTGCCTGCACTGGCGGAATTGGGTTATACGCTGCAGGATATTGCCTGGGTGGCACTCACGCATATCCATGGCGATCATGTGGGCGGCTGCGCGCGGTTAAAGGCGCTTGCGCCGCATATCCGCTTTGCGTGCTTTGCCGAATCAAAACAGCGCATCCGGGAGCCGCTTGTGTATTCCAAGCAAATCCGCGCACGCTTCCCCCGCCACAGCGCCGGTGCGCCGGCTGTGCTGGAAGGGGTGGAGCCATACCGCCTGCTTTCAGATGGGGAAAGCGTTTGCACCTTGCGCCTCATCCACACCCCGGGGCATGACAGCGATAGCTGCTGCTATCTGGACACGCGCTCTGGCACGCTGATCACGGGGGATTCCCTGCAGCTGAACGGCACCGTCACCCAAGGGTGCGCCCTGTTAATGGACGACCGTTATGACGAGAGCCTTGAAAAACTGTGTTCCTTGCCCATTCAAAACATTATTTGCGGGCATGAGTATCTGCCGCTGGGCGGCCAGGCCATCGGTACTGTGGATTCTTTACATTTTTTGCAGGTGTGCAAAAGCATCTCTGCGCACAACCGGGGCTTTGTGCACGGCATGCAGGCCGCCGGGGTTCTGGACGCCGTGGAGATCGCCAAGGCATTGATTGGCGAAGTAGGCGGCGTGCAGCCGCAGCATTTGTTTCTGCCCCTGTATACGGTGATGGGGTACATAAGCGAAGGAGAGGGGAGTACGTTATGAGGAAATCCGTCTTGATTACCGGCGCGTCCAGCGGCATTGGCGCGGCCTGCGCGGTGGCCTTTGCCAAGGAGGGCTATGATGTGGGGATTAACTACCATAGCTCCCGGGAAGGCGCGGAGCAGGTGGCGCAAAAGTGCCGGGAGGCCGGTGCGCAGGCGCAGATTTATGAGGCTGATGTGTCCAAACGCGCAGATTGCCAGGCCATGCTGGCGGCGTTTATCGCGCACTTTGGCAAGATCGATGTGCTGGTGAACAACGCGGGCGGCGCGCTCAAAATGCCGCAAGGCGGCTTTGAAGATATGCCGCTGGATTATTGGGACGATCAGGTGGCGCTCAACCTGAATGCCGCGGCCTATTGCTCTCGCTTTGCGGCCAAGGACATGATTGAAAAGGGCATCCAGGGCGCGATTATCAATATTTCGTCCGTACACAGCCAGGTGACGTGGGTGAAGCGCAAGGCACTTCCTTATTCCGCTGCCAAGGCGGGGCTGAACATGTTCACCAAATCCATCGGGGTGGAGCTGATTGAGCATGGCATTAACGTCAACTGCATCGCGCCCGGCCTGATTTATACCAAGATTATGAGCCGGTATAGCGACCGTGATATCAACGGCTTCAACCGCAAGATTCCCTTTGGCGGCGGCGGCCAGCCCAGCGACATCACGCCGCTGGTGCTCTTTCTGGCCGATAAGGAAAAGAGCCGCTTTATCGTGGGGCAAACGGTGTTTATCGATGGCGGCCAGTCCATAGACGGCGCGATTGACTGCATGCTGGATGATGTATATTAATTCATTATAAACGCAGGAGGAAAAGAAAATGAAGAAGACCTATAAGGACATGCGCAGTAACTGGGAATTTGGCGAGGCGTCCGAATGCCGCCGCGGCTTGATGCTTGGTATGGGCTACAGCGAGGAAGAACTCAAGCGCCCGCTGATCGCGGTGGTGAACTCCTGGAACGAATACAACCCCGGCCATGTGCACCTCAAAGAGCTGGCGGAGCGCGTGAAGCAGGGCGTGCGCGAGGCGGGCGGCCTGCCTCTTGAAGTGATGACCACCGCCATTTGCGACGGCATGGTGCTCAAAGACCCCAAATACATCGAAATCCCCAGCCGCAACTGCATTGCCGATCAGGTGGAGCTGACGGTGGAGGGCAACTTCTTTGATGGCATGGTGATGCTGTCCACCTGCGATTCCATCGTGCCCGGCCATATGATGGGCGCGGCGCGGCTTGATATCCCCACCATCATCGTCACCGGCGGCTATATGCCCCACGGACAATTCCGCGGCCAGGAAGTGGTGCACATCCGCGCGCAGGATAAGGTGGGCACCGCTGCCGAGGGCAAGATGGACATGGACGAATACAACGGCCTGATTGCCAATAGCTGGGGCATCTGCGGCGCTTGCACCTCCATGACCACTGCCAACTCCATGTGTATGATGGCGGAAGCCATGGGCCTGACTCTGCCCGGCAACTCCAATATGAGTGCCGTGTCCAGCCAGATCCGCCTGCTGGCCTATCAGGCGGGCAAGCAGATCATGAACCTCGTAGAGAACGACATCACCGCCCGCAAGATCATGACGGTAGACGCCATCAAGAACGCCATTGCCGTCAATATGGCTGTGGCAGGCAGCTCCAACTTGATATTGCATCTGCCCGCCATCGCGCACGAGGCGGGGTACGACCTGCCCTGGTGGAAGTATTTTGACGAAGCCTCCAACACCGTGCCGCTGATGAGCCATCTGATGCCGGGTGGCGAGTATTCCGTGAAGGACTTCGACCGTGCGGGCGGCATGCCTGCCCTGATGAAGAACCTCTTGCCCTGCCTGAACGGTGATTGCCTGACAGTCACCGGCAACACGGTGGCCGAGAACGTGAAAAACGCCGTTGTGTACAATGCAGATTGCATCCGCACCCTGGATAACCCCGTGATGAAGGACCCCGGCATTGGCGTATTGTATGGCAACCTCGCGCCGGAAGGCTCAATCCTGAAGATCGCCGCCGTGCCGGAATGCCTGATGCACTTCAAAGGCGCGGCCAAGTGCTATGACAGCCTGCAGGATGGCCTGGATGCGCTGCGCTCCGGACAGATTGTGGAGGGCGACGCCATTGTGCTGCGCTTCCTTGGCCTCAAGGGCCGCTTTGGCACCACCGCATTCACCTTCCAGGAAGAGCTCAAGGGCCAACCGAAGCTGTATAACTCCTGCGCGATTGTGACGGATGGACGCTTTTCCGGCGGCACCTCCGGCCTCAGCGTTGGCTATGTCAGCCCCGAAGCGGCGCTTGGCAGCCCGCTGTCCATCGTGCAAAATGGCGATATGATTGAGATCGACGTGCCGGGGCGCAGCATCGATCTTCTGCTTTCCGAAGACGAAATCAAAGCGCGCATTGAGAAATTCTCTTGGGAGTTCCCCGGCTCTACGTATCCGCGCTTCCTGCGCCTGTTCGCCCGCAACATCAGCTCCATGGCCAAGGGTGGCATTTGGGAAGTATGACAACCCTGATAACGGATTGCCTGGTGCTGGGCGGCGGCCTGTCCGGATGGATGGCCGCGGGCGAGCTCTGCCAGGCAGGCCATATGGTCGCCCTCGTGCAGGAAGGCATGGGGGCGTCCCCTTGGGTGCACGGCTTCAATGTGCCGCTGCACCCGGACGACAGCGCCGGGAGCTTCCTCTCTGATACACTGCAAAGCGGCCAGGGCATTGGCGACCCGGCTTTGGCCGAGGCGCTGTGCATGGACGCACCGCTGGTGTTTGAGGGGCTTCAAAAGCTGGGGCTTTCATTCAACCAGGACGAAAAAGGATATCAGCTGCTGCGTCCGCTGGGTGCCAGTTTCCCCCGTGTCGCTTCCATCGGCAACGAAACGGGCGTAGCGATCCTCAAGAAGATACGCGAGAATTTGATGGACAAGGTGCGGCAAATCCCACACGCCAGGGCGGTGCGGCTTCTCACGGAAGGGAGCCGCGTGACGGGCGCGTTGGTGTTTGACAAATCTGCCGGGCAGTGGATCGCAATCCACGCCAAGGCGGTGGTGCTGGCATGCGGCGGGTTTTGCGGCATTTATCCCGTGTCTACCAACAAATATGACGCGGGCGGAGATGGCATCGCCATGGCTTTTCTGGCGGGCGCGCCGCTTAGGGATATGGAGTTTATCCAGTTTGAACCCAGCGCAGCCGTATGGCCCAAGGCGCTGGTGGGTACCAGCATGATCACCACCATGTTTTATCAGGGCGCGGTGCTTCGCAACCGCGCCGGTGAACGCTTTATGCAAAAGCATGGTGACAAGGCGGAGTGCGTCAATAAAGACGTGCTCAGCCAGTGCATTGCCGCCGAAATCGCGGCAGGGCAGGGCACAGAGCATCAAGGCGTTTATTTCGATGCCACCGCCGTGGGGCGGGAGGTGCTGGAGCGGGAATACCCAAGCTATGTGGAGCGCTACCGGAAGGTGGGTATCGATTTGGCTACCCAGCCGGTGGAGCTCGCGCCCGCGCCGCATACATCCCTTGGCGGCGTGTGCATCAAAGCAAATGGCGAAACGGCGCTCAAAGGGCTGTTTGCCTGCGGCGAAGTGACGGGCGGCGTGCACGGCGCGAATCGCCTGGGCGGCAGCGCGGGCCTTGAAACGCTGGTGTTTGGCCACAGGGCCGGGCAGGCCGCCGCACGGTATGCGAAGGATGCGGAGGTCGTTTCATCAGAAGTCCCAATCCCTTGTACAACAGGAGAGGTATCGATTGCCTCTAATATAAAGCAATTACGTACGCAAATGCAACTTGCCTTGGCGTGCGGTGCGGGCGTGCTGCGCACAGGCGATCAACTGATGATATCGATTCAAGAGTTGCAGGCCATCCAGACAGAGTTAAATGCCCTTGCCCCGGCCAGTGATGTGGAAGCGTTTGATCAGATGCGCTTGCAAAACGATGTGCTGACAGCGCTGCTGGTGTGCACCGCCGCCCATGCGCGCGACGGTTCTGTGGGCTGTCATTTGCGCACGGACTCCCCCTCGAAGCAGTCGCCCTATTTTGTCAAGTTGATAAAAGGCGAGGGAGCGTCCGTCCGCGTACAGAAGGAGGAGATCACCCTTTGAAAAACGTGTATGTGGTGAAGAACCGCTATGTGGATTCTGTCACGCTGATGGGCGTGGCGGAGGGCGTGCTGCAAAAAACCGCGCTGCACGGAGCGGAAAGCGGCATGGGCACGGATGCGAATATTGAGCTTTTGACTTCCATGGGCTATCTGGTGCCGCAGGGTACCCGAAAATCCGATCTGATGCTGGCGCTTCACGGCGACACGCAGGAGCAGCTGGAACAGGGCTATCAAATCGGCCTGGAGGTGCTGAACCACGGCGCACAGCAGGGGCGGATGTATTACGATCTGAACGACGTACCCTGCGGCCAGTTTGACATTGCGCAGATTTCCCTGCCCGGCTGCTATGCCGCAGCGGAGATTAAAAAGGCGCTGCACAAGGGTATGGATGTGTTTGTATTCAGCGATAACGTGTCTTTGGAAGAGGAGCGCGAGTGCAAGCTGCTGGGGCAAAGCCTTGGGCGCTTGGTGATGGGGCCGGATGCGGGCGTGGGGTTGATTGGCGGCGTGGCGCTGGCGGCAGGCAGCATTGTGCGGGAGGGCGACGTAGGCATTGTGGCAGCCAGCGGCTCTGGCGCGCAGGAAGTGGCGTGCCTGATCGAGCGGCTGGGCGGTGGTGTCAGCCAAATCATTGGCACCGGCGGGCATGATTTGAACCCCGCCGTTGGCGGCATCACCATGCGTATGGGCATGGAGCGCCTGGAAAAGGACGAGAACACCCGCGTGATCTGTCTGATTTCCAAGCTGGCGGACAGCCAAGTGATGGCGGAAATTCTACAGGAAGCCGATGCGCTGAAAAAGCCTGTGGTGGTGCTGTTCCTGGGTGCGGAGCCTGCGCTGTTTGCGGGGCATAAGGCGCTGGCTGCGTTCTCGCTGGAGGAAGCCGCGTGCCTGTGCTATCAGCAAGCTACCGGCCAGAAAAAGGCGCTGGGCTGGCAGGAAGCGCAAATGCAGGAAATGGTTGATGAACGCTTAAAAACACTTTCCCCGCAGCGCAAATACTTCCGCGGCCTGTACTGCGGCGGCACATTTACAGAAGAAGCGATGATCCTCTTTTCACAAACCAATCCACAGGTGCAGCTCTATTCCAATCTGCGCACGCGATATGCCGCGCCGCTTCAATCGCATCACCAGAGTTTTGAACACAGCATACTGGATCTTGGGGCGGAGGACTTCACCGCCGAAGCGCCGCACCCGGTGTTTGACCCGCAGCTGCGCCTTCAGCGCCTGCAGCAGGAGCTTTCAGACCCTGAGGTGGCGGTGATTCTGCTGGACTTTATCACCGGCCCCGGCGTGCACCCAAACCCGATTTTGCCTTTTGTGCCCGTCATCGCCGCGCATCCGGAGGTGGTGTTTATCGCCACCATTTGCGGCGCTAAGGGAGACCCGCAGGATATCGTCAAAGCGCGTGAAGCACTCGAAAAGGCCGGGGCTGTGGTGGCGGATTCCAATCACCAGAGTGCAAGGCTCGCCGCCGCGTGGATGACGGCGCTGGAAGGGAGGGCGTAGATCATGGAAAAGCCGCGTGTTGTGAACATCGGGATTGAAGTGTTTTATCAGGCGCTCGTTTTGCAGGAAGTGGACTGCGCACAAATCCAGTGGCAGCCTCCGGCAGAACAGAACGAAGAAATCACCTTCCTGCTGGACGCTTATTTATAAGAAACGGAGAAATGCACCATGGATATTCGACAGAAAATTGCCGCCGCCAACGAGCAGGCAGTGCACTGTATTATTGATGCCGATCCGTACTGGGTGGATGTGCTGCCGGCTGGCGAGTGCATTGACGGGCTGACCGACCATATGATTCTGCACTCCGGCCCGCCGGTTAATTATCAGGATATGGTGATGCTGCACAAGCGTGGCATGGTGAGCGCCATGCTGTTTGAAGGCTGGGCGAAGGACGAGCAGGAAGCCGTTGAACGCCTGAGCGCTGGCGAAATCAAAATTGCCTCCGCACTGGATTATAACACCGTGGGCGCGGGCACCGGCATCATCACCTCCTCTGTGATGATGAATGTGATTGAGGACCGGAACAGTGGCAAACGCGCCTGCACATTCCCGGCCGAAGGCCCTTTCCAGGGCGGCTTTTGCGGCTGGGGCTTGTATAATGAAGGCATTGCCGAAAATTTGCGCTATATGCGGGAGGAACTGTTCCCGCTGTTCAAAGAAGTGCTGCAAAAAATCGGCGGCCTGGCCATCAAACCCATTCTGGCCGAGTCCATGCAGATGGGTGACGAAAATCACACCCGCCAGACGGCAGCGGATTTGCTGTTTGACAAGCAGATTCTGCCCGCACTCTTCACCCTCGACCGCCCGCGCGAGGAAATCATGAAGCTGGTACGCTACATCGTGGAAACGCCGCGCTTCTTCCATTGCTATGGGCAGGGCGCGTCAAAGGCCGCGCTGCTGGCGGCGGAGGGCACGCCCTATTCCACGATGGTCACTGCCGTGTGCGGCAATGGCGTGGAGTTTGGCATCAAGGTGGCAGGGCTGCCGGGGCAGTGGTTCCTGGCACCTGCGCCCATGATGCAGGGGCGTTACACTTCTTCGCAGTTTACGATCAAGGATCAGCTGCCGTGGCTTGGCGATAGCTGCGTGGTGGAATGCGCAGGTATGGGCGGCTTTGCCGCCGCGGCCAGCCCCATCACCTGCAATCTGCGCGGCATGAGCCTTTCTGCCGCCATCGCCCAAAGCCGGGAGATGGAGCGCATCTCCATCAGCAAAAACCCCAACTATCCCATCCCGAATATGGATTTTGACTTCCTGCCCGTGGGCATTGACATCCGTCTGGTGCTCAAATCCGGCATCAGCCCCGTCATTCACGGCGGCATGTTCAGCCATCAGGGTGGCCTGATTGGCGCGGGCATGGCGCGTGTGCCGATGGCGTGCTTTGAAAACGCCATGAAGGCCTTTGCCGTGCGGTATACCCAATGAAGCAGATACTCGTATTGAACCTGGGTTCCACCAGCTTCAAATTCAAGCTGTACGATATGGACGGCGGGGAAAACCTGCTGGCCACCGGCAGCGTACAAAGCATTGGCACGGAAGGGACGCTGGAGGTGCGCACCGGCCTGCAAAGCCGCCGCATGCCCTGCGCTTGCCAGACCCATGCGGATGCGTTGATCGATTGCCTGGATGCGCTTGGCGAGATCGGCTTTGAGGTATCGATGGACGCGCTTACTGCCATTGGTTATAAGGCCGTGCATGGCGGCAGCGTATCGGGCACACAGCTTGTCACCGAAGAATTGTTGCAAGAGATGGAGCGCATGGCACCATTTGCCCCGGCGCACAATCCCGTGTATATCCGCATGATGCGTTCGATGCGGGAGAAGTACCCGCAGTGTATTCAAATTGCCAGCTTCGAAACCTCCTTCCACGCTACCGTGCCGCTTCGGCGTGCGGTGTATGGCGTGCCGGATGCCTGGCGGCAGCAGTACGGCATCCGCCGGTACGGCTTCCATGGCTCCAGCCACAGCTATATCGCGTGGAAAATGCGGCAGCTTGCGCCCGGTGCGAAGCGGATTATCAGCGTGCACCTGGGAGGCTCCAACTCCCTTTGCGCGATATTGGATGGCAAAAGCATCGCCAACAGCATGGGCGCGACGCCTCAAAGCGGCGTGTTCCACAACAACCGGGTTGGGGATTTTGATGTGTTTTGCCTGCCCTTGCTGGCGGAAAAGCTGGGCGGTATTGACAATACCATGAATGCCCTGTCCGCCGAGGGCGGGCTGCTGGGGATTTCCGGCGTCAGCAACGATCTTCGTGCCGTGCTGGGAGAAGCGGAGCAGGGCAATGCCCGGGCACAGTTGGCTGTTGACGCGTTTGTGGATATCATCATCGGCTATATTGGCATGTACACAGCATACCTCGGCGGGCTGGACGTGCTGGTGTTCACCGGCGGCATCGGGCAGAACTCTGCCTACATCCGCTCCAAGGTGGCAAGTGCTTTTGACTATCTGGGCTTGTCCTTATCCGAAATAAAGAACCACCAGCCCGGTGCGGAGGCGATTCATGCGGAAAACAGCGCCGTGCAGGTGTGGGCGCTGGAAACCAACGAAGAACTGATGGTGGCGCGCAATTGCTGCGCGCTGCTGGACGCATGACCGCCTATCCGTTTTATGCAACGCCCGCATTTCAGGCTCAAACAGCCTATGCGGGTTTTGTGCATTCCACGTATGCGCGCACGGCCAACCTGATGCTAAATGGCCGCATGCTCACCCTGTGCCCAGCGGATGCGCCGCGCGTGCCGGACAGCATTGTGCTGCCCGTGCCGCTATTGCAAGAGGTGACGGTGGGGGAGAACGCGTGTCTCCGGGATGGAGTATTGGTGGTGGGCAATCTGCAATTGCGCCTGGATGCTGAACAAAGCTGGACGGGATATTTGAAGCCGCAATCCGGCCGCCCCAAAACAGATACGTTTCTGCATTTCATATCCGCTTTGCAGCATGGTTTTTTGCGACTGCCGTCGGAGTTGCGAAGCCGCATTGATCACGCCCTCATCACTGCAGAAGCTCCCGGATTTCTTGGCCTTGGCAGCGGCTTGACGCCTTCTTTCGACGATGCCTGCGTGGGCGTGATGGCTGTGTGCCGTGCCTTGGGCAAGCCAGCGCCTTTCGTGTTGACCGATCTATCTCGCACCACCGATGTGAGCGCGCGCTATTTGCAGTTGGCGCAGGAGGGCTACTTTGGCGAAGCAATCTGCCGCGTGATGGCCGCGTTGTTTGGTGAGGGCAGCCTTTTGGAATCCGTGCAATCGCTCAAAAACATTGGTGCGACCTCCGGCTGCGATATGCTGTATGGCATGACGCAAATTCTGGCTTAATTTCTGCAAGAAGGCTTGCATTTTGACGCGCCATCCTGTATAATGCATTCAATTCCATAGGCGATGCAAGGGACGACACCGTCATTTACAGAGAGCGCGCAGCTGCTGAAAGTGCGCACAGACAGTTCCCCGCCCTTGCGCCTGCAGCCAATCCCTGCCGTTTTGCCCCCGTTACCGGGCATCAAGCGGGCGCAGCTTTTGCGCCAAGCAAGGTGGTACCGCGAAGCATCTCTTCGTCCCTGCAAGGACGAGGGGTTTTTTCATTTTAGAGGAGGGACATCCCCATGGCGAAAGAGAACAAACAAGAATTTGTGCAGCACATCACCCCCCGCAGCGAAAATTTCTCGCAGTGGTATACCGATGTTGTGACCCAGACCGACCTGATGGACTATACCCCTGTGCGCGGCTGTATGGCGCTGCGTCCCTATGGCAACCGCATTTGGGAGCTGATCCATGAGCAGCTGGACGGCATGTTCAAAGAAACCGGCCACGAAAACGTGTCCATGCCCATGCTGATCCCGGAGTCTTTGCTGCTGAAAGAAGCGGATCACGTGGAAGGCTTTGCGCCCGAGGTGGCGTGGGTCACCCATGGCGGCAACGAGCCGCTGCAGGAGCGCCTCGCCATCCGTCCCACCAGCGAAACGCTGTTTTGCACCATGTTTGCCAAATGGGTGCACAGCTACCGCGACCTGCCCATGAAGTACAACCAGTGGTGCAGCGTGATGCGCTGGGAAAAGACCACCCGTCCTTTCCTGCGCACGGCAGAATTCTGGTGGCAGGAAGGCCACACCGTGCACGCCACTGCCGATGAAGCGCAGGAAGAAACGCTGCTGATGCTGAAGGTGTATCAGGATTTTTGCGAAAAGAACCTTTCGATCCCCGTATTTGCCGGTCAGAAGTCCGATAAAGAGAAGTTTGCCGGTGCGCGCGCGACCTACTCTGTGGAAGCCATGATGCAGGACGGCAAAGCGCTGCAGGCCGGCACCACCCACAACTTTGGCACCAACTTTTCCGAGCCCTTTGAGGTCAAGTATCTCTCCAAGGAAGGCGTGCTGGAATATTGCCACGAAACCAGTTGGGGCGTTTCCACCCGCCTGATTGGCGCCATTATCATGACCCACGGCGACGAGCGCGGCCTCAAGCTGCCGCCCATGATCGCGCCTTTCCAGGCCGTTATCCTGCCCATCGCCGCGCACAAGGGTGGCGTGATGGAGCACTGTGAGGAAGCATACAAGCAGCTGAAAGCCGCTGGCATCCGCGTGAAGCTGGACGACCGCGATAACGTGTCCCCCGGCTGGAAGTTCAACGAGTGGGAGCTCAAGGGTGTGCCTGTGCGCGTGGAAATGGGCCCCCGCGATATCGAAAACGGCGTTGCCACCGTCATGCGCCGCGATACCTTTGAGAAGACCACTGTGCCCCTTGCAAACCTCGCCGAGGGCATCCAGGCGCTTCTGAATGATATCCAGGCCAATCTTTTCAATATCGCCAACGATTTCCGTCTGGCGCATACCAAGGATGTATTCAGCTACGAGGAGCTGGCAGAGCAGGTGGACGGCGGCTATGCCCGCGCCATGTGGTGCGGTGAGCGCGCCTGTGAGGACAGCATCAAGGAAAAGCTGAACGCCACCAGCCGTAATATGCCCTTTGACCAGACGCCCATCGCCGATACCTGCGTGTGTTGCGGCAAGAAGGCAGAGAAGCTCATTTATTTCGCAAAAGCATATTGACGGAGCGAGGAATGCGGGGGGAAGGAACGCTGGGGCTGCTCGCCCCAGACCCTCGCCAGGGGCATGATGCCCCTGGACCCGCACTTTTGAGTTCAATACAGATGCTGGCATGTTAAAAAGCCGATGTTGTCGGGTGAGGTTCATTCATCCAACAACAGCGGCTTTTTAGGTTATAGGCAAGACAGGTACAACAATAAGGCCATCTATCCTATCAAGTTATTTTCTCTTTGGATAAGGCTTTTTTTCATTTGTCAATCCAAGAATGTAGTCTGTGCTTGTCTTATAAAAGGTAGCAAGTTTAATCAATATTTCATCAGTTGCTTGCTGTGTGCCTGTTTCGATATAGCTGTATTTCCTTTGTGTGATGCCAAGTGCCTGTGCAACATCTTCTTGACGCAGATCGGAGTCGATACGCAAGTCCTTCATCCTGTTTTTCATAAAATCACCCGTGCACATTTTACCTTAGATAAAATATATCTATTGACTTTAGATAAATTTTATCTATAATGGGCGTAGGAGGTTGATTTATATGAAGTCGATCATAGAAGAACTATACTATGGCAACATCCATGGAGATTCAAGGATTTATGCGAAGGATTCGGCTTTTGTGCAGGCAGCCAAGCGCAAGCTGGAGCACATGAGTGCCTTGAATGAAATACTGGACGGGCAAGGCAAAGAGGAATTTGACAAATACTGCGATGCGCAAGGCGATATAGAGAGCATCACCAGATATGACACCTTCACCTATGCGCTGAAGCTGGGCATTCTGCTGATGACAGAAGTGTTCATGACCAGCAGTGAAGTTGTGGGCGAAGATATATCCGTCCAAGACATTATGCCTGAACAATAAGGGAGGTGCAGGGGCATGATGCCCCTGCCGGGGAGTCTGAGGGCGAGCAGCCCTCAGCATTCTCCTTCCCCCGGCACCTCCCACGCAAAGATATTGCTTTGCCGCTGACCGGCGTGATACAGGTCGTGCCAGTCCGGCAGCATGGGCTGGCGCAGCAATTTTGCGCCCAGCTTTTCGCACACGCGGCGGGAGGCCGTGTTGGTGATATTGTTGGTGATGAGCACGGTTTTCATGCCATGGGCTTTGATGACCGGCACCAGAAGCCGGCAAGCAGCGGCAGCATAGCCATGCCCGCGATGCTCTTCGTGGATGGAATAGCCAATCTGCCCGCCATAATACAGGCTTTCGGTATAGCCAACGCGAAGATCGATATCGCCGATGCGTTCGTCGCCCAGGTAGATGCCAAATGCATAGGACGGCACCCATTTCTTTTCTGGAATGGCGGGCTTTTTGTCCACGCATACGAGGGTGACAGTGCCGTCTGTGAGGGGCAGAAGCTCCATGAAGCCGTTGAATATGACGGGCAGGTTGCTGTAATAGGCGAGTTCCTGTTCGAAGGTTGTCATGGTAGTTTCCTCCCAATATAAAGCAGATGCTCTGCCCAGCCGAGCAGTTCTTCATGTTCGCACATCGCTTCGGCCAAGTCCAGCCACGCGCTCACCACTTCCGGCGACTGCGTCATGATATTGCTTTCACAGGGGGAGAGCACGCCCTCCTGCCCCAGGAAGTGCAGCTTTTGCAAAGGGAAGCGCGCCATAAAGGGCAGCACATCCCTTTGTGCGATGAAGAGCGCCTGGGTGAACGCCGCGCCGCTGAAGCATTGGTTGTTTCTAAGCGTGCTCAGAAAGACTTCCTCGTTTGGATCCAGGATGATCTGCGGCGCGAACTTCATCATATAAATCAGCCCCGCAAACTGGCTGATAAATGACGTAAAGAGGGTGCCGCCGGGCCTTAGCAACTGCAGTGCGGCGTGCACGGCCTGCTCGCGGTCGCTTTCTTCCAGCAGGTGATACAGCGGCCCCATCAGCAGCACATGGTCAAACTGCTCGCTTAGCAGCGTGTCGGCCACGCGCGCGTCCCCCTGCAGGGCACGAAGGGGCAGGTCTTGCCGCGCTGCCTCGGCCTTGGCAAAGGCAACGTTGCCCTCGGATAAGTCCATGAGGGTCACCTTTGCACCCCGTCTGGCCAGATGTAGCGCGTAGCGGCCCGGCCCGCCGCCGATGTCCAGCACGGTGTCGCCGGGCTTGATGTGACGGTCCATGTAGCGGCAGGTCAAGAGAAACTCTGGCCGTCCGTCGATGCGCTGCCATTCGCTGTCCACTGTCTCGTTGTAGTATTCCCGTACGATCTGCACCTGGTCCATAGGGGTTCCCTCCTTACATAAAAGCAAAAGCGGCTAAAAGTTTGTGCTTTCAGCCGCTTCTTAGTATTCAGATGGGGAAGTGCCGCACTATGCGTTGCCGCCCCTGTATACCAAAAGAGCCAAAAGCTGCGTACCCTTATTATCGGACGCAGAATTGGTATTGGTATCAGGGGTGTGCACAAACATCAACACGGCGAGATCTCCCTTCCGAAAGTATTTTGGGCAGTATAACACGGGCGGGGGAAGAATGCAAGCGTTTTTTTACAATCCTGCCATGGCTTTGACACGATTTGCACATCATTGGCGCTTGACGCTGCGGGAAGATGCCCGTATAATGAAACGGAGGTGATGGTTTTGAAGATTATGGACAAGCTGGAGCGCAGGATGGGCAGGTTCTATATTGAGAACCTCATGCAATACATTTTGTTTGGTATGGCGGGGATTTTTCTGCTGGATTTGATGCCATTTTCGTTTAGCGCGTCCACGCTATTGTATTTCAACCGCGCGCTGATTTTGAAGGGCGAGGTCTGGCGCATACTGACGTTTGTGTTCCTGCCCATCGGGGGCGACATCCTCTCCATGGTGCTGGCAGGATATTTGTTGTATATATTTGGAACGGCGCTGGAGAACCGCTGGGGCAGCCGCAGATTCACGCTGTATTATCTGCTGGGTGTTCTGTGCAGCATCATCAGCGGATTCATCTTTGGCATAGCCACCAACGCATACATTAACTATTCGCTGTTCTTTGCCTTCGCCATGCTGTATGGCAACTTTGAGGTGCGCCTGTTCTTTGTGCTGCCGGTGAAGGTGAAATGGATGGCCTGGCTGATGGCCGCTGTGATGGGGTATAACATCCTGACGGGCGGCTGGCTGGTGCTTTTGCAGGTATTGCTGGTGATGCTGCCGTTTGTGCTGTTCTTTGGAGATGATCTGTATGCCTGGGGCAAAATGACCTGGTATAAGCTGAAACACCAATGGAATAACAAACGTTAAGCATTTTAGAGACTCTTCGCGACAGAAGGGTCTTTTTTGTTACGTATATATGAAACCTTTTCCTTGACATTGTTAATAAATTGTCATAAAATAAGATACTACCGTATATAACGGAGGGTGTTTTTATGCGTAATTGGAAGCAAGTTCTACGGCGCGGGATGGCGCTTGCCCTGGTGCTGGTGCTGTGCGTGCCGGCGATGAATTTCGCATTGGCGCAGGAGTACCCTGCGGTGGGTTTTGCGATTGATTCTGTGCGCCTGCGCAAATCACCGTCTGATGAAGGCACGGTGCGCCTGAACATCCCCAAGGGTGATGCCATGCTGCTCACCGGCGAAAGCGGGGATTACTATATCGTAGATTATGAGGGTACGCAAGGCTACGTGATGAAGAAATATGTCACGGTGAGCAGCAGCCTCACGCCCGGGCAAAACCTCGACCCTGTGGTGCCGGTGGCAGATGCCTATGGCTATACCACGGTGTACAGCAGCTCCGAGGCCGCCTTGGTGCGCCCGCTGCAGCAAGCACTGAAGGAACTGGGCTTTTATACAGGCACCGTGGACGGCAAGTTTGGCAATGGCACCACCAGTGCCGTCCAGGCATTCCAGACAGCGAACAAGCTGACTGTGACCGGTACAGCCGACCCGGAAACGCAAAAGCTGCTGTATGAGGGAACTCCTAAGAACAGCAAGGGCACGGCGATGACCGTCAAGACCCTGGCACCCATCGACGGCGTTTCCATCACCGAGGGCAAAGAGGGCGATGCCGTTACCAAGCTGCAGCAGCGCCTGAAAATATTGGGCTATCTGACGGGCAGCGCCGACGGCATCTGCGGCAGCGCCACAGTGACCGCGATCAAGAAGTTCCAGCAAAAGAACGGCTTGACGGCAAACGGCGTGGCGGACGCGCAGACGCAGACCGCGCTGTATGCCGTTACTGCGCTGAGCGCCAGTGCCACCGCGACACCCAAGCCTACGGCTACCCCAAAACCCACTGCCACGCCCAAGGCAGGCGCCACTGCTGCTCCCACTTATCCTTACCTGACCACCACCATGGTGTCTGTCAACCTGCGCAAGGGCATGGGCATCGACACCGCGCGCATCACCACCATCCCCCAGGGCGCCTCCATCAGTGTGCTGGCGGTGAGCGGCGATTACCTGAAGGTCACCTACAAGACCTACAGCGGCTATGTGATGGCGCAGTATGTGAACATCCCCATACAATATCTGTCCGGCGCTACCTTGCCCGAAAACGCCGATGCGCAACGTGATTATATCAACCTTGCCAGCGGCAGCAGCGGACGCGAGGTGCGCGCATTGCAGCAAGCGCTGGCAGAGCTGGGCTTCTATACCTCTATTGTGGACTCGCAGTTTGGCGCGGCCACACTGACGGCCGTCAAGGCCCTCCAAAAGGCGAACGACTTGGCGCAAAGCGGCATTGTATCCCCTGAGCTGCAGCAGTTGATCTTTGAGGGCAAGCCCAAGAACAGCAAGGGCAAGGCCACCGCCGTGAAGGTGCTGCCCCCCATCTATGGCTATTCTATGGAGCTGAACGACATGGGCGATGCTGTGGTTGATCTGCAAACTTCGCTGACCAAACTGGGCTATTATACCGGCACACTCAGCGGCATATACGATTCCGCCACGCAATCTGCCGTAAAGAAATTCCAGAAAGCATACAGCCTGACGGTGGATGGCAAAGCGGGCGCCAAAACCCAGGCTGCGCTGTTCAAAGCATCGCCGACCGCTGCGCCGGCTGCCACTGCCACCCCTGTAGGTCCCTTTATTACCCCCGGCCCCACGCCCACCACTGCGCCGCTTACGGCGGATAACGTGATCGTGATGCAAAGCGGCACACGTGGCGTAGCCGTCAAAAACCTGCAGCAGCGGCTGATGGATCTGGAATACTACGTTTGCATTGTGGACGGTATCTATGATGCTGACGACATTGCCGCCGTCAAGAGCTTCCAAAGCCGCAACGGCCTGAAGGCGGACGGCATCGCGGGCCTGGATACGCAGCTCAAGCTATACAGCGACAGCGCTGTCAGCAACGCCAAGACGGCAGTTACCGCTGCGCCTGCCACCGCAACACCCAAGCCCAATACCACCACCACTTTGCAATCGGGCATGACGGGTGATCTGGTCAAGGCCATGCAGTCCCGTCTGGTCACCCTCAAATATCTGACCGGCACCATCGATGGCATCTACGGCAGCTCCACCAAGGGCGCCGTCACCCAGTTCCAGCGCGCCAATGGCCTGACCGCTGATGGCGTTGCCGGCCCCAAGACGCTGGACAAGCTGTACTCCGCTACCGCCAAGGAGTTTGCCCTTGCGGCCGATACAAGCACGGATACTGTCACCTATACGCTGCTTAAATCCGGCATGAAGGGAACAGAGGTCAAAACCATGCAGCAGCGCCTGGTCACCCTCGGCTATCTGACTGCTGCGGACGGCATCTTTGGCCCTGCCACGTATAACGCCGTTGTGGCTTTCCAGAAAAAGAACGGCCTGACGGCGGACGGCATTGCGGGCACAAGCACGCTAACCAAGATGAACTCGTCCTCCGCTGTGGCGGCCAACACCAGCATCGTGGTGCCCACCACCACCCCCAAGCCCTCCGGCTCCACTGCGCCAAGCGCGGCAGAGGTGCGCTATGCCAACTATTACACCGAGATCCGCTCCCGCGCACGGCTGATGCCCGATGTGGTGATCTACGATCCCGATACGGGCCTTAGCTACAAGCTGCACATGTTCTCCTTTGGCAAGCATGTGGATGCCGAGCCGCCCACCGCTGCCGATACCGCGATCATGAACCAGGTGTGCGGATATAATAACTGGACTGCCAAGGCGGTGTGGGTGATCTTCAGCGATGGCCGCGTGTATATGGCCTCTACCCACAGCCACGGTCATGAGGTAGACCATACCGCCGGCAACGATCTGACCGGGCACGTGTGCATCCACTTCCCGCGCGTGATGTCCGAGGCCGAGGCCACCGGCCCCTACGCCGTCAGCCACCAGAAGGCCATCCTGCTGGGTTGGGAAAAGACACAAAACATGATCGGGCAATAATAGGATTCTTTCAAGGGGCTGTCTGGATAAGGCAGCCTCTTTCCTTTGGCCAAAAAATAAGCTATAATAATAGAAAGTCAAAGGGGGAATTGTATGCTGCACATTTTGGGTGGACGGCCAAATGACCTGTGGGCGCAGGTGGCGCACACCGTACAGGCGCAGCGCAGCGCGAAGCGGCGGTGTCTGGTGCTGGTGCCGGAGCAGCTCACCCTCAAAACAGAACGGGATCTGCTGGACGCGCTGAATGTGCCGGGCTTTTTTGATGTGGAGGTGCTGTCGCCCTCGAGGCTCAGCCAGCGTGTGTTTGCGTTGGCGGGCACGGATACGCGGGTGCGCATTGACAATAACGGCAAGCAGATGGCGTTGGCGGGGGCGCTGTTGGGCGTGCGAAAACAGCTGGTTTATTACGAGAGCGCGGCGGAAAAACAGGGGTTTATTGCGCGGGCAGGCGCATGGATTACGGATATGAAGCGCGCGGGTGTGACGCCGGAGGCGCTGGCGGCGCACGCGCAAACACTGCCGCAGGGTGCGTCGCGGGATAAACTAATGGATTTGGCGCTGATCTATGCTGCATATGACAGCCAGCTCGCCGGGCGGTTTGTGGATGGGGAGGACGTGCTTGGCGACATGCTGCTGCGCATCCCACAAAGCGGCCTTGCCAAGGATGCCTGTGTGTTGTCGTATGGGTTTGACGTATTGACAGAGCAGTACGGGCGTATCCTGTGCGCCCTTGGTGCGCAGGCGTATGAGGTGTATGCGCTGCTGGCGCTGGAGCGGGAGCTGGATGCGTTCACCCCTGTGCTGGACGGCGCAAACCGGCTGCTGCGCATGGCGGGGCTGCAGCGCCTGGAGGCTCGGCTCGCGTTTTTGCCGCCCACTGCGCGCGCCGCCGCGCCGGATCTTCTGCACCTGGAACGCGAGTTTTTACGCCCGAAGCCTTCCGTATTTGCGGCTGTGCCGGGTGCGCTGCGGCTGTATGCCGCGCCCACGCCCTATGCGGAGGCGCATCAGGTGGCGCAGGAAATTCTGTTGCTGCATGAGCACGGGGTCGCCTTTGGGGAGATGAGTGTGCTCTTTGGCAGCCTGCCAAGGTATGCGGGCGTGACGGCAGCGGTTTTCAAAGCGTACAATATCCCCTGCTATATTGCGCGCAAGCTGCCTGCCGCGGCGCACGGTGCGGCGCGGTTTTTGCTGGCGGCGCTGCATGCGGTGTCCGGGGGATATTTGCAGCCCGATATGCTGGATGTGATCAAGAGCGGCTATGCCAAGCTTACGGACGCCGAGGTGTTTGCGCTGGAGAATTATATGCTGGCGCATGGCACGAAGGGCAAGTACTGGCTGAATCCGTTTTTGAAAGACGAGCAGGCAGAGGCTGCGCGAATCGCGCTTGTTACTCCCTTGGAGGCGCTTCGCAGCGCCCTTCGTGCCGCGCAGGATGCAGACGGTGCGCTGCGCGCGATCTTTGCGCTGCTCACTGATGTGGAGGCGCATGCCACTTGCCTAACGCAAGAGCAGCAATTGCTGGAGCGGCACATGCCGGAGCAAGCGGCCAAGGTGCGGCAGGTGTGGCAGGTGCTGATGGACTTATTGTCCCAGGCGCATGAACTGATGGCGGGGAAGAAGATCCCGGCCAAGCATCTGGCCGCCTGGCTGGAGGCGGGGTTGGAAGCGACCGAGCTTGCCGCGCTGCCGCCGGACGCCGACAGCGTGGCTTGCGGCGAGCTGGGTAATCTATCGCCTGGTGCCCCCCATGCACTGTTTGTGATGGGGCTGAACGACGGCATTTTGCAAACAGCGGACAGCGCCCTGATGAGCGAGCAGGAACGGGAGCAGACCGAAGCCGCCTTAGAAGTGTACCTGAGCCTTGGCGCAGATGGGCGCGACCGCTTGGCATTGCTGGACTTGTGGAAGGCGCTGAGTGCGCCTACTGAAGCATTGTTTCTCTCCCATGCCCAGGCATCGCAGGATGGCGCGGCCCTGCGCCCGCTGTCGCAGCTTTCACTGGTTCGCCGCCTGTTCCCCCTGCTGGTGGAGGAGGGCGGCGTGAGTGCCACGCAAGGCGCGGCCTTTCCCCTTGCGCCGCAGCCCACACTGGATGCGCTGGCACTGCGATTGCAAACGGGCGACGTGGAGGGCGATTGGCTGGAGGCCTGGCGCTGGCTGTGTACGCATCAGCCGCAGCGCGCGCATGCATTGGTCGCCGCGCCCCGGCGGGTAGACAGCGCTGCGCCCCTGCCCCGGCAGGTGACGCATCAGCTGTTTATGGAGCGGATTTTCTCCGTCAGCCGCCTCGAAACCTTTGCGGTGTGCCCCTACAAACACTTTGTCACCTATGGCTTAAAGCCGCAGCCGCGCAAGGAGCTGAAGCTGCAGCCAAAGGATACCGGCACCTTTTATCACAGTGCGCTGGAGGGCTTCACAAGGCTGCTGCCGTCCTTGCCCGAGTGGCCAAAGGTGGACAAAAAATCCTGCGATGCGCTGATGGACAAGGCGGCGGACGGCCTGATGGATAAGCTGCTGCCAGGCACATTGGCAGACAGCGCCCGTGCCCGCGCCACGGCGGAAAAATACCGCCAGCTTCTTCGCCGTGTGGCCTGGACGTTCACCAAAACGGCGCAGCAATCGGCATTCCGGCCCACCGATGCCGAGGTGCGCTTTGGCGAGGAGGGCGGGCTGCCACCGCTGATGCTCACCCTTCAGGACGGCAGCCGGGTGATGCTGCGCGGCACAATTGACCGCATCGACCGTTACACCGGGGACGAGGGGATGTACCTGCGCGTAGTGGATTATAAGAGCGGACACGACGCTGTATCCGCCACCCGCATCTGGTGGGGCACGCAGCTGCAGCTGTTGATTTATCTGGCAGCGGCGCTGGAAACGGACGGGATGGCCGAGCCTGCCGGGGCGTTCTATTTCCATCTGGACGATCCTGTGATTGCCGATCCCGGCCTCAAAAGGGACGTGGAAGAAGCGTTGGCAGCCGAGTTGAAGCTAAAAGGTATCGTGCTGAAAGATGCGCAAGTAGTGCGCCTGATGGACAGCGGCGAACCGCCCTTGAGCCTGGCCAAGCTTCTCAAAAAAGATGGCGATTTTGAAAAGAACAAGACGGTGGCTACGCTGGAACAAATGCGTGATTTGATTGCGCACGCCCAGACGATGGCGGCGCAGCTGGCTTGGCAGGTGCGCAGCGGCGAGATTGCTGCCGCGCCGCTTTGCGAGGGTGATAACACGCCTTGCACCTATTGTGATTACCGCGCCATCTGCCGTCAGGATGGCAACCGCACTGCACGTATGGCGGATAGCATTACATTTGATCAACTGCTGGAGAATGTCAACCGGCAGAAAGAGGAGTAAACAAAAACACTTATACCCATTCTTGTGCTATCCTTTTGTGCCGCAAGAGTGTATGCTGTGTTTGGAGGAAGGGGGATGGACTGATGAAGTATGAGAACGGCGCGGATGTGCTGCCGGAGCGGCTGCTTCGGCAAGTGCAAAAATACGCATCCGGCAAGTTATTGTATATTCCGTCCGGCAATCCCCGGCGCGCGTGGGGCGAGACCTCGGGCTATAAGCAATACCTGACGGAGCGCAACCACGCCATCCGCACCAAATATGCAGACGGCACACCGATGGATGATCTGGCGCAGGAATACTTCCTGGCGGTCGAGAGCATCAAGCGCATCGTGTATGCCAAGAAGGAGGGTATTTATTTGCAGTACAAAAATTCACTGGCCTCGGCGCGGCAATACGCAGCTGCGGGACAATTGGAGGAGTGGGTGCACACATACCTGCTGTCTGATGGACACAACAAGGCGTTTTCTGACGGGCTGAAGCTATTCGAGCGCTACTATCTGGGGCCTGTTTCGATGCCGCTTGCCCTGTTTGAGCGCTGCTGCGGGCCGGAGGAGCATATGAAGTTCCGTGTGCAGGAGCAGTGGTTTGACAAGCATGTGGAAGAGTTGATGCAGGTGATTGAAGACAATGTGGATTTGCCGCCCTTGATTGTAAACTATGTGGATAATCACTTTGAGCTGAACGATGGCAATCATCGCCACGAAGCTTATGCGCGGCTGGGCATTCCGGCCTATGATGTGATCATCTGGTGCACGGAGAAAGCAGCGTATCAGGAGTTCCTGTCCAGGTACGCGGAGTACCTGTAACACAGAGCGACACGCATGGAATCCCCACCCACCGCATAGGATGCCACGAGGTGATAGGCATGCAAATCCTCCTGGCAGTATTGTGCGTGGTGGGGGCTGTGGTGGGCGCGGGGTTTGCCTCCGGGCGGGAAATCGTGTCCTTTTTTACGCGGTATGGCGCGTTCTCGTGGGTGTGCGCGGTGGTGGCCGCAGTGGCGATGATGCTGCTGATAGACGCGATTTTGCGGCGCAGTCGGCAAGGAATCACGGGATTATTGCCCGAGGGGCGGCTGAAAGTTCCGGCCATGCTGCTGCTGATGCTGCTCTACATCATCACGGGCGGCGGCATGGTGGCGGCCGGGGGCGAGTTGTGGGCGCTGACCGTGCCGCTGCACAGCGCGTATACGCTGGGGATGGTGTGCACGCTGGGGCTGGGGCTGCTGAGCATGCGCTATGGTATGAAGCCGCTGTCCTATCTGGGCTGGGCGCTGGTGCCGCTGATGCTGGCTGCGTTTGTGCTGTGCATGGGCTTGCCCTCTGCCAAGGAGGGGGGCGCGCCGCCCGTCCTCGGATTTGCCCAAAACGCCACCGGCATCATCGGTGCGCTGTGCTATGCGGGGTTCAATATCACGCTGGCGCTGGGTGTTTTGTGTGATGTGGGGCAGGATTGCAGCCCGCGCAAGGGCTGCCGCACTGCGGCTTGGGCAGGCGGCGCGCTGGGTGCACTGCTGCTATTGGCCAATGCCGCATTCCTCCCGCACCTTGCCACAGTGGACAACGCGGCGCTGCCCACCGTCCTGCTGCTTCGGGAATACGGCCTTACGGGCTTTTATCTGTCGGCAGCAATGCTATATTTGGCTATATTGACCACGCTGCTGGCAGTGATGCAGGGTTTGTATTCATTGCTTCAAAGCCGCACGCGTCACCCGGGCTGCATCATGACGGTGGCGCTGCTGATCGTGGCGCTGGGCGGGTTTGAGCGCATCGTGTCCGTTGCCTACCCGGCACTGGGCGCGCTGTGCTTTGTTTTGCTATGCGTTGCATTTGTTTCGCGAAAACCAAAAGTGTAAAGGATTTTTCGCCGCCGTGTCGAATTAACAACAGATATTATGTTGAAGGAGCACTGCATGAGCAACATTTGGCACGACATCAATCCCCAGCGCATCACCCCCGAAGATTTTATTTGCGTGGTGGAGATCCCCAAAGGCAGCAAGACCAAGTATGAGCTGGACAAAGAAACCGGCCACATCATGCTGGACCGCATATTGTACACCTCCACCCACTATCCGGCCAATTATGGCTTTATTCCGCGCACGTATGGCGATGATCTTGACCCGCTGGACGTGTTGCTGATTTGCAGCGAGCCGCTTTTGCCTATGACACTGGTGCGCGCATATCCCATCGGCATGATCTCCATGCTGGATAACGGGCGGCATGACGAAAAAATCATTGCCATCCCCTTTGACGAGCCGAACTATAACCAATACCGCGCCATTGAAGAACTGCCGCCCCATATTTTCACCGAAATGCGACACTTCTTCTCTGTATACAAATCTCTTGAAAACAAAGAAACCGTGGTGGATGAGGTGTCCGGCGCGCCCGAAGCGATTCGGACTGTTCGCAATGCCATCGAAGCATACATCGAAAAATTCTGCCGTGGCTGCGCACATTAAGAAATTCTTAATCATTTCTATGCAAAGCCTTTCAATATCCCGCTGCTGACTGCGCTATACTATGCATGGGAGGTGGCAACATGGGCGACAGCATCCTGGTGGTGGACGACGAGCGCGAGATTGCCGACCTGGTCGAGCTTTATTTGCGAAACGAAAACTATACCGTTTATAAGTTTTACACGGCTGAGGACGCGCTGCATTGCATCGAGCAAACAGCGCTGGACTTGGCCATTTTGGATATCATGCTGCCGGGCACGAGCGGGCTGAGCATTTGCCAAAAAATCCGGGACAAGCACAGCTATCCCGTGATTATGCTGACGGCCAAGGATTCCGAGGTGGACAAGATCACCGGGCTCACCCTTGGCGCGGATGACTATATCACCAAGCCTTTCCGCCCGCTGGAGCTGGTGGCGCGGGTGAAGGCACAGCTGCGGCGCTATAAGCGCTACAACACCGCCGCACAAGAGGCGGCGCCGGCGGAAGATGTGATTGCACACGGTGCGCTTTTGATCGACATTAGTACGCATGAGTGCTTCCTCAACGAGCGCGCACTGGCGCTCACGCCTACCGAGTTTTCTATCCTGCGCATTTTGTGCGAGCAGCGCGGCAGCGTAGTCAGTGCCGAACAGCTTTTTCATGCCATCTGGGGCGACGAGTATTATACCAAGAACAACAACACCATTACCGTGCACATCCGCCACCTGCGCGAGAAAATGGGCGATACGGGCGAGAACCCGCAGTACATCAAAACAGTATGGGGGGTCGGCTACAAAATTGAAAAATAACAAGCGGAAGATGTTTAGCAGCGAGCTGTCCAAGCAGGTATTCACGCAGTTTTTCATCGCGCTGATTCTCTATTTGATTGGGATCACGGTGCTGATGGTTGCGTGCAAGCTGATCTTTTCCACGTTTGTCCGCAGCCTTGACAGGACGCTGTATAGCCTGTTGTGGTATATCAACGACAACCTGTTTTCAGTGCTCATCCTGTGCTTCCTGCTGGGCTTCATCGTGCTCTTTGCTATCTATTGGCGCAAAACCCTGGGCTATATCGACATCATTGCCGAGGCCAGCGAAAAACTGGTTACGCCGCAGGAGGAGTGGATCAGCCTGCCCGTGGCACTCAAGCAAGTGGAAGAGCGCATGAACCAGGTCAAGCAGGACGCCCTTCGTAACGCGCGCCTGGCCAAGGAATCCGAACAGCGCAAGAACGACCTGATTGTCTACCTGGCGCACGATATCAAAACGCCGCTCACCTCTGTCATTGGCTATCTCAGCCTCATGGACGAAGCGCCGGATATGCCCCTTGAGCAGCGTGCCAAGTACACCCGCATCACCCTTGACAAGGCGCACCGCCTCGAACAACTGATTAATGAGTTTTTTGAGATTACACGCTATAACCTGCAGGCCATCACCCTCAGCAAACATCGCGTAGACCTGAGCTACCTGCTGATGCAATTAACCGATGAGTTTTACCCGCAGCTTCATGCCAGCGGCAAGAGTGCAAAGCTGCATTTGCCAGAGGATTTGATCACCATCGGCGATGGGGACAAGCTGGCGCGCGTGTTCAACAACATCCTCAAAAACGCGGTGGCGTATAGCGCGCCTGAAAGCGTGATCGACATTGCGGCAGTACGCGATGCGGGCAAGGTGCGCATCACCTTCGAAAACGACGGCAGCATCCCGCCCGAAAAACTGAACGCCATATTTGAGAAGTTTTTTCGCCTGGATGACGCGCGTTCCAGCGGCACCGGCGGTGCGGGGCTGGGCCTTGCCATCGCCAAGGAGATTGTCACCCTGCACGGCGGCAGCATCTATGCCAAGAGCACGGATGGAAGAACGACCTTTACGGTGGAATTGCCCACGGCGTAGGGGAGGGAGGACCGGGGGTGCGCTGGGCTCTGCCCCAGTCCCCGCTTCTGTATCCTTCGATGATATTGAGTGATCGTGTGCGTGCAAAAACTTTTTAGTCCAATCCTTACTCGCTCTTCACATTTTCTTAATAAATTCATCAGCCGATGTTCAAAAATAGCTCGTCCTGATACGGTACACTGTGTGTCGTAGGGGCGAGCTTCTTTGTTCCTGCAAATTCTGCAAAGCAGGTGATTGGATGTCCCGAAAGAGATTGACACAAATGTTTCCCGGGCTGCTGCCGCTTCGGCTGCGCCAGCGCAAGTTCTGCTTCTATCTGCGCATGAAAATGGACGGGCAGGCGTATGCCCGGACGCTGCATTCGCTGCAGCTGCCCCACAAGCTGTTTCAGGCGGGCGGTGCGATGTACAACAGCGATACGGGGTTTGATATGGAATATCAACGCAACAAGGTGCACAATCTGCGGCTGGTGGCGCGGATGCTGGACGGGCTATTGATCAAGCCGGGGGAGACATTCTCCTTCTGGCACGCGGCGAGGCATGCGGACAGGGAGAACCCGTTCAAGGACGGGCTGACGGTAAAGGACGGGCAATTGACCACCGCGCCGGGCGGCGGCTTGTGCCAGATGAGCAATCTGCTGTTCTGGGTGTTCCTGCACGCGCCGCTGACCATTGTGGAGCGGCATACCCATGAACTAAAGGATTTCCCCTCGCCCAGCCAGGATGCGCCAGAGGGCGTGGATGCGACGGTCAGCGAGGGCTGGCTGGATCTGAAGGTGCGAAACGATACCCATTACACCTTCCAGATCAGCATCGGGTTTGATGAGGAATGCATCTATGGCAGCCTGTATGCTGATCAGCCGATGCCCTGCCGTTATCATATTGTGGGACGGGACCTCAACTATTTCCAAAAAGGCAGCACGGTGTACGAGAAGATCACCATCCTGCGTCAGCAGGTGGACAAGGACACGGGCTGTGTGCTCAATGAAACGCCG
Organism: Eubacteriales bacterium; assembly: GCA_031547595.1. Taxonomy (GTDB): domain Bacteria; phylum Bacillota; class Clostridia; order Christensenellales; family Aristaeellaceae; genus JAVBRU01. The sequence goes on from JAVBRU010000018.1 coordinate 39,686, forward strand.
CTCTATCATAACTTATGCCGCATCGGTTATCAGCTGCCGGTGGGCACCCCTGTGTGGGAGAAAGGAAATGACTATGCCTAAAATGACCTTGGCCGTGCTGTTTGGCGGCAATTCTTCCGAATATGAAGTCTCTTTGCAATCTGCGCATGCGGTGCTGTGTCATATCGATACGGCGCTGTATGATGTGATTCCCCTGGGTATCACGCGCACAGGGGAGTGGTATTGGTTCACTGGCGATATTGCGAAGGTGAAAGACAACACCTGGTATAGCCCGGCGGACTGTGTGAGCGTGATGATTGCGCCCAGCCCGCAGGTGCATGGCATGGTAATATTGGACGGGGAGATGAACAGCGTACGCCTGGATGCCGCGCTGCCTGTGCTGCATGGCAAGAATGGCGAGGACGGCACGGTGCAGGGGCTGCTTCAGCTGGCGGGCATTCCAATCATCGGCTGCAATACGCTGGCCAGCGCGCTTTGCATGGACAAGCACCGTGCGCATCAGGCGGCCAAGGCGGCGGGCATTCTGGTGCCCCGCGCGTTTACGGTGCGCCGGGACGCGCCTGTAGAAGAGGCATTGATGCGTGCGGAGGCATTTGGGTTTCCGCTGTTTGTAAAACCCGTCAAGGCAGGTTCGTCCTTTGGCATCACCAAGGTAAACAGCAGGCTTTCCCTGCCAAATGCGCTGGCGTTGGCCTGGCAGCATGATGATACCGCCATTGTGGAAGAAGCGATCCCCGGGTTTGAGGTGGGCTGCGCCGTGATGGGGGATGGAGAACTGGTGGTGGGTGAGGTGGACGAAATCGAGCTAAGCAATGGCTTCTTTGATTACTTTGAAAAATACAACCTCAGCACCTCCAGCATCCACGTACCCGCGCGGATTTCGTCCAAGCAGGCGCAGGCGGTGAAGGAAACGGCCAAGGTGCTGTATCAGGCGCTGGGCTGCAGCGGGTTTGCGCGGGTGGACATGTTCCTCACCCCGGCGGGCGATATCGTGTTCAACGAGGTCAACACCATCCCCGGTTTCACACCCCACAGCCGTTTTCCCAGTATGATGAAGGCTGCGGGCATGGGGTTTGAGCAGGTGCTTAAGCATATTCTGAAAGGAGTAGTGAGCGCATGAACGGGCAGGCGCGCGCTTGGCGGGAGCTGGATTTAGACGCCCTCCAAAACAACGTCAACGTCCTTCGCGGCCTGTTGCCGCAAGGCTGCGCGTTGATGGCGGTGGTGAAGGCCAATGCGTACGGGCACGGCGCGGTGCCCGTGGCGCGGGCACTGAATGCAGAGGGCATTGATCATTTTTGCGTGGCCACCGTTGCCGAGGGCGTGGAGCTTCGAAGCGCGGGTATCATGGGTGAAATCCTGGTGCTGGGCTATACGCATCCCAGCCAGTTTGAGCTGCTATACCGGCATCAGCTGACCCAGACCCTGGTGGACGTGGGCTATGCCGCCCTGCTGAATGCCTATGGCAAGCCGCTAATGGCCCACATCAAGGTGGATACCGGCATGCACCGGCTGGGGGAGAAATGGACGAACACGGAGGCGCTGGCCGGCATGTTTTCCTTGCCGCACATCCGCATCACCGGTATGTTTACGCATTTGGCCACGGCGGATGGGGAAGGTACTGCCGAAAAGGCATTCGCGAAGCAGCAGATCGAGCGGTTTTATGCCGTTGTACATGTGCTGGAGGGGCGGGGTATTCCCCGGCCGCGGCTGCACATCCAAAGCAGCGCGGGCATCTTCCATCACTCTGAATTGCACTGTGATGGCGCGCGGCCGGGCATGGCGCTGTATGGTATGCTCAGTAATACCATGGTGAAAGGCTTGCAGCCCGTGCTGAATGTGCGCACGCGGGTGGCCGCGCTTCGCGAGGTGGCGGCAGGGGATAGCGTGGGCTATGGGCTTGACTATACTGCGCAGCGGCCTTTGCATGTGGCCACCCTCAGCATCGGCTATGCAGACGGCATTCCACGGCAGTTGCAGGGTGGCCATGTGTTGATCGGCGCAAAAAAAGCGCCCTTGATCGGGCGCATCTGTATGGATGCTATGATGGCGGATGTGACGGATATTCCCGGCGTTTTGCCCGGAGACATTGCCACTGTGCTAGGCAGCGCGGGCAATCAGCGCATCACCGCCTGCGATATCGCAGTGCAGGCAGGCACAATCGCCAATGAGGTGCTCAGCCGCCTTGGCGAACGGCTGGAAATCAGAGCAGCGATGCCGCAGCTTTGTCCAGCAGCAGGGTCACATGTGTGTGTGCGCGCAGGATAGATGCCTGCACCGCAGGGGCGATATCGCCATGCACAGTGTTGTAAATAGCATTGGCTTTGTCTGCGCCCATGGCGATTAGCACGATTTCCTTGGCTTCCATGATGCCGCCAATACCCAGCGAAATGGCGCTGCGTGGCACCTGATCCTCGCTCTCGAAAAAGCGGCGATTGGCATCAATCGTGCTCTGGGTGAGCGCCACCACGTGGGTGCCATAAATAAAGGAATCCCCCGGCTCGTTAAAGCCGATGTGGCCGTTGCGGCCAATGCCCAACAATTGCAAATCGATGCCGCCGCTTGCGCGGATGGCGGCGTCGTAACGCACGCATTCCGCCTGCATATCGGCGGCGTTGCCATCGGGCAGGTAGGTGGCCTTTATGTTGATGCCGTGGAAAAGCTGCTCCTGCATAAAGGCGTGATAGCTGCACACATGGGCAGAGGGCAGGCCGCAGTATTCGTCCAGGTTGAAGCTGATGGTGTTGGAGAAATCCAGCACGCCTGCGCGGTGCATGGCGATCAATTGGCCATAGCAGCCGATGGGGGAGGAGCCGGTGGCAAGGCCCAGCACGCTGGCCGGTTTGTTGAGGATTTGCGCCGCAAAAATCGTGGCGGCTGCGTGGCTGACCTGCTGGGCGTTATCATACACATGGATTTGCATGGGAAGTCCCTCCTGTGATTCGTTCTGATTGAATGCATTCTATTATAACATACAAATGAACAAACTGACAAGGACTATTGCAGTTTTCTGCAATTCTTTATACCCTATGTAGAAATGATATCCAGTGGTTCCTCTCCCTGGTATCGCCGGATCAGGCGCGGCGCTGCCATTGTGGCGTCAGGTGCTACGCTGGCCAGCTGCATCACTGCGCCCTGGTGCACATCGGCCACCAGCACGCCTTGCTTCAGCGGAATGATCCGCTGCGGATACGACAACCTCAGCCGGTACAGGATGCGCCCATCCGCGCGAAGACACACCAACGCGCCATTGCAACCTGCCAGATAGCAGCCCTGATGTGCCAATAGCGCAGAGGGTGCGCCCTGCAGCGTGATCACTTCTTCGCTGACCCCGCGCTGGCTGATAAACAGCAGCCGCGAGCACACTTCGTGATCCCCTACCGCGCACAGTGCCAGCATGCCGCGCGGCGCAAAGCATACCGCGCTGGCGATGCCCGCCACCCGCACACGGTTGATACAGCTCAGCTGTGTGTCAAACAGCAGCACTTCCCCTGCCGCGCCCCCGGCCACGGCCAGGAAGTTCCCGCAGGGGCTGATCGAAACGTCCCTCGGGTACAGCCCCGCCGGGGCGCTGATCGACAGCTCACCCGTTTCGGCCTCCAGCCTGCTGATGCTGTCCGCATCCTCGGACAGTGCAAACACGCCCTGTTGCACCGCCGCCATGCGGCTCACCCCCGGCGGTACCGGAAAATCCATTAGCACCGCATGCGATTGTGCGCAGTAGCAAACCCCTTCCTGCGCGGACGCGCAATACACCCGCTGCCTTGCGCTGCACAGCGCGCAGGGCGCGTCCATCAGCCGGGTTTGCGCCCCGCCCTCCAGTACAGTCAACCCTTTCTGAGCATCTGCCACCCATAGCGCCATGCCATCACCCCTCATAGCAAGGTATGACGGTTTGCAGGAAGCGGTGCTTGCCATGGATTTGCCGCTATGGTATAATGTTGCTGAAAGCCGCAGCAATGAAGGGGCGGGAAGCGATGAGCACCATACAGGTAACAGGGCTGACGCGGGATTATGGCAGCGGGCGCGGCGTATTTGACGTGTCCTTTGCCATAGAGCAAGGCGAGGTTTTTGGGTTTCTTGGGCCAAACGGCGCTGGCAAAACAACGGCCATCCGGCATTTGATGGGCTTTTTGAAGCCAGAGAAGGGGAACTGTACCATCCTTAAGCACGACTGCTGGGCGCAGCGCGCGCAAATACAGCAGCAGGTGGGCTACATCCCCGGTGAGATCGCTTTTTTTGATGATATGACGGGCACGGATTTTCTGGACTTTATGGCGCAATACCGCGGCCTTCGCGCAAATGGCAAAACCCGTGAGCTATTAGACCGCTTTGAGCTGGATGCGCGCGGCAAGCTCAAAAAAATGAGCAAGGGCATGAAACAAAAGATCGGCATTGTAGCGGCGTTTATGCACGACCCTGCCGTGCTGATCCTCGATGAGCCCACCAGCGGCCTGGACCCTCTGATGCAAAGCCGCTTTATTGATCTGATCCTGGAAGAAAAACAGCGCGGCAAGACCATCCTGATGTCTTCCCACATCTTTGAGGAAGTGGAGCGCACCTGTCAGCGCGTGGCTATACTGAACAGCGGACGCCTGGCGGCGCTGAACAGCGTGGATGCCTTGAAGGCCGCACAGGTGCGCCGCTATGTGATCACCTTGGAGAGCGACCAGGCCGCCGCTGCCTTTGCCCGCGAAGCGGACGGCGTGGTGCATAACGGCAAACATGTGACGGTGGTGGTGCGAAGCGATATGCACGCCTTGATCGCGCTGATGGCGCGTTCTCCCGTCACCAATATTGCCGCGCCCACCCAGAGCCTCGAGGATGTCTTTATGCACTACTATGGAGGTGAAAGACATGATCAATAAAACGCTGTACCGGCGTGGAATGAAGGGCACATGGAAGCTGCTGCTTATCTTCTGCGCGGTGCTGACGATGTACTTCACCATCATTATATCCATGTACGACCCTGCGCTGGGCAGCGCGCTGGTTGAATTCTCCAAGGTGATGCCGGAGCTGATGGCGATGGTCGGGATGAACCCTGCGTCCACCTCTCTGCTCAGCCATATGGCAGCGTACCTGTACGGGTTTGTGATGCTGCTGTTCCCAATGGCGTTTGCTATCCTATGCGCCAATAAGTTGATCGCAAAACACGTGGAGAATGGGTCCATGGCTTACCTCCTGGCCGCGCCCGTGCGGCGAAGTACTGTCGTATTGACCCAGTTGGCCGTGCAAGCCACCAACATTGGCATCATGGTGGTTTATGCCACGGTGCTGTCGCTGACGGAATGCCAGCTTCTTTTTCCGGGCGGTCTGGAGATCGGGCGCTTCCTGCTGATGAACGTGGGCGTGCTGGCGCTGCACCTCTTTATTGGCAGTCTGTGCTTTGCCTGCGCATGCGTATTCAACGAATCGAAGATCGGCCTGAGCCTTGGCGCGGGCGTCCCGGCACTTTGCTTTATTTTGCAAATGGCGGCACAGGCGGGCGATAAGTATTCATTTTTGAAATATGCTTCGTTTTTTACTTTGTATCAGCCGCAGGCCATAGCGCTGGGGGATGGCATGCTGGGGATAGCAGTGCTGTTTGCCGGGGCTGCGGCGCTGTATGCGGTGGGCGCGGCGGTATTTTGCAAGAAGGATTTGTATATTTGAGAGAGACGATGAGGCAGGGAGAGAGGACTCTCTGCCCCCAGTTTTGTACCTTTCGATGATGCTTGAGTGCATGCGCGGGAACGAAAAAGGGCTGTGGATCACCTTTGGAATGCCAGCATTCCACGGCGCCACAGCCTTTTTTCTGTCATTTGTTCCACGGCTGACCAGTGGCTAGACGCCACTGCCTGTACACCTAAATTACGCTAGGCGCCCGTGGAAATCAAACGGCATTCCTATCGGTTGCATGGATTCCTTTGTTCCATTTGTGCGTGTACCCCAGCCTCGTCACCACATCTTAACGACCTGAACATCCTTGAAATAATACATCACAATATCCTCGGCAGTTTTGCCGGATTCAGCCATGCCATATGCGCCCCACTGCGGCATGCCCACGCCGTGGCCATAGCCTTTTCCGGCCACGGAGAGTGTGCCATCCTTAAACTCCAGGGACGTGAGCAAAGTAGAGCGCATCTGGGTAGAACCCAGCGCGATTCGCAGCTCCGGTGCGGAGACGCTTTTGCCGTTGATCAGGATGGTGAGCGCACGGCCGCTGTCGCCTTTATCGCCGATGGTGACGGTTTCGATGGCAGTCACATCTTTGAGCCCGGCCTTTTTAGCGGCGGCCAGCAGCTCGGCGCTGCTGAAGGATGCCGTCCATTCCTGCGCTTCCTTGGGCGCTTTGCTGCTTTCGTTGCCTTTGACCACTTGGGTGTAGCCCGGCTCGGCCTTCTCGTAGGCCAGGCCTTCCTTGGCCAACGCGGTCATGCCGCCGGACTGCGCATGGAACCAAGCATAAGGCAGCTCACCCTTTTGAGACAGCACCAGCCCGCGCGTTTCCTCCACGGCCTGGACGATACGCTCGTTGACGCCGGTAGCGTCATACGCCTGTGCTTCCTCAATATCGGTAGAAATATCCGCCCCCTGATACTGGCTCTCTTTTTCAGTGCAGAATTTGAGCACAAAGGTACGTGCCAGGATGGCCTGCGCCTTCAGCGCTTCCATTGGCCAGTCGTTTTTCATTTCTCCAGCCAGCACGCCCAGCAGATAGGTTTCAATATCCATTTCAGAGATGCCCTCTTCGTCCACATCATAGACGGACAGGGTAGGGATGCCCTCGTCATCCAGCTCCAGCTTGGAGGGCATGGCAGGCTTTTGTGTATCGCCAGTGGGGCTGGTTGTGCCATCGGGCTTATCGGTGGCGTTTTGATCGGCGGCGCTGGTGCAGCCGGAAAGCAGGAGTGCCAGAGCCAATATCAGTGCCAGCGTGTAGTTGCGTTTATGGTGCATAGAAAAACCCCCCTCACATCCCTATCATGCCCAGGGCATGAAGAAACATGAGGAGGGAAATTGTGCTAAATGAATTAGCCTACATCGCCGCTGTTGAGCTCATACTGCGTGCCCAACCATTTTTGCAGGGCGATAAAGGTTTTGGAACCTGCAACGCCATCCACGGTGAGCTGGCAATATTTCTGGAAAGCCTTCACAGCCGCTGTGGTCTGGGGGCCATACTTGCCATCAATTGTATCGGTATAGAAACCTGCTTGGGCAAGCTCTGTCTGCAGCTTGCGCACGTCCGAGCCGCTGCAGCCCGCGCGCAGCGTTCTGCTGTAGCCGGTGGTGCCGGGTGTGGTACCGCCGCTGGTGGAGGGCTCCACGTTATCCAAGCTCAGCATGTTGATCAGCTCCAGGGTGATGGCGCCGACAAGGCCGTCCTGCTTAATGTTATGGTCCTTTTGGAACTTAATGACGGCCTGCTGGGTGAGAACACCAAAGATACCGTCTGCGTTGCCCAGCAGGTAGCCGCCGGACTTCAAGCGCATTTGCATCTGCGCAACGTCAGTGCCAACCGAGCCAAGCTTCATGGTGCGCTGGGTGCCATCGGTGGAGCCGGAATCGGTGCCCTGCGAAGAGCTGGGCCACAGGTAGCGGCGCAAGGTGGCATCAGCCTTGCCCGTTTGGGTAAGGTTGTTTTGCTTCTGGTAGGTTTTGACGGCGTCTACGGTGCTGGAGTCAAAATAGCCGCTGCTATAATAGCCAGAGGGCAGACAGTTGAGCTGGTTCAGACGGGCCTGTAAAATAAGCACGTCATAACCGCGATCGCCGGAGCTGAGATTGCGTACGGGGATGCCGCCGTTGAAGATCTTGGCTTTGCGGTTGTACAACGCATCGAACGTCTTTGTGCCCGCAACGCCATCCACCGTCAGCCCGGCAGAGGTTTGGAACGCTTTGAGGGCAACGCTGACATCATAGCCAAAGATACCGTCAATTGCGCCCTTGTAGTAATACGTGGCGAAAAGATTCTCTTGCAGTTTTTTCACTTCGTCGCCATAGCTGCCGAATTTCAGCGACTTAAGGGACGAAGCGGGGTCGGGAGCGCTCTTTTTGAGGGCGGAATCGCCGTTGAGCATCGCCAGGGTGGCAGGGCCAATTTTGCCATCCACCTTCAGGCCGTTGCGGGTCTGGAACTCGCGGACGGAGCTTTGCATGCCGGGGCCGAACTTGCCATCCTGCGCGCCGGTATAGTATTCGTAGTACGCCAAGCGAACCTGCGCGGCCAATACGTCCGCGCCTTCCATACCATACTCCAGGGTGCGTGCGGGGATCTCATCCGCAATAGCGGATGCCATCATCAGCGGCAGGACCATAACCAACATAAGAAGTAAAGCAACCATACGTTTTTTCATTTGGAATGTACCTCCTCCAAAGTCAAAAAGCTCACAGGGGTATTCTGTAACTTGATTATAACACAGGTTGAGCGAAAAACATATTCCGAAATTATGTCTAAATGCATAATTTACATGTAACAACTGTAAAATCCAACAGGCTGTTCTGGGCAAAAGTGAGGCGCGCAAGGCTTTTGCGCGCCCAAATATCCCATACATTACCATGCTAAACGGCGCGGTTTTCCGCTGTTTTGACGCGGCCAAAGATCATGCGCCCGGCGCTGGTCTGTAAAACGGTGGTAACCACCACATCCAGCACCTCGCCCACATGGCGGCGCGCACTTTCCACCACCACCATCGTGCCGTCGTCCAGGTATGCCACGCCCTGGCCGGGCTCCTTGCCCTCGCGCACCACCTGCACGGTCATTTCCTCGCCGGGCAACACCACGGGCTTCACGGCGTTTGCCAACTCGTTGATGTTCATCACGCGCACGCCCGTTACGGCAGCCACTTTGTTGAGGTTATAATCGTTGGTCATCACAACGCCTCCCACATCCCGCGAAAGGCGAAGCAGCTTCACATCCACTTCCTGAAGGTCGGGATAATCCTGCTCCTCCACGCGCACGGTGCAGCCGGATAGATCCTCCTGGATGTGGGCAATGATATCCAGACCGCGGCGGCCACGGTTGCGGCGAAGCGCGTCAGAGCTGTCGGCAATGTGCCGAAGCTCTGCCAGCACAAAGGCGGGGATGATCAGCTCGCCCTCCAGAAAGCCCGCCTTGGCAATGTCCAGGATGCGGCCGTCAATGAGTACGGAAGTATCGAGCACCTTGGGGATGTTGGGGTTGATCGGCACAACATCGGCAGGGGAGAGGGCATTGCTATACTGCTTGCCAATGCGCCAGCCAGCCGCCATCAACAGCGCGTACATCAGCGCTGCAGCGCCCCACACATACCAGCTTTCGGGCATCAGGCGCAGCGGCTGCATCAGCAGCGCGGCCAGCAGTGCGCCCCCTGCCATCCCGGTCAGTTTTGCAAGAGATTTGGACGGAAATAAGATGGTTTTCATACACTCCACTCTTTCTATATGATAATATACATAGCATGCACGATTCCGCCCCTTTCATGCATGCCATCATACAATCAAGTGGAGGAACGGAATAATCCCATCACAGCCATGGCCTGCGCCACGGTATCCACTGGGTGCAGCTCCACGCCCTGTGGCTTTTTGAAATGCGCCATGTTGCCCTTGGGACACAAAATATGCTCAAAGCCCAGGCGCTGGCACTCGGCCGCGCGGCGCTCTAGCTGCGGGATGGCGCGAATTTCGCCGGCTAATCCTACTTCGCCTATCACGGCCCAGTCTCCGGGCAGGGCGACATCATTGTAGGACGAAGCAATGGCCATGCAGATGGCAAGGTCTGCCGCAGGCTCGCTCAGCGCCATGCCGCCAGCCACGTTGATATACACGTCCCGGTTGTAGGTTTTGAGGCCGCCGCGTTTTTCCATCACGGCCAATAGCAGCATCATGCGCGCGGTATCTACTCCGTCTGCGGTGCGGCGGGGCGCGGCATAATAGCTTTGTGCCACCAGCGCCTGGATATCCACCAGCATGGGGCGCGTGCCTTCCAGCGCGCACAGCACGCAGGAACCGCTGGCACCGCGCGCACGCTGGGACAGCAGGGTTTCGGAGGCGTTCTCCACCGTGCGCATGCCGTCGCCCGTCATTTCAAATATGCCCAGCTCGTTCACAGAGCCAAAGCGGTTCTTCACCGCCCGCAGCAGCCGGTATTCGTGCTGATGATCGCCTTCAAAATACAACACCACGTCCACCATGTGTTCGAGGATGCGCGGGCCCGCAATTGCGCCCTCCTTGGTGACATGGCCTACCAGAAACAGCGCGCAGCCCATCGTCTTGGCATAGCGCATCAATAGCGCGGCACTCTCGCGCACCTGGCTGACGCTACCCGGCGCGCTGCCCATTTCAGGGCGGTACATGGTCTGGATGGAGTCAATCACGGCAAAATCGGGCTGAATCTGGTTCAGCTTCTCCTCAATGGCGTCCATGGCATTTTCGGCCAGGATGAGGATGTCGGTGTGATCAACGCCCAGGCGCTGTGCGCGCAGCTTGATCTGGCGCGCGCTTTCTTCGCCGCTGATGTACAGCACTTTTTTGCCCGCTTGGGAGAGGTGCGCACACACTTGCAGGAGCAAGGTGGATTTGCCGATGCCAGGGTCGCCGCCCACCAGCGTCAGCGAGCCCTCCACAATGCCGCCGCCGAGCACCCGATCAAGCTCCGCAATGCCGCTGGGAATATAAATCTGCGCCCCGGCCTCAATATCGCGGAAGGTGCAGGCATTGGCACCGATGCCTGCGCGCTGCTTGAGCGGCTTGGGTTCGGGCTTTTCGGGGGCTTGTACCACTTCGGTGAGGGTGTTCCACTGCGAGCATTCCGGGCAGCGTCCCATCCAGCGTGGGGTTTCGTATCCGCACGCGGAACACTGAAAGGTGCTTCTTGCCTTGGCCATATATTCCTCCATCCACAGGCAGCGCCTGTTTTATCCTATCATGCTTTGTTTCGCTTCGCCATGACAACCTTTGTCGGCTTTTGTTGTATTCGTCAATTTATGTAGTTTTCCTGCCACAACCGCTGTAAATTGCCATCGCTGCCATTGCGCAGATGCTATATTTCATATATAATATGTACGTTAAGGAGGCTTCCATGAGGAGAAAGTATCAGGATTCGCTGTTTTCCGCGCCGCGCAAGAAGCGCCCCTGGATTGGTATCACGCTGCTGTTGCTTGCGATTGCGCTGATGGTCGTCTATTTTTTCAATATGGTCAACAACGGGCATGTTAAATTGCTCAAGCAATCGGTCACGGTGCCTTCCCTTCCCTCTGCGATGGAGGGGTACAAAATTTTGCACATCAGCGATTTGCATGGCATCGGCTATGGCAAAAACCAAAGCAATCTGATGTCATCCATCAGCACCCAAAACTATAACATGGTATGTATTACCGGCGATATGCTGGGGCCGGATGGCGAAACCAAGCCTTTTCTGGATCTGATTGCCGCATTGCCGGAGAACGTGCCCGTCTATTTTATCCCCGGCGATGAAGACCCTGCTGCCATCGTCAGCAAACCCCATGGCAACGACAGCGCCAAGGCGGATTACATCGTGGCCGCGGAAGAGCTGGGCGCAATTTATGTGGACGCGCCGATCAAAATCACCGTGGGCAAAAGCGTGATGTGGCTGTGGCCGCTCAATGTTTATACCATGGATTTGGATACGCAGCAGGACGCGCTGGACAAGCGCCATGCAGAGCTGATGACGGAGCCGGAGACAACGGAGCGCCGCGCCATGCTGCAGGCGGTGGAATACCAGCAGGATCAGGTGGCGCGCATCCGCGCGGCCAAGCGCGAGATGGCCGAGGTTGACTTCCACATGGCACTCACCCATCACCCGCTTACGGCAACGGGCGTGTATAACCTGCGCGAGTGGCACGATGCCAATCCGTCTTATATCAGCTCGCTTTCCCTGGTGTTGGCCGGGCATTATGTGAACGGCCAATGGCGGCTGCCGATTGTGGGCGCTGTGTACGCGCCGCCCTCTGCGGGGTATACAGAGAACGGCTGGTTCCCCGGCGAAGAGCTGAGCGGATTGAGCGCCACGCGCGGCATGACGCAGTACATCAGCCCCGGCCTTGGTGCGGCATCGGTGTTCCCCCTGCCTGCACTGCGCCTGTTCAATACCCCGGCCATGACGATTTTAACCTTGACCACCAAAATGACACAATAATTTATGGATAAGAGGATGATTCTCTGTGGGTAAATATTCCTTCTTCAACCGCGAACTCAGCTGGATTCAATTCAACCGCCGCGTGTTGGAAGAAGCCGTCAATCCCAATCACCCGTTGCTGGAAAGGGGCAAGTTCCTGTCCATTTGCTCCAGCAACCTGGATGAGTTTTTTATGGTTCGCATCGGCTCTTTGGCGCAGGCGGCGGAAAGTGGCAGCAAGAAGAAGGACGCTGCCGGCATGACGCCCAAGGCACAATTGGAGGCCGCCGTGGCCGCCGTGCGAAAGCAAACGGCGCGCCAGATGGACATTATTCAAAACGACTATCTGCCGGCCCTCAAGGGCATTGGCATTCATCTGCTGGCTGCGTCCCAGCTCAATCACGAGCAGACGCGCTGGCTGTCGGGCTATTTTGAGGCAGAAGTGCTGCCGCAGCTGACGCCACGCGCCATTGACGCAAGGCGCCCCTTCCCGCTGCTGGCCGCCCGGCGGCTGCATATGGCGGTGCTGCTGCCGCCCATTCTTCGTACGGGCGCGCCGCGTTTTGCGCTGGTGCCGCTGCCCTCGTTGCTGCCGCGGGTGGTGTTTTTGCCCATGGGCATTGGCAAAGCGCGCGGCATTTTGCTGGAGGATGTGGTCACGCTCTTTGCCAAGCGCTTGTTTGGTGGCGTGCAGCCGATTACGTGCATGGCGTTTCGCATCACACGCAATACGGACTTTTTGTATAACGACAGCGACGCCGATGCCCTGATCATCGAAATGCGCAAAAACCTCAAGCGCCGCAAATGGGGCAAAGTGGTGCGCGTTGAGGTGGCGCAGGGCTTTGACCGCCGCCTGATGTCGCGCCTGAAGCGCTATATTGACTTTACGGATGCCCAGGTCATTGAGGCGGGCAGCTTTATCAACCCGGGTTTTTTCATGAAGCAGTTTGCCAGCCTGCCCGGCTTTGATGAGCACCGCTATCCGCCGCTCGCACCCTATACAGACGAGCGGCTTTTGAAGAATCAATCGATCTTCCGCACCATCCGAGAGGGGGATCTGTTCTTCCACCATCCCTACGATAGCTTTGACCCCATCGTGCGCTTTGTGCTGGAGGCTGCGGAGGACCCGCGCGTGGTGGCCATCAAGCAAACCCTGTATCGCGTCAGCGGCAAAAGCCCCATTGTGGCAGCGTTGTCCCGCGCGGCGCAGCAGGGCAAACAGGTGACGGTGCTGATCGAGGTGCGCGCCCGCTTTGACGAAGAAAACAACATCAATTGGTGCCTCGAGCTGGAAAAGGCGGGCTGCCATGTGGTGTATGGCGTGGCCAACCTGAAGGCGCACAGCAAGATCACGTTGGTGGTGCGCAGGGAAGAGCAGGGGCTTCGCTCCTATGTGCACCTTGGCACAGGCAACTATAACGATGTGACGGCGCGGCTGTACACCGATATGGGCATCCTGACCTGCGACGATACACTGGGGCGCGATGCCGGGGTATTCTTTAACACCGTGACGGGCTATGCCGAAATCAATCAGATGCAAAAGCTGATTGTTGCGCCGCATGGCCTTCGTGCAGAGCTTCAGCGGCTGATCGAGCGGGAGATTCAAAACGCGCAGGACGGCCTGCCTGCAGCGATCGTTGCCAAAATGAACTCGCTGGTAGACCCCGGCATGATCAAGCTGCTATACCGCGCGGCGGATGAGGGCGTGGAAGTGGATTTGATTGTGCGCGGCATTTGCTGCCTCAAAACGGCGGGGCGGCCCAATTTGCATGTGCGCTCTATCGTGGGAAGGTTCCTGGAGCATGCGCGGGTATTCCTGTTTGAAAACGGGGGTGAGCATGCACTGTATATGTCCTCTGCGGACTGGATGCCGCGTAACCTCGACAAGCGGGTGGAGCTGATGTTCCCCATTGAAGACGCGGCCATCAAAACCCGCGTGGAGGCCGTGCTGCAGACCGAGCTGGCAGATAATACGCAGGCATGGACGATGAAGAAGAGCGGCAAGTACCGCAAGGTGCAGCCGCAGGAACCGGTGATTAACTGCCAGAGCTTGTTCACCAGCCGGGGCGCGGATTTCCCCTCTCAGGGGGAAGAGGAGTAACCCTATCCTACCCGAACTACAAAGGAGTGTTGCTGTCATGACCATGGAATCCTCGCGCTACGTTTCGCCCTTTTCCACCCGCTATGCCAGCGACGAAATGCAATACCTGTTTTCCGCACAAAACAAGTTCTCCCATTGGCGAAAATTGTGGGTAATTCTGGCAGATTGCGAGCGGCAGCTGGGGCTGCCGGTTTCGCAGGCGCAAGTGGACGAATTGCGCGCCCACACCGAGGATGTCGACTTTGACGCCGCCGCGGCCTATGAGAAAAAACTGCGCCATGATGTGATGGCGCACATCCATGCTTACGGTGATGCGTGTCCCTTGGCGCGGCCCATCATCCACCTTGGCGCGACCTCCTGCTATGTGGGGGACAACACCGATGTGCTGATACTTCGGGACGCGCTATTGCTAATCCGCGCGCGGCTCACGGCGGTGCTGCGCGTGCTGCGGGATTTTGCCGCTCAATATGCCGATCTGCCCACGCTGGCCTTCACGCACTTCCAAAGCGCTCAACCCACCACCGTGGGCAAGCGCGCCACCCTGTGGATGAACGAGCTGTGCCTGGATATCGAGGAGATGGAATTTACGCTGAATACCCTGCGCCCCCTCGGCTGCAAAGGCACCACTGGCACCCAGGCCAGCTTTCTTTCGCTGTTTGACGGGGATTATCAGAAAGTGCGGCAGCTGGATGAGATGATTTCCAAAGCGATGGGTTTTGACGCGCCGGTACCGGTATCGGGGCAGACGTATTCGCGAAAGACGGACAGCCGGGTGCTGAACGTGCTCTCCCAAATTGCGCAGAGTGCGCATAAATTCTCCAACGATATCCGCCTCCTGGCACACATGAAGGAGATTGAGGAGCCCTTTGAGAAAAATCAGATCGGCTCCTCTGCGATGGCTTATAAGCGCAACCCCATGCGCAGCGAGCGGATGGCCGCACTCTCCCGCTTCATCATCAGCAATGCCCAAAACGGCGCGATGACAAGCGCCGAGCAGTGGTTTGAGCGCACACTCGACGACAGCGCCAACCGCCGCCTGTCGGTCGCCGAGGGCTTCCTGGCAACAGACGCCGTGCTGTCGCTGTACCTCAATGTAGCCTCCGGCCTGGTGGTGTACCCGAAGGTCATCGAAAAGCACCTGCAGGAAGAATTGCCCTTCATGGCCACAGAGAACATCCTGATGGACGCTGTGCAGCGTGGGGGAGACCGCCAGACCCTGCATGAGCACATCCGCGTACACTCCCTGGCTGCTGCCGGTGCGTATAAGCTGGAGGGGCAGCCGTGCGATCTGATACAGCGCATCGCGGCGGATGATGCCTTTGGCATGACGGAGGAAGACCTGCTTTCGCAGCTGTCGCCGGAGCGCTTTATCGGCTGCGCAGCGCTGCAAACCAGGGATTATATTGCCGGAGTGATCGACCCCTTGCTTGCCATATACGGGCATGAGAGTGTTTTGGCAAAAGAAATTACTGTTTAGCTGTAAAAAAGGGTTGACAGAAGGCCGGTTATCCTTTATACTGCCAAAGGATGTTCCAAGATTATGAAAGAAAGGAGGCCACAAACATGAAAATGATCACCCGTAACCATATCGTTGCACAGCGCCGCTTTGCGCTTATCGCAGGCGTCAATGGGGTACCTATGTCTATTTGTGGCCACCTAAAGGTCGAGTAGCGCCAGAAAATGGTGTTTATCGCGACAATTCAGGTCATTGGCTGCAAACAACAGCGAATGACCTTTTTTATATCTATACGGACTTAATTGGGGGGATTTATCTATGAACAACCGCAGGCTTCGCCTGATGGGCAAGCTGATCTGGGACAACAGGCGCTATTATGCGGGCGCGCTCATTTGCACACTGTTCACTGTCAGCATAGAGTTTTTGCTGCCATTGCTGCTGAAGGAAACCACAGATTATTATCTATTGGACAAGGGCTCGATCATGCCCGCGTTTATCAATAACTGGGTGGACGCCAGGGGCGGCCGGCTGTATATGCTGGATCATTTATGGATTGTCGGCATTGTGCTGATCGCCGTCAACATCATCAGCGGCGTTTTCCAGTTTATGAAGGGACGCTGGCAGTCTCAGGCGGGCGAAAGCGCTGCACTGTATCTGCGCGAGCGGCTGTACGGCCACATCCAGAAGCTGCCCTTCTCTTACCACGTAAAGGCCGAAACGGGCGATCTGGTGCAGCGCTGCACCTCCGACGTGGAAACCGTACGCCGCTTTATTTCGCAGCAGCTCATTGCCATTGTCAATGCCATTTTGATGATCGCGGTGGCGCTTATCATTCTTGTGCAGTTTAATGTCACGCTGACACTGTACAGCATGATCCTGGTACCGGCGCTCTTCCTGTTCGCTTATTTCTTCTTCAAATGGGTCATCAAGGCCTTCCGTGAGTCTGACGAAGCCGAAGGCAAAATGAGCGCTAACTTGCAGGAGAACCTTACCGGCGTACGCGTGGTGCGCGCGTTTGGCAAGCAGGAGCACGAGGTAGGCAAGTTTGAAAAAACCAGCAGCGATCTGCGCGATAAATCCTACAAGCTGTGCAGGTTGTTGGCTGTTTACTGGGCGACCAGTGATGCCATGAGCATGATTCAATCGATGATCACCACCGTTGCCTGCGTTTTCTTTGCCATTCGCGGTGAAATCACGGTGGGCGTCATGATTGTGTTTACCTCCTACCTGTGGAAGCTACTCTGGCCGATCCGCCAGCTTGGGCGTATATTGTCCGATGCGGGCAAGAGCTTTGTGTCGCTGGACCGTATTGACGAGATCCTGCGCGAAAAAGAAGAACCGGCCGAGCCGGACGCCATCAAGCCCTCGCTTCGCGGAGATATCGTGTTTGACAATGTGAGCTTCCGCTATGACGACAAGCGTGAAGTGCTGGACGGCATGAGCTTCACCGTGCCGCAGGGCAAAACGGTGGCCATCCTCGGCGCCACGGGCAGCGGCAAAAGCAGCATTGTGCACCTGATGCAGCGCTTGTTTGAGCCGCAGAAGGGCGAAATCACCATCGGCGGCGTCAACATCAATAAGATCGACCGCTACTACCTGCGCAGCCATGTGGGCCTTGTGCTGCAGGAGCCCTTCCTCTACTCCAAAACCATCAAAGAAAACATCGGCGTCGCCATCCGCAATGCCAGTGATGAAGCCATCGACGCCGCCATCACCGATGCCAGCGCCAAGCAGTTCATCCTGGACAGCGAAAAGGGCTTTGACACCATCGTGGGCGAGCGCGGCGTCACCCTGTCCGGCGGCCAGAAACAACGCCTGGCTATCTCCCGCACGCTGATGAAGGACAACGATATTCTGATCTTTGACGACTCGCTGTCTGCGGTAGACACCGAGACCGACGCGCAGATCCGCTCCGCCCTCAAAAAGCGCAGCAAGGATACCACCACCATCATCATCAGCCACCGCATCGTCACACTGTCCCAGGCCGATCTGATCCTCGTGGTGGAGGACGGCAAGATCAGCCAGCAGGGCACCCACCAACAGCTCATCCATCAGGACGGCCTGTACAGCAAAATCTTCAACATCCAGACCGAACTGGAAGAAGACTTTGCCTTAGAGCAGGCATAAGGAGTGACGCATTATGCAACAATTTGAAGAACAGGATTATACCAAAAAATTTGACCTGTCGCTCTGGGTCAAGCTGCTCAAGCATGCCAAGGGCCAGCACAAAAACCTCAAGCGGCTGATCGTCACGATGGGCGTTTGCGCGATCTGCGATGTGCTGTTCCCGCTGATGTCCCGCTATGCCATTGACGAACTGATCGGCAAGGAGAGCACCGCCGGGTTGCCGCTGTTTGTCGGGCTGTACCTGGGCCTTCTGCTGATCCAGGTGGCGTCTATCTACTACTTTCTCATCCTTGGCGGCCGCATTGAGGTGGGTACCAACTACACCATCCGCCAGGAGGCTTTCCGCAAGCTGCAGGAGCTGCCCTTCTCCTATTACGACCGCATGCCCGTTGGCTACCTCATGAGCCGCATGACCAGCGACACGGCGCGTCTAGGTGAAACCATCGGCTGGTCGCTATTGGACTTGGCGTGGGGCGTCGTGATGCTGATAGCATGTGGCATTTCGATGTTCCTGCTCAACTGGAAGCTGGCGCTGGTGGTGATGCTGGTGATGCCGCCGCTGGCCGTGGCATCATACTATTTCCAAAAGAACATCCTCAAAAGCTACCGCGCCGTGCGCAAGACCAACAGCAAGATCACCGGCGCATTCAACGAAGGCATCATGGGCGCGAAAACCACCAAAACGCTGGTGCGCGAAGAAATGAACATGGAAGAGTTCACCGTGCTCACCCACGACATGAAAAAGTCCGCCGTGCGTGCCGCTTCCCTGTCCGCGCTGTATCTGCCCATCGTGATCTCCCTTGGCTCTGTGGCCACCGCGTATGCGCTGTGGCAGGGCGGCATCCAGGTCAATTTGGGCATCGCGGGCATGACGCTGGGCGTACTTCAGGTGTTTGTCAACTACACCATGCAGTTCTTTGAGCCCATCCGCAACATCGCCAATACGTTTTCCGAAATGCAAAGTGCGCAGGCCGCTGCCGAGCGCGTGGTGACGCTCCTGGATACCGAGCCGGACATTCAGGACACCCCGGAGGTCGAGGCGGTGTACGGCGATAACTTCCACCCCAAGAAAGAAAACTGGCCCGCCATTCATGGCGATATCGACTTTGTGCACGTGGATTTCAAGTATAAAGAAGGCGAGCAGGTACTCACCGACTTTAACCTGTCGGTCAAGGCGGGGGAGACGATCGCTTTGGTCGGCCCCACGGGCGCGGGCAAATCCACTGTGGTCAACCTCATCTGCCGCTTTTATGAGCCCACTGCGGGCGAAGTGCGCATCGATGGCGTGGACTACCGGGGCCGCAGCCAGCTCTGGCTGCAAAGCAACCTCGGCTATGTGCTGCAGGAGCCGCATTTGTTCTCCGGCAGCATTGCAGATAACATCCGCTATGCGCGGCTTGACGCCAGCGATGACGAGGTGAAAGAGGCCGCGCGCATGGTGAATGCCGAGGCGTTCATCCTCAAACTGGAAAAAGGCTATGACACCGATGTGGGCGAGGGCGGCAACCGCCTGTCTACCGGCGAAAAACAGCTGATTTCCTTTGCCCGTGCCATCCTGGCCAATCCCCGCATCTTCGTGCTGGACGAGGCTACTTCGTCGGTTGATACCCAAACCGAGCAGATCGTGCAGCAAGCCATTTCCACCGTGCTGGAGGGCCGCACCAGCTTTATCATCGCGCACCGCTTGTCCACCATCCGCACGGCGGACCGCATCCTGGTGATCGATGATGGCAAGATTGCCGAAATGGGCACGCATAAACAGCTGCTCAAAGCGCGCGGCGCATACTACAAGCTCTACACCAACCAGTTCCAGGAGGAACAGGCCATGGAGATATTGGGAGCGAACGCGTAAAACCCTTTTCATTTATTACGCCGTCTGAAAAGACGGCGTATTTTCTAGTGACAAAGCTTTTTGCTTAGGGCGTGTTTCAAAACTCTTGACATGCCTCTTCGGGGTCAAAAGCAACATTTCTGCGTTGTCAAACCTTGAAATAGCGATGTTATTCCGGCGGTTTGCCGCCTTAAACTGGCGCGTTATCCCCTCGAAGCTGCACGTCCCTGGCTTTTGAAACACACCCTAATGAAAACGGCTCCTTGCCGGCTAGCAAAACCTTTCGCTGCTAATGATACCTGCCATTCCAGAGAAATGAAAAACTCTGCCATTAAAAAGGCTCTGGACCAGAAATACAGTGCGTTCAGCCATCTTAGTTTTCCAAGCGTATACATCGGCAATGCCATGACTCCCATGTCCAATAAGCAAGCGGATGTAACACTTGCTTCTTTACCTTGCACTGTCTTTCTCATCATAGGTGGTATAGTAATTCTGCGAAGAGCTGTTAGCCCACTTCGTTGGTGAATACCCCGTCCGCTTTTTGAACAGCTTTGAAAAATAAGATATGTCGTCAAATCCGCTTTGATAGGCGATTTCGGCGATGCTTGCATCCGAACGCGCCTTCGAAGCAAGCAGCTGCTTTGCATGATCCAGCCGCTTGCTTTGTAGATACTGCATCGGTGTTTGACCGATTTCCTTCACAAAAAAACGTCTGAGATAATCCGCATTCAAGGGGATATCTCTAAGTACCTTTGCCAAATCAAAGCTGGAATTGGAAATATTCATGATAATTTCATCTTGAATTTTCCCGATATAGGGGTGCTTGGCCTTTTCTGATGAAAACGACTCAACATATTGAAAAAGCAGCAGCAGCAAGCAATCAATAATCGCTTCATGGTTTTTTCTTTTCAAATGATACTCGCTGTATATCTGCATCAAAACAGTTTGAAATGCGTTCGTCTCATTATCATGAAATCGGATAAATGTTGTTTTATGAAAGCCTTCATTAATAAAGCACAAATGGATATTGGTATAAGACACCTCGCATGTTTCCTTGTGAATTGCATTGGGTGGGATGATGAAAACATCCTTTTCCCGAAACGGTTCAATTTTTCCGTCTATTAAGGCTATTCCGGGGCCGGAAGTAAAATAGACAACCTCCCAAAAGTCATGGGAGTGGAGCCCGATTGATTGGAACTCACCCGTGAGTTTATTGACATAGTGTATACCATTCATTTTGAATTAACCCCTCCAGACACAAAAGTCTGTTTTATACAAAAGTTGATTTGGCCAGATACCGAATTGTCATTGTTCATAATCATTCTGATTGTTATAATATGAACACACCGCATAAGAAGACGCATTCGGTTGGTATTACTACCAAAAACAACCTTGCATAATAGTGAATTACCTATAACGTTTCACACCATTGTATCAAAAACGCGCATGAAAAGCAAATGTGCAGTGTAAAGGCTTCAAGTGCGTGTACTGTGCAGTCAATAGTCTGTTTTATCCATTTGTCATCAATAGGCGAGCGCTTGTTGAAATAATTAAGGAAATGGGGAGGGACTGACATGAAAAGGACCTTGGCAATTATTCTTGCCGCGCTGATGCTGCTATCGACAGCAGCCCTTGCGGAACCAACCGAGACACCCCCGGTGCCGGCTATAAACAATGGCGATTTTGAATTGCCGCTGGGGCCGCCCGAAGAAGCAGGAAACGCACGCTCTAATGACGGAGAAACCATCCTGTCCATCGACACCCAGGACGTGTTTGAAGGAGAAGGCGCGCTGAAAATCACCAACCGGCAAAACGAGTGGGGCGCTGTTGCTTTTGATGTATTGCCGTATCTTCAGGCGCATGGCACGGGCTCGTACTATGCCACTGCGATGGTGAAAGGCTTCTCTGGGAAAGGACGGCTCACCCTGCATACGCGCTATACCGATGGGCGCAATGTATACCGGCAAACGGGTGTACTTCATGATTTCAATGCAAAAATCTGGACCAAGTTCGGTGTTGAGCCAGATGGCTTTGATACGCCCATTGCTATGAAGGACGAAGGCGAATGGGATCCGATCCTCGATACCACGGATTTAGAGTATGCGGTACTATACTTCTGGATCGAAGGCGACAATACGGCAGATCTGTGGATCGACAATGTCAGCTTCTTCTTCGAAACGGAGATGCCTCAATCAGAAAACGAGTAATCCAGTTACAGGGGTTGTCGCAATAAGGAAAACACCGGACGCGTTCCTAGCCCCGGTTTAATGGGTTTCATCCCATAACGGGATCAAAGGGATGTATCCCTTGGCGTTCCTACTTTCTTGTTGCGGCAGCCCCAAGGCGTGTGAGAGGACGGTATACATGAACGACGCTTGCCGGCTAAGAACCTTGGCAAACAGGCCGCCTAAAAAGAAGGGTTATGACCTGAAACGGCGGGAAGCGGTATATGGCTATCTGTTTACGGCCCCCGCAATTCTGGGCCTGTTTTTCTGGGCTTTCATTCCCATTGGCTACAGCCTGCTTTTAAGCCTGACGGATTGGAATGTACTGTCGGACTGGAACTTTGTCGGCTTGCAAAACTATGTTGCGCTGTTCACCGAAGATCTGTTTTTCTTTGATTCGCTGGTGGCTACGGTTTACTATGCCGTCGGGGCTGTGATCGCTACAAATCTGACCGCTTTCATTCTGGCGCTTCTGCTCAATAATGATATAAAGGGCAAAGCGGTCTACCGCACGCTTTTTTACCTGCCCACCATTGTACCAATGGTTGCCCAATCTATTTTGTGGGGCTGGCTTTTCAACCCCGATTTCGGGCTGCTGAATAGCATTCTCAATGCAGTTGGCCTTCCCTCCTCCCTCTGGCTGGCAGATGAAAGCACCGTCATCCCTTCTCTTATCTTAATGGCGACCTGGACCTGCGGCGGCAGCATGGTCATCTATCTGGCGGGCTTGCAGGGCATTCCTTTGGAGCAGCTGGAATCTGTGGAGGTGGACGGCGGAAGCTATCGGCACAAGCTTCGGCACATTATGCTGCCATACATGTCTCCCGTCATCTTTTTCAATATGCTCATGAGTGTGATCGGCTCCCTTCAAGTATTCACACAGGCCATGATGATGACCGGAGGCGGGCCGAACAACAAGTCCCTGTTCTATTCGTATTATCTGTACGTAACTGCTTTTAGAAACAACAACATGGGGTATGCCTGCGCCATGGCCTGGATTCTTTTTGCCATCACAGCCCTGGTTGCCTCACTGATCTTTCTGTTTTTTAAAGACCGGCTGTATTTTGAGGGAGGGAAATAGCATGGCGGTAAGAAACAGGCGTTCAAAAGGCTATCGGCTGCTGCTCAATCTCTTCCTGGTGCTTGGCGGCCTGATCTGCCTGGTTCCTTTGTTTTGGATGATCCGAAGCTCTTTAATGGATTTAGGTGAAATCTACATTCAGCCGCCTCTGCTTTGGTCGCCGGAACCCAAATGGGAGAATTATGGCGAGATTTTCTTCTCGCAGTTCCAGTTTTTCCACTACGCCTTCAATACGCTGAAAATTGTCGTTCCGGTATGGATCGGGACGGTGGCGACTTCCTCCATTGCAGCGTATGGGTTTGCCCGGTTTGAATTTCCGCTTAAAAAAATGTGGTTCTCCATTATTTTGGCAACCATGATGCTGCCTGGCGCGGTTACCCTGATCCCGGGCTTCATGATCTGGAATGCATTGGGGCTGGTCAACACCTATTACCCGCTGATCATTCCTTCGTTTTTTGGAGGCGGCGCTTTTAACATTTTTCTGATGAGGCAGTTCATCATGGGCATTCCACGATCGCTTGATGAATCGGCTGCTATAGAAGGCGCAGGGTATTTCCGGATCTTCTTCACGATTTTAGTGCCCCTGCTCCGGCCTGTTTTTATCGTGGTTTCGCTTTTTACCATTCTGGGCACCTGGAACGATTTTTTGGGTCCACTCATTTTGCTGTATGACCCGCAAAAATACACCCTTGCGTTGTCTTTACAGGTCTTCTCCAGCGCCTATGGTTCAAACTTTGGCGTCGTCATGGCAGGGGCAACGGTCACCACCCTGCCCGCGATCATCCTGTTTGTGATCGGCCAGAAATACTTCGTAAACGGCATGGTGCTGTCAGGCCTTAAGTAGCCGAGGAGGAGTCGCGTTAATGAATAAGAGGATCGTGCTCTTTGCGTTTGCCACCCTTCTAGCCGCTTCCGGTATAGGCGGCACCCCTATTCCAAATGTTTTGGCTACAAATAACACAGTAGTTGAGGTGCCACCAATGATTACGAACCCCGCCGTGGAGAGTATCCTGTTTGAAGGCTTGATGCAAGAGCGTATCAATAACAGCATCGATAATTGGCTTCTTCCCGCCTACAGGTCAAACCCCGCTATGATCGAAATGTTCCGACAGCGCGACGCGGCCCCGCGGCTCAAAATTGTTTCGTGGTACGGAGAATTTCCCGGAAAGCACCTGACCGCTGCCTCGCTTTTATACCGCTTAACGAAGCGGGAAGACATCAAGGCTGAAATGGATGGGCTGGTGGAAGCGCTCGAATCGGTCCAGTCGGAGGAGGGGTATCTGGGTCCCTTCCCTGAGTCGGAACGGCTGGTGGGTTATATCCACAAGGACATGGGCAAGCACCGGCATTGGGATATGTGGGGGCACTACCATTGCATCATGGGGCTTTTGATGTGGCACGAGGAAACGGGAAATAAAACCGCGTATGAAGTCGCCGTAAAGGCTGCCGATTATGTGATCTCTTATTTCGAGCATACAGGGAAAAATGTGCTTGAAGCAGGCGAAACAGAGATGAATTTGAGCATTGTACATGCTTATACCACCCTGTATCAATTGACCCGGGAGCAAAAGTATCTTGACTTTGCCCAAACGCTGCTTCGCGCCCTTGAAGATGAAACGGCAGGCGACTACTACCGCGCGGGCCTTGCAAATACTGCGTTTTATCAAACCCGAAAGCCGCGCTGGGAAGGGCTGCATACGATCCAGGCGCTTTACGATATGTTCTTGATCACGGGCGAGGAAAGCTTCCGCGTTTCCTTTGAAAATCTGTGGTGGAGCATTCTGGAAACTGACAGGCATAACACCGGTGGGTTTTCGTCCGGCGAGCAGGCGCAGGGCTCTCCTTACCATACGGGGCCGATCGAAACCTGCTGCACGGTCGCATGGATCGCGCTAAGCTGCGATATGTACCACCTGACGCAGAATCCGCTCATCATAGACGAGCTGGAGCTTTCCACCTTAAATGGCGTTTTGGGGTATATGCACCCCTCCGGCCGCTGGTCGGCCTACAATTCCCCCATGCTTGGCGTCAAAAAAGCCTCGGCGCACGAGATCGTGTTTCAGGCGGTTGCCGGAAGCCCCGAGCTTAATTGCTGCTCTGTAAATGCGCCCCGGGGCCTTGGCATGATCGCGGACTGGGCGGTGCTGCGTACCGACGAAGGCGTGGCGCTAAACTACTATGGTGCGGGCGAAATCCATACCGCAACGCCTAAAGGAAACACATTGGTCATCGCGCAGAAAACGGAATATCCAAAGGACGGCGCGATTACGATCCGGCTCTCGTTGACGGAGGCGGAGGAATTTACCTTGCGCCTGCGCATTCCGGCATGGTCAAACAATACGCAGCTTGCTGTCAACGGCCAGCCGCTTTCGGATGTGCGCCCCGGGACTTATTATGATCTCACACGCCTGTTTTCGGATGGCGACACCCTGTCCTTAAGCCTAGATATGTCACTGCATTTCTGGGCGGGCGAAGAGGTTTTTGCGGGCAGTGCCGCTATCTACTACGGCCCGCTTTTGATGACCTATGATACGCGCTACAACGCAAAAGGTATTTTAGATGTACCGGCGCTTTCTTTAGCAGATATGAGCTATCGCATCAAAGACACGGAAGGCACCTTTGCGCCTATGGTGCTCATGGAGTTTACCGCCGCGCAGGGAGAGCCGGTCATGCTTTTGGACTATGCATCCGCAGGCGTAAACGGCACTTCTTTTAACACATGGATTCCCCTTGAGGGGATTGCTCCCGCTGTGTTTGACCGGGATAAAGCCGTTTGGATCACCCGGCCGTGAGTAAAAAGGAGGGAAAGGCTTGAAAAAACACATTGCTCTCATTGCCGCGCTCCTGGCCGCCGTATGTATCCTTGGCGGATGTACGTTTTCCAAAGAGGAGGAAACGTCCGTCATGCGCACGCTAACGGCTGAGGAGGAGGCGAAAATGATAACACTGAGTAGTCCATTTATCTCTGAATTCGAGGGGTATGTTGGGGAGAGGGTTGAGAATAACAAGAGAAACTGGCTTGACGTCGCTTACGCCGCAAACCCCTATATCGTCGAAGCCATTCGCCAGCGTGAAGGCGCACCCGATGCAACGCTGGTGGGCTGGTACGGCGAGTTTCCGGGGGCATTCCTCTTAAGCGCGGCCTCCAGCTACAAGATCGACAGAGACCCTGCGCTATACGAGACCATCGCCGGGCTGGTAAACGACATCGCCGCCGCGCAGAACGACGACGGCTATCTGGGCCCTTTCCCGGATGAGAGCAGGCTGGATGGTTATCTGCCCGGCGGAAACCAAAAGGTATGGGATATTGGCGGCCACTTTTTCATGATGCTGGGAATGCTTGAGTGGCATGAAGCCACGGACAGTGAGCAGGCTTTGGATGTTTGCAAAAAAATCGCCAATATGCTATATGACTATCATTTTATTGAAAACCGCAACTTTGCGGACAATACAATGAACCAGACTGTGGTGATATTGCCCCTGGCGAAGTTATACCGACTCACGCAGGAACCTAAATATCTGGAGTTGGTCAACTCTATCCTGAACACCTGGCGCGGCCCTTACGCGGGCGATTACCTGGAGCACGGCTACTCCGGCGCAGAATACTCGGATCTGAAAAATCACCGCTGGGAAAACGCGTTTGATGTGCAGGCGCTTGCGGAAATCTATCGCTACAGCGGGGATGAACGTTCCCTGACCGCCCTTTCAAACCTTTGGTGGAGCATCATCAGGGGCGACCGCCACTCGACAGGCGGCTTTACCAGCGGGGAGACCGCAACAGGCTCCCCTTACACGCAAGGATCAATCGAAACCTGCGCCAGCATTGCCTGGGCTGCGCTCACCATTGATTACTATAAGCTGACAAAGGACGCTTACGCTATTGATGAATTGGAGCTTACCACCTTCAACGCCCTTTTGGGCGCGCAGCACCCTTCCGGCAGGTGGTGGACCTACGATACGCCTAAAGAGGGCACGCGGATGGCTTCCCCGCATGAGCTGTCCTGGCAAAGCAGGGCGGGAAGCCCGGAGTTTAATTGCTGCAGCGCCAACTCCGCCAGAGGCATTGGGCTTTTAAACGAGTGGTGCCTTTACCGCGAAGGCGAAACCATGTATGTCAACTATTATGGCCCGGGGCGCTTCACCATCGCCACCCCCGCCGGAAATAAAATGACCCTTGTGCAGGAAACTGATTATCCAAGGGAAGGGTCTATTAAGCTTACGCTTTCCATGGAAAAAGCGGAACGCTTTGCGCTGGCGTTACGGATTCCGTTCTGGTCTGAACACAGCACTGTCAAGGTGAATGGAAAGGAGCTGGAAACACCCCACAGCGGCCAGTATTACACCATCACAAAAGAATGGAAAACGGGCGATGTGATTGAACTTAGCTTGGATTTATCGCTTCATTTCTGGGCTATGGAGGGAAAGAAGGCGAACACTGTCAGCATCTATCGCGGCCCCATCCTGCTTGCGGCTGACAAGCGATTCAACTTTGGCAACACCACCCTGACCTACGAGCTGGATCTGAAAAGCATCTCTCCGGAGCTGATTGCCATGGACGCATACCCTGCCCCGCTGGTTGCCCTGAATGTGACCGACCGGACGGGAAACCCCGTCATACTATGCGATTTCGCGACGGCGGGGGCTACCGGAACCTATTACACGACCTTCTTCCCGTCAACTGACATACCGGTTCTTCCGATTTCTTCTGTAAGCAGAGAAAACATCATATGGAATCAACGGCCTTCACAACAATAAAAGGAGCGGATACACGATGAAAAAACGAAACATGCTTGCCCTGATTGTTTTATGTGCACTCACCCTCCTCATGGCAACCGGATGTGAAAAGAAAGCGGACGATATCACCGTCAAGCAGGAACCGCAGGCGACAAACACGGCCTCAGATGCCTCCGCGCAAAAAGAAGACGTGGTGGAACTAACGTTCATCAACTGGGGCGATAGTGAAGAGCAGAAGATGTTCGAGGATATCTTTGCCCGCTTTCATGAGGCCAATCCCGGCATACGCGTCAAGTATATCTTTGTTCCCCAAACGGAGTACGTTACAAAGCTCAATGCAATGGCCGCAACGAACTCCCTGCCGGATATGGGGCAAATGATAGAAAACTCTTCCCTTAAATGGGCGGAGAACGGAAAGTTTCTGGACGTCAGTGATCTGTATGCGTCCGGCGCTATTTCCCCGCGCCTGGACAGCGTTACCTTCAATCCCACAAAAAGCGGCAATTTCTTTGGCGCCAGCTACATTTGCGAGGTGCTGACCCTGTTTTACAACAAGGATATGACCGATGCGGCAGGGGTGACCGTGCCTACAACGGTGGAAGATGCCTGGACATGGGATGAGTTTGTGGAAGCCGCAAAGAAACTGACGGTCGACCAAAACGGAAAACACCCGGGAGAAGAAGGCTTTGACCCGGGCAGAATCTCGGTATACGGGGTTTCAGACGTGGATGCAATGGTCATGGCCTGGTCAAACGGCGGCGGCCTTTTTGATGAGGAATGCACCGAAATATGGCTGGATAAGCCCGAAACCATTGAAGCCTTTCAAAGAGTGTCGGATTTGATGAACGTGCATTATGTTTCTCCCAAGCCCGCCTCCAGGGGTTCTATTGGCGGCGGTAACAACCCCCTGCTCACCAAAAAAGTAGCCATGAGCATGGCGCCCCAATATCAGCTGCTGTGGTACGGTGACGCCATTGAAAAAGGCCAGCTCAACCTAGGTGTCGGCATGCTTCCCGTCATGAAAACCCCAGCCACCAAAACCTTCGGCCCGGCTGTCGTGATCTTTGAAGGCACGAAGCATCCCGAGGAATGCAAAAAGCTGCTTGAGTTTATGTATAATAGTGAAAACATTGTCGGCAATATCCGCAAGGGGCTGTGGATGCCTTCCGAAAAGAAGTATTACCAGGATGAAGCATTGATCGATGAATGGATCACAAAGTCCACCATCCACCCGCAGGAGTATAAGACCGCCGTTGTGCCGTTGGTGCTGGATTACGCCATCCCCGATCCGTTTTACAAGCTCCCCAACACCAACGACATTAACTCGATCGTAACGCCGCTGCTGGATCAAATCTGGTCAGGCAAGAAGACGGCTGAAACGGTCATATTGGACGAGGTCATGCCGAAGCTTGGGCCTTTTATGGAAAAGTATTGGAACTCATTAAAGCCGGAAGGACAGTAGCTATGCAAAGTTTTGAACATAAAAACACGGAAATCATTCGGCGCTTTGATGCGTTGAAGTTAAATGAAAAGGGAGGGGTGAGCAGCCGTCTGAACTTTTCATGGAGCAACTGGGGCTTTGGCATGGAGCCCTTGGAGCAATCCCTAATCCGCCTTGAGAAAAACGGTATCCATTTCATAGAGCTTCATGGGAATCACTATGGCAAAGACTTAGGCTATCCTGTGAAGGAAACAAAAAAGCTGCTTGACGCACATGGGGTTCAAGCAGCCGGGATATGCGGCATGTTCTCAAAGGAGAACGATCTGTCTTCTGCCAATCCCTTTCAGCGGCAGGCAGCCATCGATTATATCCGCCGGGAAGCCGACTTTGCACAGGAAATAGGGGCCCGGTATCTGCTGATCTGCCCTGGAGCTGTGGGCCGTCCGAACCCGTATGACCAGAGCGAATGGGAGCGGAGCGTTGATACATTGCGCCTGGTTGCGGATGAGCTCAGCACCCGGAACATACGCGGTGCGATCGAGCCTATCCGAAGCGCAGAGACTTCCCTGGTGCATACGATTGCGCAGGCGAAAGCGTATATCGATAAGGTAAACCATCCTGGCATTCGCCATATTAATGGTGACATCTACCATATGCTTTCTGAGGAGGATCATCTGCCCTCGGCCATTTTAGACGCAGGGGATATGCTTACCAACCTACATATGGCCGATTCCAACCGCCGCGCCTTGGGGGAAGGCTGCATGGATATTGATAACATTATCCGCGCGCTATATATCATTGGATACGATAATCCTAACTGCTTTGTGACTCCAGAGCCCCTTGGCCCCGGCGGCGATCCATACCCTGCGCAGCATTCCATTACTCCCTCCCAAATATTAGATGAATTGGTTGCAAAAACCGCCTCTTATTTTCGGGAACGTGAAGCCGCTGTCCTCCGTGCTGCTTGTATCGCTAGACAATGTTAGTTTGCAATATGACCTTGGTTGAAGCGCATACGATATTTGTAGCAAATCCTTACGAAAACTCCATATCGTATGCACTTTTTGCCACCGTCTTTTAAGGGCTATGAATTATTACCCCCTATGTGGCTTTTGCTCTAGAGCGCGTTTCCTAAAAACTAAACTGTGCAATTTCCGGGCCGGAAGGCCAGCTCATCCGGGATATTATAGTCGTCTATCACGTCTATTGCCGCCAGAATGCTGCCCACCCAGCGCAGCTCGTGTGCATCGCTGCCCAAAGAAAAGTGAACGCCCCGCACCGCGCAGCGGCGGATAAACGGGGTGAGGGAGAGCGCATAATCCGGCTTTTTTAGGTTGGCATGCAGCTCGATAGCAATGTTGTTTTTGAGAAGGCCGTCGATCAGGCGGTCATAATCAGTCAAGGTGTAACATGCCATCAACGCTTGCTGGTCTACGGCGATGTACCCGGCGGCAGAATCAAATGTGAAGGGGTGCACCACCACATCCACATAAGTAATTTCGGCCAGGGACAATAAATAATCATACTGCGCCTGTGCCAAGGCATCCGGGGTGCAACGCACGGGGCGCGCGGCGCGCGGATTGTGCCAGTGCGGGCATGCAACGGCCACATAATCATAGGCAGACAGCGTTTGCGCATCGGCATCCAGATGCCCCGGCCACAGCATGTCCACCTCGACCCCGGCAAAGACCTCCAGCCCCGGCACGGCCGCTGCTGCTGCGCGGATGCTGCGCACCACCGCGGCAGGGTCGGTCTCATCGGCATAATAATGATCTGTAAAACCCACGCTGGTATAGCCCACAGACTGCATGCGCCGGAGCATTTCTTCGGTGGTGTAGTCTTTTTTAGAGCAGCGGCTAAGCGGGGTATGGTTGTGGTAATCAAAGGCCAGCTTCATGATCGCGTTTTTCCTTTCGTCTATTCTTCTTGCGGGGGCAGCATCATTTCGATGGCTGTGCCTTGCCTTACCATGATGGAAATGTCTACATCGGGGCCATACAGGCCGCGAAGCCGCGACAGCGTATTATACATGGCGATGGAATCGCCGCCGCTCTTGCTGCCTTGCAGAATATTCTTGAGCTCTGTGGCGCGCTCATCCGTCATGCCGTGGCCGTTGTCCTCCACCCGCAGGATGACGCTGCCGGCCATTTCTTCGGCGGTCAGCCAGATGTCCAGCGGCGTGCCTTGAATTTTGCCGTGATGGATGGCGTTTTCCACAAAAGGCTGCAGCGTCATTTTGCATACGGGGATACTGA
Source organism: Eubacteriales bacterium (assembly GCA_031547595.1). Lineage (GTDB taxonomy): Bacteria > Bacillota > Clostridia > Christensenellales > Aristaeellaceae > JAVBRU01. Next base: position 71,031 of record JAVBRU010000018.1, read on the forward strand.
GCAGCTCGTCCGGAATGTCGCAGTGGAAGCGTAAATCGCCCAGGTGAATCACGTTTTCCAGCCGTACATAGTTTTCGACCAGCGTCACTTCCTCTTGCAGGCTGAGGATGTCGTCCTGTGATAAGGTGACTTTATAAAACGAAATCAGGCTTTCCATCAGCCCGGACAGCTCCTCCTGCCCGCTTCGCACTGCCATCCAGCGTAGGGAGGACAGCGAGTTGTGCAGGAAATGGCGGTTGATCTGCATTTGTAAAAACCGAAGTTCCAGTGCTTTTTGCCGCTGGGCGGCGTCCATCAGGCTTTGGTTGAGGCGCACTACGTTGTCGCCAAGATCACAAATGCTTTCATCAATCAGCTGCAGTTCGTCTGCGGTTTTGAGGGTCGGCGTCTGCGCAAAGCCGCCCTCGCGCATCAAGCCCAGCTTTTTGAGGATGCGCCGGATGTTGCGGGAGAAGGAGCGCCCCATCCACGTCATTGCCCCGATGGATACCAACATTGCCAGCACCACCAGCAGCATCAGGCCTGTGAGCGTGCGCGCATTATCCGCGCGGATGCCCGACACATCATAGGCCACCAACACGCCAAGATCGCCCACCTTTGCGCTGTAGCACATGATATTGCCAGCCACTTCCACCACGCCATTGGCGCTCAGCAGCGGCAGCAAGCTGCCCGGCAACACCTCACCCAGCCGTTCACGCTGGCTGGAAGAGAGCACCTTGTTTTCGTTGTCCAATACATAATAATCAAACATGCCCTCTCCGCCCACGCCAATGCTGTCGTATAGGTCTTCTTCCCGCAGCTGCATCACGAGCAGGCTGCCGGAGGCCAAGCGCGGGGTGTTGGCAAGATATAAGCTGCCCTCTGTTGAGAGCCAGCGGTTTTTCAGCGCCTTTTTCTGCTCCAGCAGTTGCGAAAACAAACCGCTTGCCCGCACCACATATTTGCCGTCCTCCAGCAAATTGGGGTCGTTCTTCATCAGGCATACGGATAACAGGCCAGGGTCTGCAGATAACAGCTGCGAAAACCGGGAGCCGATGTTCTTATACTGCACAAACAGCGCATAGGTCAATTGATTTTTGTCATGCCGGGTGTTGAGAAAGCTGTTGATGTCCTGATCGGTACTCAGAATCTCGGCGTTCCATTCATAGCGAGCGGTGAAGGAGGATACCGCGCTGGTCACCTGATGCCCGGTGGCCTCCACAAAGCTCTGGGTCTGCGTGCGCGCGCTGGCGTTCAGCTGCGTATACAGCACAATCGCCATCAGCGCATACCCGGCCAGGTTGACTAGCACCGTGATCAGGTTTAGCTTTGCAAACAGGCTGCCAAGGTTCAGTTTCATTCCAGGCCCTCCCTTTGGTGCAGGCGGCGGTATTCTGCGGGCGTTGCGCCCGTGATGCGCTTGAAGATCGAGAAGAAGTAGGTGCTGTGCTCATAGCCCACCAGTGGGGCGATCTGTGCGATAGGATAGGCCGTCTGCGCCAGCAACTCGCGCGCTTTTTCGATGCGCACCTGCGTCAGATAATGATTGACGGTGTAGCCAAAGATGGATTTAAAAAGGATGTGGGTGTAGTTGCTGCTCATATACACTTTACCTGAGAGGTATTTGAGGGTGATGTTGCTGGCATACTCGCTGTCGATGATGCGTTTGATTTCCAGTGCGATCTGCTGTTTTTTGTCCATGCTTTGGAAGGCAAAGCGCTCTGCAATATCATTCAGCCACGCGCCCAACGTTTCCAGCAGCGCGGGCACGCTGTCGCCGCGAATCAGCGCGGTATACAGCGCTTCCTCGGATAACAGCTCTGCATCGCCGTCGCACACCCAGCGCACCTGCGGGTCGTTGACCAGCTTGCTGGCAAAACGGATCAGCGTGCCCTTCAGCAGCGCCAAATCGCATTCCGCACCGAGGGTGCGCTCAATATGCATCAGCTCTTTGCCGGGGGCAGTGCCCGCGCGCAGGTTACTTTCTATGCTTTGCAGCGTTTGCTCCATCGCTCCGGTGGGATGGCTTTCAGGTGCGGCCTTGTCCCAATGGAAGAAACACTGGCCATAGCCGTGGCGTTGGCATTGGCGCGCGCTTGCTTCGGCCTGCTGGTAGAGCTCGGGCAGCTCCAGCGCGTTATCGGTGAGGCTGGAGACGCCCAGCGCCAGATGCGCATGCTGCGGGCAGCTTTTGAGTGCGTTTTGTATGAAGATGGAAAAATTTGCTTGATCCTGCCTCAACTGATGCAAAAGCAGCACCAGCGTTTGCGTGCCGTGCGGAAACGCCACAGCGGGGGAGAGCGCGCCGGATAAAGCCCTCAGGCAGCTTTGCAGCGCCTGGTATTCCTGCGCTTCCCGCAAATGCGCCACCACAACGGCCATCTGCGGCGCAAGGCTGAGGCCGCATAGCCGGTTCATCTGCAAATATAATTCGCCGCGTGCCTCTGCGGACATGGGCTCCAGCAGATAGCGCTTCACATATTTTTCTTTTCCCGCCTCCCGCATATCCGCCAGCACCGAAAAGAACTGCGCCTGCTCCTCCGCGCCCAATTCTTCTGTGATCACATCTTCCACAGCGCTTCGAACAGCGTCAATCAGCTCCTTGGCGTTGACGGGTTTTAGCAAATAGCGGTACGCATTTTGCGATAAGGCAAACTGCGCATACCTAAAATCATCATATGCGCTGAGGAATATAACCTTGGCCTTAGAAGATGCGGCGCGCACCTTTTGCACAAATTCCATGCCGTCCATCTCCGGCATTTTAATGTCTGACAATATAATGTGGGGCTGATGTGCGCAAAAAAGCTCCCAGCCACGCTTTCCGTTTTCGGCCAGGTAGATGCTCTCGATGCCGAGAAGCCGCCAATTGATGCACGCCCTCAGCGCCTCCCGCTCATAGCTGTTGTCATCCATGATCAGCAAAGACAGCTTCATCGCACGCCCTCCCATCTCATCCCAGTAGAGCCATTCACCCCGTTTGCCGCAATGCACAGAGCCAGCGGAATCAGTTCATTATATCATAAATTGTACTAAAACGATTTGCAAATTTATAGCCTGTTGATTATATCGGCTTTTCGACCATATAATACATGCACAAAAAGATTCAAAATATCTCTATAACTTCACTATCTTTTTGTGCTGCGTGCAAACATAGAGAAAGCCTGAAGGATGATCAGGTGCTTCGTGCGTTGCCTGCATTTGCGGGCTGTGGTATCTTAATCCTACGAGGTGAGACAGATGCAATGGCAGGAAAGCGCCCGGGAAATCCCCGTGGCTGAGGAATATGACGTGATCGTGGCAGGCGGCGGCATCGCCGGGGTGGCGGCCGCGCTGGCGGCAAAACGCCAGGGTGCATCGGTCTGCTTGGTGGAGCGGGCGTGCGCGCTTGGCGGGCTGGCCACGCTGGGGCTGGTGGTGGTCTATCTGCCTCTGTGCGACGGACGCGGGCAGCAGGTAGCGGGCGGCTTGGCGGAGGAGCTGTTCCGCGCAGCGTACCGCTACGGGCCGGACCGCTACCCTCATGCATGGCCGAAGGCGGGGCGGCTGGAAGCGCCTTACGAGCCTGCGCCCATGATGCTGGCGCTGGAGGAAATGCTGCTTCACGCCGGGGTAGACATCCGGTATGACACCAAGGTGTGCGCCTTGTATACGGAAAACGAGAAATTGTCGGGCTTGATTGTAGAAAGCAAGGCGGGAAGGCAGGGGCTCTCCGCCCGCATGTTTGTGGATGCCACCGGTGATGCAGACCTGTGCCGCATGGCGGGGGAGCGCACCGCCGCGCACGAAACCCATAGCGCATCCGGCTGGTATATGGCATTCCAGCAGGATCATGTACAGCTGATCACCCGCACGGGCGGTGAGAAGGGCGCGCCCGTCACGGGGGAGGCCGTGACGGCGTTGCTTCTTCGGGAGCGCGCACAGATCCGTGCGCACGCTGCGCAGCGTTTGCCCATGGGGGATTATCCCGATTGGATTGGCCTTTTGCCCCAGTTTCGAAAAACCTGGCGGCTGGAGAATGGTTTTGCGCTTGCCCGCGCAGACGAAGGACGGCGCTTTGATGATGCCATCGGCCAGATTGGCGATTGGCAAACGTCCGGCCCGGTGTTTGACTTGCCCTATCGCATGCTGCCTGCCGCACGGCATAAAAACCTCATCACCGCCGGGCGCTGCATTGCGGTGGGGGAGGATTTGTGGGATGTGACGCGGGTGATCCCTGCCTGCGCCGTTACAGGGCAAGCGGCGGGTACGGCCTGTGCGCTGGCGCTGAAGGCCAACAAAACGCTGCACACGCTGGATGTTCCTTCCCTGCAAGCGCTGCTGCGCAGTCAGGGTGCAATGATTCCGAAGGGAGATTGACATGCTGTACCGCCCAAACGATGCCCTGACCTATGAGGATGAACCGCTGGTAGCGCAGAATGTGTTTTTGCACCGCGAGAAAGAATGCACGCCGCTGCCGGCTTTCGAGGATTATCAGGAGCGCCTGCCCCGCGTGGTGTGGGACGGGCATGCGGATGCGCTGGATTGTTATGACGCGGCCTGGCGCATCGCCTATAGCAACCTGCGCGCGCCAAAGCCTGATGATCAGATGGTGGCCAATTATATTGACACAGCGTTCAACGGCTTTTTGTTCATGTGGGATTCCTCCTTTATCACATTGTTTGGCAATTATGGCAGGCGCGGGTTTGACTTTCAAAAGACGCTTGACAACATATACGCCCATCAGCACCGGGATGGCTTCATCTGCCGCGAAATTTGCGAAGCGGAAACCGGCGATCAATTCTACCGCTTCGATCCTTCCTCCACCGGCCCCAACGTGCTGGCATGGGCGGAGTGGGAGCATTATCTGCTGACGGAAAACAAGGTGCGCATTGCGGAGGTGTTTGCGCCGCTTCTGGCCTATCACCGCTGGCTGATGAAGCACCGCACCTGGCCGGATGGCAGCTATTTTGGCACCGGCTGGGCGACGGGCATGGACAATCAGCCGCGCGTGCAGGCAGGGTACAACCATTCCTTTTCGCATGGGCATCAGGTGTGGGCAGATGTGTGCCTGCAGCAAATCCTGAATGCTAAAATGCTGCAAAACATGGCAGCGCTGCTTGGCAGAACGCAGGAGATTGAGGACATTGCCGCCGAAGCGGCCCTCCTGACCGATATTGTCAACACCCATTTGTGGGACGACGACACCGCGTTCTATTATGATTTATGGCGGGATGGGCGGCTAAACGGTGTGAAAAGCATCGGCGCATATTGGGCGCTGCTGGCGGGCGTTGTGCCGCCGGAAAAGCTACACGCGTTTATAGCGCATTTGGACGACGAAAAAGCATTCAACCGCCCGCACAGGGTGCCCTCTCTTTCTTATGAACATCCCGAATATCAGGCGCAGGGGGATTATTGGCGCGGCGGCGTGTGGGCGCCCACCAATTATATGGTGATGCGCGGGCTGGAAAAGGCGGGGCACTTTGATCTGGCACGGGAGATTGCGCAGAATCATCTGCAAAACGTGCTGGCGGTGTACTGCCAGACAGGCACGCTGTACGAGAATTATGCCCCCGAGTATGCCGCACCCGGCATCCCGGCCAAGCCGGATTTTGTGGGCTGGACAGGGCTGCCCCCTGTGGCGGTGCTGATCGAGTACATCTTTGGCATCCGCGTGGAGGGCAGCCACATCACGTGGCGTATCCGCTGTACGCAGCGGCACGGTGTGGAGAATCTTCCTATTTTAAATGGCACGGTCACGCTGCTGTGCCCAGAGCACGGGGCCGAGAAAAAACCCGCTGTGCTGGTGTGCGGCGATGTGTCGCTCACGGTAGATATCCTGTGGGAGGACGGCACGGCGCAGCGGATAGAAAAGTGAAGTTTGAGAGGGATTGTGAAGGTGACCGTCCTTAAAACAGTAGGAATTTTGTAAAAACAGACCAAAAACGACATGGCAAGGCTGCAAACACACAAGAATATTACAGGCGCTTGGATGGTTTTGGCCATTGCCGCAGAGGAACGAATTTCGGTATACTAAAGGCATAGAAGGGGCGTGAGTGTATTGTCCAGCCAAGTAGACCTGGCATTGAAAGGCCACCGCCGCACTGTGCTATGCAGGCGGTTATTCCGGCAAAAATGGCTGCTGGCGGCATTGCTGGTCTATCTTGTGTACATCGGTATTTTCGCCTATTACCCCATGTATGGCGTGGTGCTGGCGTTCAAGAACTTCTCCATCCGCAAAGGTATTGTGGGCAGCCCCTGGGCAGACCCCTGGTATAAGTGGTTCAAATACTTCTTCACCTCTCCGGATTTCTCCATGGTGATGAAAAATACCCTTGGCATGAGTTTTTTGAAAATTGCCATAGGCTTCCCCGCACCCATATTGTTTGCGCTGTTTCTGAACGAAATTCGTAGCAACCGCTTCAAGCGCGTGGTGCAGTCGGTCAGTTATCTGCCGCATTTTATCAGCTGGGTGGTCATTACGGGGCTGGTCAACTCTATGCTGTCCAGCACCGGCATTGTCAATCAGGTGCTGTTGATGCTCGGCCTCATAAAAAGCCCCATATTGTTCCTCGGGCGGGCAGATATGTTCTGGGGACTGATCACGGTGCTGGGCATCTGGAAGGAAATCGGCTGGAGCAGCATTATCTACTTATCTGCCATGACGGGGCTGGACCCGGAGATGTACGAATCCGCCATGCTGGACGGCGCGGGGCGGATCCGCCAGGCTGTCAGCATCACGCTGCCGTGCCTGCTGCCCACCATAGTGATGCTGTTTATCATGCAGCTTGGGTATCTCCTGTCCGTCGGGTTTGAGCAGCAATTGTTCCTGCAAAACCCTATGAACTATAAATCTGCCGAGGTCATCGACACGTATGTGTTCAAGGTCGGCCTGCAAAACATGGACTTCTCCTATTCCACGGCGGTGGGCCTGTTCAAGAGCCTGGTGGGGCTGCTGCTTGTATGCGCCACCAACTTTATTGCCAAGAAAAAAATCCACATGAGTATCTTTTGACGAAGGGAGGGGGCGCCTGATGAAAATGACCCGGGGCGAAAAGACATTCGCCGTGTTCAACACATTGTTTATGGTGTTTTTTATGGCGCTGGTGCTCTACCCCTTTTTGAACGTCATGGCGGTGGCATTCAATGACGGCGTGGACGCGATGAGCGGCGGCATCCATATCTGGCCGCGCAAGTTCTCCCTCTCTGCGATGAAAACGGTGTTTGAGCGCAGCAATATCCTGACTGCGCTGTTCTACTCTGTGGCGCGCACGGTGGTCACAACGCCGCTGTCGGTGATTTTCACGGCCGGGCTGGCCTACATCCTGGCGCAAAAGGACCTGATGGGGCGGCGGGTGTTCATGTTCATATTCGTGTTCACCATGTATTTCAGCGGCGGCCTGGTGCCCAAATACCTGCTGATCCGCGATTTGAAGCTGCTTGATAACTTCTTGGTGTATGTGATCCCAAACCTGCTTGGCGTATACAACATGATGCTGATGCGTGCGTACTTTGAGGAACTGCCGGCCTCGGTGTCAGAGTCTGCCCGCATAGATGGCGCAGGGGATTTCACGGTATTTACCCGCATCATGCTGCCCATGGCCAAGCCTGTGCTGGCCACCGTCACGCTGTTTGTGGCAGTTGGCCAGTGGAACACCTGGTATGATACCTATATCTACACCACCGGCGAGCATCTGATCACCCTGCAGGGTATTTTGATCAACATCCTGAAGGAAGCACAGGCCAATATGTACACCAACACCAAGAACACGGCCGAGCTGATTGAGAGCGCCCAGACCATCACCCCGGAGAACATCAAAAACGCCACGATTATGATCACCACCATTCCCATCATCATGGTATACCCCTTCTTGCAAAAATACTTTGTGAAGGGCATCATGCTGGGCGCAGTCAAAGGATAAGAAATTTGGCAGCGGATGCTGTCTGAATGATAAAAGGAGGGTTTCCACATGAAGAAGATCCTGGCCCTGGCTCTGGTGCTGATGCTGACTGTCAGTCTGGCGGGCATCGCGGCGGCGGAAGAGCCCGTCAAGCTGTCCCTGTTCATCACCGGCGACAGCGCGCGTCTCAACGACCAAAACCCCATGCATGCCTATCTGCAAGAGAAGTCCGGTGTGTACCTCGACATCCAAATCCCCATCGGTGATGCCAACGAGAAGCTGAACATGCTGCTGGTGGGCAACGAGTATCCGGAGCTCATCCGCCACAGCAGTGCCAACATCATGACCACCATGATCAACGAAGGCATTGCGTTGCCGCTGGAAGACCTGATCGAAAAGTACGCCCCCAATGTGAAGGAGGCATTTGGCGACAGCTATAACTATCTGTTCAGCGAAGACGGACACATTTATTCCTTGCCCTCCGGCTATGGCGTGAGCGCCTATTCCGAGGATGTCATCCCCGCCACCTGGTCCGGCTGGACATTCAACGTGCGCGAGGATATGTGGCAGGCGCTGGGCTGCCCGGATATTAAGACGCTGGATGATGTGTATGATGTGCTGGTCAAAATGAAGGAAGTGCAGCCCAAGAACATCCAGGGCAACGATTATTACCCCCTCGGCGGCTTTGTGCAGGGCTGGCAGAACATGCTGGAAACCCTCATCCAGAGCGCGGGCGGCTATAACGGGCGCTTCTACATCGACGAAGACAATCAGCTGAGCTATTGGGTGCGCGCGCCCTGGGCGCAGGAGATTATCGAATGGTACAACAAAGTATACCGCGAAGGCCTGCTCGATCCCGAAGCGTTCACCATGGACCGCGCCACGTTCTCCCCCCAGAAGCTGGGCGGCGACCAGATCAAGAGCTACTTTGGCATCCACTACTACGTCAACTCTCAAGTGCCCAACCTCAACGCCCTGGGCGTAGAGAATGGATATTGGCAGAACTTCCCCATCAGCGTGGCCGAAGTGGGCCAGCACCCGAACATCGTGTCCGAGAGCCGCATGGGCGCGGGCTATCTGGTGCTCACTGACAAATTGGCCGGCGATGAAACCAAGCTCGCGGCAGCGATGAGCCTCATCAACGCCTTGGCAGACCCGTACAACAACTTCGTGGTCATCAACGGCCTGGAAGGCATCAACTGGGAATTCAATGCCGATGGCAAGCCCGTGCTCACTAAGACCTACCTCGACCGCCTGGCGGATAAGAGCCTGACGGCTGCGGAAGTGATCAACTACAACGTATCCGGTGCGGATACCTTCACCACCATCTTTACAAAGAACCTTGGCACCAGCCCCTGGGGCACCTACATGGCGCTCAAGGACGACCCCGCCAACACCGGCAGCGCGCGGGATATGGAGCGTCAGAGCCGCCTGATCGGCTATGAGTATGACACCACGTTCTTTGCAGGCATGAACGCCAATGCTTCGGACGATCTTCTGTACAGCCTCGGCAATATCGACAAGACTTTCTCCAACGAAGTGTACGAGAGTATCTTGGCTAGCAGCGAAGAAAAATGCGCAGAGCTGTTTGCCAAGTATATGGCGGATCTCGATGCCATGGGCCTCAAGGCGCTGGAAGAATATTGGAATGCCGAATATCAGGCATACCTGGCAAGAGAATAGTTTATTATCCCATTCACGGGGCTGTCGCATACGCGCGGCAGCCCCATTTTTTCAAAGGAGGCCAATGGCTATGCTGCTTGTGGAGCTTTTTGACGAGCACGGTGCGCCCTGCTGTGCCAATGTGGGCGTGTACCAAAATGGCACCCGGGTGTGGCGTGCCTATGTGGGGGAGACGGGCGCTATCCCCCTGGAGGACGGCGTATACCGCCTGATCATCCTGCGCGGCAAGCAATACTGGCCGCTGGAAAAGGATATCACGGTGGTGGGCACAAAGACGGTGCAGTTTTTCCTCCAGCGCGTGTATGATCCCAAGCTCTTGGGGTTTTACGCATTTGATGCGCACTCTCATATCTCCCGCGCGCGCCTGGGTGCGGATGCGGTGATGGATTTGGAAAAGATGTCGGTGCGTGCGCGCGGCGAGGATTGGAACGTATACTTCGCGGGCGAGCCCTATGACGGCGAAAATCATTTGCACGTGTATCAAAGCTATCATCCGCCCATTGGCACCTATCGCAAATACTACCGCGCGCTGCTGGACGAATTGGCGCGGCCGGATTACCTGGTCGACCCCGGCGGAGAGTTCATTAAATACCGCTATGGGCACATTGTGCTGGCCAACTTTGACGAAACACCCCCGGTGGATGAGTTCCGCGATCCTTTATACCACGCCTATGAGCGCGACCGCCATGTGCCCTGCACACAGCCGCCGCCCTTTATCAATGTGCCGCCCTCCCGTGCAATCAAAATGTTCAGAAACCCCGACAGCTTTGCCTTTTTTGCCCATCCCACCAGCTGGTGGCGGCAGGATCGCAACAACTCATTTGTCACCAACATTGCTTCAACCTGTGCCTTTGATGGCCTGACGGGCATGGTGGATGCCATCGTGGTGGAGGGCTACGGCCCGGACAAGCCCTGGTACCGTGGGGTTTGGTATGCGCTGCTGAACGCGGGCTACCGCATCACGGGCATCGCAGAGACCGATACCTGCGGGGATGACCCGGACCATCTGTCCGGCAAGCGGTTGGTGGAGCCCTTCCGCACCTATGCGCGGTGTGACCGGCTGGGGCTTGATGAGGTTGCCGCAGCGGTGCGGGCGGGGGATTGCTTTGCCAGCTCCGGCCTGCTGATGGATTTCACGCTGGACGGCGCACGCCCAGGAGCGGTGCTGCCCTTTGAAGAAGATCGTAAATATGTGCTTAGCATGCAAGGCTGGCGCTGCTACGAAGGCAACCTCAAGGAGTTTGAAGTCGTCATAAACGGCCAGGCCTTCGCGCGGATTGCGCCGAATGCCGACGGATTGGCCAAGTGCACTGTCACCCTGCCGGGAGAGGGCTATGTGCTGTGCATTTTGCGCGACGATGCGGGCAATGTGTCGGTGGGCAATCCCGTTTATGTGCGGAACACCGCGTTTGTCAACGATCATTTCCGCGCCCATGTGTCCATAGATGTCACGTATAACGGCCGGGGCGCCAACGGCTCTTTTACTACGGACGAAAGCAGCGACCCCGTGGTGTTTGACACCCGCGTAATATGCGACATCAATCCCATGAGCCGCGTGTATGTGACGGTGGATAATAAAACGCAGGTGTACGAGCCGTTTTTTGACACGCAGCTGCAATCGTATTTCCAATACGCGTATAATGGAGAATTTTTGAAGGATTCGCCGGAGTGCAAGCCGGGCGAGGTGCCGGCCAGCGCCTATCACATCCCGCAGGTGATCGCGCGGCTGAAAGCCCTGGATGCGAGCATGGATTTTGGCGTATCGGCGGAGGTGCTGAAGGCACTTCGAGAAACGCATACATTCGAAACCGGCGTGCCGTCACCTCTGTTGCAGGAAAGCCCTTTTGTGGGCATGCCCGCTGATTGCGCCCCGCTGCCAGACGCAGAGAAGCTCCGCGGGGATGTGCCCCGCCTGTACTGGGGCGGCCAGCCGAATGCATGCCGGGGCATGGCACGGGCGTTTGAAATCGCGGGCAGCAAAATCCTGCGCCCCGATGCAGCCAGCGGACTGCCGCGCCGCCTTTTGTATACCGAGTTTGCCGATGCGTTTTTCATGTGGGGCATCTCGTTTGTCACGATGTTTGGCAAGTATGCTTCGCATATCTTCCCGTTCATCGAAATGTTGGATAACTTCTATGCCAAGCAACATCCCGATGGCTTCATCTGCCGCCAGATCGATATCCACACCGGGAAAGACCAGTTTGGCAAGTACGATCCGTCCTCCACCGGCCCGAACATCCTGGCCTTGGCGGAGTGGCAGTATTATCAGGTCAGCGGCAATCGGGAGCGGCTGCGGGCAGTGTATGCGCCGCTTCTGGCCTTCCACCGCTGGCTGCACAAGCATCGCACCTGGCAAAACGGCGGCTACTACTCCAGCGGCTGGGGCTGCGGCATGGATAATCTGCCGCGCGGCGGCGTATTTGATCACGGACACCTGACCTTTATCGACACCACCGCGCAGCAGGCGCTGAATGCGCAGATACTGCTACAAATGGCGGAGGTTTGCAGCCTGGAGGTTGGTGTGGCGGAATTGACGGATGAATACCGGCAGCTCTCTGCCCTTATCAATGATACTATGTGGAACGAAGCGGACGGCTTTTATGAGGATACCGACCGCCGCGGCCAGCCCACGGGCGTGATGCACATTGGCGCATACTGGACGCTGCTGGCGGGTGTCGTGCCCAAAGAGCGGCTACAGCGTTTCACCGCCCCA
>JAVBRU010000040.1:0-9006 GCA_031547595.1 Eubacteriales bacterium
ACCAGATGGATATGCTGGGTTTCTTGCGAATCCATGCCTGGAATACCAACCGCGAACATGACAAAAAAGCACCCCGTCAACAGTACATTGACGAGGTGTGGGGTCATATGCGTCCTTGATATCAGTTGCCCAGAAATAGCGCTCTAAACGAATCTTGCCTCTGATGCAGGATGCGTACAACAGTGACTTCTTCTGTGTTTGCCAGATAGAAAATGCAATAATTCTCGCACATCAGATAACGATACTCTGTATGAACAGGGATGAGTGCATCCAAAGGGCGGCCACGAGCGGAGAAATCCTCCAACGATAGAATGCCCTTTTTCAGGGCCGCAATAACCCGCCGTGCAGCATCAGGGTTGTTCAAGTCGTCACGAATGTACTGACGGATAGCGGTCAGGTCTTTTTTCGCTTCTTTTGAAACGACGATCTTTGCCATTGTCAGTCCTCCAGGCCGATAAAAGCCTCTTCTACAGTGAGCCCACCTTCATTGCGGATCGATTCTACACCCTTGGCCAGTTCGGCTAAAAGCTTCACAGTTGCTTGCAGCTTCTCATATTCGGCCAGACTTTGCACGACATATTTGCCGCGACCATTCTTGGTGAGATAGACTGTGGAACCATCATCACAGTGGCCGAGGACCTCACTATAGTTTTTCAGGTCAGAGATCGGGATGATATTGGTCATGTGTATCAACTCCTTCCACCATTATTATACCCTAACTTGACGGTAAATTCAACCCGATATTTAATGGCAACTAGAGCGTCTTTACAAGGCGCTTTTTCTTTTTGCGCAGGTGGTGAGTCAGCATGAGTGAAACGCTCCGCGATCTGGTGGTATCCCTGTCCGTGAACAGCGATAACTTTACCCGGAACATCAAATCCATCAACAAGCAGATCTAGGAAGCACAATCTGCTTTTGTGCGGGCGTCTGCCGGGGTGGAACAGTTTGAGCAGACCACAACAGGCCTGTCCTCCAAACTGAGCACCCTTACGCGCACGCTCTCTTTGCAGCAAAGTGCTGTAGATCAATACGAGCGGGCGCTATCTGTTGCCGGCGATAAATTGAAGGAATGCCATGACCGTCAGACCGATTATACGGAGCGCTTGGCCGAGCCAAGAGTAAGCATGACCAGCTTGGAACGGCGGTAGGGGAAGCCACCCAGAAGTTTGAGGAGCTAAAAGCTACCACCGGGGATAACAGCGAGGCGAATATGGCAAACGGATGCGGCGACGCCAGTGCCTAAGCTGCAGTCATGTCCTTACCACCACATGCATTTTGTAGTGTACTGACGCTCTTGGTTACTCTCTGTGTACTATTGACCGCCTCGGCTGCTTTACAATGTCCTAACTGCGGTTTCTATACTTACACAATAACCCCGTCAAATGATAATTATCGGGGGTTTGATTCAACGCAACACATACAAACATATTATAACGTATACGAGTGTGCAAGTTGTCTCTTAACTATTCTCTCCTTTCCTTGTCTGCGGGCAGCAGTGGCATATATTCTGGCCAGCGGTACTCGCGGATGGGCATGACCGGATGGGCGGCGTCGTCAAAGACCAGCACCAGCGCCGGAGCAATGTGGTTGTGCTTAGCGACGAAATACCAGGCGGTCAGTTTCCCTTCGGCAAGCAGCCGTTTCGCGGTGGTATGGTAGTTGAAGTAAGCCACTGCATGACGCTCCTTCCTTACGGGATGATGGGTATCAGCGTGCGCACAAATGCTCAAAGCGATCCATGCCTAGGAGAGCAAAGCCGCAGCCCTGCGGGAAATGAAACTGAAGGAAGCGGCAAAAAAGGTCGAGGACGGCATTGAAGAGACCCTGACCTACATTGATTTTCCCTATGGACACTGACTGCGTATTCGCACGAACAACGTCATTGAGCGTCTCAACCGGGAAATCCGCCGGCGAACAAGGGTCGTGGGCACTTCTCCAGACGGTAGCTCAGCGCTTATGCTCGTATGTGCCAGATTATACCACGTTGCAGGTACCCAATGGGGCAACAAGGAGTATATGAATATGAATCACCGTCACTTCGCTGGATATCTCTCAGGCACTTTGACTTTATCCTACCAGAGACCTTTTTGCGAAAGATTCTTGACAATACCCACGCGAAGAAAAAATTATATGCTGTAGCTTGATTCCTATTGCTTCACTATTACTAGAATATCATCTATCGTCGCACACGTTGTCTGCAAATTCTTCGCAGGGAGGGATGGGGCAGAAGCCGTAGCTGGGCACAAGGATTTCCACCTTCGCCAGCACCTTGAGCACGATTGTGACGCACACCGTCAGGCGGAACACGTTGTCGCCGCGATAGGAGCCGGATACGCATACCGCACTGGCCATGCCCTCCATGGTGAAGGGCACAATGGACTCGTCGGGGACAGACAAAAGCACGTCTTTGTTGACGGTGACAAAGCCTTTGCCGATGTATTCGATGCAGCGGCTATCGGTGAACAGGATGTCAATGGGGATGCGCAGCGTGCCGCGTACACGGGCAAAGCAGGGACGGTCGCACAGGCGTTCCACGTTGAGGTTGCTGATATCCACATCCATGGTGCTGGAGCGGCAGCTCTCAAAGGTGATGGGGGGGACGGGGGCAGATGTAGGCGGGATGGTCTCGGTGGCGTTGTTGCAGCAGGCATTGCTGTTGCAGCAGCAGGTGTTGACCACCTGGGCATAGCTGAGGATGGTGACATCAACATTGGTCAGCTGTTCCTGCTGCAAGCAGCTGTCGTATACGCGCTGAACCTGGATGCAGATTTTCTCTTCCAGGCCATCCAGAACGTTGCCGGCGACGGTGCCGGGGCAGCAAGAAGGATTCGCGTTCTTGTAGGAATAAAAAGACATATTTGCTCCTCCTTATTTGTTTGCCACATGGTAGGATGTGGCATTTGGGGTGCAGGTCGCTTATGCGGCCTTCACCACATCCTATGTAGCACCGTAGGTTTGGTGCAGGAGCAAATATGTATTTTATAGGGAGCTCAGGTTAATGCTTCTTTCTCAAAGTGAAACGGTATGCGATTAGCAGCAGCAGAGAAGCCAGCAAAGTGGCCACAATCCAAGGCCTGGAATAGGCAGTTTGCCAATATATCGCGGATACGCCAATCACTGGCGAGAGGGGAGGATCGAAAACAAGGCTGTAGCGCTGGCAGAGAACACGCAGATTGAGCATGGAAATCGTTGGGCACCCGGCGTTCATATAATGCGCCAGCAGGCCGCTTTTGATAGTCAGTTCATTGATTTTCTTTTGCTTTAAAATGCCTTCTCCAAGGGAATAGCCCGTTTCGTCTCTTCCCATAGCCAGCACGTGGCCGCCGACGCTGACAAAACCATCAATCGTGCCATACATCGCTGTTCGCCAGGAAAAACTCTCTTCGTAGGAGTCAAAGACTGCTATATTCAGGCGTGCAGCGATGGCGTCCAGCTCCGGCTGCTCATCTTCAAAATATGCAGCTTGCATGTTGGCACCCGTATCGCCTTCGCCTCCCCAGGTGATACCTGCAGGGGCGGTGGCAAGAAGGCCTTGCTGTGCCAGGAATATCAACATTTCTGGCGCGGTGAAAGCTGTTTGATTGGCACCGTAGGTGGATGCGCCGACGGAAACGGTGTAGATCACCGACACATGCATGCTGTCTGCCGCGCAGAGCAGTGCGATATTGAGCGCCGGAAAAGAGCCGGAGAAACATGCGCCGATAGTATCGCCGGGCATGATGCCCGCGTCTGTGAGCAGCCGTACGCACAGCGCAGCCATATCGGTGGTGGCGCTGGTTCGCTTGGCCTCCAAAGCGCCGAGGGTGGTCGTGATAGCGCTACCCGATGTGCCCAGCATGCCGGTGCCTAATATGTCGATTTTTGCATCTTGCTCGATACCGCGGACGGCTTTTTCCTGCCGAATTGCAGCCATGCAGTCTGCCATGCGCAGCGCCGCAGCGGCCATTGTATCATACTCCGGCACTTTTTGTTGTGACTTGGTAAAGGAAAACACCGAAAAGCCACCCAAAGCGACAACTGCCGCAAGGGCACAGAGCAATACGCGCTGCAGCCTGCTCATAGCACGCCCTGCCACAGCATCAACAATGCCAGAATACCTACTACAGCGATTATGGCAAGCAGCGTTTTGAAAAAGCCCTGGCGTTCAAAATCGGCGGCTGCGATGCCCGGGATCAATGAACCCACGATCGAAATATCAAAGGGCAAGAACGAGAGCAGCCCCAGCCCGCTGCCAAGCAGAAAGGACAGAATCACAGCCACCGCAAATTTGCGCTTGCCATATAGAATCAAAAATCTGGACAGCAGCTTCAGGCAGAAGAAGGTGACTACCATGAGGGCAAGGATGCTGAGCAGGCGGGCAGGGGAGCGCAAATACAACGCGAGATAAGCTGGCACCACGATGCCGCCGGGCGATATGCGCGTGCATTCGTAGAATAGAATGCTGATCAATACGCCCAGAATCACAATTTCATGCGTCATGTGCCGCCTCCTTCAAAACGCGTTCCATCAAGCAGATGCCTTCGTCTTTGATATTGCCTGTGGCAAACAGGATGCTGGGCTGTTCAAACGCCAGCGGAACCTCTTGTGCGTTTTTGCAGCGAAGGACGGATAAAGACGGGAATGCACGGTGCAATAGCGCAGCTAAGCGTCCTTGATCTGCGCCCAATAATATCACTTGCGAAGGGTGAAGCGCTGTGGCCAGCGCCAGCACATCCTTGGAGCGTGCCGGACGGTCCGCGCGGTTATTGAAAAGCAAAATGGTATCGCCCTTTAGTGCATGCAAATCGCACATACGCTGATAGGCGAGGAGGGCGGATTGCACATCGTTGGCAGACAGCGCATTGACAAATGCCATATCGCTCAGCCGGTGCAAGGACAGCGCATAGGGATCGCGCCGAAACGATTGCATACCGCGCAGCGCCACATCGCGTGGGACGCCGAGGTGCGCGCATACGGCTAGCGCTACTGCTACATTATCCGCGAAGTCCAGGGCTTCGTCCCCTGGCTGTGGGGTGGCAAGAATCGCCTGTGAGGAGAGCTTTTGTGCTTTGCTAGAAAGGGCCAAAAAGTTTTGCTCATCTGTCGTAAACACCGTTCCATGCCGCGGCACAGTATGCATAAGTGCGGCCATCACGTCCTGCTGGGTATTTCCCATCACATCGGTATGGTCAATACGTGCGTTGGTGATGACGCCAATATCCGCGCGCAGCATGCGGTGCTGGCTGGCGAATTGCAGCTCTGGCCGGATGGCCATGCATTCGATGACCAGCACATCTGCATTTGCTTTAGCCGCCTGATGCAGGATGCCAAGCTGCTCGCGGATGTTGGCTGGGGAGTGACGCTCAATCGGCTGTTCGCTGCCCGCTGTGTCAAGTGTCATGGGCAGGGTGCCGGTGGACTTGCTGTACACGCGAAGCCCGCCAGCGCGCAGCCCTGCGTCAATCAACCGGGTGACGGTGCTTTTGCCGCGTGTGCCGTTCACATGGATCACATGCCGCAAGCGCTTTCGCATATAAACGGCAAACAAGCTCTCCCCAAGCAGGAAGAGCAAGTAAGCGGCGCTTAGCATGAAAATCAGCGCTTGCAGATTCATTTTAGACTAGTCCCATGTACGCCAGCACAAATTCTACAATTTGCAGCTGATCGCTGACGCGGTGTTCCATGGGATATCCACGGAAGGTCTCCACCGTGATGGTGGGAATTCCAAGGTTGCTCGTGACGGTGGCGTTGATGCTGCCTTCAGGCCCGGGGCCGTTGTAGCCAAAGGGGCCGGAGCAGATATCGCCAATTTGCGTGGCAAAAAGAAGGTCAAAGAACATATCACCCATGGCGTCCAGCTTGGTGTAAATCAGCGTGCTGCCCAGGAAATCCCGGCCTTCACGGTATACAATGGCTTCATGCAAATCAAACAGGAAATCCGGCTGCACACGGGCAATGTCCTGATAGATGGCGTTGGCAGCCTGCTCGGCCTCGTTGCCGTTTTCATCGCCCGGGAAGCTGCGGTTCAAATCCTGCTCGGCCACCACATAGCGGGTTTGCTCTTTTGCGCCGTTGGCGTTGGCCGGGGCAATGATGTACAATTCGCCGCTTTTGATGCTGATGCCCTGCAAAAGAACGCCCGTAAACCAGGCGGCACGCTCGTCACCATGTACACCGGCCACGATATACACCGTTTTGCCGGGGTTTTCGGCCACGATATGCTGCACGGTCACTTCCATCAGCGTGCCTTCCAGCAAGGTATACTGATCTTTTGTGATGGGATAATTGGCCGGAAAGCAATCATTGATGTCGGAAACAGAGCCGGTATAGGGATCAAAATCCGTATCCGGTTCCATCACGCGGTAGCCATTCCACTGGAAAGTCTCGCCGCCGATGGTCACTTCTTCCTGGGCGTAAGCAAAGCTCATGTTGAGAAAGCATACAAGCAGCAGGCAAGCAAGTTTTTTCATTGCGCCGCCCCCAGATAAGCGCCTACGCCGTTCTTCATGATCTCGGAATAAGAGGGCATATTGCCAAGCGAAATCTCATTGCCATCCATCACGACCATGCCGTACTCCTGCGCCAGATACACAATGCCGGTGATGTGGCGTGCCACGCGCTGCGTGAGCGGGATGCCCTCGGCGGGGAAGGTGACATACAGGCGTCCGGCTTTTCCGGCCTGGGTGTAGTAGGGGTCAATACCGTCCACCACCAAAGCACTGTTTGTGCGCCCGCGAAGACGCCCCTGGGAGGCATTGGCGGTTTCCATCAGCACGGCCAGGGTATCGGTATAATCGCCCAGCTCGCGGTGAGACAGGCCATGCAAGTTGCGGGGCGAGGGCTCCAGGCTGATTTTCACGCCGTCCATATCCATATCCATCGCTGCCCAGGAGGCCAGTTCCATGGCGTCCTCGTGTGCCACCAACGCGTTGATGGTGGGATATTCGGGCGAAGCCTCGTGCAGGTCAACGGTGATATTGATATTCTTTTGCTGGATCAGGCAGGTGATACCATAGGCAATCTTCTCGGTAAAGGTGCCATTGGTGCGGCCGGGATATGCACGGTTGAGGTTGCGCGTTTCGCTGCCGGACAGCGTTTGCCCGGAGGATGCATGTACATAAACTTCAGAATCCGGCCACTGATGGATGGGGTTGGTGGCCCTGGAGCCAAAGCGGAAGGTACGCGTGCCGGACGCAGTTTCGATGGTGTAGAACATCGGCGCGCCCTCCTGGGGATCGGTGCAGGTGAAGGCGCTGTGATTGGCGCGGGGGATGACATACAATACGCCGCAGTCAGGCTGGCAGCTTTCAATCAACATCACGGCTGTGACGACGCCGGACGGCTCATTGGGGTGAGTGCCGCCCAGCACCAGCATAGATGCGCCAGGCTTGCCGCTGTCCAGCACGTAGATTTCCGTATCGCCGGCTGTGCCTTTCAGCCCAGGATAATAATCGCTGAGCATCTCGATAGCCGTGACGCCAGCGCCGGGATAGATGGGCTCATCCTCCCACATGGAGGTAAATTCGCTCGCCAGCGCGGCAACAGCCACTGCCACCAGCACGCACAACGCGGCGGCAGTGAGGATGCGTAAAGGAATCTTTTTCATGGATACTCTCCTTTACTTAATCAGCAGCATACGCAAAATGAGGGGAACCATCACCAGCGCAGCCTCGATTTGATAACGGACATTTTTTTCTTTTTTGAACATGTTGACCACGATCAGTAACAGCAACAGCGCGATGATGGCCAGGTAGATATACGTCAATAGCATGTGTTCCGCCTCCTTTTACGGGGTCAAAAAGCTGAGTGCCGAGGTATTGAGCAAATAAATCAGCGCGAGGGTGATCGAGAACAAGAACGGCACAATGCAGTATTTAAGTACTGGTTTGTACTTAAGCCCCACAATCTGCGCGGCATAGTTGCCCGCCAGTGCGGTTGGAGGCATCAAATCGCCCAGACAGCAGATAAAGGCCAGCAGCGCGGCGGTGGTGATCTGATCCCCGCTGGATAGCAGCGCCAAGAGGAAGGGCACGCCCATTACGGAGGCCGCGCCGTAGGAGCTGACAGCGCCAAAGGCTGGCATGGCGGTACAAATCATCACGTACAAGAGCACTGTGCCAAGGCTGAGGCAGTTAACCACGATCCAGCCGCGGGCACCGGTCAGTGTCAGCACCTGAATAAACATACCTACGCCCATCAGCTTACCCAGCACCGGGATGGTAGTGTCCATCGCGTTCAGGCTCTTTTGCCACACATTAAACTTTTTGCCTGTGAATAACCCAAGGCCGGCACAGATCAGGAAGATCAGCGGCGTGCCAAGATTCGGGAATACGCTGGGGAACAGCTTGGAGGCCAATAACAGCACAACCAGCAACAAAATGGGCGCGTATAGCTTGATGCCATATTGACGGGAAATTTCGGTATTCAAATGAGTTTTCAGTTCGTCAATATCCAGCTTCTTGCAGTGCGGCAAGCCCAGAACTAACACAGTGAAAATGGCGCAGGGTACGGTGATCAAAAACAACGGCCCTTCAAAGCCGATATAGGGCATGTCCACACCTCCCGCAATCAGCATGGCGGGGATGTTGACAGGCGGCGCCGCCATACCCATGATAGCGCCAATAGCAATGATAGCGCCTGCCTTGGCCTTGGGGATACCAATCATCAGCAATACCGGCGCAACCAGCGCGCCTGCGCTGAGCACAGCTGCCGTGGAGGAGCCTGTGATCATGCCGGGGAACATGATAGTGAACATCAAAAGAATTAGCATAATAGCCGGTGCTCTATAAAAGCGCGTAACGATGGCGCTGTTGAGGGCTTCGAGCGCGCCGGACTCGGAAATCACCATCATAAACAGCATAGCGGTAGCGATAATCAGGATGGTATCGATGTAGGTAAAAGTGCCTTCATACAGCTGGCGAAAGGGGATACCATTGCCGGACACCAATGCACCAGCCACTGCGCCCGCAATCATAGAAATACTGACAGGCTGCTTGAACAGCATGTTGAGGATCAAGAAAACGCCCA
>JAVBRU010000059.1:0-22428 GCA_031547595.1 Eubacteriales bacterium
GCCACGCGCGCCCGGCGCCTCGTCTTTTCGTCCGGCTCCTTCACGAAGGTTTCCTTCGTGCCCTGATTGAACGCGCCGCGCTTCACATAGTGCGTGTGCAAAAGCTCATGCGCCAGATGTCCGTTGGGCTTGCCCAGGAAATCCGCATACAGCTTTTGCACATAGGGATTCTCGTGGGATTTGCGCAGTTCCTTGCACTCGTCCTCTGTGAAAAGCGCCGCCACGCGCTTGTCTTTCACGGAAGCATCGGCGCAGCGGGGCTGGCCGCCGCCCATGATGCAGCCGCCGGGGCAGCCCATCACTTCAATAAAATGATAGGGCGATGTGCCAGCTGCAATCTGATCCATCAGTTCGCCCGCACCGCTCAGGCCGCTTGTCACAGCCACCTTCACCGCCAGGCCCTCGAGGTAGGCATACTCCGGCAGCGTGCCCTCAATCACGAGGGTGGCTTCCTTGATTCTGTCAAACCCTTCAAGGGGCGAAACATGCAGCCCGTCAAAGGGCAGCGGTCGGCCGGTCACCATCTCATACACCGTGCGCAGCGCCGCTTCCATTACGCCGCCGGTCAGGCCAAAGATGTCCGCCGCGCCGGTGGACATGCCCATGGGGTTGTCAAACTCCTCGTCCTCCAGGGTGCCAAAGTCGATGCCGGAGGATTTGATCATGTACGCAAGCTCGCGTGTGGTGATGACGGCATCCACATTGGGGTATCCGTCGTTCTTCATTTCCTCACGCGCGATTTCGGTTTTCTTGGCGGTGCAGGGCATCACGGATACCACACAGATATCTTTGGGATCAACGCCGATGGACTTCGCGTAGTATGATTTGGCCAGCGCACCCAGCATGGTGTGCGGGGATTTGCAGGTGGAAAGGTGCGCCAGCTGATCGGGATACATATGCTCGCAAAACTTGACCCACCCCGGGCTGCAACTGGTGATCATGGGCAGCACGGCACTCTTATCCTCCATCAGCGCCAGCTTCACGCGGTTCAGAAATTCCGTTCCCTCTTCCAGAATGGTCAGGTCGGCAGCGAAGTTTGTGTCAAACACATCGTCAAAGCCCAGCCGCCGAAGCGCCGCGGCAATCTTGCCCGTCACGCGGGTGCCGGGTGGCAGGCCAAACTCTTCGCCCAGCGCCACGCGCACCGCCGGGGCCACCTGCACCATCACGCGTTTGTTGTGCTTGCTCTTGCTGATCGCGTCCCACACCTTGTGGGTGCCGTCTGTGCCCTTGAGCGCGCCCACCGGGCAAACAGTAGTGCACTGGCCGCAGAAGGTGCAGTTGACACTACCCAGCGGCAGCGCCATGGCGGGGGAAATCTCGGTGTCAAAGCCCCGGTTTTGCGGGTACAGCACATTCACATTTTGCACCTGACCGCACACCGTCACGCAGCGGCGGCACAGGATGCACTTGGTCATATCCCGGGTGATAGACTCCGAAGCGTCCACATGGAAGGTGGAG
The DNA here is from genome assembly GCA_031547595.1 of Eubacteriales bacterium. GTDB lineage: Bacteria > Bacillota > Clostridia > Christensenellales > Aristaeellaceae > JAVBRU01. Next base: position 1,462 of record JAVBRU010000059.1, read on the forward strand.
CGCGCGCCTTCAAAGCGCGAGGTTTCAACGCTGAGCAGCTTGCCCATGGCCTGGAACTCGCAGTTCTGGTTTCGTGTGCAGCTCAGGCAATCCTGGGAATGGTCGGACAGCATGAGCTCGTACAGCACCCTTCGCGCCTCGCGCACTTTTTGCGAGTTGGTTTTCACCACCATGCCCTCGCGCACCACGGCCAGGCAGCTGGCTTGCAGCGTTTTGGCCCCTTCCACCTCCACCACGCAGATGCGGCAGGCACCGATTTTGTGCACGTCCTTCAGATAACAGAGGTTGGGGATTGTGATATGATTCTGCCGCGCCGCTTCCATGATGGTCGTGCCTTCTTCTACTGTGACGGGCAGATGATTGATCGTGAGATGTACCACGGGATTACCTCCTTTCACAGTGCAGGCACCGCATGGACTCGGCAATGGCCGTCAGCTTGTGATAGCCCAGCACCACCTCGTCAAAGCTGCCCTTGCGCCTCTCCAGCTCCAGCATATCCAAAGGATAGCGTGCCAACTCCATCACCTCATCGTCGTCCACAATTTCGGGGATGTCGATGGTTTCGCCTTTGTTGAGCATGCCCCGGCCACCAAGATACCGGTCAATCGCGATGGCGGCCTTCTTGCCATCGGCAATGGCCTGGATCACGGTGTCCGGGCCGCGCACGATATCACCGCCTGCGAACACGCCGGGGATGGTGGTCATCATGGTTTCAGGCTCCACCGTAAAGGTGCCCCAGGGGGTGAGTCCGATGTTTTCCGCCTTGATGAAGGGCAAATCGGCATACTGGCTGACGGCGGGGATCACGGTGTCCACCTCCATCAGGAACTCAGAGCCTTGAACCGGCACAGATTTGCGGCGGCCGGAAGAATCAAAATCGCCCAGCGTCATCTTCACACACTGGATACCGCTCAATTTGCCGCCCCTGCCGGATATGAACGCCAGCGGCTGGGTCAGCTCCATCAGCTCCACGCCTTCCTCCAACGCTTCCACAATTTCGGAGCCCAGCGCAGGCATCATGTTGCGGGTGCGGCGGTACAGGATGGTCACCTTTTTAGCGCCCAGGCGCAGCGCCGTTCGTGCCGAGTCGATGGCGGTATTGCCCCCGCCGATCACCGCTACACGTTCGCCCACTTCTACGGGCTTTTGGAGATTGACAAGCTTCAGAAAGTTGATGCCGTGAATGACGCCCGCAAGATCCTCGCCCTCAATGTTCACGCGCTGCGGGAACTGTGTGCCGGTGGCCACAAACACGGCGTCGCTCATGTTCTTCAGGTCGTCAAAGCTGATTTCTTTGCCCACCGTGGTGTTGAGGTGGATGTTCACGCCTTCCTTGGCGATCAGGTCGATCTCGTGCTGCAATACGTCGTTTGGCAGGCGGTAACCGGGGATGCCAAAGGCCAACACGCCGCCCGCGATGCTCTCGGATTCGTACACGTCAATGCCATAGCCGATGCGTGCCAGATAGTACCCGCAGGTCAACCCCGCTGCGCCCGCGCCGATGATAGACACATGCTTGCCGTTCTTGGGGAAGATCACATCCTTGGTGACGGCCTGCTCGTGCTTGTGCGCATAATCTGCCACAAAGCGCTTGATATCGCAAATGGCAATGGCCTCGTCCATGGTGCGGCGGCGGCACTTGCTCTCGCAAGGGCGCGTACACACACGGCCGCAGACGGCGGGGAAGGGGTTTTCCTGCCGGATCAGGTGATACGCGTCGATGAAGCGCCCGTTGGCCACCAGCGCCGTATAACCGGGCACATTCACATTGGCCGGGCAGGTGTTTTCGCACGGCGAGATAAACAGGGCCGAGCACACGCCTGCGCGGCAATGCTTCTTGGTGATATGCTCTTCAAACTCTTCACGGAAGTTTTTGATGGCGCTGAGCACGGGGTTGGGCGCCGTCTGCCCCAGGCCGCACATGGCCGTCAATTGAATGTTTGTGCCCAGGGTTTCGAGCAGCTCGATATCGCCTTCCTCGCCATGCCCGTCGCAGATGCGCTCCAGAATTTCCAGCATGCGCTTGGTGCCGATGCGGCACGCCACGCACTTGCCGCAGGATTCGTCCTTCACAAAGTCCATAAAATAGCGGGCAGTATCCACCATGCAGGTGTCCTCGTTCATGGAGATCAATCCGCCGCTGCCCATGATCGCGCCCAGCGCCTGCAGGCTCTGGTAATCGGTGGGTGTGTTGAGATCCTGCTTGGTGACGCAGCCGCCGGAGGGCCCGCCAATCTGCGCGGCCTTGAACTGCTTATCACCCGGGGTGCCGCCGCCAATATCAAACAGGATGGTGCCCAGCGGTGTGCCGATGGGCACCTCCACAATGCCGGTGTTGGTGATATCCCCAGCCAGCGCAAATACCTTGGTTCCGGGGGCCTTTTCCGTGCCAAACCCTCTGTACCACGCCGCACCGTTGAGCAGTATGGCGGGCACATTGCACAGGGTTTCTACATTATTGATAATGGTGGGGCAGCCAAACAGGCCCTCCTCAAAAGGAAAGGGCGGCTTCTGCCGGGGCTCGCCGCGGTCGCCCTGGATGGAGCGCATCAGCGCCGTTTCCTCACCGCACACGAACGCGCCCGCGCCAATGCGGATCTCAAGGTCAAAATCGAAGTCCGAACCCAGCACGCCTTTGCCGAGGATGCCGTATGCCCGCGCCTGCGCGATGGCGTTCTCCAGCCGCTCGATGGCGAGGGGATATTCGGCGCGCACATACACAAAGCCATTGTTTGCGCCCATGGCAAAGCCGCCAATCAGCATGCCTTCGATCAGGGAATGCGGGTCGCCCTCAATCAAAGTTCGATCCATAAACGCGCCGGGATCGCCCTCATCGGCATTGCAGACGATGAATTTGCGGCTGCCGGGGGCTTTCAGCCCGCTTTCCCACTTCACGCCGGTAGGGAAGCCCGCACCGCCGCGCCCCATCAGGCCGGACTTTTTCATTTCGTCCACCACGCCCCGGCTGTCCATTTCGTGCAGCACCTTTTGCGCTGCCAGATAGCCGTCGCGTGCAATATAGGCGTCGATGTTGGAATGCTCCATGGCGCCGCAGTTGCGAAGGGCGATTTTTACCTGCCCTTTGAAGAAATCAATATCCTTGATGTAGGGCACGTGCCGCTGCAGCACGGTGTCAAAGAAGGTGTATTTCTCCAGAATTTCGCCGTCCACCAGCTGCGTTTTCACAATCTTGGCCACGCGGCTAGGCGTCAGCTTGGTATAGAACACGCCCTCCGGCATCACCAGCATGGCCGGCCCCACCGCGCAGGTGCCGATGCAGCCGGTCTCGATGACGCGCACCTTCTGCTCAAGGCCATGCTCTTTCAGGCTGTCCGAAAGCGCAGCCTGAATCTGTGCGCAGCCCGAGGATATGCACCCCGCGCCGCCACACACCAGCACTTCCCGTTCATACGCCGAGGCGCTTTGATACGCCTGCTTTATCAACGCTAAATCGATCAACATGCTCGCCCCTCCTTTCAGTAGTCTGCCAAAATGCGTTCCAGCTTGTTCACATTCACCTGCTTATACACGGTGTCGTCAATCATGATGGCGGGCGCCAGCCCGCAGGAGCCAATGCAGCGGGCGATCTCGAATGTGAACTTGCCGTCCGCCGTGGTGCCGCCCAGCGGAACATTCAGGCGATCCTGCAGGTATTCCACGATTTTTTTGCCCCCGCGCACATAACATGCCGTGCCCATGCACACGAGGATGGTGTGCTCGCCCCTTGGCACGGTGGAAAAGAACGAATAGAACGATACCACGCCCGCTACCTTGGCCAGCGGAATGCCCATCTCCTGCGCAATGTATTCCTGTACCTCCAGCGGCAGGCAGCCGTAAATCTGCTGCGCCAGATGTAACACCTGGATCAGGCTGCCCTCTTTGTCTTTGTAGAGGTCTATCACATTGCCGATTTTTTCTTTCAGCTTTGCCGGGCTGTCCACTGCCGCGATATTGCCCCTATCCATGCGGATGATCCCCCTTTCGATATGCAAAACGAACGGTGCCTTTGATGGTATCAGCGTATCATAAAAATTTGATGATTGTTTTAGGGCAGCAGCAAACGCAAAAAAAAATTGCGGCAAGAGCCGCAATTTTGATCACAATTTCATCACAAATGGGGTGCAGGGAGTCCTCACGCCCTGCCGAGGGGTTCGGGGGCGAGTAGCCCCCGCGTAACCCATCACTGCACTACCTGATAAGGCTCTTTTGCGCCCTCTACTTCCAGCAACAACACTTTCTTGTCCAGCCCTGCGCTGAAGCCCACCAGCTTGCCATTGCCGCCCATCACGCGGTGGCAGGGGATGATAATAGGGATGGGGTTGCGTCCATTTGCCGCACCGACGGCGCGGCAGGCCTGGGGCTTCCCAAGCTGCCGGGCGATAAAGGCATAGCTGCACACTTGACCATAGGGGATGGTCTGCAGCGCCTGCCAGACGGACTGTTGGAAAGCGGTGCCGCGCGGGGCGAGGGGCAGGGAGAACGCCTTTCTGGCACCGGTGAAATACTGGGTGAGCTGCAATTCTGCCTGACGCAGGAGTGGTGTATCACCGGTTTCGCACACGGTACCCTGCACAAAATCCAGTGCAGTGATGGCGTCATCCTCTTGTGTAATACATAGCATGCCCAATGGGGAAAGGAACGTCCGCTTCATTTGTGTCGCCTCCATCCAAAAATATTGCGAAAATGTGTAGAATTTATAACTTTCCTGTAGTATAATGAGGTATCATCCGAGAGGAGGGTACTGTGATGTCATCTTATGCGCAGCGCCGGCCGCGCAGACGTTCCCGCACATCATTGTGGCACAAGTTTGTGTTGCTGGTGGGGTATGGAACGCTGGTGTATGGGCTGGTGCGCCTGATTCTTTTGTTATTGGTGCGACTGGCATGAAGCGTATTTTGAAATTTTTTGTGCGGATTGTGGCGATGGCGGCGGCGATACTGCTGGTCATCACGTTTTATCCGTACGTACAGGAGTGGGTGAGTACGCTGCTGCCTTCTGGCAAGTATGTGCAGACCTCCACGCTTTTGACCCACGAGATGCAAAAGGTGGGCAAGCTGACGGCGGTGCGTCACACCGATACCGGGGTGATGGTGGCCTCCATGCAGGCGGCGCTGATTGGCGATGTGAACAAGGTGAGCGTGGAATATCAGTATGAGATTGGCCTGGGGATAGACCTTGGCCAGGTGCAGCTGACGGCGGGGGAGGACGGCATCACGGTGAGCGTGCCCCCGGTAGAAATGATTTACGATCAGTTTGTGCCCACGAAGTCCCCGGCGGTGACGGATATTTTCCATCTACTGACAGAAGCGAAGTATCAGGAAATGCTAAACTCCCAGTCTGCTGCCTGTCAAAAGGAATATTTGGACGACGCGGCGTGCATGCAGGAGGCGTGGGACGCAGCGTGCGAGGCATTGCTGGGATTGATGCGCCAATGGGGCGGCGATGTGCCCTTCACGTTTATTCCTCTTACAGTTTAACACCAAACACTGGCAGCAATCAAGTACTGTGCCAAATAATAACAACCCAAAGATAGGTAATCAAACGGGCGCGATTCTTTCTTGGTCAGGATACGGGAGGCCAGCATGCCGTCCGATATAACAAACAACAAAGCCCCTGCAAGCAGCAGGGGTTTTTGCGTGACGGCAGCGCCAAGCAGCGCGCACAAAACCAGCCCATAGGCCAGGAACGATGCGGGCGGATGATGATTTTTGCTCAAATGATGATAGAGCACAGCACAGACCAGCACGAGGGCAATAAAGACACCGATACTCAGGGCCGTGGGCGGCGCAAGCTGCACACAGGCGACGATGTAGGCCACATGCCCCAGCGCAAATGCGCCCGTGCCCATCAGGAAGCTGCGTGCCAGCACCACATCGGCAATGGCGCACACAAAAAGGCCGATGCACAGCCACAAATGCGCGCCCTGCCGCATGCCGATGAAGGCCAAAACAGCCGCCGTCAGCGTGGTCAGCCCTTTGAGGGCGAGTGCCACGTTATTCTCCCCGGCGGGCTGAAATTTGACATACTGATAGGTGAGATAGAGCAGCACCATCACCCCAAAGCATATCCCCAGTGCCATGGCTACACCATCTTTTCCTGTTTTACTTTTTTATCGATCACGTGGCGGGCGGCCAGCTCGCTTCGCACGTCGTTCAGGCTGATGCCCATTTCCGTCATCAGCACGAGCGCATGATAGGCGAGGTCCGAAAGCTCGTAGATGGTCTCCTTGCGGTCGCCGCCCTTGCCTGCGATAATGACCTCGGTGCATTCCTCGCCCACTTTTTTGAGAATTTTATCCAGGCCCTTTTCAAACAGATACGTGGTGTAGGAGCCTTCTTTTTTCTCGGTCTTGCGCCCGGCGATCAGCGTCATCAGGCCATCCATCGAGAAATCGGGCAGTTCGTCGCTCACATACAGGTCGTTTTCAAAGCAGCTGTCGCTGCCGGTGTGGCAGGCGGGGCCGTCTTTTCGCACCAGCACTTCCAGCGCGTCCCCGTCGCAATCGGCGGTGATGCGAACAATGTGCTGGAAGTTGCCCGAGGTTTCGCCCTTTCGCCACAATTGCTGGCGGGAGCGGGAGTAGAAGCAAGTCTTGCCCTCTTTCAGGCTGATTTCCAGGCTTTCGCGGTTCATATAGGCCAGGGTGAGCACCTTGCGGCTCAAATCATCCACCACAATGGCGGGGATGAGGCCTTTTTCGTCAAACTTGAGGGAGTTTAAATCCAGCATTTCAGATGTCCTCCTTTATATCCTGACGGGGATGCCGTTTCTTTGCAGCTCTTGCTTGAGTGCGGGGATGGTGACCTCCCCAAAGTGGAAGATGGACGCGGCAAGGCCGGCATCCACCTGCGGCACTTGGCCAAACAATGTGACAAAATGCTCCATGCAGCCTGCGCCGCCGGAGGCAATGACGGGCACGCTGACGCGCTGGCACACCGCCTGCAGCATTTCGAGGTCGAACCCGCCCTTTACACCGTCGGTGTCAATGCTGTTGACCACAATTTCGCCCGCGCCGTTTTTTGCGCCCTGCTCGATCCAGTCGAGTGCGTCCAGGCCGGTGTCCTCGCGTCCGCCCTTGGCAAATAGACGGAACTGACCGTTCACACGCTTCACATCGGCAGACAGCACCACGCACTGGTTGCCATAGCGCTGCGCGGCGGCGGGGATGAGCGCGGGGTTTTTGATCGCACCGGAATTGACGCTCACCTTGTCTGCCCCGCATTTGAGCACGCGGTCAAAATCCTCCAGGGTGTTGATGCCGCCGCCCACTGTGAGCGGGATAAAAATGCTGGAGGCGACCTCCGTCAGAATATCGGTGAACAGCGCACGCCCCTCGTGCGAGGCGGTGATGTCGTAAAACACCAACTCGTCCGCGCCGCTCTCGCTGTAATACTTGGCGAGCTTGACGGGCGAGGACACATCGGCAAGCGCGAGGAAGTTGACGCCCTTTACCACGCGGCCGTCCTTCACATCCAGGCAGGGAATGATGCGTTTGGTGATCATAATGCAGCCTCCAATGCGTCTTTTAGCAACATATCTGCGGTGTAGAGCGCCTTGCCCACGATGGCGCTGTGCATGCCAAGCGCCTTCAGCCCGTGTATATCCTCGAGTGTGGAGACCCCGCCGGAAGCGGTGATGTCCATCTTGAGGCGCGCGGCCAAAGCCTGATAAAAGGCCATGTTCGTGCCGCCCAGCATGCCATCTTTAGAAATATCGGTGCAGATAATGCCGGCAATGCCCTGGCTTTGCAGCGTCTCGCAAAAGGCAAATGCGTCTTGGCCGGACACCTCCAGCCAGCCTTTGATGGCCACTTTGCCGTCCTTCACGTCCACACCCACGGCGATCTTTTCGTGATATCGATCCACCATGCTTTGCAAAAAGGCAGGATCGGTCAGCGCTGCGGTGCCCAGGATCACGCGGTACGCGCCAAGGGCAAGGTAGCGTTCCACTGTTTCGGGGGTGCGGATGCCGCCGCCCACCTCCACTTGCAGGCCGCTTTCCTCGATCAATTGGCGGATGACGGGGAAGTTGACGGCCGTGCCGTCCTTTGCGCCGTCCAGATCGACCACGTGCAGGTATTTTGCGCCATTTTGGCAAAAGCCCTGGGCGACAGAAAGCGGACAAGTGCTGTAAACGGTGGATTTTTGATAATCGCCGCGCTGCAGGCGTACGGCGTTGCCGCCCAGCAGGTCAATGGCGGGGAAGATATGCATGGATGCTCTCCTTATCGTATGTTCATGAAATTGAGCAGAATGTGCAGCCCCACGTCGCCGCTTTTTTCGGGGTGGAACTGGGTGCCAAACACATTGTTCCTGCCCACAGCGGCAGTGACGGGCACAGAATATTCGCTGGTGGCCAGGGTGCTCTCAGCGCAGTCCATCGCGGCGTAGGAGTGCACAAAATACACATGCGCCCCCTCCGACAGCCCATCAAACAGCGGGCTGCGCGGCGCAGAAAAGTGAAGCCCGTTCCAGCCCATGTGCGGCACTTTGTAGCCAGCGGGCAGCAATCCCTCCAGCGGGCGCACCACGCCGGGGATGAGTCCCAATCCCGCATGCTCGCCATACTCCAGGCTTTTGTCAAACAGCAATTGCATGCCCAGGCACACGCCCAGCACCGGTTTGCCAAGGTGTGCCTGATCGATCAGTACGGCGCGGAGCCCGCTGGCTTTCAGCCTTTTTGCGGCATCGCCAAATGCGCCCACGCCGGGCAAAATCACCCGGTCGCTTTGCTGCACGACCTCGGCGTCGCTGGTGATGACGGCATCCGCGCCCAGGCTTCGAAAAGAGCTGACCAGCGAAAAAAGATTGCCTACGCCATAATCCAAAATTGCCAGCATCACAGCACCCCTTTTGTGGAGGGGATTTCGTCCGGATTCTGCGCGTCAACAGCCACAGCAGTGCGAAGCGCACGGGCGGTGGCCTTGAAGGCGGCCTCGATGATGTGGTGGGTGTTGGTGCCGCTGATTTGGCGAAGATGCAGTGTGATGCCGGCCGAGCGGGTGAGCGCCGCAAAGAACTCTTCGGCCAGCTCGCTGTCAAAGGTGCCCACCTTTTGAGCGGGCAGCGTAAGGGCGTATTCAAGGTGCGAACGTCCGGAAATATCCACTGCGCACAGCACCAGCGCCTCGTCCATCGGCAACACAACGCTGCCATAGCGGTTGATGCCGCGCTTGTCCTCCAGTGCCTCGCGCAGCGCCTCGCCCAGGCAAATGCCAATGTCCTCTACGGTGTGATGGTCGTCCACATAGGTGTCGCCATTGCACAGGACGGTGAGGTCAAACTGGGCATGCCTGGCAAGCAATGTGAGCATATGGTCCAAAAACCCTACGCCGGTGGCGATGGTGCCAAGGCCGCTGCCATCCAGATGCAACGCCAGGGTGATGTCGGTTTCCGCCGTCTTGCGGGTCAACTCAAAGCTGCGCATGGGAACCATCCTCTCTTGCTATGTCGTCCAGCGCGTTTGTAAGCGCCTGCATTTGCTCCGGGGTGCCGATGGTGATGCGCAGGTAGTTACCGATACGCGGTGCATCAAAATGCCGCACCAGAATGCCCCGGTCTTTCAACTGCAAGTATACCTCTTTTGCGGGCATTTGGGGAGGGGCTGCAAACAAAAAGTTTGTTTTGGAGTTCAGCACCGCAAAACCGCGCTGTTCTAAGGCGATCTTTGTATCCTCGCGGGTGCGGATGATGGCATCGCAGTTTGCGCGGTTCAGCCCGTCCTGCGCGAGGGTGGCCAGCGCCGCCGCCATGGTGACGCGGTTGATGTTGTAGGGGTTGGTGGAGTACTTGATGAGGTTGAGGTCGTCAATCAGCTTTTTGGAGCCGATGGCAAAGCCCAGCCGTGCGCCCGCCATGGCGCGGGATTTGGAAAACGTCATCACCACCAGCAGGTTGTCGTATTCCTTGGTGAGCGGCACACAGCTTTCGCCGCCAAAGTCGATATACGCTTCGTCCACCACCACCACATGCTGAGGGTTGCTGCGCACGATGTGCTCAATGCAGTTGACGGGCAGGGTGAGGCCGGTGGGCGCGTTGGGGTTGGCAATCACGATGTTTTGGTTCAGATTGCTATAGCCGCAGCTGTTGATGGTGAAATCCTCTTCCAGTGGAATCTGCGTGTAGGGGATGCCGTACAGCTGTGCGTACACCTTGTAGAACCCATACGATATATCCGGAAAGCACACCGGACGCTCGGCATCGCAAAACGCCTGAAAAGCGAAGGACAAAATCTCGTCCGAGCCGTTGCCGGGCAAGATGTTTTCTTCCTTCACGCCATAGCGCGCCGCCAGCGCACGGCACAGCGCCGTGCACTGCGGATCGGGATACAGATTGAGCTGCGCCGCTGCTTCCGCTGCCGCGGCAATCACTTCTTTTGTGGCAGGGTAGGGGGACTCGTTGGTGTTCAGCTTGATGAACGCCGTGTTTTTCGGCTGTTCACCGGGGGTATAGGCCGTCAGGCTCTGATGACGGCGGCTGAGAAACTCGCTCATTGCACATCCTCCAGCCGCACGGTGACGGCGCGGGCGTGGGCGGAAAGCCCTTCTTTTTCGGCAAAGTACGCCACCTTTTCGCCTACCTTGGCCAGCGCTGCGGGGGTGTAATAGGTGAAGGCCGTCTTTTTAACAAACTCGTCTACCGATAAGGGGCTGGAGAAGCGCGCCGTGCCGCCGGTGGGCAAGGTGTGGTTGGGGCCTGCAAAATAGTCGCCCAGCGGCTCGGGGCAGCTTTTGCCCAAAAAGACCGAGCCTGCGTTTTGCACGGCGTCCAGATAATCAAAGGGATTGTCCACGCAGATTTCCAGGTGCTCCGGCGCGATGGCGTTGGAAATCTCCAGTGCTTCTTCCAACGTGGACGTGATGATGATTTTGCCAAAGGCATCAATGCTGTGGCGTGCAATGGCCGCGCGGGGCAAGAGCGGAATCTGCTTTTCAAGCTCCGTCTGCACGGCATAGGCAAGCGCTGGGCTGTTTGTGACCAGCACGGCGCTGGCCAGGCGGTCATGCTCGGCTTGGGAGAGGAGGTCTGCCGCCACATAGCGGGGGTTGCAGGTGCCATCGGCAATAATCAGGATTTCGCTGGGGCCGGCAATCATATCAATGGCCACCTGCCCGTACACCTGCTTTTTCGCCTCCGCCACATAGGCGTTGCCGGGGCCGACGATTTTGTCTACCCGGGAAATGCTTTCCGTGCCATAGGCCAGCGCGGCAATAGCCTGCGCTCCGCCCACTTTGTAGATTTTGTCTACGCCCGCCACTCTGGCCGCAGCCAGAATCACAGGGTTGATGCTGCCATCCTTCGCAGGTGGCGTCACCATCACCAGCTCTTTTACGCCCGCGATCTTGGCGGGCAGCGCGTTCATCAGCACAGACGATGGATACGCTGCCGTGCCGCCGGGCACATACAGCCCCACGCGACCCAGGGGGATCACCTTTTGTCCCAGCACCACGCCGGGGGTATCGCTGATGATAAAGCTGGTTTTCACTTGCTTCTGGTGGAAGGCGGTGATGTTTTGTGCAGCTTCGCGCAGGATTTGGATAAACTCCGGTGCCATCGCGTTGTATGCGGTGTCGATTTCTTCTGCGCTGACAAGCAAGCTATCCAGCACTGCGCCGTCAAACTTTTCGCAGTATTTCTTCACTGCGGCATCGCCATTTTGCCGCACACCCTGCAGGATGCCCTGCACCACATCCTCCACCTGGCTGGCCGCTTCGCTGCGGTCAAAGATATTGCCCTGGTCGATCTCCTGGCTATTGATGATACGAATCATGGGAAGGCTCTCCTTTTTATAGCAAAGCGTTGATTCTGTTTGTGATATCGGTGATGGCCTGCTGCTTGAACTTATACGCGCTTTTGTTGGCAATCAGGCGCGCGCTGATGGGCACGATGTCCTCCAGCGGGCCCAGGTTATTCTCGCGCAGCGTCGCGCCCGTTTCCACAATGTCCACAATCACATCGGATAATCCGAGGATGGGTGCCAGCTCGATCGAGCCATTGAGCGCGATGATGTCTATATCCCGCCCGCGCCCCTCGTAATACCGCCGCGCGATGTTCACAAATTTGGTGGCTACCCGCAGCGTGCGATCCGGATTATCCCGAAAATCCGTGAACCCCGCCACGCACATGCGGCACTTGCCCATGTGCAAATCCAGCAGTTCGTATACGTCGGGGGTGTATTCCAGCAAAATATCCTTGCCCACGATGCCCACATCCGCCGCGCCGCGCTCCACATAGATGGCCACGTCGCTGGGCTTTACCCAGAAGTAGCTGACGCCGTTCTCCGGGCTTTCAAAGATCAGCTTGCGGCTGTTCTCGTGGATGGCGGGGCAGCCGTAGCCCGCCCGCTCAAACAGGTCGTACGCCTTTTCGCCCAGGCGTCCCTTGGGAAGCGCTACGTTGATCATACCTTTGTCAGCCTCCCTTTCTCGATGATATAGCATGCCTTGGCACGGATGCCGTTGGTGCCAACAGGCTGCACGCGCACCGTCTGCCCCGCAAAAGCGGCCTGATGTGCCATGATGGTTTTCGCCTCGGTATCGGCATCATACTGCAGCAGCACATCCACATCATAGGGCTGATGCGGCGCGGGCAGAAGCTCCAGTAAATTCAGCTGAATGGCAAACCCGATGGCTCCGCAGGGTTTTTTCAGCTTTTCCAGCAGCTTGTCGTACCGGCCGCCGGTCAAAAGGGCGCTTGGGATGCCCTCCACATAGCCCTGAAAAATAATGCCGGTGTAGTAGCTCATGTCATTCACGATGGAGAAATCCAGGATCACCTGCTCGCCATAGCCTTGCGCTTTCAGTGCCTGATAGGCTCTGTCCAGTTCATCCAGCGCCTCACTGTGTATGCTCAGGGCGCGGGCAGCTTGCAGTGTGGGCTCAAATGCGCCGGTGAGGGCAGAGAGCGCGATTAATTTCTCGGTCATCTCCGCAGTCAGGCCCCAAGTGGTGCAGGCATTGCGAAGGTCGTGGCTGTTTTTGCTGCGGATGTTCTTCAGTACTACCTTGCACTGATCCTCCGCTAACCCTGCTTCATTTAACAGTGCGCTGATGAAGCCCATATGTGACAACGCCAGCAAGAATTTTTCCGAAATCATTTTGAGGCTGCGCACAGCCAGGGTCAGCGCTTCGCAGATGGCATAATCGTCCATCTGCCCGATATGCTCCAGACCCACTTGCAAAATTTCTTTCACTGCGGCGGGGGAGCCCGTCATGCGGTAGACGTTCTCGGTGTAATAGATTTTCTCCGGTGCGTCCAGCGCGGCACGGGTGTTGTTCACGATGGACAGCGTCACATCGGGTTTGAGCGCCATCAGGCGGCCGCGGCGGTCTGGGAAGGTGACCACACTCTCGCCCGCGCCCAGGAAGCTCATGTTCTCCGCATACAATGTGTACTCTTCAAACCGGCTCATTTTATATTTTTTATAGCCAAACTGCCCATACAGCACGCCAAACTGGCGCGTGTCCTGAGCTATGGAAAGCAGCTGTTCTTCCACAAAGATAACCTCCTTTGATGGGGTATAATATACCACATTTCTGATGATAGCACAATTTAGCACGTTAGTCAAGTAAAGTGATAAAGCGATAGCGTGCTAAATTTTCAAGCGTCAATTTGGTGGGTTTTACTATTTTTCAGGTCAATGGGTTGCCCAGCCTGTTGTCAAGCGGCATTCTTGCGGGTATAATCAGTATACAGAAGGGAGGCAGGTATGGGCAATTTGGTCAATCAACTGAATGTGGTGCAAACGGTATCGGTGCTTACGGTGTTTGTGCAGGGGCTGCTCAGCTTTTTCTCGCCCTGTGTGTTGCCGCTGCTGCCGCTATACATCGGGTATTTATCGGGCGGCGCCAAAACGGTGGACGCCGATGGCAACATCTGCTACAAGCGGGGCAAGGTGATGCTCAACACCGCGTTTTTCGTGCTGGGGGTCAGCTTTGCATTCTTTGTGCTGGGGCTTGGCTTCACGGCGGCGGGGATGTTCTTCCACGATCAAAGCCGCCTGATCAGCATCATTGGCGGCGTGCTTGTGATTTTCTTTGGCCTTTTCCAGCTAGGCGTGTTTGGCACCCCCGGCTTTATGGCGAAGGAGCGGCGCTTGCCCTTTCATCTGGATGTGCTGGCGATGAACCCCCTGGTGGCGCTGGCGCTGGGCTTCACCTTCAGCTTCGCGTGGACGCCCTGTGTGGGCCCCGCGCTTGGCAGCGTGCTGACGATGGCTACCTCCACCGCCAACGCGGCCAAGGGGTACCTGCTGATTGGCGTATACACGCTGGGCTTTATCCTGCCCTTCCTGGCGGTGGGCCTGTTCACGGGCACGCTGCTGGATCTATTCAAAAAACATCAGAAAGTGGTGAGGTATACCGTGAAAATTGGAGGAGCATTGCTGATCGTTCTGGGCGTGATGATGATTACCGGCTGGATGAATGGCCTGAGCGGCATGCTGTCCGCCTCGGCAGAGACTGCCGCGCCCCCGGCGGAAACAGAGCAGCAGGAAGACGCGGCAACGGATGAATTTCCGGCGCCGGATTTCACGTTGCTGGATCAGTTTGGCAACACGCACACTTTGTCCGAATACAAGGGCAAGACGGTTTTCCTGAACTTCTGGGCCACCTGGTGCCCGCCCTGCCGCGCCGAAATGCCGGAAATCCAGCAGCTGTATGAGGCGTATGGCCTCAATGCCGAAGATGTGATCATCCTGGGCATTGCCGCGCCCGATTATTACCGCGAGGGGAACGAAAAAGGTGTGGTCGATTTCCTTGCGCAGAACAACTATACCTACCCCGTGGTGATGGACCCGGGCGGCGTGGTGTTTGACCAGTATTACATCCAGGCTTTCCCCACGACCTTCATGATCGACGCCAACGGCAATATCTACGGCTATGCCAGCGGCCAGCTGACGTATGATATTATGGAAGATATCATTCGCCAGACGGTGGAGAGCATCAAATAGAAGCATCAAACAAGGGCGCTTGCACAGATCAGCAAACGCCCTTGTTTTGAGTGAAAGTGCATCATAAAATACTTTTGACAAACGACAGCGCAATCACGCTGTCCTTTTTGAATGCTATGCTTGCGATTTTATGCATCAGCAAAAGCATGAGCCAGAATAGCGCGATACCTATCAATCCGGTAACTGCGGTCACCGCAAATCCGTTTTGCGGACTGACACCTGCCATATACAGGACAAAAAACAAGGTGGACAGCACTGCCATAAAGATGTAATACAGCAGGGGTGTATCGATTGTGCCGTCAATTAGGGTGCCGCCCTGCTCCGCATCTTTAATTTTCAGGATGAGCGATGGCTGGAAATTGACAGGAACCCTGCCGCCAAATACGAGATGCGGGCTACGAATGATGATTTGACCTAAGGAGACGGCGCAGTACATGCCTTTTGCTTTACTTTCGCGCATCAATGCATCGATCAGCTGCTGCCTGGATTGGTTGCTTTCAAAATGGTACAAATCCAACCCTCCATTCCGCTGTTGGCTTGCCGCTATGTCGATTCCAGTATATAAAATCAGCCGGTGTGTGTCAATTGCAACAGCAAGTTTCTACACGCAAAGAATTAGGTAAATGAAAAGCTGCCGTTGCATTTGCTGCGGCAGCTTTTATTGCTGGAAGATTACTTACGCTTCCCGCGCCATTTGCACCAGCTGGGCAAACGCGTTGGCGTCGGTGATGGCCAGGTCGGCCAACATCTTGCGGTTCACTTCGATGTTGTGGCGCTTCAGGCCATTGATAAATACGGAGTAGCTCATGCCATTGATGCGGCAAGCGGCGTTGATACGGGTGATCCACAGGCGGCGGAAATCGCGCTTGCGCATTTTGCGGCCGATATAGGCATAGCGCAGGGAACGGCGAACCTGTTCGCTGGCGGTGCGGTACTGCTTGGATTTGGAACCCCAATAACCCTTCGCCAGCTTAAACACCTTGCGGCGCTTTTTGTGAGCATTCACAGCCCTTTTGATACGTGCCATGGTATATAACCTCCTTAGCCAGCGATGGGCTTATTTGTAGGGAATCAGGGTGCGGATGGTGGCCGCCTCGGCCTTGTTTTGCAGGGTGCCGCCGGCACGCAGGTGACGGATGCGCTTGGTGGTCTTTTTATTGAGGATGTGGTTGGCGTTCATGGACTTATGCTTTACTTTTCCTGTCTTGGTGAGGGAAAAGCGTTTTGCTGCGCCACGGTGAGTTTTTTGCTTGGGCATGGTTGTATTCCTCCTTCCGGATTGTGTTAGGCCTGCTGGTGTTGCTGACCTCTGGCAATGCGCTCGGCCTTGCTTGCTTTTTCCGCCTTGGGGGCGAGGATCATGATCATGTGACGCCCCTCAACCAAGGGACGGCGCTCGACGGTAGACACCTCTTTCGTGCGTTCAGCAAAGTCGTTCATGACGCTGATGCCAATATCAGAGTGCGCAATTTGACGGCCGCGGAAACGAATGGACACCTTGACCTTATCGCCCTCTTGCAGGAATTTCACGGCGTTTTTGGCCTTGATGGCAACGTCGTTTTCTTCAATGGTGGCAGAAAGCTGAACTTCCTTGAGCGTGACGATTTTCTGGTTCTGGCGCATTTCACGTTCGCGCTTGGCCTGGTCGTAGCGGTGTTTGTCGTAGTCCATCAGCTTGCAGACAGGGGGCTGGGCATTGGGGACGATCTTGACCAGGTCAAGCTCTGCTTCTTCTGCCAGATCCAGCGCTTTGCGGGTAGGCATGATCCCCAGCTGCGCGCCGTCCGCGCCAATTACGCGCACTTCGCGGTCACGAATTTCCTCGTTGATCATCAATTCGGCGTCGATATCGATGCACCTCCATAAGATTTTTTTGACACAAAAATTGGCGGATGAAACCACCCGCCAATGAACATACAAATTGCTTTGCGTGCCATGATCCCGTGCAAAACATGATTCGCAGGGAGAGAAGCGGGCAGCTTCTACTTTGACGTAGGGATTATAACCCATTGCCACCCGCTTGTCAAGTGTTTTTTTATTCAGCCTGTTTCACGATGGGAATGTTTCGCTGGGCAGGCTTGGGCTCTGGCTGCGCCTTGGGCAAGGTGACGTACAGGATACCGTTCTTATAGGAAGCGGCGATGCCCTCCTGCTCGATGCCCTCCAGGCTGAAGCTGCGCTGACGGCTGTCATAGCGGCGCTCGTAATAGTGGCCCTTCTCGTCCTTTTTCTGCTCCTCGGCCTTGGCGCTGATGGTCAGCACATTGTCTTCTACGGTCAGGCTGATCTGCTCCTCGGCCATGCCGGGCAGTTCTGCCTCCAGGGAGAAGTTGTCCCCGTTGTCGTGGATGTCTACCCGCATGCCGAGGGTGCGCGGCGTATCGCTCAAATCGAAGAAAGAGCGAAAGAAGGGATCGTCAAAGGGGAACAGGGGGCGGCCGGCGCGTACGGCTTGACGGGGCTGGCAAGATAATGTAGTATACATGGTTTCATCCTCCTTAAAATCTGTTGATTGTTGTGATGTTGGTGTGCTGGCGGTTGCTATCGCCTGCTGACGGTATCAGTATATATCGAAGGTCAAAGAAGGTCAAATGGCGATAATGGTCAAAGAAGGTCAAAAACAAAAGTGAGCAGGAGAAAACATGTCGAAAGCTCGTTATTTCTAAAAATATCTTTTAATTTCATTGATTTTCACGCTTTTTTGAATTTTGAAGGAATGTCTGTACTGCATATAGCTGATGAATGATCTTTTTGTGTCACGATGCTGCCACAATTCCCGGCAAATTTACACGCAATTTTCCAGAAAAACTCTTGCGTCAACCTTGCCAACAGGGTACAATAAGAGACGTATGGACACAAGGGCTTTGTTGCTTGAGCAGGTACGCGCGGCATGGGACGCTGCCGGCCGCCCCTATCGGGTGTTGGCCGCTGTTTCTGGTGGCGCGGATTCTGTAGCCATGCTCCTTCTGCTGTACGATTTGCAAAAGGAAGGCTGCTTGCAGTTGCAGGTCGCCCATGTCAACCATCATCTGCGCGAGGCGGCGGCAGGGGATGCCGCGTTTGTGCAGGCGCTGTGCGAAAGGCTTGGCCTGCCCTGCACGGTGGAGGATGTGCATATTCTAAAGCCAAGCGGCATAGAAAATGCGGCGCGGGGGCAGCGGTACCGGGCACTTGGCGCAAGGGTTCAGGCCCTGGGGGCAGACGCCCTGGCGCTGGCCCATCATGCGGCAGACCAGGCCGAAACGCTGCTGATGCACGCAATGCGCGGCAGCGGCGCGGCGGGGATGAGCGGCATGGCCCCCCATGCGCGGATGGAGCTTCCGGGCGGCGTGGATTGCCTTTTGTGGCGGCCCCTGCTGGCTGTGATGCCGGAGCTGCTTCGGGGTATACTCAAAGAAGAGGGCATCCCCTGGCGGGAGGACGAAAGCAATCAGGACACCCGCTATACGCGAAACGCTATCCGCCATCAACTGCTGCCTGTGATGCAATCGCTGTATCCGCAGGCGGTTTCGGCCCTTAGCAGGACGGCAAACATCCTGCGTGACGAAGCAGACTGCCTGAACGGGCAAGCGATGGAATGGCTGCGCGAATATGCCAATGGGCGTCCGCCCTGTCGGTTTGCGCTGTATCTGCCGTTTCAAGGGCTGCATGTGGCACTGAAACGCCGCATCGTGCGCGCCTTGTGCGAGGACATGGGGCAGGGTTTGGACGCTGCAACGACCGATGCGTTGATAGTGCTGCGCCCCGGCGAGAGGATCAACTTGCCCCAAGGCTGGCATGCACTGTGTACCGCGCAGCGGCTGCACATTGTGCCCCCTTCATCAGAGAACGTCCCACTAATCCCTTTCGTGCAAACGCCCTTTAGCGGCGACCTGGGCGATGGCAAGCGTGTGCAGGCAGTGCCTATCTCAGCATTAGAGGGTACGCAGCTTCGCACCCGTCGGGCGGGGGACAGGATTCAGCCGTTTGGTATGCTCGGAGGAAAGCTGCTGTCGGACTATCTGATCGACCGCAAGGTGGATGAGCCTTTTCGAGATTATGTGCCGCTATTGTGCCGTGGCCACCAGGTGCTGTGGGTGGTGGGCACAGGGGTTTCGGAGCAGCTGCGGGCGATGCCCTCCGGTGGAGAGCTCATACAATTGCAATACACGGGCTGGCTGCCCGGTGATATACAAAAGGAGATATTGTGATGGATAATACCGCTTTGATTTATCAGGATTTAGATCGTATATTGCTGACCCGGGAGCAGATTGCCGAGGGCATCCGCGCGATGGGGCAGCGTATCACCCGCGATTATGCAGGCCGCCCGCCGGTGATGATCGGCATTTTGAAGGGCGCTGTGGTGTTTTTCTCCGATTTGATACGCGAGATTGACCTGCCTGTGACCCTCGAGTTCATGGCGATTTCCAGCTATGGCAGCAGCACCAAAACCTCCGGCGTGGTCAAAATCGTGAAGGATCTGGACAGGGATATCACCGGTCAGCACGTGCTGATTGTGGAGGATATTGTGGATACCGGCCTCACGCTGACGCACCTTAAAGAAGTGCTGAACACGCGCAACGCCGCGTCTGTATCCATTGTGACGCTATTGGATAAGCCTGCGCGCCGCAAGGTGCCCCTGAAGGTGGAGTACTCCTGTTTTGATATTCCAGACGCGTTTGTGGTGGGCTATGGCCTGGATTACGACGAGAAATACCGCAATTTGCCGGATATTGGCGTGCTGCATCCTAAAATTTACGCCCCGGAGCAGGCTTGAACAATTGCATTTAGGGCCACGGCTGTGGTATAATTTCATTTCAGTGCAACCATTTGGTAGGAGGACAGTAATTTGCGTAAGGTTTCTCGTGGGATGTTGGGCTATGTGGTGATGATCGCCGCTTTTATTTTGCTGGCCGTTGCGTTGACCAGCATGAACGGCGATGGCGATAAAACCATTAAATATTATGAGCTGCTCACAAAGATAGAAAACAACGAAGTGGAGCGGGTGGCCATCCGCGGCACATCGCTTGTGGGCAAATTGAAGGACAGCAAGGTGTCGCTGGCGGATTACCCCAGCCGTTATGATTTTTCCACCACCATCGGTGCCGATTTTGTGGACACAGTGCGCACCATGTATGCCAACAAGGCGGGCGTCAATGTGGACACCGTCAGCGTCAGCGACCTCAATTTTAAGATCGAATATCTGCCGCCGCTGACCACGCCCTGGTATCTGGAACTGATCCCGTATGTGATCATGCTGGGCTTGCTGGTGTTCTTCTGGTTCTCCATCATGCGCTCCCAGGGCGGGGCGAACAACAAGGTGATGAACTTTGGTCGTAGCCGCGCCAACATGGTCGACCCCACCAAGAACAAAATCACCTTTGCCAATGTGGCGGGTGCGGACGAAGAAAAAGAAGAGCTGCACGAGATCGTGGACTTCTTAAAGAACCCCAAGAACTATATCGATCTTGGGGCGCGTATCCCCAAGGGCGTTTTGCTTGTAGGCCCTCCCGGCACCGGCAAAACGTTGCTGGCCAAGGCCGTGGCAGGGGAGGCCGGCGTGCCGTTCTTCTCCATCAGCGGCTCGGACTTTGTGGAAATGTTTGTGGGCGTTGGTGCCAGCCGCGTGCGCGATTTGTTTGAGCAGGCCAAGCGCAATGCCCCCAGCATCGTGTTTATCGACGAAATTGACGCTGTGGGCCGTCACCGCGGTGCGGGCCTGGGCGGCGGGCATGACGAGCGCGAGCAGACTTTGAACCAGCTGCTGGTCGAGATGGACGGCTTTGCTACCAACGAAGGCGTGATCGTGATGGCCGCCACCAACCGCGCGGATATTCTGGACCCGGCGCTGCTGCGTCCCGGCCGGTTTGACCGCCGCATCAAAGTGAACTATCCCGACATGAACGGCCGCACCGAGATTTTGAAGGTGCACGCTAAGGGCAAGCCCCTGGCCGCGGACGTGGAGCTGGACAACATTGCCAAGCGCACGCCTTATGCCACCGGCGCGGATCTGGAGAACATCATGAACGAGGCCGCCAT
>JAVBRU010000041.1:0-15065 GCA_031547595.1 Eubacteriales bacterium
ACCAAATGGTAAAATACATACACCTTATAGGGAACCTTGCATGCTTGCGGTCATTTCACTGTTAAGAAAATCAGCGGGCAATAAAGAAGAGTGAAAATGAAGTGCCATGGCATCAAGAGAACTTGTCCTAACCCAAAGAAAGAGGTGCTGCTCTTGACGGGCAATATTTGGCGGCAGATTAGCATTGTAGAGCTTGCGATTATTGCCATTGTGGTGCTGGGAATGCTGCTGGATGCCACACCACCAAGGTACGTACAGGTGAATGCCACCCCCATTTTGGCAGAGCATGAAAGAATCAGCGCCATTTCGCAGTTGGACGATGCGAGAATCAATGCAAATTATATCCCTGATGCGAAAACCGCCAAAGCAATTGGCACGCAAATCCTGAAACACTTGCTTCCTGACGAAGGGGTGTTTAGTGTATCCTCCAATGTGGAATATGATCCGCAATTGCGGCTGTGGCTGGTGCACGGGTCGCGAGGAACATGCTTGGAAATCTTTGTGGTATTGGAGCAAGATACAGGAAAAGTGAGGATGGTGGCGATCCGTTGATCAGGCCGGAAGGAGGTGGTTTGCCATGCGGAAAATCATGATAAACGTGCTGTTGTTTGTTTGCTGCCTGGCTGCGTCCGTTTTAGCGTACATTTCGATGTATGTCTGCATTGGCGCTTTGGAAGGCGGCGGAGCAGAGGCGGACGAAATGGTGTTATTCTATCTCGCGGCGTTTCCGTATACGGGCATCCGATGGCTGCAGCACAGGCGAAGCGCGTCGGGAACACAAACGATGTTTGATTTGCTTTTATCCGCAATGATGTTTTTGCCTGCCATCGGCATCATAACAAGAATCTTTCGAGAGGGCTATTGCATGCATGCTGCGCCGTTTGGAAGCATGAGCATAGTATGGCAAGCGGTGCGCTGGATTGCTGTATTATCGTTAGTGCTCACTCCCGCCAGTTTCCTGGCCGAATATGCAGCAGCCCGGAAACGCAGCAGACAACCCGCTTAGAAAGCGATCATCAGCATATGAAAGGGGAACCATATGCAAGAACTCATTGATTTTCTGGAAAAGCTGGAGAAAGAAAAGATTTACTATCGTCTGAACAAAGTGAGAGACAGCATCATGGTGGAAATTGCTGTGCCGGGAGAGCGCTGGGAAGTAGAGTTTTTCCCAGATGGGGATGTCCAGGTTGAGCGGTTTATCGGCACGGGAGAGATCAAGGGCGCATCGGAACTGGCGGTGTTCTTTGAGCAGTTTTTCACCCTGCGACATTGAAAGGGAATCCCAGATGAAAGTATATCGTTATAGCGCTGATGGGCGTTTCTCATCAGCCTTCATATCCGAATTCATTTCTGAAATTGTGATCGGCATAATGCTCGCGATGGCCGCTGCCGGCTGGTGGGCGATTGTCGGTACCATCTGCATACTGTATATCCTGGCAAAAGTATTCAGCGATTGCCGGTATTTCCCTACGTTCAGCAAGCTGCAGATTTCGGAAACCGATGTGGAGCTGAAGGCTTTTTCGCGTGTTTTGCAAAAGCAGCCCGTTCAGGGCATGGCCATTTATCAACTGAAAATCTTTAGAACAAAATTTTATGCTTTTACCAGGGCGGACATCAAAAGCCCGTCCCGGGATCAGATTCTGCAGCTTGCTGCCATGCGCCAGGCGATACTGTTTCCAGCCTCCCCCCAGATGAAGGAGGACTTTGGTGTGCTGTTTGCAGACGTAAAAGAAGTATAGCGGCGTGGTCAACTCTCATACACCATCTGCTCCGGCGCGGTGATCAGCCTTCCATCTGTTAGGCCATGCGCTTTAAGCAGCAGTGCTCGCGTAATGGCATTTTGACCAAAGCGGCCGCGGAGGGTATCAATGGTGATAGCCAGGTGCTCCATGCGGGCATGATGTTCGTCCTGCAGCAGATTTTGCTGGAGATCCCCTTCGCGGGGCAGCAGCATGGTGGTGCGCACGCCCAGCGAGCGGATGGGCGTATGCCCGTCCCAGGTGCGTTCGAACAGCGTATAGGCGCATTTGCACAGGTCCTCGCACAGGTTGGAGGGGGCGGGCAAGGGCGCCTGCTTTTCGTAGGAGGCGAGGGTGTGGTCGCGCACCCAGAGAGTGACGGTGCGGCAGAGGAAATGATCCTCCCGAAGCCGTGTGGCCACGCTGTCTGACAGCATGTACAGCACGGTCTTGGCTTCCTCCAGTGTGACTACGTTTCGCGCCAGGGTGGTGCTGTTGCCCACGGATTTGAGCGCTTCCCCCTCGCCCAGCAGCAGCACCGGTGCGTCGTCCCAGCCGTTGGCATAGGCATAGAGGGTTTCGCCGCCCTTGCCAAACTGGCGGGTGAGCACCGCTTGCGGTGCGCGAGCGATATCGCCGATGGTGTACATGCCGCAATTATTGAGTGCCTGGCGGGTGGCACGCCCCACAAACAAAAGATCGCCCACTGGCAGCGGCCACACCTTTTGCTGATAATTCTGCGGGGTGATCAAAGTGGTGGCATCGGGCTTTCGCATGTCGGACGCCAGTTTGGCAAACACCTTGTTGAAGCTGACGCCAATGGAAACGGTGATGCCGAGTTCGTTTTTCACACGGCGGCGGATTTGGGCCGCGATCTCTTCGCCGCTGCCGGGGGAGCCTGTCACATCCAGCCAGCATTCGTCCAGCCCAAAAGGCTCGATCTGGTCGGTATAATCGTAATAAATGGTGCGCACCTTCTGCGCAAAATCCCAATATACGCCGGCGTGCGGCTCAATCACCGTCAGCGTGGGGCATTTCTGGCGCGCTTGCCATATCACATCGCCGGTTTTGATGCCGCAGGCCTTGGCCAGCTCGTTCTTGGCCAGCACAATGCCGTGCCGCTGATCCTCGCTGCCGCACACTGCTAGGGGTTTGCCGCGAAGCGAGGGATTGAGCACAGTTTCCACTGAGGCATAAAAGTTGTTGCAATCGCTGTGCAATATAGTGCGCATGCCTATCAACTCCAAAAAGAACTTTTGTTCCCGTTTATTATACCAAACATATATTCTGATTGCAAGAGGGAATTTGCGTTAAAATGCCCAACAATGTGGCAACATCGTGGAAAACACACCGGAATGATTGCTTTTTTCCTTAGTTTATGGAATAATGGAGCATATCCCCTGCTTTAGAAGGAGGTAAATGATGTTGAGAATTGGTCAGCTTTCCGATACATTCATCCCGGTGGTAGACGGCGTGGGGCGCGTGGCCCTGGCCTATGCAGAAACGCTCAGTGCTATGAAGCACGAAGTGACGGTGGTAGCACCCATGTACGATACCGGGCACCGCGGCGGCTATCCCTTTGAGCTGGTGGATTACCGGGGGGGCAAGATGCCCGGCCTGCCGCAGTATAAAACGGGCGAAGCGAACCTCGACACCCACTACCGCAAGCGCATTGATATGATTCCCCTGGATATCGTGCACGCGCACAGCCCGTTTTTTGCGGGATCGGAGGCACTGCGTCTGGCGGTCAAGCGCAAGATTCCACTGGTAGGCACCTTCCACTCCAAGTACTATGATGATTTTCTCAAGACCACCAAGAGCGAGACGATCTCGCAGATCGGCGTCAAAATTGTGGTAGACTTTTATAACCGCTGCGATGAGGTATGGGCGGTTGGCGCGGCCACGGCGGATGTGCTGCGGGAGTATGGCTTCCAGGGCGAAGTGCAGGTGATGCCAAACGGCGTTACCATGCGCTCCGCGCAGCCCACGGCAGTCACTGAAGTGGAGCGCCGCTATGGCCTGAAGGACGAGCCGCTGATCCTCTTTGTGGGCCAGATGAACTGGAAAAAGAACATCCTGCGTGTGCTGGAGGCCTGCGCCATGATGCAGCAGAACAGCCAACGCTTCCATTTGATCCTTGCCGGGCAAGGGCCAGACCTGAAGGAGATTGAGCAAAAGATTCACGATCTGGGGCTGTCCGGCTGCACGCATCTGGCGGGGCACATCACCGATGCGTCTTTGCTGGATGGCCTGTACAGCCGCGCATCGTTGTTTGCGTTCCCTTCGCTGTATGATAACGCGCCCATGGTGGTGCGCGAAGCCGCCGTGATGGGTACGCCCTCTGTGCTGGTGCGTGGCAGCAGCGCGGCAGAGGTGATTGAGCATGGCGTGAATGGCTACCTCTGCGAGGACGACACACAGGATCTCTACAATGTGATTACCGCCGCGCTGCAAGACCCTGCCGCCCTGTCCGCAGTGGGCACTGCCGCCAGCGAGACCATCCCCATGCCCTGGAGCATCATCATGCAAGACGTGGCCGCGCGCTATGAACGGCTGGTGGCGATGAACCAGGCCGGGCAATTGAAGAAAAAGTCTGTGCGGATTTTGTGACAAATTGCCGCAAATGCCTGCCATAAGTTGAAACCCGATTGACGCCGCTGCGCGATTGTGATAAGATATTTTACGCGTGCAACGGCGTTTTTTTGTGCACAGACAAGGACAACAAGAGGTGTTTTTGATATGATTCATTGGGCATTGATCGGCTATGGTGGCATGGGCGGCTGGCATGTGCAACAGATGCAGACCCTGCAGGACGAAATCCATATTTGCGGCGTGTACGACATCAAGCCGGAGCGCAACGCCGCCGCGCGGGCGAAGGGACTGCACGCGTATGATACGCTGGAGGCACTGCTGAGCGACCCGCAGATACAGCTTGTAACCATCGCCGTGCCCAACGACAGCCACCTGCCGTTGACGGTGGCGGCGCTGAAAGCGGGCAAGCATGTGATTTGCGAAAAGCCTGTGGCAAACAGCAGTAACGAGCTTCAGCAGATGATCGATGCCGCGCAGGACGCGGGCAAGCTGTTTTCTGTGCACCAGAACCGTCGTTTCGACGGCGACTACTTGGCCATGAAGAAAGTATATGACGAGAACACACTGGGCAAGGTGTTCCGCGTAGAATCCCGCGTGCATGGCTCGCGCGGCGTGCCGGGCGACTGGCGCAATAAAAAACGCCACGGCGGCGGCATGATACTGGATTGGGGCGTGCACCTGATCGATCAGATTTTGCAGATGATCCCACAGGATGTGGTGTCTACCCACTGCATCATGTCTCACGTGACCAACGATGAAGTGGATGACGGCTTCACCTCCACCCTCACCTTTGCGGATGGTACGACGGCGCTGATCGAGGTGGGCACCAGCAACTTTGTCAGCCTGCCGCGCTGGTATGTGCTGGGCGAGAACGGCACCGCCGTGGTGGAAGACTGGTGGGGCAAGGGCAAGATCGTGATGGTGTCGGACTGGGAGAAGCGCGACGCCGTGCCGGTGGTCACAGCCGCTGGATTGACAAAGACCATGGCACCCCGCACCGAGGACACCATCCAGACTTACCCGCTGCCTGTGGTGCCCTCTGATGTACGGGATTATTACCGCAATTTTATTGCTGCGATTCAAGACGGCGAAAAGCTGCTGGTCACTTATCCGCAGATGCTGCGCGTGATGCGCGTGATGGAGGCCATGTTCCGCTCGGCAGAGAGCAATCAGGTGATTCATACCCGGATATAACGTTAAAACGGGATGTGGCAGATTGTTCTGCTACATCCCGTTTTTAGATAATAAAGAAGCTGGCTCAATGACATTGCTCCATAGAGAGGATGCTGCACCTTGGGCGCTTTTGCGCTCGCGGAAGGTGAGCACCTTTTTGTCGCGCTGTTCTCACTTGCCAGTTGTCTTTTGTGCCATCTTCAAGGACTGACGGATATACTGCTTCCCTTCGTCATCCAGCATGCGGTATTGGGCAAGGAGGGCAGCTTCGTCTTGGGAGAGCATTAGCGGCTCCATGATATGCATATCAGGCGATATCTGCGCAGCCTGAATGTTGACATCGCATAAACCGTCCAGCGTGGTTCCAAGTGCCGTGGCCAGCTTTTTGAGTGTAATGGCAGAGGGTGCTACCGTTTCGCCATTCAATATCTTATTGATCGTTCCCTTGGGAACGCCGGAAGCCTGGGACAATGTTTCGGTGGTGTAACCGGCATTATCCTTCAACTCGGCTATCCTTTTCGCAAAACTTTCCATAGATGCACCCCCCTTTATGTTATGATAAATCAACTCACGCTGGTTTGCAATATCATTTTAACCGCATACGGTAATTTTTTTGTTTATTCATTGACAATAACCGTGAAAGGGTATATAATTATAACGAATAACCGCGTGCGGTTAAAACTATGAAGAAAGAGTGAGGATGGCATGCTGGTCAATCTGCGCGCAGAAATGGTACGCTACGGCATCACCCAAAGCGACATAGCCGAAGCCCTCGGCCTCAGCCGCCGTGCGGTGTCCAGCCGCATATGTGAAACAGTGCCCATCACCATCTTTGAGCTTACAGTCATCCGGGACATTTTCTTTCCCGATTATTCGCTGGACTATCTTTTTGACAGCAAACCGCGCTTTGCAGTGCCCGTACAAAAGGCTGGCATGGCCGGTGCTCTCCTGATCCGATAAATGCATGTTCAAAAAGGGGTGCCCACCACGGGCCCCCCTTTGCTTTGCACTCCGCCTGTTTTTACAGGGGCCAGTTGGCGACGACCGTAAGCCACCCTAATGAATCTCCTGCTTGATTATAATGCTCTACTTTGATTTGCACGGAGCCAGTTTCGTTACTGTTTGTTCTGAGCGTCATGGACAACATATGATCTGTGTAAGTACCCGCACCCGTCACCAAATCTCCAGAAATCGTGCACAGCACTTCATAAGCATCCGCGCCCGAAACAGCATAAGAAAATGCAATGTCGGTATCGGGATGGAAACGACGATCCGGTGAATCGGCAAAAAAATTGAAGTTAGAAATACCAGCATCTATACCACAAACGGTATAGTTTTCGGTAACCGTATGGGTGTCCCCGGCCTCATTGGTGACTACTAGGCGAAGATATTCACTGCCCACAGCACCCGCCGTGAAGGGGACATAGCTACCGTCGAGAATGCTTGGCCCCAGGTGGGAAGACCAGGCATACGCCGCTTGCCCTGCTTTTGCGGTAGCAGTGTAATCCTTTCCGGTAGTGACATACCCTTTGTAGCCTGCATTATAAGAGATGGAGAAGGACGCGTCAGGCGCGGCATACACGGTGCAGCCGACAGCGGCGGAATCCCTGGTATCGCCCGCAGGAGTGATCGCGGTGCATACGATGCTGGCCGCGTCGGGTGCGCCGGGCGTATAGAAAATGCTGCTGCCCATGCCGATGTCGATGTCGTTTTCCGTCCAAATATAGGTTTCATCAGCCTGCGAAACCACAGAAAGGGTATATTGCTTGCCTGCTGTCAGCAGGTGATCATAGCCCGGATTGGTGCCGGTGAGGGTGATGACAGGCTGCTGCGCGGGGGCATAGACGGTGCAATCGACAGCAGCGGAGGCCGTGGTGTCGCCCGCAGGATTGGTGGCGGTGCATACGATGCTGACCGCGCCGGGTGCGCCAGGCGTATAGGAAATGCTGTTGCCCGTGCCGATCGGAGTGCCATTTGCCGTCCAGGCATAGGTTTCCTGAGCAATCGGCACCACGGAGAGGGAGTATTGCTTGCCTGTTGTCAGCTGGTGAGCATAGTCCAAACTGGTGCCGGCGAGGGTAATGACCGGCTGCTGCGCGGGGGCATAAATGTTGCAAATGACAGCAGCGGAGGCCTTGCTGTTTCCCTGAGGATTGGTGGCGGTGCACACGATGCTGACTGTGCCGGGTGCGCCGGGATCATAGGAAATGATGCCGTGCGGACCGATGTCGGTGCCGTTCGCCGTCCATGCATATGTCTCATTTGCCTGAATATATACGGAGAGACTATACCTCTTGCCAACAGTCAGCTGGTTGGCATAACCCGGATTGGTACCGCTGACGCTGATGACCGGCTGCTCCATGGCGGCATACACGGTAACGGTATGCACGGCAGCGGCGCTTACCTGATCGCCCTTGGTTGCCACGCATTTTACCTCTATCACGCCAGGGTACTTGGGATAGAATTTACATTCAGAATTGCTGAAAGTGAAGGGAAGATCACCAGACAGGCTGAAGCTGTACTGCGCGGAGGAGTCTTTGTTGACAATGGTTACCTCGCATATCTCGTTCACTGTAACCGTCGAGGGCCCCGCAAGCTGCGGAGTATCTGGGATCACTTTCAAATCAACCGCCGGACTGGTGGCGCGCAGCAACTGCCCATCGCTGCTGTTGGTGACGCGGCAGGCATAAGCTCCTGTATCATCAAGTTTTACGGCGGAAAGGTTGAGCGTATTGCCGGTTTCGCCCATCAGCAGCTGTCCGTCTTTGTACCATTGATAGTTCACAAAGCCGTTGCAGTTGCCAGCCGTCACAGCGAACAGTACCTGCGTGCCCTGTTCTACCGCGCCCACCGGGGCCTCAGACAGCGTGGCGGTGGGCTGCGT
This sequence comes from Eubacteriales bacterium, assembly GCA_031547595.1. Taxonomy (GTDB): domain Bacteria; phylum Bacillota; class Clostridia; order Christensenellales; family Aristaeellaceae; genus JAVBRU01. The sequence goes on from JAVBRU010000041.1 coordinate 8,389, forward strand.
AGGCAGTACGGCGGCGATGGGGATCTAATGCCAAGGCTTCCCCGCAGGTGAAGCCCTCGGCGGTTTCTGCAACAAACACTTCGGGCAGCTTGGCAGGGATAGGTTTGCCCTTGAGGGTGAGCCAGTTATAGATCGCTATCGGCCCCCACTGCGCGGCGGGCGCGTTGGCGGCGCGGAGCTTGATGGTAGCCTGCCGTGCGTCTGCAATTTGGAATGCATTGGCCAGCATCGCCAGCATGTTGGCGGGTGGCACGGGGTTTGTTCGTCTATTTGCGGTATGTTCAGCCCCTCAAACACCCCGGCTTTGACCAGCGCTTCCTGCGCATCGCCGGATAGCTCCAGCGCGGCGGAGACCATCTCGAAAAGCAGAGGGTAGGAGAGGGGCGTATCTTCCAATACGTCAAATTGTTCCAATACCAGTGCTTCGGGTGTGGCATAACGCGCCTGTGCGAAGCTCAAGGGCAGCACAAGCAGCACGGCAACCATCAACAGCCATGCCCAGTTCTTCTTGCTCACAAATATTCCTCCTCAATATGCAGTTCGATATGTGTACGGTGCTTCGGCGTGAAGTACGGCTCATCTCAATCGACTACATCATACCATATTTTTCTGTCGGATTCAATCCTTTGGCATCAGAAAGTTACATTGCAACATTTTGCGAAAAGGAGCGTCGAAGAGGGCTGCAGCAACTCATTTTCCACAGCCCTCCGGGACCACCTTTGGATGATTCAGGAGCTATTGAGTTGTTATTTTATTCTGCATCATCAGAGTCTGCTTTGGTGCAGTGAATCGTCCCCGCAGGGTGCTGGGGTGGGGCGTAAATCGAATAGAGCTTGATAGGTGTTGTGCCAGTGTTGACGAGGTTGTGCCAGGTCCCGGCAGGAATCACAATGGCGGAATCTTCCGTGACCCGGCGCCGGTACGTGAGGCTGGTTTCGGTCGCGCCCATCATCATCAAGCCCTCACCTTGCTCCAAGCGCAGGAACTGATCCAGATTATCGTGCATTTCCAGCCCGATTTCGCCGCCCGGCGCAATGCACATCAGGGTGATTTGCAGGTGCGTCCCTGTCCAAATCGCGTGGCGGAAATAAGGATTTGTGAGCGTGGCGGTGTGAATATCAAACACATAAGGATCAGGGCCATAATCCGGGCCGATGGTGTTGCAGCGCCGGGTGCAGCAGGGCGGATCGATAGGGTCGGGGATTGGTGTGATAGGGCAGCAGATGGGCCGGCATTGACAGCAGCGAGAGCAGGTGCTATAAGTGCCAAATTGATAGGATAACATCTATTTTATCCCCCTTTGAAGGGTAAGCTGAGTTTGTGTTAAAACCAAGGATATCCTTGCGGATGCCTTGAGCGGTGATCCATTATCAGTCTATGGGGCAGCTGTTTTGTGTGTGCAGGTTATGCGGGGGAAAATCTTGTGGAGAATGATGGAAAATGTCGAATATTGGGTGGGCGGCATATGAAATAGGAATATTAAAAACGAGCGGAGTTTGTGACAACGCTCGTTTTTGTCGTAGAAGGTGGTTGCAATGAAAGCCCTGCGGCAGGTCAATCAATCACCGTGATTTTATTGCCCGCAATCGTGGGCGGCTCCTTGGTATCCGTCGGGATACCCACCGCAATAGCAATCACAAAATCATAATTCTCCGGGAATTTGAGGGCGCGCTTGATCTCCTGTGCGCGCCTGCCTGCAAACGCTTCCCTCGGCAGCCCCAGGATCACAGAGCCCAGCCCCAGGCTTTCGGCTGCAAGCGCGATATTCTGGACCGCGATGCCGCAGTCCACAGGCGCAAAACCGCTCTCGGCGCTGGCGCTGATGAATATCACCGTAGGCGCATGATAGAAGATGGTGTAGTTTGGGTCCAAAAAGCGCGGGCTGCGCATGGTTTCGGCGCGGCTGTTCACATTCTCGCGGGCGGCTTCGTTGATGTCTGCCAGCAGTGCTTGGTTTTGCACGGCAGTGAAGTGCCAGGGTTGGCGGTTGGCGGCGGTGGGGGATTGAATGGCTGCGTCCAGCAGCGCTTGCAGCTGCTCCCCGGTCAGGGGTGTGGCCTCGTACGCGCGGTGGCTGCGGCGGCTTTTGATGAGGGATAAAGTTTCATTCATGGGTGGAACCTCCTTCTTGATGGATCACAAAACCTGTGATATGATGCACATAGGGAGTTGATGCGTATGTCTATGCACGAAGCCTTTATGCGTGCAGCGTTGGAAATCGCTGCCAAGGACGAAAACGAAGTGCCGGTGGGCGCCGTGGTGGTGCATGAGGGGCAGATTATCGCCAGCGCACACAATCACCGCGAAAGCGGGGAGCCCTTCGCCCATGCCGAAATGCTGGCTATGCAACAGGCTTGCCAAATCCTTGGCACGCGGCGGCTTTCGGGCTGCACATTGTATGTGACGCTGGAGCCTTGCCCCATGTGTGCCGGGGCGATGGTGATGGCGCAGCTGGGGGCATGCGTGTATGGTGCGCCGGATGCACGGCAGGGCTGCTGCGGCAGCGTGTATGACATTCCGCAGGACAGGCATTTCTATCACCATGTGCGCTGCTATGGCGGCATACTGCACGAGGAATGCGCGGCACTGCTCAAAACCTTTTTTGAAAGCAAGCGCAAACCTGCTTCTACATTATAGCATGCACCCACGCTGCCTTGCAAGCGGTCAAAACTTGTCCAATTCATGAACAAGCTGTAACTTTATTCAATTCATCGCCAAATGGGTTGCGGCAATCAAAAATGTGTGCGATAATACTATGAGTGAATCAACCGTTGCTGGGCAATGGGAATCGAGAAAGGAACATCATTGTATGAACAAAACCCTGCGTTTTCTGGCACTTTGCATTGCCTTGGTAATGCTGGCGGTGGCCATGCCCGTGTTTGCGGAGGATGCTACCACCGAACCTACCGAATCTGCCACGCCTACCGAGGAAGTCGAAATCACTGATCCCGTGCTGGCCACCGTTGACGGCAAAGAAATTCTCCAGAGCGAAGTGGAATATATCGCATATGCGCTGTATTACTACCAATACACCGAATCTGCCACCGATTATCAAGCTGGCCTTGATTACATCATCCAGCAGATGCTGATTGACGCGCAGATTGCCAAGCTGGGCTTGGATCAGTTTACCGATGAAGAAAACGCGGCGTTTGAGCTGGATGCGCAGGAGCAGCGTGCCGAGCTGGTCGAAAGCTACATCGCCACCTACAAAACGGCCGAAAGCACTGAGGAAGACTTGGTTGCGCTCAAGGCGGAAGCTGAAGAGTACTGCGATTCTGTTGGCTATAGCCTGGACGACCTCATCAAAAGTCTGAAGCAGGAAGCTTCTTATACGCGCCTTGACGAGCAGCTCCTCGCAAACACTGCTGCGCCCACCGAGGACGATATCACTGCAACCTTCAACCAATATGCACAGCAGTACAAGGACATGTATGAAGGCAACATCATGATGTACGAGTACTACACCCAGTACTATGGCTACGAATCCTGGTATACCCCGGAAGGCTACCGCAATGTGTTGCACATCCTGCTGGATGTGGACGATGCGCTGCTGACCGATTATCAGGACAAAGTAGCGCTGCTTGAAGAAGCGTCCAGCGCAGAAACCCCTGCCGAAGACGCCGTGACCCAGGCCGATGTGGATGCCGCCAAGGCCGCTATCCTGGCCGCTTGCCAGGCGCAGCTGGACGAAATCTATGCCAAGCTGGAAGCTGGCGAGACCTTCCAATCCCTGATCCCCGCCTACAACACCGATCCTGGTATGCAGGACGAGGCGATGGTGGCCGCGGGCTATCCCGTGCATGCCGAGAGCGTTTTGTATGATGCCGCCTTCACTGCCGGCGCGTTCAGCGACAAAATGCAGAAAATCGGCGACGTCAGCGATCCTATCATTTCCAGCTTTGGCGTGCATGTGATGTACTACCTCAGCGATCTGCCCGCTGGTTTTGTGGAAATCGACGAAGCCATCCGTGCCGAGATCGAACAGTACCTGATCAACAACCAGGCGAACGCTGCCTACCAGGCTGCGTTTGAACAGTGGGAAGCTGAAGCGAACATCGTCTACGACGAAGAGGCCCTCAATGCCCTCATGAGTGGGTACTAATTGAACTTTGACAGCCGTGTGCTTTGCGCATGCGGCTGTTTTTTTTGAGTTTTTAGGCATAATTATGGTAGGCAATTTTCTTTTAATCCTGTATAATGATTGCACTGTAAGGAGGGGAAGCCTATGTATCCGATCTTGGAGAAAGAATTTTTGAACGACAGTGTTTTTCGCGCAGTGATTGCCGCGCCCTTGATAGCAAAAAAGGCACAGCCCGGCCAGTTTGTGATTATCCGTACCGACGACAAGGGCGAGCGCATTCCGCTCACCATTTCTGATTATGACGCGCAGGCGGGCAGCATCACGCTGGTGGTGCAGGTGGTGGGCGCTACCACCCTCAGCTTCAGCAAAATGCAGCCGGGCGATGTGCTGGCCGATGTGGTCGGGCCACTGGGCAAGCCCTCGGAGCTGGAGGGCCTCCAAAAAGTGGCTGTTATTGGCGGGGGCGTGGGCTGCGCCATTGCCTATCCCGTGGCCAAGAAGCTGCACGCGCTGGGCGCACAGGTGGACAGCGTGATCGGCTTTCGCAGCAAGGATCTGGTGATATTCGAAAAAGAATTTGCGGCGGTGTCCCGCTCTCTGTCGCTGATGACCGATGACGGCAGCGCCGGGGCGAAGGGCCTTGTTACCGATGCGCTGAAAGCACTGATTGAGGCTGGCAATGAGTATGATGAAGTGATCGCCATCGGGCCGCTGATTATGATGAAGTTTGTGGCGAAGCTCACCAAGGAATATGGCATCAAGACCATCGTCAGCATGAATCCCATCATGATCGACGGCACCGGCATGTGCGGCGGTTGCCGCCTGCGCGTGGATGGCAAGATGAAGTTCGCCTGTGTGGATGGGCCGGATTTTGACGGGCATCTGGTGGATTTTGACGAGATGATGATGCGCAACCGCGCCTTTATGGATGCCGAGCGACACGCCTATGAGGCCGAGTGCAATCTGCTGAAGGGAGGGAACGTCCATGCCTAACATGAGCGCAAAAAAACAGCCCATGCCGCTGCGCGAGGCACAGGAACGCGCCACCTCCTTTGATGAAGTCGCCCTTGGCTACACCACCCAAATGGCGCGTGAGGAAGCAACGCGCTGCCTCAACTGCAAGCACAAGCCCTGTGTCAACGGCTGCCCCGTCCGCATTGATATCCCTGCGTTTTTGCAAGCCGTCGGCGCGGGCGAGGATGAAAAGGCGTATCAGATCATCGCCAAGGACAGCTCTTTGCCTGCTGTGTGCGGGCGCGTGTGCCCGCAGGAGAGCCAGTGCGAGGCGCTGTGCGTGCGCGGCATCAGGCACGAGCCTGTGGGTATTGGCCGTGTGGAGCGCTATGTGGCGGATACGCATCTGCAAAACCAGCCGAAGCCCCAGCCTGTGCCCACCAACGGCGTCAAAATGGCCGTGATCGGCTCCGGCCCCGCAGGGCTGACCTGCGCGGGCGACTTGGCACGTCTTGGCTATCAGGTGACGGTGTTTGAGGCGCTGCATGTGGCGGGCGGTGTGTTGCAGTACGGTATCCCACAGTTCCGCCTGCCCAAGGAGATCGTCAATCAGGAGATCGAAACCCTCAAAGCCCTGGGCGTAGAGATCATCACCAACGCGGTGATTGGCCGGGTGCTGACGGTGGATGAGCTGTTTGCCGAGGGGTACCAGAGCATCTTTATCGGCACCGGTGCGGGGCTGCCGCGCTTTATGGAGATCCCCGGGGAGAACCTGCGCGGCGTGTACTCGGCCAACGAGTTTTTGACGCGAGTCAACCTCATGAAGGCGTACCGCGAGGACAGCGATACCCCCATCCAGCGCGCCAAGCGCGTGGCGGTGGTGGGCGGCGGCAACGTGGCCATGGACGCCGCACGCTGTGCGCTGCGTCTGGGCGCGGAGGAAGTGTCTATCATCTACCGCCGTTCCTTGGACGAAATGCCCGCCCGCAAAGAAGAGGTCGAACACGCGCAGGAGGAGGGCATCCGCTTCCGCATGCTCACCAATCCCACCGAAATCCTGGGTGAAAACGGCGATGTGACCGCCATCCGCTGCGTGCGCATGACCCTTGGCGAGCCGGACGCTTCCGGCCGCAGACGGCCCATCGAGGAAGCAGGCTCCCAGCACGATATACCCGTGGAATGCGTCATCATGGCCATTGGCACCTCGCCCAATCCTTTGCTTCGCCAGACCACCGATGGCCTTGAAACCGACCGCTATGGCTGCATCATCACAAACGGCGAGGATGGCCTGACCTCGCGCCCCAACGTTTACGCGGGCGGCGATGCCGTGACCGGCGCGGCCACCGTGATCCTGGCCATGGGTGCGGGCAAGGCAGCAGCCGCCGCTATGCATAAGGCACGGGTGTAGGGACGACGAGGCAGGTTACGCTGGGGCTCTGCCCCAGGCCCCGCAAGGGAGCAGTGCTCCCTTGACCCCCACTTGAGTAATAACATTTTTTGAGTGAGCGAAGTGACAATAACGATACCAAGGAGAACCCGTCATGTCTCTTGATACTGTATGCACTTATCTGCAAGGCAGGCACCTGCTTGACCGCGTAAAGACCTTCACCGTCTCCAGCGCCACCGTGGAACTGGCTGCCCA